>JANQTJ010000046.1 GCA_030731745.1 Flaviramulus sp. | reverse complement strand
CTTCCTGTAAAATATTAAATAAAGCCACTTGAATTCTTGCTTGTAAATCTGGCAACTCGTTAATTACAAAAATGCATCGGTTTGCACGTGGAATCATACCGTAATGAATCACTCTGTCATCAGCATAACTTAATTTTAAATTAGCAGCTTTAATTGGATCTACATCTCCAATAATATCTGCTACGGTAACATCTGGAGTTGCTAATTTTTCAGCAAAACGCTCACTCCTATGCAACCAGTAAATTGGCGTATCATCTCCCTTATCCTTAATCAATTCTGTAGCGAATCTTGAAATTGGTTTTAAAGGATCATCATTAATTTCAGAACCTTCAATAACAGGAATATATTCATCTAACAAATTCAACATTAAACGTGCTAAACGTGTTTTGGCTTGTCCTCTCAACCCTAAAAGATTGATATTATGTCTTGACAAAATAGCTCGTTCTAATTCAGGAATTACGGTATTTTCATAACCATGAACCCCTTCAAAAGTAGTCTCTTTGTTTTTTATTTTTTGAATTAGGTTATCTCTAAGTTCGTCTTTTATCGATTTACTTTTGTAACCTACTTGTTTTAATGCTCCTAATGTTTTTATGCTTTCTGTTTTCATATTTTACTTTTTAGAATAAAGCTTATGGAAAAAAGATTTTTAATAATTATAAATAATTCTCTTTTCTAACCGTTTTATTCTTCATTTTATTTATCCTCTTATTCTTTTTTTTCTGTTTGTTTCGTAATCTTCAAAAATCATTTCTCCCAAGCCTTTTAGCCCAGTATAAAATGCTTTTCCTTGGTTAGCATAGGTAAACTCTCTTACAAATTGCATTAGGTAGCTATCTTTAGCTATCATAAACGTTGTGATAGGAATGTGTAAACGGCGAGCTTGTTGCGCCATCATATAACATTTATTAATGATGTGTTTATCTAAACCATTACTATTTTTATAATACTGACCATCTGGCAATCTCAAGCAACTAGGTTTACCATCCGTTATCATGAAAATTTGTTTATTGGTATTTCGTTTTCTTCGTAGCAAATCCATGGCCAATTCTAAACCTGCAACTGTATTTGTGTGATAGGGCCCAACTTTTAAATATGGTAAATCTTTAATTTCAATTTGCCAAGCATCATTACCAAAAACCAAAATATCAAGAGTGTCTTTTGGGTATCTCGTTGTAATCAATTCGGCTAATGCCATCGCCACTTTTTTAGCAGGTGTAATTCTATCTTCACCATATAAAATCATACTATGGCTTATATCTATCATTAAAACCGTACTCATTTGAGATTTATGAAGTGTTTCTTCTACAACCAAATCATCTTCAGACAATGTGAAATCTGAGATGCCATGGTTTATTTGAGCATTTTTCAAACTTTCAGTCATTGAGACTTTATCTAAAGCATCACCAAATTGATAATTTCTAAAATCACCTGTATGCTCATCGCCGATTCCTTGACTTTTACTTTTATGATTCCCTTGACCACTTCGTTTAATTTTTCCAAAAATCTGATCTAAAGCTTGCTGCCTGATAGCACGTTCCGTTTTTGCAGTGATAGTCATTCCTCCTTGACCGTCATCATCAATTTCTTCTCTGATGTATCCTTTGTTTTTTAAATCTTCAATAAAATCCTCCAAAGAATATTCAGGAGTAGTTAAGTTATACTCTTTATCAAGTTCTTTTAACCAATCAATGGCCTCATCAAAATCACCAGATGTGTGGGTTATTAATTCTTTAAAAACTTCAAAAAGCGTATCAAAAGGAGTCTTGTAAGGCGCTTCATATTTTTTAAATACAAAACCTTTTCTATTATTATTGGTTTCTCTCATAGCACAATAAAAATAATACATTTTAAGATTTAAATTATGAGCATTAACATATATTTTAAGAATCTAATTATAAGTTTTAATTATCTTTAGGCAACTTATAAAAATATAAAATGAAAAAACCTTTATTTCTGCTATTTTTAATAGCATCTTGCCTGCTTACAGCACAAGATTTCTCATTGGATTTAATAAAAAATATGAAGCCTCGAAACATTGGTCCTGGCGGAATGTCTGGCCGTGTTACTGCAATCGATGTGGTTCATAGCAATCCTGATATTATGTATGTTGGAACCGCATCTGGTGGTTTATGGAAATCTACTTCAGGCGGTATTAAATGGGATCCTATTTTTGATAACGAAGTAACTGGCTCTATAGGTTCAGTAGCTATTCAACAATCAAATCCAAGTATTATTTGGGTTGGTACTGGAGAAGGAAACCCAAGAAACAGTTTAAATGGGGGTTACGGAATTTACAAATCTTTGGATGGTGGGAAAAATTGGCAGTTGATGGGTTTAGAACAAACACGCCATATACATCGAGTGATTATAGACCCAACAAATCCAAATATTGTTTATGCCGCAGCCATCGGTTCACCTTGGGGTGAGCATCCTGAACGTGGTGTTTTTAAAACAACTGATGGTGGAAAAACGTGGCAAAAAATATTATTTGCAAATAATAAAACAGGTGCTGCTGATTTAATTATGGATCCAAAAAACCCAAACAAATTAATGGCTGCCATGTGGGAACATAAACGCGACCCATGGTTTTTTAATTCTGGAGGAGAAGGATCTGGATTGCACATTACTTATGATGGTGGTTTAAATTGGAAAAAAGTAAGTTCTGAAGATGGTTTTCCTGAGGGCAATCTGGGTAGAATTGGGATAGCTATTGCTGCAAACAAACCAAATATTGTTTATGCCTTAGTTGAAGCTAAAAAAAATGCCCTATACAAAAGTGAAGATGGTGGTTTTAAATGGAAGAAAATTAATGATAAAGAAGATATAGGAAACAGACCATTTTATTATTCTGAAATTTATGTTGATCCTCAAAATGAAAATAGAGTATATTCTGTTTTTACTTATGTAAATGTTAGTGAAGATGGTGGCAAGAATTTTAGTGAATTAATGCCTGCTTATGGTGCATATAATGGCGTTCATCCAGATCACCATGCCTGGTGGATGCATCCTAATGATGGGAGTTTTATGATTGATGGCAACGATGGCGGTATGAATATTACGCATGATAGTGGAAAAACTTGGCGTTTTATAGGCAATTTACCTGTAGCACAGTTTTATCATATAAATGTGGATCATGAATTCCCTTATAATGTATATGGTGGCCTACAAGACAACGGTTCTTGGCGCGGACCTGCTTATGTTTGGCGTGCTCAAGGCATTAGAAATTCATATTGGCAAGAAATTAGTTTTGGTGATGGTTTTGATGTCGTTCCAGATAAAGATGATTCGAGATATGGTTGGACTATGAGTCAACAAGGTAGTGTGTCTAGATATGATTGGATAACTGGAAATAATTATGGTGTACAACCAACAGCTCCCGATCCTAAAACAAACCTTCGTTTCAACTGGAATGCTGCTATTAATATTGATCCTTTTGATAACAATACGGTTTATTTTGGAAGTCAGTTTGTACATAAATCAACTGACAAAGGTGAAACTTGGTCAATTATTTCTAATGATTTAACAACCAATGATCCAGAAAAATTAAAGCAATCTGAAAGTGGTGGATTAACAATAGATGCTACAGGCGCAGAAAATCATTGTACTATTTTAGTGATTGAGCCTTCTCCTTTAGAAAAAGGTAATATTTGGATTGGAACCGATGATGGTCGTGTACACGTAACACAGAATGGTGGTACAAGTTGGACAGATATTTCTAAAAACATCAAAGGATTACCTTCTGGAAGTTGGATTCCACAAATAAAAGCAAGTAATAAAAACAAAGGTGAAGCGCTTCTCATTGCTAATGATTACAGACGTTTTAACTATACACCCTATGCTTACAGAACTAAAGATTATGGTAAAACTTGGACTAGAATAGTTGATGAAAATGATGTTAAAAGCTACACATTATCAATAGTTGAAGATATAGAAGAACCAAATCTTATGTTTTTAGGAACTGATGACGGTTTATACTTATCTCTTGATGCTGGAAACAAATGGACAAAATGGAAAGAAGGTTTCCCTACTGTTTCAGTAAAAGATTTAGTTATCCATCCAAGAGAACATGATTTGATAATTGGCACCTTTGGTCGTGCTGCTTGGGTATTGGATGATATCAGACCATTAAGAGCTATGGCGAAAGATCAATCAATAGTGAACTCAAAATTAAAATTATTTGAACCACCAGTAGTTTATCAAGCGGCTTATCAACAACCAACTGGAACCAGATTTGGAGCTGATGCTTTATTCCAGGGTGAAAACAGAGGTTCTGGTGCTACTCTATCATACTTTATTGAAGTTGATAAAAATAAAAAAGAAAAAGATGAAGTTGATGATGATAAAGACTCTGAAGATTCAACTACAAAAGATTTACAGTCTGTTAAATTGGATTCTATAACGATGCAATTTTTTGATGGAGATCGTTTAATTAGAACTTTAAAGCAAAAAACACCAAAAGAATCTGGAATTCATAAATGGACTTGGTATATGGATGAAGCAGGAGTATCAAGGCCTTCGCGAAGCACAAGAGAGCAAACTCGCGAACCTGGTGGCGTTAATGTAAAACCAGGAAATTATAAAGTAGTTATGAGTTTTGGAGATCAAAAATCTGAACAAATAATCACAGTTAAATCAGATCCTAGATTAGATGTTTCTTTAAAAAATATTGATGAAATATATAACGCTGGCAAACAACTTGAAAGTATGCAACAAAGCGTATATGATGCTGTAAAACAACTAGTTGAGAGTAAAACTATTGCCGAAAAATTTCAATCTGATTTAAAGAAAGCAGATAAAGAATTGTACAAAGATCAAATCAAAGATTCTAAAGATATTATTAAAAAAATAGATGATTTAATAGCTATTTACCTTGGCAAAGAGGATAAGAGACAAGGTTTAACTCGTAACTCTGATATGACTGTTAGCCGACGTTTAAGTTTGGCTAGTAATTATATAGAATCTAGTCAGAATGGATTGACGGCTACTGAAACGCAACTTATCGAGTTTGCGAAAAATGCTATTTTGGATGCTTTTAACAAAACTAATATGTTTTTTAATGAAGATTGGTCAACTTATCAATCTAAAATGGATGTATTAAAAGTTAATCCTTTCAAACAAATTAACTCTTTCAAAATAGAATAAATAATTTTATTGCTTAAGTAAAAATGCTCTCGAATTTGAGAGCATTTTTTTATTCAACTCTATTTAGACCAGAGATATTTTCAATTTTAATAAATTTCCCAATGGTGGAAATAAGACCTTCTTTTTTAAATTGAGATAGCACACGAATTGCTGATTCTGTTGCTGTTCCAACTATATTTGCATAATCTTCACGAGATAATAAAACACTTAAAGTGCCATCTGGATTCACTCCAAAACTATCATTAATATAAATTAGCGTTTCTGCTAAACGTTGACGAACCGATTTTTGAGCCATATTAACAATAACTTCATCAGCTTCTTTTAAATCATTAGCCATGCTTTTTAAAACATCAAATGAGAATTTTGAGTTTTTTTGTAAATCATCAATAATTTCACTTTTAGGTATAAAACAAACTTCCATATCATTAAGAGCCGTTGCCTGAAGGTTAGAACTCTCATCTGTTACTAATGATCGTTGGCCTAATAAATCGCCTTTTACAACTATCTTAACTATTTGGTCTTTACCATTTTTACTCAATTTAGAGAGTTTACAAACACCATCTTTTATACAATAAACACCATTAATTGATTCTCCTTCATCAAAAATTACCTCACCTTTCTTGATAGTTCTTGTAGTTTTACAACCTGAAATACGCACTAATTCATCTCTGGTCAATGACTTTAAAGAGTTAAACTGTTTAATGATACATTGTTCACAATTTCCCATATAAAAAATTTTCAAGTTTAGTAAAATTAAACAAAACATGACAAATATCATATTTTAAAGCCATGAGTTTTGAGAATTTTGTTCAAGGTATATATGAGCAAATAATATGAACACTAAAACGTGTTTCCATTGTGGTTTAGATGCAAACCAATCTGTAATTATTTTTGATGAGAAATCATTTTGTTGTAATGGTTGTAAAACTGTTTACGAAATATTTAGCGTAAACAATTTAACCTGCTATTATGATTTACAAAATACACCAGGAACCACTCCTAAAGACATAGAAGGCAAATACAATTTTTTAGAAAATATTAAAATTGTTGACCAATTGCTTGAATTTAATGATGGGGATACACAAATAATAACACTTTATATTCCTCATATTCATTGTAGTTCTTGCATATGGATTTTAGAGAATTTAAATAAACTAAATCCAGCAATTAGTTCTTCAACAGTCAATTTTGGGAAAAAGAATGTGAGAGTTTCTTATAATTCTCTTACACTTTCATTAAAAAACCTAGTTGCACTTTTAAGCAGTATAGGTTACGAACCATTTATTAGTTTAGATGATTACAGTGTTGGTAAAAAAAACATAGACAGATCATTAATCTATAAATTAGGAGTTGCTGGTTTCGCTTTTGGAAATGTGATGTTTTTATCATTTCCTGAATATTTTGAAGTGGGAGAATTTTGGTTGGAACAATTTAAACCCCTGTTTAGATGGCTCATGTTTATCTTCTCATTGCCT
Source organism: Flaviramulus sp. (assembly GCA_030731745.1). Taxonomy (GTDB): domain Bacteria; phylum Bacteroidota; class Bacteroidia; order Flavobacteriales; family Flavobacteriaceae; genus JANQTJ01. Next base: position 130,815 of record JANQTJ010000046.1, on the reverse strand, counting down.
GTTGTTTTTTATTCAGCACAAGATTATTTTATTTCAGCGTATAAAGGACTTCGGTCTAAAATTTTAAATATTGATGTACCTATAGCTTTAGGAACTTCTGTATTGTTTGTTAGGAGTACAACAGAAATTATTTTTGATATCGGTTCTGGTTTCTTTGATAGTTTAACCGGACTTATTTTCTTCCTTTTACTAGGTAAATTCTTTCAGCAAAAAACATACTCTTTTTTATCTTTTGAGCGTGATTATAAATCGTACTTCCCTATTGGAATTACAAAAATTAATGAAGGCAAAGAAACTTCTATACAAGTTTATGATATTGCAAAAGGCGATCGATTACTTATTAGAAATGAAGAATTAATTCCTGTTGATTGTATTTTAATAAATGGAAAAGCAAGAATAGATTACAGTTTTGTAACAGGCGAATCTAAAACAGTTTCTAAACAATCGGGAGATAAGCTTTTTGCTGGCGGCAAACAACTGGAAGGCAGCATTGAGGTAGATGTTTTAAAAACCGTTGAACAAAGTTATTTAACTCAACTTTGGAGTAACGATGTATTTAAAAAAGATAAAGAATTAGCTTTTACCAATATTACCAATAGGGTTAGTAAACGTTTCACTCTAGCTATCTTATTAATTGCTTTTGTAGCAACTACGTTTTGGTTAATAACAGACTCTAGTAAAGCACTAAATGTTTTTACATCAGTCTTGATTATCGCTTGCCCATGTGCCATTGCGCTCTCTGCACCTTTTACATTTGGAAATATTATAAGAATTTTGGGTAAGAAAAAATTATACTTAAAAAACGCCTCAGTTATTGAAAAACTTGCAAAAATAAATACGATTATATTTGATAAAACAGGCACAATTACTGCCAATAAAAAAACTACAATAAACTACGAAGGCTCAAAACTTTCATTAAATGAGGAATCATTATTAAAAAGTACATTACGTGGTTCTAACCATCCATTAAGTAGATCATTATATAACTTATTGGATGAGAACAATATTGTTTGTTTAGATTATTTTGTAGAACATTTGGGTCAAGGTATTGAGGCCAATTACCAAAACCAATCTCTTAAAATTGGTTCTGCTACTTTTGTTGGTTACGCCACCGATACAGCCACTTTAAACACATCCGTGCATGTGAGCACAAACAACCAATACAAAGGGAAGTTTACTTTTTACAACAAATACAGAAAAGGTTTATCTAAACTATTTAACAGATTAAAAAGAGATTATGATTTGGTGATTTTATCTGGTGATAATGCTGGCGAGGAAGCTAACTTAAAAAGAATATTACCTACTAAAACCAAGTTATTATTTAATCAAAAACCGGAGGATAAATTAGAATATATAAAGTTTCATCAAAGTGAAGGTGCCCATGTTTTAATGATTGGTGATGGCTTAAATGATGCTGGTGCTTTGGCGCAAAGCAATGTGGGTATTGCTATTTCAGAAAACGTAAATGTGTTTTCTCCTGCTTGTGATGCGATACTTGATGCTTCAAAATTTAATCAGTTGTATGATTATATAAAGATTTCAAAAAATGCCATTAAGATTATTAAATGGAGTTTTTTGTTGTCGTTTATATACAACATCATCGGGCTTTATTTTGCAGTTACAGGACAATTAGAGCCTGTGGTTGCTGCTATTTTAATGCCATTGAGCTCTATAAGCATTGTAGCTTTCACAACCATAACCACTAATTTATTAGGCAGAAAACTGGGATAGTATATTGGTTTTAACAATTAGGTGCGTTAGGGATTGTAGTGGAAATCCTTTTGCTTTTTTGCGAAAGATTGCAATGAAAAGCCCGACCCGATTGGGTAACGCAAAAAAAAGAAGATTAAAAATGAAACATGACAAAAGTCATTTTTTTAAAATAAGTATGAGGGTATTTTTGAACCATAACTTCAAATAGGTATGAGTGTTATATATATTTTATTGGCTATAAGTATTGTGGTTGCTGTTGGTTTTTTTATTGCTTTTATAATGGCTGTAAAAAACGGACAGTATGATGATAGTTATACCCCATCGGTAAGAATGCTTTTTGAAGATGAACTGGTAAAAGACAAAACAGATAAAACGATACAAACCAAAAAGAATAAAAATTAATACTATGGAAATGCAACAATTTCATTACGATAATAAAATCGTTAAAAACTTTCTTTACGCCACCATGCTTTGGGGCGTTGTTGGCATGTTGGTAGGTTTACTACTTGCATTTATGTTTTTATTCCCAAATTTAACAGATGGCATTTCGTGGCTAAGTTTTGGAAGGCTGAGACCTTTACATACAAATGCGGTAATATTCGCCTTTGTTGGTAATGCTATATTTGCCGGAATCTATTATTCTACGCAACGTTTATTAAAAGCTAGAATGTTTAATGATACTTTAAGCAAAATAAACTTTTGGGGTTGGCAACTTATTATTGTTGGTGCTGCCATTACTTTACCTTTAGGTTACACAACATCAAAAGAATATGCAGAATTAGAATGGCCTTTTGATATTGCTATTGCTTTAGTTTGGGTAGTTTTTGGCTGGAATTTAATTGGTACTATTTTAAAAAGAAGACAACGCCATTTATATGTAGCGATTTGGTTTTACATTGCAACATTTGTTACGGTAGCTGTATTACATATATTTAATAGTTTAGAGCTTCCTATAAGTGCTTTAAAAAGTTACTCGGTTTACGCAGGTGTTCAAGATGCTTTAGTGCAATGGTGGTATGGGCATAATGCAGTAGCTTTCTTTTTAACCACACCGTTTTTAGGGTTGATGTACTACTTTGTACCTAAAGCTGCTAATAGACCTGTTTACTCCTACCGACTTTCTATTGTTCACTTTTGGTCGTTAATTTTTATATATATCTGGGCAGGACCTCATCATTTATTATATACTGCACTTCCAGAATGGGCTCAAAATTTAGGTGTTGCATTTTCTGTAATGTTATTAATGCCATCTTGGGGAGGAATGATAAACGGTCTTTTAACTTTGCGTGGTGCTTGGGATAAAGTAAGAGTTGATCCTGTTTTAAAATTTATGGTTGTAGCCATTACTGGTTATGGTATGGCAACTTTTGAAGGACCAACCTTATCATTAAAAAACGTAAATGCGATTGCACACTTTACAGATTGGATTATTGCCCATGTACACGTAGGTGCTTTAGCTTGGAATGGCTTTTTAACCTTTGGGATGATTTATTTCTTAATACCAAGGCTATTTAAAACTAAACTATACTCATTAGGATTAGCAAATCTTCATTTCTGGATTGGCACATTAGGTATAATTATGTACGCCCTACCTATGTATGTAGCTGGTTTTACACAGGCTAGTATGTGGAAACAATTTAATCCTGATGGCACTTTAACTTATGGTAACTTTTTAGAAACCGTTACAGAAATAATCCCAATGTATTGGATGCGTGCTATTGGTGGTACTTTATTCCTAACTGGTATGTTAATTATGGTTTATAATATCATTGTAACCATAAAACAAGGTAGCAAAGTTGAAGATGAGTTAGCTGAAGCTTCCGCTTTAGAGCGCGTTACTAAAAAACGTACTTCAAGCGAGGGATGGCACACTTGGCTAGAAAGACGACCAGTTCAATTAACTTTATTAGCAACAGTAGCTATTTTAATTGGAGGCGTTGTACAAATTATACCAACTATTTTGGTAAAATCTAACATACCAACTATAGCGAGTGTAAAACCATATTCGCCTTTAGAATTAGAAGGAAGAGATATTTACATCCGTGAGGGTTGTGTGGGTTGCCACTCCCAAATGATTCGTCCTTTTAGAAGTGAGGTTGAACGTTACGGTGAGTATTCTAAAGCTGGAGAATATGTCTATGATCATCCTTTCCTTTGGGGAAGTAAACGTACTGGGCCTGATTTACATAGAATTGGTGGTAAATATTCTGACAATTGGCACTTTAACCATATGTACGATCCGCAAAGTACCTCGTCTGGTTCTATCATGCCACGTTACCCTTGGTTGATTAAAAATGAGTTAGATAAATCTCAAATAGAAGATAAGATGCAAGCCATGGTAACTTTAGGCGTGCCATATACGGAAGCAGATATTGTAAATGCAAGAGCCAATATGCTTTTACAGGGTGAACAGATTGAAAATAACCTATACAGCGATCCCGATTTTGTAATTACCTATGAAGCAGATAAAAAATATGCTAAAGAAAACGGCGAACCTTTTATTGATATGAAAAACAGAGAAATTGTAGCAATTATAGCTTATTTACAAAGACTCGGTACTGATATTAAAGTAGAAGAATAAAAAAACCAATAAAAATAAAATCATGTTAAAATTTGTAAAAAATCATATGGAGAGCATTACGGGAATAGAGATATACCCGATAATTTCTTTGCTCATCTTTTTCATCTTTTTTGTTGTGCTATTTTGGTGGGTTTTTACTGCTAAAAAAGAGTACATCAAAAACGTTAGCAACATTCCTTTAGATAACCATAACATCGATATATTATGAGAAATATAATTCCATCCTGGATACGAGTTATTGTTGCATTCTTTATCCTTTTCGGATTTACAGAATTCATTATAGACTCAGGCGAAAAACCAGCATTTATAGAATATCCTATAGTGTCGCTATTCCTTCTTTTAGTACTTCTAATTCTAATTGCTATAGAGGCTATCATTGCAGCACTAGAAAATGTGATGCTTTTAAAATTAGATGAAGAAGCAAGAGCACGCTTTCTAGAAGAAAAACAAAAATCTATAAAACTTGATTGGTTAAAAAATGTTTATAAGAAACTTTTAGGCAGTAAACCCCTTGAAGAAGAAGGTGAAATTATATTAGACCACAATTACGACGGTATTAAAGAATTAGATAATAATTTACCCCCTTGGTGGCTATATGGTTTTTATATCTCGATAATATTTGCAGCCGTATACCTTTTAAGATATCATGTTTTTAATGGTGAAAACCAGTTTGATGAATTAGAAACTGAGTTAGCAGATGCCAGAATTGCAATTGACACTTATAAGAAAACTGCAAAAAATCTTGTTGATATTAATACGGTTTCCCAACTAACTGAAGCTGCTGATTTAGCGTCTGGTAAAACCATTTTTGAAACTAACTGCGTAGCATGTCATATGGCAGATGGTGGGGGTGGTATAGGACCTAACTTAACAGATAACCACTGGATATTAGGTGGTGATATTAAAAGTATTTTTAAAACTGTTAGCGAAGGAGGTAGATCTGGAAAAGGAATGATTGCTTGGAAACAACAATTAAAACCCATTGAAATGGCTCAGGTAGCTAGTTATGTGTTAAATTTTCAAGGCACAACACCAGCTAATCCTAAAGCGCCAGAAGGTGATATTGTTTTAAATAGTAATGAAGAATCACCTATTGAAACAGTAATAGACTCGTTAGAAAATAGTTCAAATTAAACTAAATCCCCAAAACTGTTGAGGTAAAACAATCTAGCAGGTTTAAAATTAAATACTTTGGAAACCCAAGATAACGAAACATTTAGAGACTCCATGAGTACGATTACTGAAGAAGGTAAACGTGCTTGGATATTTCCTAAAAAACCTAGTGGTAAATTCTATAAATATAGAACTTGGGTTAGCTACGCGTTATTAGCATTTTTATTAGTATCGCCTTTTATAAAAATAAATGGAAATCAATTTTTAATGTTTAATATTCTAGAGCGACGCTTTAATATATTCAGTTTTCCTTTTTGGCCTCAAGACTTTCATTTATTTGTTATATCCATGATTATTGGAGTTGTTTTTATAACGCTTTTTACAGTAGCTTTTGGACGTATTTTTTGTGGATGGATTTGCCCTCAAACCATTTTTATGGAAATGGTTTTTAGACGTATAGAATATTGGATTGAAGGTGATAGAGGTAAACAAATACGTTTATCTAAACAACCTTGGAATGCCGAAAAAATAAGAAAAAAAGGGTTAAAATTAATTGTCTTTTTAATTATTTCGTTTTTGATTGCTAATGTATTTCTAGCTTATTTAATAAGTAGTGATAGACTTATACAATACATTACAGATGGTCCTTTAAACCATGTTAGCACTTTAATTCCATTAGCTATTTTTACGGCTGTTTTTTATTTTGTTTTTGCGTGGTTTAGAGAACAAGTATGTATTATTGCGTGTCCGTATGGCAGACTTCAAGGTGTTTTACTAGACACCAAATCTATTGTGGTAGCCTATGATCATAAAAGAGGTGAAGCTGAAAATGGACGAAAAAAATTTAGAAAAAATGAAGACAGAGAGGTATTAGGACATGGCGATTGTATTGATTGTTTTCAGTGCGTGCATGTTTGCCCAACTGGAATTGATATAAGAAATGGCACGCAATTAGAATGTGTTAACTGTACTGCTTGTATTGACGAATGTGACTATATTATGGAAAGCATAAACCTTCCTAAAGGTTTAATACGCTATGCTAGTGAGGAAAATATTGAAAACAAAACACCTTTCAAATTAACAAATAGAATAAAAGGTTACCTAGCCGTTTTAGTAATATTAATTGGATTATTAACAGGCATGCTATTCTTGAGAAATGATATAGAAGCTACTATTTTAAGATTACCTGGACAATTATACGAACACAAAGATAATAACATAATAAGTAATGTTTTTACTTATAAATTATTGAATAAAACCACCAATGATATTAAAAATGTACGTTTTAAATTAATGTCTCATAAAGGTGAGTTAAAACTGGTAGCAACTAGTGATAATTTTATAGTACCAAGTGAGGGTATTTCTAAAGGGACTTTATTTATTGAAATTAATAATTCTACTTTAACAGGAGATAGAAATAAAATTAAAATTGGGGTTTATCAGGGTGATAAACTTATTGAAACTACTACGGCAAATTTTTTAGGACCGAGGAGTTTTAAGTAACAAAAAAATTGATTTGAAAAACTAGTGCATTAGGGATTGAGGCATTGTTAGAGCTACTTGAAAAGAGCGACTGCCGAAAGCCCGACCTGAGGAACGAGGGGAATGCCATAAAAATAAAGATTATGAAAATAAATTGGGGTACTGGAATTGTATTAGCATTTATAGGCTTTATTAGCTTTATAATGTACTTTATAATTAGCATGAATATTAATGATAAGTATGATTATGATTTAGTATCGGAGGATTATTATGCCGATGAGTTAGCATATCAAGATGATATAAATAAACTTGAGAACTCTAAAACTTTAGTGAAAAACATTGATTATAAAAAATCTGAAGAAGGACTTATAATAAATTTTCCAACCGATTTTGATTTTAAAAAAGTTACTGGACATGTGTTCCTATACAGACCATCTAACAAACAGTTAGACTTTGAAACTAAAATTTCTTTGTCTGAATCTTATTTGCTCATACCTGACAATCGTTTGGTAGATGGTCGTTGGAACATTAAAATAGATTGGAAATATAATGGGAAATCTTATTTATTTAAAAAATCGATAAATTATTAAATATGTTAATCTCTGCATTTATATTGGGTTTATTAGGAAGCTTTCATTGTGTAGGCATGTGCGGTCCCATTGCTTTTATGCTTCCTGTTGACCAGAATAATGCATACAAAAAACTATCTCAAATAACGGTTTATCATTTTGGTAGACTTTTATCTTATAGCATTATTGGACTTGTTTTTGGACTTGTTGGAGAAGGTTTTTACCTTTTTGGATTTCAACAACAATTATCGATTGCTATGGGTATTCTTATGATTTTAGTTGTTATCATACCTCAAAACTTATTTAATAAATACAACGTATCAAGACCAATTTATAGACTTATTTCTAAGGTTAAATCTTCACTCGGAAAAGCTTTAAAGAGAAAAACTGCTGATACTTTTTTAACCATTGGTTTTTTAAATGGTTTTTTACCTTGCGGACTAGTTTATATGGCAGTTTTTGCCTCTATTGCATCTGGAAACTCTTTAAATGGAAGTTTATATATGGTTGTTTTTGGAACAGGCACCATCCCTTTAATGACCTCAGTTATTTACTTTAGTTATTTATTAAAAAATGGTATTCGGCAAAAAATTCAAAAAGCAATTCCTGCACTTGTTATCTTAATTGGCGTACTTTTTATCATCCGCGGACTAGGTTTAGGTATCCCTTACCTATCTCCAGAACCTGTTTACGATGTGGTTTCGAACCGCATTAACTGCCATTAACATACTTATTTACAGTAATTTATACTATTAAGTTTTTATAAGTGTTAAATTTTTTATAAAAATTCATAGTTTTATTTTCATTATTAATAGTAATACTATTATATTTGCGTATAAATAAATTAAAAGTGACAAATTTACTATCAAATTTAAAAATTGCTGTTCCTGAAAAAATTTATGTTAAAGATCCTGAATCGTCTGAATTAGGAAAACGCATTATCAAGCATAGCATTTTATTAATAAACGACATAGGCTTTGATAGTTTTACATTTAAAAAACTGGGAGCCATAATAGGATCTAATGAGAGTTCTATTTACCGATACTTTGAGAGTAAACACAAACTTTTATTATACTTGTCATCATGGTACTGGGCTTGGTTAGAGTATCAATTAGTATTTGAAACTCATAATATTTATGATAAAAAAGAAAAACTTGAAAAGGCGATACAAATAGTTACAAGAACCACCAAAGAAGATTCAAACTACACACATATTAATGAAGTGGTTTTAAACAACATCATAATTAACGAAAACTCAAAATCATTTTTAACAAAGGAAGTTGATAAAGAAAATAAAGACGGCTATTTTAATATATACAAACGGGTAGTCCAACGTTTAAGAGATATCATTGAGGAAATTAAACCTGATTATAATTATCCATCGTCTTTAGCTAGTACTATCATTGACGGTAGTCTACACCAGCATTTTTTAAAAGATCATTTCGCATCAATCACAGATTGTAAAGAAGATGTTACACCAACAAATTTCTTAGTTAACTTAACTTTAAATACCTTAAAATTATAATTATGGCTGAACCGAATATGACCCCTTGGCAACGTTTAATTGGTCTTTTACAACTTGAGAAAAAAGATATATTCCAAATATTTTACTACGCTATTTTTGCGGGTGTTGTAGCCTTATCACTCCCACTTGGCATTCAAGCCATTATTAATTTGATACAAGGAGCGCAGATATCTACATCGTGGGTAGTTTTAGTTGTATTGGTAACTTTAGGTGTTGCCTTTTCTGGAGCTCTACAATTGATGCAATTAAGAATTATTGAGACTATCCAACAACGTATATTTATAAGATCTTCTTTTGAGTTAAGTTATAGATTCCCAAAAATAAAAACGGCACAATTACGTAATTACTATCCCCCAGAATTAGCAAATCGTTTTTTTGATACGTTAACCATTCAAAAAGGATTGTCAAAAATATTAATAGATGTTCCTACAGCTATTTTACAAATACTATTTGCGTTAATATTATTATCATTTTATCATCCATTTTTTATAATCTTTGGTCTACTTTTATTAGTACTTATTTATGTTGTTTTTAAATTCACAGCAAAAAAAGGTTTAGAAACTAGTTTAAAAGAATCTAAAAATAAATATAAAGTAGCGCATTGGATTCAAGAAATTGCAAGAACAATTATAAGCTTTAAACTATCTGGAAACACTAATTTAGGGTTATCTAAAAACGATTATTTAGTAAATGATTATTTAAAATCTAGAGAAAGTCATTTTAAAATTTTAGTAATTCAATTCATACAAATGATAAGCTTTAAAGTAGTTGTTACAGCAAGTTTATTACTTATTGGCGGTGCATTAGTGCTTAATCAAGAAATGAATATAGGACAATTTGTTGCTGCCGAAATTATTATTTTATTAGTTATAGCATCTGTTGAGAAATTAATTCTGGGTTTAGAATCATTCTACGACGTACTAACATCAATTGAAAAAATTGGGCAAATTGTTGATAAAGATCTAGAAGATCAAGACGGCGAAAAACCAGTCTTTAAAAACGATCTTAATATTGAACTGGATCAAGTATCTTATGATGTTCCTGATAGAGAAAAACCTTTATTACATAACATTTCTCTTAACATAAATAATAAAAGTAGAATTTTAATTTCTGGAGAAAGTGGTTCTGGAAAATCAACGCTACTACGTTTGATAGCTGGAGTAAACCAAGCAACTTCAGGTAATATTAATATAAATAATTTATCGATTAACAGCTTAAATCTAAACCATTTTAGAGCACATTTAGGATTATCTTTAACGGAAGAAACCCCTTTTGAAGGAACCATTAAAGAAAATTTAACTTTTGGTAATCCTAATATTACAGATGATGAAATTTTTGAAACCTTATCAAATATTGCCTTAATGGACTTTATAAAAGAACAACCAAATGGCTTACAAACCATATTATATCCAGACGGTAAACAAATGTCTCACACAGTATCTAAAAAACTAATTTTAGCAAGAGCTATTCTTAAAAAACCTAAAATTTTAATTTTAGAAGATGCCTTAGATCGTTTCAACCCATCAGAAACTAATGGTATTATAAATTATTTAACTGATAAAGACAGGCCTTGGGGCATTGTAGTAGTTAGCGGTAATGACACTTGGAAAACAAAATGTTCGCAAACCATCGAATTAGATAAAGGTGAAATTAAAAAACAATAAGACTATGCTTAATATATCTCATAATCAATTAAATAAAAAAGTTCCAATTACAGATTTCAAATCTGGAAAAGACATATTTAGAAAAAACTACTACAAACAATTTAATAAGTTTTTGTTAGCAGCAGCTATCATCATGATAATTGTTCTCTTTTTACCATGGACACAAAATATTACAGGTCAAGGTTTAGTAACTACATTAAAACCTAATCAAAGACCTCAAACTATACAATCTCAAATTCCAGGAAGAATAGAAGAATGGTTTGTACAAGAAGGTGATTATGTAGAAAAAGGTGATACTATTTTAAGAATTTCTGAAGTTAAAAGTGAATATTTTGATGAAAGATTAGTTGAGCGAACTAGTGAGCAGATAGAAGCAAAATCATCTTCTGTTGTTGCTTATGGTGGTAAAGTAGATGCTTTAAATAGACAAGTTACAGCTTTAATGAAAGAAGAAAAATTAAAGATGGAACAAACTCAAAATAAACTTTTACAAGCTCATTTGAAAGTTAAAAGCGATAGTATTGATTTGGAAGCTGCTAAAACAAATATCATAATAGCAGAGACTCAATTTAATCGAATTCAAACTTTAGAAAATGAAGGATTAAAAGCTGTTAAAGATGTTGAGGAGAAACGTTTGAAGCTACAAGAAACTCAAGCTAAATTAATTTCTCAAGAGAATAAATATTTAGCAAGCAAAAATGAGGTTATAAATGCACAAATCGAACTCTCTAGTATTACCGCTCAATATGCAGACAAAATATCTAAAGCACAAAGTGACATGTTTACGGCTCAATCTAGTGGTTTTGATGCCAAAGCACAAGTAACTAAGTTAGAAAACGAGTATACAAATTACAAAATGCGTAATAATTTACTTTATGTAACCGCTCCTCAAAACGGATATATAAACAAAGCATTAACAGGTGGTATTGGTGTTACTTTTAAAGAAGGTGAAGAACTAGTAGGTATTATGCCTGCGCAATATGATTTGGCTGTTGAAACCTTTGTGAGACCAATAGATTTGCCATTAATACATATTGATGAAAAAGTACGTGTCCAATTTGATGGTTGGCCAGCCATAGTTTTTAGCGGATGGCCTAATGTATCTTATGGTACCTATGGTGCTAAAGTTGTAGCCATCGAAAATTTTATAAGCGATAACGGAAGGTATAGAATTTTATTAGCACCTGATGAAACCGATCATACTTGGCCAGAAGCCATCCGTGTTGGTTCTGGAGCCAGAACAATAGCATTATTAGAAGATGTGCCTATTTGGTTTGAATTATGGAGACAAATTAACAGTTTCCCTCCTAATTATTATCAACCAGAAGGAAGTAAAATGTCAGCCGCCAAAAAAGATAAAAAATGAAAAATATTCTATTAGGCATATTATTTTCAGTAGTTACTTTAAGTCATGCTCAAGACAGCTTAACTGTGATAGGTTTATCTGAATACTTAGGCTATGTAAAAACATTTCATCCAATAGTTAAGCAGGCCAATTTAATAATCAACGAAAGTGAAGCTAAATTACTGAAAGCCCGTGGTGCTTTCGATCCAAAACTTGAAGTAGATTATGATAGAAAAAAGTTTAAAGGCACAGAATATTATGATAAATTAAATGCTGCTTTTAAAATACCAACTTGGTATGGCGTCGAGTTAAAAGGAAATTTTGAAGAAAATGATGGCGTTTTCTTAGATCCTGAAGCTAACCTTCCTAATGATGGATTATATAGTGTTGGTGTTTCTGTTTCTGTTGCTCAAGATTTACTTATAAATAAACGAATGGCTATGCTAAAACAATCAAAAATGTTTGTAAAACAAGCACAAGCTGATAGACAACTTATGGTAAATAATATTTTATATGATGCCACAATTACTTACTTTAACTGGTTAAAAAGTTTTAATGATAAACGGGTTTACGAAGAATTTTTGGTGAATGCCGAAATGCGTTTTGAAGGGATAAAAAAGAGTTACGAAGTTGGTGAAATGCCAGCTATTGATACGCTAGAAGCACGAATTGCTTTAAATGATAGAAAGTTAAATTTAGAAAAATCAAGAATTAAATTCATAAAATCATCTTTAGAACTTTCAAACTATTTATGGTTAAATGAAAACACTCCTATTGAAATAAAAGACAATGTGATTCCTGATATCAATACATTACAATCAGTTGATGTTACTTTAAACACATCTGCGCTTGATATTGAAAATTTAGATTTAAATAATCATCCAAAATTACAATCATTAGATTTCAAATTACAGAGTTTAAACATTGAACGCCGTTTAACACTTAATAACTTATTACCCAAAATTGATTTACAATATAATTTTCTTTCTGAAACTCCAGAAATATCAAGATCGTTTAGTACTGCAGCTTACAAAAGTGGATTAAATATTAGTTTTCCTCTTTTTCTAAGAAAAGAACGTGCAGATTTAAGATTGGCAAAACTAAAAATGCAAGACACACAATTTGAAATCAAATCAACTGAGGTAACTTTAAAAAATAAAATAGATGCTATTAATCAAGAATTAGCATCTTTTATTTCGCAAAATGAATTCACACGAATTATTGTAGATGATTATGGTACCATGCTAGAAGCTGAAGAGCGTAAATTCTTTTTAGGAGAAAGCTCTTTGTTTTTGGTTAACTCAAGAGAGTCAAAACTTATTGATGCTAAATTAAAAGCCATTTCGTTAGAAAATGAGTTTTTCAACACCAAAGCTGGTTTATTCAATGTTCTTGCTATATCAGATATTGATATTAAATTTTAAAAGTTATTACAGGCAACGTAGCATGATTAACTATATCTTCTCCAACACTACCTTCAAAAAAATGAGCTAAACCTTTTCTTCCATGTGTTGGAATCGCAATAATATCAGCTCCCATTTTTAGAGCAAAGTTTAAAACCCCATCTTCAATTGTATAATCAGAAACATAATGAACGTCTTTCATCTTATCCAAATTATGTTCGGTTTTTGTAAAAAAACTAACAACTTTTTTTTCAATTTCTATAGAACTCAGAAAACGCTCATTAGGTAAATTAACATGTACAAAATTAATTTTTGAATTTAGTGAATCAAACATTTTAACTGCATTAATATATGGTTTTATTGATTCTTCTGAAAAATCACAAGCAAAAACCACGTTTTCAAAATTAATATCGTTGCTTTCATTTTTAACCACTAAAACTGGTATCTCACTACTTCTAACCACGCGTTCTGTGTTAGATCCTAAAAAAAATTCTTTCACTCCACTAACTCCGTGAGAGCCCATTATTATGAGATCTGCATCATGTTTTTTAGCAACATCATCTACCTCAGTAAATACCTTAAAATGTTTAATTATTGGTGTAAGTTTAATATCATTTAAGTAATCTTTTTTTAAAAATTTTTCAAATTTATCCTCAGATAATTTTAAAAAAAAGTTTGCTTTTTCAATTTGTATACCATCTGATGTGGTTAATAATAAATCTGACATCTCTAACATATGTAATGCTAAAATTTCTGCCTCATATTTTTTTGCAAGTTTAGCTGCTGTTTTCAAAGCGTATTCTGAATAATCGGAAAAATCTACAGGGACTATAATTTTTTTCATAATACTTATTTAAAGTTAAATAGTCATCGAAAACAGTTGTGTCTTGGGCTGATTTCTTTGTAAAAGTAAATCAAAAGCCATACATATATTTCGAATAAATGGTTGCCCTTTTTTAGTAACTTCAATTGTATTAGAACTTATATTTAGTAAACCATCTTTTTGCATTTCATTAAGTCTATCAAGCACTTCTGGAAGTTCTTTAAAATAAAGTTCGTTTTTTAATCTAGATGTTTTAAAACGACACATCAAATTAAGAATATGCTTACGAATAATTAAATCTTCTTCATTTAAAATATGACCTCTATAAATTGGTAAAATATTCTGATTTAATAAATGATAATATGCCTCAACACCTTTAACATTTTGAGAAAAACCATACCAACTATCACTAATTGTTGAAACCCCTAAACCAATCATAGCCTGAGTTTTTGAAGCTGTATAGCCCATAAAATTTCTATGTAAATTACCTTCTACCATAGACTGGTATAAGGTATCTGTTGGCAATGCAAAATGATCCATACCTACCTCAACATAACCAACTTCTTCTAATACTTTTTTTCCTATTTCGTATTGTTTCCGTTTAAGTTTGGCAGAGGGCAAATCGGCTTCATTAAAACCTCGTTGCCCATTTCCTTTTTGCCATGGCACGTGAGCATAGCTATAAAAGGCTAAGCGGTCTGGTAATAATTCTTTAGTTTTTAAAATTGTTTCTTTAATATGTTTTTTTGTTTGAAAAGGTAAACCAAAAATAATATCGTGCCCCACAGATGTATAACCAATTTCTCTAGCTAACTCTGTAGCTTCTTTCACATTCTCAAAAGTTTGTATTCTATGTATAGCTTTTTGAACAGATTCGTTATAATCTTGTACGCCATAACTAACACGCCTAAAGCCTAAATCATATAATACTTGTAAATGTTCTCTAGTTGTGTTGGTAGGATGGCCTTCAAAACTAAATTCATAATTTTCAGCAAGTTCTGCACGTCTTAAAATCCCTGTAATTAATCGGTTTAAACTATCAGGGCTAAAAAAAGTTGGTGTACCACCACCAAGGTGCAATTCTTTAATAATGGGTCTTCCATTAAACAAATCACGATATAAACTCCATTCTTTCAAAAGGGCGTTAATATAGGCTTCTTCTACGGTATGCTGTTTAGTTATGCGATTATTACAACCACAAAACGCACATAAACTTTCACAAAATGGTAAATGAACATATAGGCTAATACCCTCATTTACATTACTTTCATTAAAAGATTGTATTAAAGATGATTGCCATTTTTTTAATGAAAATGACTCTAAATTCCAATATGGAACCGTTGGATAACTCGTGTAACGTGGTCCCGCTACATTGTATTTATTGACTAACGAATTCATCATAACTTACTTTTATTATTCAAAATTATAGGAATCAGATAATTAAAAATATGATATATGTCATGTAATATTTGTAATTGCAGTTATATTCTCTTAACTTCGGTTAAATAAAAAAATCAATTTAAAATGAAAAAAATAAGTGTTTTAATGATAGCTTTTGCCATTAGCGCAACAGCTTGTAAACAAACAAAAAAAGAGGAAGTAGTAGTTGAAAACGAATCTACTGAAATGGTTATAGAAGAAGTTAATACTAAAACGTTAACTATAGCTTTAAATGCTAAAAGCGAAAGTAATGTTAGTGGTAATGTTGTTTTTACTGAAGATAATGGTACAGTTAAAATGCTAGCAACAGTAAGTGGTTTAAAATCAGGCGTACATGCTATACACATCCATGCAACTTCTGATTGTTCTACAGCTGATGGCACATCGGCTGGTGGACACTGGAATCCAACCAATCAACCACATGGCGCTTGGGGTGCAGAAGCTGGATATCATAAAGGCGATATTGGTAATTTTACTGCTGATGAAAGCGGAAATGCTACCATTGAATTTAGCACAGACGAGTGGTGTATTAATTGTGATGACGACACAAAAAACATTGTTAGTAAAAGTGTTATTATACATGCCGGTGAAGATGATCTAATATCACAGCCATCTGGAGCTGCAGGAGCTAGAGTAAGTTGTGCAGGTATTATAGAATAACTTATTATTATTAATTTTTAATTTATTAAAAGCTACTTTACAAGTAGCTTTTTTATTTTTTCAATTTTAAAATTGAAATGAGAAAGAAATTAGTTTATTGAATAAAAAATCTATTTTAAATTTCAAAAAACCTTACTTTTATCACTCATTTATATAGTGAAGTATTATGAACCCATCTGCTACAGGTTGGATACTAAAATTGCTTAAGCAAGTAGAAAAAAACCATCTTTTATTAAAATACAGTGAAGATGATTTCTATGAAGAATTAAGAAGTTGTGGCTTTATTTATGGGAGTAATCAAGAAATAATTGGTCAAGTTCTAAAAAAAGATGATTTAACTGAAGAAGAACTTTGTAAGTTAAATTTAGCAATTTCATTTTATTATATTCACATCCAATCAGAGACCAATGAAGTATTCTCTGATAGTGTAATAAATTTTTACAAAAGTATAAACGAGACTAGAAAAACTTTTTTTAACGATCTCTTATCTGGAAAAAAATCTAGCGAACAGTTAGAAAAAATAATTCATAGGCGCATACAAATAAATGGGAATTTAATTACCAAAAATTTTAATTACTTTATTATAAATGCTTTATTATTTGTAGATGTTTTAGCATTTAAAAAATATTTAAGTGACGATGCAATTTCAATAGATTATCTTAAAAATATGGAAGCTGCTATCGCATCAATTTCGTTAGATGTTTTAAATTCTAAAGCCATAAAAAATCAGTATGACGAAAGTTTAATTAAATTATTTGAATCATCTTTGCGCTATTATGATAATTCAAATTTGGATTATAAAACAGCCTTAAATTTTATCAAAACAGACTTTGAAAAATTCTACATTTTAGACTTAGCATGTATGGCTACCTGGACAGATGCTATTATTGATATTGAAGAACAGAAGTTTTTAAAAAAATTAGGACAGGATTTAAATCTCAACGTTTCTATCATCAAAACATCAATTGAAACGGTTAATCAATTTTACACTACTAATAAAGATAATATTGTCCTTTTAAGTTCAAAAAATATTGTTCAAAGTTTTTATAACAATTCTAGTAGGGTGGTTATAAAACTTATTACTAGAAATAGTAAACGCCTTTACAGAGAACTAAAAGATAGCAAAGAACTCATGGTGCTACTTACTCAATCTACAATAAGAGATTTAAATAAAGAAGAACAAAAAAAAGTTCAAGAACAACTTTTAGACATCTTTAAATCCATACCAAGTTTAGCCATCTTTTTACTTCCAGGCGGCGCTTTGTTACTACCGTTGGTAGTTAAGTTTATTCCAAAATTATTACCATCTGCTTTTGATGAAAATAGGATTGAAGATTAAAAAAATAATCTTTTTATAATTTTTCAGTAGATTTACAAAACACTAACCAAAACTAAATAAATGGCATCTTACACTATACAAGAAATTAATGATGTTTTACAAGGCGAATTAATAGGAAACACGTCTCTTAAAATTGAAGGTCCGGAGCAATTACAAACTGCTAAAGACAATCAAATTACTTTTATTGGCAGCGCAAAATATTTAAAATATTGGGCAGAATCTAAAGCTTGCGCAGCTATTATAAATGACAACTTAAATATTGAAACTGGTGAAAATCGAGCCTTAATAAAAGTGAAAAATGCAGATTTAGCGATGGCTAAAATTTTAGAATTATTCAATCCGCCACCTCCTGTTTTTGATATAGATATTCATCCAACTGCGGTAATACATGAAACAGCAACTATAAGCAAAGGTTGTAAAATAGGTGCTAATTGTTATATAGGTAAAGATGTTGAGTTAGGCGAAGGCGTTATATTATACCCTAATGTTTGTGTGTTTGATGAAACTACCATTGGCAATTATACAACCGTTTGGTCTGGAACTGTAATTAGGGAGCGTTGTATAGTAGGCAGCCACTGTATTTTTCATACCAATGTAAGTATTGGTGCTGATGGATTTGGTTATCGACCAAGTGATGATGGTAGAGGCTTAACAAAAATACCACAAATAGGAAATGTAATTATTGGCCATTATGTTGAAATTGGCGCAAACTCTTGTGTTGATAGAGCTAAGTTTAGTGCAACAATTGTAGGTGATGGGTGTAAAATTGATAACCTAGTACAAATAGCGCATAATAGTATTATGGGGCGTTTTTGTATTATGGCAGGACATAGCGGACTCGCAGGATCAGTAACTCTTGGAGATGGAGTAATAATTGGTGGAAGTGCCTCTATTAAAGACCACACAACCATACACTCTGGAGCTACGGTTGGAGCTGGTTCTGGAGTAGTTGGCGATGTTGAAGCTGGAAAAACCGTTTTAGGATATCCTGCACAAGATGCTAGAGATATGCTTAAACAGTGGGTAGTTATGAGAAAATTGGCAAAACAGTAATGTTTATGAATAAATTATTTAGATATTTTTTAATAACATCGATATTAATTGTAACAAGTTGTGAAATAGAAAAAATTGGAATAGCTAAACCATCAACTAATACTCCAGTTTCTGGTTTACCTTCTTTCATAATTGAAACAAATACGAGTATAGAAAACGAACCTAAAATACCAGGATATTTAAAAATTTTAGAAAATGGTGAATTAGTTTTTGAAAACCAAATTGGAATTGAATACCGAGGCTCTACATCATTTCGGTTAAGTGATAAAAAATCGTTTGGTTTTGAAACTTGGGATGAATTTAATGATGGTATAGATACAGCTATATTAGGCTTTCCAGAAGAAGAAGATTGGATTTTAACAGGACAAGTATTTAGATCAAGTACAAACACATTATTCGACCCTACTCTAATGAGGCATTACATAGGATATGAACTGTATCGATCTATGGGAAATTATGCTAGCCGATGTAAGTTTGTTGAACTCACCGTTAATGGTGATTTTTCTGGCACTTATATTTTTATGGAGAAATTAAAAAGAGACGATAATAGAATTGATATTAAAAAATTAACTCCTGATGAAAATGACCCAGATAATATAAGTGGAGGTTATATACTTAAAATAGATAAAACTTCTGGTGGAGATGTAGCACCTAATCAACCCCTGGCATATTACGAGACTAATTGGGAAGATGATGCTAGATATAATGAAAACATCAGTTTTAGATCTTCTTATAGCGTAAATAGAGAAATTTTAAATATCATGCCTTTTGGACCCCCATATCATTCAAATCAAAATTTAGAAACTTATTTTTTATATGAATATCCCAAGGCTGAAGATATTTCTTCAGAACAAAAGGAGTACATTAAAAATTACATTTATGATTTTGAAACCGCTTTATTAAATGATGATTTTTCTTCTGGAATTAGAACATATCCTGAATATATAGATGTAAATAGCTTTGTAGATTATTTTTTACTTAATGAATTAGTTAGAAATATTGATGCCTATAGAATAAGTACATTTATGTCTAAAGACCTTAATGGTAAATTAAAAATGGGACCCGTTTGGGATTTAAATATAGGATATAATGATACGGATAGAATGCCTGTAGAAGATTGGATTATAAACTACAATAGTTATGCGCCAAACGATGCTTGGTTAGTGCCCTTTTGGTGGAAAAGACTCATGGAAGATCCGCAATTTAAAAATGAAATTAAACAACGATGGAATACTTTAAGAACCAATGTTTTTTCAAATAGGGAGGTTGTAAGTTTAGTTCAAAACACATCAAACTATTTAATTGAAACTGGTGCAATTGAAAGAAATTATAATAGATGGACTGGTATCAATATTTCCTACAGTGAAGAGATAGATGCATTAATTGATTATCTTGAGTTTAGGTTACAATGGATGGATGATAATATTGAAAATTTATAATTTAATAAAAAATTAATCCAACCATGCTTTAAAATCTTTTACGCGTTCCCGAGCAACAATAATCTCATCGTCTTTGTAAGAGTTAAGTTTTATTTGCAAACGGGAGTTGGTGTAACTAACCATATCTTTAATTGCATTAATATTAACAAAAAACTTTCTGTTTATCCTGAAAAAGGTTTGTGGCTCAAGTTCATTTTCTAAAAGCTCTAGTGTGGTATCTAAAAGATAATTTCTGCCTTCTGTGGTATGTAAATAAGTGCCTTTGTTTTCGCTGTAAAAACACTCAATGTCATCGATATTAATTAGTTTTAAATGTTGACCAACTTTTACCGAAAAACGTTTTTTATATTCTCTATCTATCGGGTTTATTAGTAGTTTTTTAATATCGTTAAAATCTAGAGTAACAGCTTGTTTTTGTGGCTCACGTTCTTGGTATTTTTTTACGGCTTTAGCTAAATCGTCTTCATCTATAGGTTTTAATAAATAATCGATACTATTTAGTTTGAAGGCTTGCAACGCATATTCATCGTAAGCTGTTGTGAAAATAACTGCGCTTTTAATATGAATAGCTTCGAAAATTTCGAAAGATAAGCCATCACTTAATTGAATGTCTAGAAAAATTAAATCGGGGTGTTCGTTATTTTGAAACCAATCTATTGATTCTTCTACAGAATGCAACATGGTTTCTGCTTCTATTTGTAATGCACTTAACATGCGTTGCAAACGGCGTGCCGATGGCTTTTCGTCTTCTATAATAATTACATTCATTGTTTTTTGTTGTGTTTTGCGTTAGCGATTGAAATGGTATCCTTTTTTGAGGTACGAAAAAAAGATATAATGGAAAGCGCGACCCTTTATGGGTAACGCCTAAATGTGGTTACTCCCAAGTGATTTTATTATTGTTGTGTTCCATATATTCGTTTAATTTTTTTTCTTCCCAGCTTTTCTTAAACCAAATTCTACCTTTAAAAACTTGCCAACCATGAATGATTATAAAGATGGTCCATGCTATCATGATAATGGTGTTAAACCATTTGAAAAAATCTGCATACGGATTGTTTTCGTCTATGATGTATAAATTATATGAAAGAAGTGCTACTACTATAAAATAGCCTACTAAATGATAGTAAAATATTTTTATGTTCTTAACTTTATTTTTAGCTTTTATGTAAAGCTCTTTTTTATCTTGTTCTGATTTCATTGTTATTGAAATTTGAAGTTATCGTCTTCTTTGTCTAGGTACTCTTTAATTTTACGTTCTTCCCATGATTTGCTAAAAAATAAATTTTTACCAAATACTGCTAAGGCATGAAAAGCCAGACCTAAACCCCAAAAAATTGGTGTTGAAAAGGTACCAAAATTCCAAATATCCCCATTGGTGTTTGATGCAATTAATACAATAATAAATATGTTTACAGCAACGTACCAGAAGGCATGCCAATAAAAGCCTTTTAATTCTTTTAATCTTTTTTCTGCTCTTATATAGGCTTCTTCTCTTTTAAAATTATTTATTGTGAGTCTGTTTTCTATGCGTTCCATAATGTTTGTTTTATTAATTCCAACGGTTGTTTTGTTCTTCCTGTTGCATAAATTCTTCTATTTTACGTTTTTCCCAATTTCTGCCAAACGCACCATTATTAACAAAAACTCTAAAAGCATGAATAGCTAAACCTAAACCCCAACCAAACATAGGAAACCAAAACCATTGAAAACCCCATGATGTTTTATAGTTAACGAATATTAAAAAAGGAATTACTAAAATGTATGATATCAGGCTGTAATAAAAGCCTTTAAGTTCTTCTACATGACTACGTGCTCGTAAATAACCATCGTCTATTTGATTTCTGTTTTGGGTTCTCATAACTGATATTTGTTTAGTAAGCATTGGTATAGCTATTGCAAAACGGTTTGCTTCTTTGTTGATATTAATTTTTTTATTGGTTAACAATTCGTAGCGCTGCATGATATTATTTAAACCTACGCCACTACTCTTTTTTACTATTTGTTTTGGTTGTAAATTGTTCTCGATGATTAAATAGTTTTCATCTTCATAAATTTTAATGTGTAATGGCTTACTGGTAGTTACCATATTATGCTTAACAGCATTTTCGAGTAGTAATTGTAACGATAGTGGTACAACTTTACTTTCTGGGTTAGCTGCTCTCTCTGGCAATTCAAAAATGATACTATCTTCAAAACGCATTTTTAATAAAGCCATGTAAGTTTTTGCAAACTCCAATTCTTCATCAACTGTTACTAATTCTTTATCTTTTTGCTCTAAAACATAGCGATATACTTTAGATAGTGATGTTGTAAACTTTTGGGCGTTTAATGGATTTTCTTCAATTAAACTGGTTAACACATTTAAACTATTAAACAGAAAATGAGGATCTAATTGGTTTTTTAATGCATCAAATTTAGCATTTGCGGTGCCAGCTATTACCTTTTGTTCTTTAATTCGATTTTGTTGGTATCTATTATAGAAATAGATAATATGAAAAATGCTTACTATGGTTAAGGTAATCCAAAGTCCGAATTGGTAATACTTAAACTTTTCATTCGCTATAAACTCATAAAAAGTTTTATCGGTATAAACAAAAGATGTAAAGGCTCTTAGAAAAAATAACCCCATTAAAGTTATTATTGTTGATCCAACAACACCAAAAATAATACGTTTAACTGTGCTTTCTTTTTTCCAATTAAATCGATTAATACGATCAAAAAAATACATATTTGAATAACCAAGAACAAATGCATATAATTGATAAAATATAAAATCAGTTAGAGCTTCATTCAAATTCTCAAATTCAAAACCATCTACTAATAAGTGTCCAATAATAAAGACGATACATCCTATTACAAAAGTGATGAAGATATTTTTAATTGATTTTGTCATGATAATACTCTAAAAAAATAATATTATTTGTTGCAAGTTTGTAAAATTTTAACTGCATGCTCTTTTCCCCAATTAGGATGAAAAGGTGTTTCTGGTTTAAAGTTAGCAAAAAGTTCAATGGCACGTTCTATATCTTTACAAAATGGCTTAGCATCTTGACCAAAATAACGCGCACCACCCATATCCCACTCTGCTTTACAAGCAACTACTCTTGGGTTTTCTGGAGCAATTTTTTCAGCTTTACTATATAATTCCACCACTTTTCCAGATAATGTCATCCCATAAGTTGCACCATCATAAGCTACCCAAGCTGTATGCAACAAAGCTTGTAATACCAATATTTCTGGGTTGTCTTTTGATATGGTTGAAGCATCATTTATTAAATCTTGTGCTTTATTAAGTTTAGCGCTTAACTTCTCTTCATCTCTTTCTCCAAAACTATTCATAATATTAACATGTGCCGCATAATAGTTTGGCAACCAATTATCTGGTTCTGCTGCTGCTATGCGTTCAAATAAATTTGAGGCTTCTATTGGGTTATTGTCTGCCCAAAGTTCAAAGGCTTTTTGCATACCTTTTTCGTAGTTAGTTTGTGCAGATATTAATCCTGAAACTAGAATTAATGTTAAAGTGAGTACATGTTTCATAATTTTTTATTTTTTAAAGTTTAATAATTTGTTTTACAGTTGAATTGGTTACTTGAAATTTTGCATCTTCCCATTTTGGTGGCCCCATAAAACCTCTAGCATTATTAGAACATCCATAAGCTTCTTTCGGAATTCCTAAAAAATTAGAATCCATTATATTGTTACCATTTTCATCATGAAACAAAGAAATTGCATAAACTCCAAATGGTACATCTTTAAAAGTTACTTTACAATTATTGTTTTCAATTTTAGTGTAAGTAGCTTTAATCCCTTTGCTTAAAAAAGAGCTTTCTGAATTATAAAGTGATACAAATACTTTCCCACTATTACTACTTAGATTAGTAATAACTACCTCAATATCATTTATAATTTCTTCCTGTGCGAAAGAAGAACAAATACTTAGAATGGTAATACAGAAAATTTTAATTAGGTTTTGCATGATAATTTGTTTTTAAATGGTGGTACAAATATCTAAGGCAAAATGACGTTTTAAAAAAGGTAATAACCGAACTGTTGTTTTTTAAAGCTGAATTGTAAAAAAAAAGACTAAGGTTTTAAACCCCTAGCCTTTTAATTAAAATAATATTTTTCAAAAAAATTAATTTTCTGCGTATTTAAAAAATATGGGAACAGCATAAGCAACACTAACAGGTTTACCACGTTGTTTCCCTGGCAACATTTTAGGAAGCACGCCAATAATTCTCTCGGCTTCTTTTTCTAAAACTTTATCCGGACCTCTAGATCTTATGTTACTTGCAAAACCTTTTGTGTTTACTACAAAAATTACTGATACACGACCTTGAATTCCTAGTTGTAAAGCAGTTTCAGGATATCTGAAATTATTTTTTACATGTTCTTGAATTTTTGCTTGAAAACAATCTTTAGTTTGGCTTTTAGTTAATCCTTCACATCCTGGAAAAACTGGCACATCTTCAATAACAGCAAATGCAACCTCAACATCTTCCTCTACTTCTTCAACACTTACATCTCCTACTTCTACTATACGTTCTTCAATTGCATCATCTTGTCCTATCTCGGTACTTTCAATAATAGTTTCTTCAATTTCTTCAACATCCTCGACTATTTGAATAGCTTCACTTACTACAGCTGGAGGTGGTGGAGGAGGAGGTGTATTTATGTTTATGAGTGGAATATCTTCTTCTAGTTGTTCGTCCATATTAACCATTTCCATTACAAAATCACTTTTTTCGTAAGTTTTGTATTCTAATGCTCTCCAAGATAACAACAACATTAAGTTCAAACCAATAGCAAAATAAATATTGCTATTTCGGCCAATTTCTAATTGTGGATTCTTTTTAGTTTTCATGACAAATAATATTTAATACCATAAAATTATTGTAAACATCAATAAATAAGTATGATAAATGTCATGTTACAAAAAAGACTTATTGCCTAATTTGTATCACTTTAAGAAATATAAAGATGAAAATTTGTTTAAAATTACTTCAATAAATTAATTAAGGCTGGTTCTAAGTTGTTGAATTTAAAATTAAAACCTTTAGTTTCTATTTTTTTAGAACAAACCCGTTGACTTTCAAACAACAGTTTATGCATCTCTCCTAGAACAAGTTTCATAAAAAACTTAGGGATATTTGGCAAAAACAAAGGTTTGTTTAAAACACTAGCTAAATTCTTAGTAAATTCTTGGTTAGTAACGGGGTTTGGTGCAACACCATTAAATGACCCACTTAAATTGTTTTTTAATACGAAAAGGAATATATTGGCTAAATCATTTAAATGAATCCAAGATTGCCATTGTTTACCGTCTCCAAAGGCAGCACCTATGCCTAATTTTACAGGTTTTACCATTTCTTGTAAGGCGCCTCCTTTGTTTGATAATACTAAGCCTATTCTAACTTTTGATACTGTAATATTTAATATTGAAAAAGCATCAACGGCATTTTCCCACTTATTTACAACTTGAGTTAAGAATGATGCCGACTCTTTATTAATCTTAAAATCTTCATCATAATAATTAATTAATGAGTCTGGATAAACACCAATAGCACTAGCCGAAACAACTTGCTTGATGGTATGGGTTTCGCCTTTTAAGCTATTTACAAGTAATTGAGTAGTTTCTAATCTACTATTCAAAATCTCTTTTTTGTAATTAGACGTCCATCTTTTAGATACTGTTGCACCAGCCAAATGTATAATAGCATCAACATCTTTAAAGCAATCATTATCAATTTCTTGAGTTTGAGGATTCCAATAAAAACCTTGGTAATTTGCTTCTTTTTGAAGTTTAGATTTACTGGTGGTTAGATAGTTTACTTTTATGTCTTTTTTATGACAAAGTTTAACTATTTCTCCTCCAATTAATCCTGTAGCTCCAGTAATTAAAACTCGCATTCTATTTTTTTGTAAAAATACAAAAAGGTAAATCTTTCTAATGTAATTTTATGGAAGGTTTAACAATACCTATGACTATTAAAAATATTAAAATTCTCAAAACAATTAAAAAACTATTTTATGATTGTTTAGTTCCTCTAAGCATTTCTCGTTTACCTGGTGGTCCGGGTAATTTTTCAACCATAAAACCAACGCTTTGCATCGCACGTCTAACACTACCTTTTGCTGCATAAGTTACTAAAACCCCATTAATTTTAAGAGCCTTGTACATGATTTTAAATATAGCTTCTGTCCACAATTCTGGCTGAACTCTAGCTCCAAAAGCATCAAAATAAATGATATCATGAGTATCTGAATCATTTATTTCATGAAACATTTTGTGTTGTTTAGTGAGTTGAAAATTAGGGGTTAGCTCATGCATTTTATCCCAAGAAAATTCGTGAATTTTATTAAAAGTAGTTTGATATATTTGGGACTTTAATTCTTTGGAATAGTTAAGCTGACTGATTTCTTCCATTAGAACAGGATAGCCTTCCACTCCAAAATAATCAATATGCAGTTGTAACTTTTCAGCTTCCAAAAAGGTTATAAATGCATTTAAACCCGTACCAAAACCAATTTCTAGAATTGAAATATTATAATGATTCTTAAAAGTTTTAGAATCACAAAAATGATGTAACCCATGCTTTATAAAAACATGATAAGCTTCTTGTATGGCACCGTGTTTAGAATGATAATGCTCATCCCATTCTGGTAGATGTATTGTTGAAGATCCATCGCCAGTTATAACAATTTCGCGCTTCAAATTATTGCTTTACTAAAACACCATTTGCTTCAAACGAATATGTTTTTTTAGGTTCTGTTATTTGAGCTATTTCTTCCTTAGATTTTCCTGCATCTTCGGCATAATGTTGTTGCTCATCAACAGAAACCTCATTTACAAATGCTTTACCATTTACAATCACTTCTTTTCCCGCAATATCTTTAGGAACAAAAAACCCATAATCTTTAAATTTAACCATTACTTCATTTCCATCTTCAAGATTTAAAGTCATCCAACAACCTTTAGATTGACATACTTCAATTACTTTAGCCGTAATTTTAGAATCTATACTATCACCAACATTCATAGCTTTATAGTGAGCCGCCATAGAGCTTGAAGCTATGGCGTCATCTGCTATAATTTCATTTCCAAAAGACACATACGCTATTTCTTCTACTTTATTCTCCTCTTTTCGAGATTCTTCATTTTTCTTTTTGCAAGAATTTAACACTAAAACACTAATAATTAATAAGCTTATTGATTTCATGATATAAATATTTCAATTTTAAACGATTTATGTAAATATACTACTTTTTAAAAACGTTTTTTAGTTAAATTTGTATCATTAAATAATTAGATTTATGAATGCCATAAGCAATGATATAGAGATTATAAAAACAAAAAATACAAAAATTAATGATGTAGATTTTGATAATTTAAAATTTGGAAGTGTTTTTTCAGATCATATGCTAGAGTGTGATTTTAAAGACGGAAAATGGCAAGTACCTAAAGTGGTTCCTTATGCGCCTATAACGCTTGATCCCTCTGCGAAAATTTTTCATTATGGACAATCTATTTTTGAAGGTATGAAAGCCTACAAGGATACTGATGAAAATGTTTGGTTATTTCGTCCTTTGGATAATTTTAAGCGATTAAATATTTCTGCAAAAAGACTAGCAATTCCTGAACTTCCGGAAAACTATTTCATGGATGGCTTAAAAGCACTGATAACAGTAGATAAAAATTGGATTCCAAAAAAAGATGGCAGCTCTTTATATATCAGACCTTTTATATTTGCATCAGGAAAAGGCTTTCATGCCTCTCCTGCTGATGCATACAAATTTATAATTGCAACAGCACCTTCTGGTTCTTATTTCGCAGGTGAAATTAGAGTTTTAATTGAAGAAACCTATTCGCGTTCAGCAAATGGTGGGGTTGGTTTTGCGAAAGCTGGCGGTAATTATGCTGGACAATTTTATCCAACACAATTAGCAATTGAAAAAGGTTACCAACAAGTAGTTTGGACAGATGATAATACCCACGAATATATTGAAGAAGCTGGTGCTATGAATATTTTTGTTCGTATTAATGATACGCTTATTACGGGACCAACTAGCGATCGTATTTTAGATGGTATAACTCGTAAAAGTATCATTGAACTGGCTAAATCTGAAAATATTGCTGTTGAAGTGAGAAAAATTTCGGTAGCTGAAGTCGTTGAAGCTTCAAAAAATGGTAGTTTAAAAGAAATGTTTGGTGCTGGAACCGCAGCCGTTATATCACCAATTTCAGGTTTTGGATATAAAAATGAAGATTTCGAATTACCAAAACTAGAAGACACTTTTGCTAACTATTTAAAGAAACGTATTACTGATATACAAACTAATAAAGCTGAAGATCCATTTGGCTGGAGATATAAAGCTGATTAATTATTTAAAAAAAGGAAGCTAAATAGCTTCCTTTTTTTATTTTAAAATAGATTGAATATCTGGATTGAAGTAATTTGGGCCTTTAAGCACTTTACCATCATCACGATAGATTGGCTCGCCATCTTCTCCCAATTTACTCATATTACTTCGTTGTATTTCATCAAAAACTTCATCAATTTTATGTTGCATACCGTGCTCAATTATGGTTCCGCATAAAATATAAAGCATATCGCCTAGGGCGTCTGCTACTTCAACTAAATCATTGTTATTTGCAGCTTCCAAATATTCTTCATTTTCTTCTCTCATTAATTTATATCGAAGCATATTTTTTTCAATTCCTAAATCTGCTTTAGGCGTTTCTCTATATCCTATTTTAAATGCTTTGTGAAATGCTTTTACAGCCTCTATTTTATTTTCCATCTAATCTCTTTTGTTTAAATTTGTATAAAAATAACTATATGTTTAGTAAAGGTCAAATCATTTTTGGTGTTTTATTTTTTATTGTATTTTCTATAATTATTGGGTTTACTTACAAAAAAGATTTAAAAATCCATAAAAAATTTTACAAAGGCAGTTTATGGGTGCTAGCAGCCTTTATTGCCTTTATTTCATTTATCGCTGCAATCAAATTTCTTCTTTAAAAAGCTAGGAATAAAACAATCTTAGTTGTTATATAAATAAATACTTTTTTTTAACGCAACCATTTTAAAATTTAAGTATCTATTAAGTAACTAAAGAACCAATCATGAAAATTCTATTAATAATCAGTGTATTAATTTTTGTTAATATAATATTGTTGATATTAAGTGTTAATAAAAAAACAGAACCTTAATTTTTTTCTTTACTGCTTACATCTTTATTATAATTACTGTTTATTGATAATCATCATTAAATCAAAATCTTAAAATGATTATATTTGGTTTGTATAACGCTTCAAACCAAAAACAATGAAAGCTCTCAAATACATTCTCTTTCTTTTTCTTATTGCCATTATTGGTTTAGCCATTTATATCGCTGTACAACCAAACCAATTTAGTTTTACGAGGAGTAAACTTATAAAAGCTCCAAAATCCATTTTATTTAACTACGTAAATGATTATAAGAATTGGCCTAGTTTTTCTCCTTGGATTGAACAAGAACCAAATTCAACATTAACTTATGGTAATAAAACTAGTGGTGTAGATGGAAATTATGCTTGGAATGGAGAGATTTTAGGTGAAGGTATGATGAATACCACTACTATTGAAAAAGACAAATCAATTTCACAACAAATTACTTTTATAAAACCTTTTGAATCTGAGTCTAATATAAATTGGACTTTTGAAAACACCCTTGAAGGCACCTTAGTAACCTGGGGAATGGAAGGCAAGCAAGGTTTTATGACAAAATTGTACACTACCTTCGCTGGATCGATAGAAGAAAATACGGCAACAGATTTTGATAGAGGTTTATTTAAATTAGATAGTATTACAACTGTTAATATTGAAAAATATAGCATTACGATAGAAGCTAACGCGCAACATGGTGGAGGCTATTATTTATATAATACTACATCTTGTAAAATATCAGAATTGGAAAATAAAATACAAGAAATGATGCCTAAAGTTACATCCTATGCTACGAATAATAATATACCAATGGCAGGATCGCCATTTACACAATATATTAAATGGGACGAAGAAAACAATGCCGCAATATTTTCAAGTTGTGTGCCAACTACGGATAAGGTAATTACTGAGGCTAATAGTAATATTTTAACAGGACAATTAAACCCTTTTAAAGCCGTTAAAACAAGCCTTAAAGGAAATACTAAAAATTTAAAAGAAGCTTGGGAAAAAGCTATGAATTATATACCTGCAAATAATGTTGAAGTAGCAGTTGATGGTCCTATGTTAGAAGTTTACAAAAAAGATATTTTTAACACACCAAATCCAGCTGATTGGATTACTGAAATTTATATTGCTATAAAATAGATATGAAACAGCTTATATTAGTTTTTTTAGGTGGTGGTTTAGGTAGTGTTTTACGATATATTTTAAGTAAATTTTTAAACAATGCTGAAACTGGAATTCCATATGGCACATTTGCTGCCAATATAATTGGTAGTTTACTTATTGGAATTATACTTGGTTTAGCTCTTAAAAATGACTCGCTTTCACAAAATCAAACTTTACTTTTAGCAACTGGGTTTTGTGGTGGTTTTACAACCTTCTCAACTTTTGCTTATGAAAACCATGTGTTTTTAAAAACTGGAGATTTTACAAGTTTTGCTATTTATACTATAGCCAGTTTTATAGTAGGCTTTTTAGCTGTTTTTTTAGGTATGTTTTTAGTAAAATAAACCTTAATGTAATCAAAAATAGCTTGTTATAAATTGTCTAACTGATTACTCTTTTTGTCATCACTTATCGTCCAGAAAAAACCAATAAAAAAGAATTGATCTGTTGCTGATCGTAAAGCCCTTCTATTAAAATTTCCATTAATATCTGGCGTATTTGCGTACTGGTAACCATTTATATTTTTAAATCCTAAAACATTATTTACAGAAGCATAAAATATTTTTTGAGGACTTATTAAATACGCCCAATTAACGCTTAAGCTATTAAAAGACTTCGTTTTGTCATTTAAAAACCCAGATTTATTGGGATTGGTAAAAGTTCTTCCAGATGCATAGGAGTAAGCTAAACCAACTTGACTTTTTAAATCATCTATCCAATATTTTCCAACTAATGAAAAATTGTGCGTATTTGCAAAATTTGGCTGTGCTTTTGAAAGGTAATTTTTATAATTTCGCTTGGTATCTAAAAAAGAATAACTTAACCAATAATCAAAGTTTTTGATGCTTTTACTATCTCTCCAAAAGAAATCAATTCCTTTCGCAAAACCATTACCATCACTATTAAAATTGGTATCAAAATTTACAAATTCTGTATCGTATTTAACCAAATCATTATAATTCTTAATATAAGCTTCTGCTCTAAATATTTTTCTGTCTGCATTAAACTGATAATTAAAAATATAATGCGAGGTGCTTTGTGCTTTTAATTCTTGATTAAATTTTAAAATATCGCTATTGGGGTTTTGAAAAAAATTACCATAAGCTAAAGATACTTGACTTTTACTATTTGTTTTATAAGCAAACGAGACTCTGGGAGCTAAATTAAAATCTTTGAATAATTGACTATACTCCGAACGAATACCTGTTTTAAAAGCCAAATTTTTTGATATAAAAATATCGGCTTCTGCAAAAGCTGCAATAATATTATTCTCAAAACCATATGCAACATTTTTAATAGTTTGGTCACTGTAGTTTTCTTTAAAATCAGTAGTAAAATACTCTGCTCCTAAGTATAATTTAAAGCGATTACTAATACGGTTTTTAAATTTAATTTTTGTGTGAATCGAATTTTCAACACCATTAATAGCACTTTCAAGAATATTAAATTTATTATTACTGTAGGTGTAACTAAAGCCACCATGTAACGACCAATTGTCATTTAAAACACTCTGATAAGAACCATTAAAATATAAGTTTTTATTGTTTAATTTGAAATAAACCCCCTCTTCAATATTAATATCTTCTTGAGTTAATTCAAAATTAGTCGCATCAAAAGCGCCATAAAGCTTTATTATTCCTGTATTGGTTTTTATTCTAAAAACAGTTTCACCAAAAGCCGTTTCAAAAGGTTTTATCCAATTATTTCTATTATTAAAAATAGTGTTATAAGGTGCTAAATTTATGTAGGAGGCATTTACGCTTATCGAACTTTTTTTCAATTTTTGAGTATTTCCTATATTAGCTCCTAGGGTCATAATACCAATATCTGTCTTTTCTTGATCGGGCTCATCAATAGTATTTAAAAGCAACACACTAGATAAGGCCTGACCAAACTCTGCTGAATACCCACCTGTAGAAAAAGTGATTCCATCAAATAAAAAAGGTGAATACCTGCCGCGCGTTGGTACATTATTTGTTGTTGGAGCGTAAGGTGTAAATACACGAATTCCATCTATAAAAATTTGAGTTTCTTCTGCTTCCCCCCCACGTACAAACAAACGTCCATCTTCAGCAACTGTTGTGGTTCCAGGCAAGGTTTGTAAAGCACCAACAAAATCACCCAAAGCACTTGCCGTAGTTACCACATCCAAAGGTTTTAAAGCATTCACTTTGCTATTGTCTCCTGCCGAAAATGTTCCTGCCGAAAGTACCACAGCATCTAAAGTGTTAACATCATCACGAAGCTTAATGGTGAGATTCTTCATATAAGACAAATCTCCTCCCATAGTAAACGTTTCATACGATAAATAGGAAACAATTAATACAACACTTCCTGTTTCTGAAGTATCAAAAGTAAAAATTCCATCTTCATTGGAAGTAGTGCCATCATAAGTGCCCTCCAAATAAATATTAGCTCCTACAATGGGTTCATTTTTACTATTGAAAATATTTCCATTAATGGTTGTTTGGGCATATAATTGAATGCTGATTATAGTAATGACGATGGTTATTAAATTTTTCATTTGATTGATTTTTAAACAGTTCGTTTTTTGTTTGATGAAGCAAATTTGAAGGAGAAGTGTGGAAGTAAAAATTGAAAATTACCGAACTGTAAAATATGTGCGATGAATTGAATTTTTTGTTTAAAAATCTATTTTAAAATTTAATTTTTACAAATTTGTAACGTTTCCATAGTTTGGGCTACTTACATAATAACTAAACCATCAATTTGAATAAAGAACTAGAACATAGTTTTGTAGAATTGCTAGAAAAGCATCAAAATATTGTGCACAAAGTTTGCCGTTTGTACACCAATAACTATGATGCTCATAACGATTTGTTTCAGGAAATAACCATCCAACTCTGGAAAGCATATCCTAAATTTCGTGGCGATTCAAAATTTAGTACTTGGATGTATCGTGTTGGTTTAAATACGGCTATTACGCTTTACAGAAAATCTAAACGAACAATTAACACTCAAGATTTTGAAGGTGTTGAATTTAAAATAAAATCTGAGGATTATGATGATACCGAAGAGCAACAATTAAAAATTTTGTACAAAGCTGTACATGAATTAAATGATATTGAAAAAGCACTTGTTTTCTTGTATTTAGAAGACAAAGACTATAGAGAAATTAGTGAAACCTTAGGTATTAGTGAAGTTAATGCACGTGTTAAAATGAATCGTGTAAAAACGAAACTTAAAACCATACTTAATCCGTAAAATTATGGATGAATTAGATATATTAAAGAAAGATTGGAATAAAGCTAATACCGATTACAAAAAATTATCGGTAAAAGATATTTACCCCCTGTTACAAAAAAAATCGTCTTCTATTGTTAAGACACTTTTTTACATAAGTATTGCTGAACTTATGTTTTGGATTCTTATTAATTCAATTCCTTATTTCTATTCAGATGAATATAGGCAAAAGCTAGAAATAATTTATAGTAATGAATATGTTTTAACAGGAATTACCTTTCTAACCTACGGTATTATTCTACTATTTATTTATTTACTTTATAACTCTTACAAATCTATATCTGTTACTGATAATGCTAAAAACTTAATGAAAAGTATTATTAAAACTAGAAACATCATTAAATGTTATGTGATTTATAATTTAGTTATAGCTGGTGTATCTTTAATTTTTGGCTTTTATCATGCTTTAAATAACGACCCAAATATTGCTTCACAAATTGAAAACTTTAGCTCCAAAGAATTAGCTATTGCCTATGCTATTATGATAATTTGTACAGTTATTTTCATTTTAATAGTTTATCTTTTTTACAAGATTATTTATGGATTTTTATTAAAAAGACTTAACAAAAATTACAACGAATTAGAGAAGTTAGAAGTTTAATTTATGATTCTGACTATTTTAATAATAGGAATTATTTTTATTGGCATTGGTTTTATTCTAACATAAAATAATGCTAAATATTTACTTTCTGGTTATAATACTATGAGTAAAGAAGAACGAAAGAATTTTGACATCAAGACTTTCATTCCTTTTTTTAAGTTATTTCACATTTTTCTTGGATTAACAATAATTGTATTTGGGTTGCTATTTGATATTTTAAAATATCATACAGCTTTAAAGGTTTTACTAATAATATACCCTATTTTAATGTATATATATTTTATTTGTAAAAGTAATTATTACTACATAAAAAAACCTTCTAAAATCAACCAAATAGGGATTGTTTTATTATCTATTATTTTGGTTTTTATAATTATTAAATTATTCTAAACGTGCTTTTTAAATTAAGTTTTCAACCTCTACAACATCTCCTATTTGCATATTATTTAAGCTTATATTACCTACTTTAACACGAACGAGCCTTAATGTTGGAAAACCAACTGCTGAAGTCATTTTTCTAACTTGCCTAAATTTCCCTTCATTTAAAGTTATGGAGATCCAACTGGTTGGTCCGTGTCTTTCATCACGAATTTTTTTAGACCGTTTTGGTAAGTTTGGTTCGGTTTCTAGTTTAAAAACTTCACAAGGTTTGGTCATGTATTTTCTGCCTTCAAAACCAATTTCAACACAATTTTTTAGTTTATTAATAGCTTCTTCAAGAATATCTCCATCTAATTGTGCATAATATTCTTTATCAAATTTTTTACTGTTAATAAGGTCGCTTATTTTTCCATTAGTAGTTAATAGCAATAATCCTTCAGAGTTTTCATCCAATCTGCCAATAGGCATAATCCCCTCTGGAAAATCATGAAGTTCTCCTAAAAAATTTTTATTTTTTTGTTGTGAAGAATTGCTGAAAAACTGACTTAAAAACCCGTACGGTTTATAAATTATAAAATGTCGATGTTTCTTTTCAAGCACTTTCTGTGATGATTTTATGAACGAGCTCTTTTGTTGGTTGATGCCCATTTATTTTAGTTCGAACCACATCAAAACTCACTTTAAAATTACAACCCGATTTAAAAGCGCTGCATCCATAAGCCGTTTTACCTTTTATCACTGTTCCTTTTTTACATTTCGGACAAATAAGTTTATCTGTTTTTGGTTTCACTGATTTATGCTTAGGTTCTAATTTTAATTTGAAATTTTCATCAAAA
Source organism: Flaviramulus sp. (assembly GCA_030731745.1). GTDB lineage: Bacteria > Bacteroidota > Bacteroidia > Flavobacteriales > Flavobacteriaceae > JANQTJ01. Next base: position 95,199 of record JANQTJ010000046.1, on the reverse strand, counting down.
CGTAGTAGACCTTCAATAGTTCCAGCATTAGTTTTAAAATCTTTTAGATTAACAGTTGAGCCTTTCTGTAGCAACCTAATAAACTGTTTCTCAGTTATTTTTTTCTCGTGGACAATAAATGGCAACAAAAAATCGCAACCAGATTTAAAATCACTACAACCAAAAGCATTTTTTCCTTTTAATAATTGCCCATTTTTACATTTTGGGCAACTTTCATTAATAATTGCTGCTTCTTTCTTTTTACTAATTTTTGTAGATCTATTTTTTATTACAGTTACTTGAGATATATTAGCTCTTATATTTTCACTACGTACCTCATAAACCAAGGCATCAACCATGACCTTCATGTTCTTTATAAAATTAGCTGCACTAAATTCGCCTTTTTCTATATCTTTCAATTGCTTTTCCCAGTTACCAGTTAACTCAGCAGATTTTAATAAATCATTTTGAATGATATCAATAAGCTGAATACCTGTTACTGTAGGTAAAATTTGCTTTTTATTACGTTTTATATATTGCCTTTTAAAAAGCGTTTCAATAATATTGGCTCGTGTTGATGGTCTACCAATTCCATTGTCTTTCATTAAATCTCTTAATTCCTCGTCATCAACTTGTTTACCAGCAGTTTCCATGGCTCTAAGCAATGAGGCTTCTGTAAATTGATTAGGAGGTTTGGTTTCCTTCTCTAAAAAAGAGGGTTCGTGTGATCCTTTTTCTCCTTCAACAAAAGTTGGCAAGATATTAGACTCTTTAGTTTTTGTGTTTTCGGTTTCAAAAACAACACGCCATCCTTTTTTTAAAATTTCTTTTCCAGTAGTTTTAAAAATAACAGTATCTGCTTTTCCTATAACCGTGGTGTTAGAAACTAAACAATCGTCATAAAAAACAGCAATAAAGCGTCTTACTATACTATCATAAACTTGCTGTTGGTTGTATTGTAAATTAATTTGAATCCCAGTTGGAATAATAGCATGATGGTCTGTTACCTTTTTATCGTTGAAAACTTTAGGCGACTTTTTTATTTTTTTGCCTAAAAGTGGCTGTGTTAAACTTGAATAATTGGTTAACTTTTGAAGAACACCAGATACTTTAGGATAAATATCACTTGGTAAAAATGTGGTATCTACTCTTGGATAGGTAACCACTTTTTGCTCGTATAACTTCTGTACTATTTTTAAAGTTTCATCAGCCGAAAAACCAAATTTATTATTGCAATACACCTGCAAACCTGTTAAATCAAATAATTTTGGAGCAAAATCATTCCCCTTTTTCTTTTCAACAGAAATAATTTCAAAATTACTTTCTTTAACTTTATTAGCTAATAACTCACCGTCTTCCTTTTTTAAAAAACGTCCCTCTTCATAACTAAATAAAGTCTCTCGATACAGTGTCTGTAATTCCCAATATGGTTGTGGTTTAAAATTTTCAATCTCCTTAAACCTGCTAACAACCATAGCTAAAGTTGGGGTTTGCACCCTACCTATGGATAAAACTTGCTTGTAACCACCATGCTTTACGGTGTATAATCTTGTAGCATTCATCCCTAAAAGCCAGTCGCCAATGGCTCTAGAAAATCCTGCATAATATAAATTATCGTAGTCTGAAGCTGGTTTTAAATTTTGAAATCCTTCTTTAATAGCTTCAGTAGTTAGTGAGGAAATCCATAAACGTTTCACTTCGCCTTTATAATTGGCTTGACTCATTACCCAACGTTGAATGAGTTCTCCTTCTTGACCAGCATCACCACAATTTATAACAAGATCCGCTTTATCAAATAAACTTTTTACAATTTTGAATTGCTTCTGAATTCCAGAATTTGAAACTACTTTAGTTTCAAACTTTTCTGGTAACATGGGTAAATTATTTAAATCCCAACTTTTCCAGTATGGTTTATAATCATTAGGCTCTTTTAAAGTACATAAATGCCCAAAAGTATAGGTTACTGCATAGCCATTCCCCTCAAAATATCCATCATGTTTAGTATTAGCACCTAAAACTGAGGCTATTTCTCTGGCTACACTTGGCTTTTCTGCAATACAGACTTTCACTTATTTTTATTTGAATTGTAAAGTGCAAAATAGGTATTTTGATTAGGTTTTTTAAAGAGAATTATTAGGAGTTATTAACTAAATAACACAATAAAAAACTCAATATCACCACTTACGAAGTTTATTTAACTCTTCAAGCGCTTCTAACTCACTTTGTGGAATAACTTTTAAAAACGATGGATGCTGCTCTATAGCAAATTCTATTTTTTTAACTATATCTTCAGTTGATTCGTTATCATAATCAATCTCTAACGGCGCCTTAATTTCCATAGATTGAAGAATATTTTTCTTCTTTATACGCAATCCCTTTTTATCAAAAGAACGTCTAAATCCATCAATAACTATAGGCACAACTATTGGCTTATAGCGTTTAATAATGTGTGCTGTTCCTTTTCGAATAGGCTTGAAAGGTGTTGTGGTTCCTTGCGGAAAGGTAATCACCCAACCATCATCCAAAGCTTTACCAATGTTTGATATATCACTCATTCGCACTTGCCTATTTACATCTTGCCCTTCTGCTCTCCATGTACGCTCAATACTAATAGAACCAACATAAGCCAAAATTTTAGGTAACAAACCATCTTTCATAGTTTCTTTAGCTGCTACGTAGTAAATATTTAATTTAGGATTCCATAAATATCCTACATTTTTTATAGAATCTACTCTACCACTTAAGCTAGCATTAAACACATGAAACATAGATACCACATCGGCAAAATAGGTTTGATGGTTAGAAATAAATAATACGTTAGTATCTGGTAAGTCTTTAATAATTTCAGAGCCTTCTATTTGTAATTCGTTAAAACCTCTAAAACGCCTGTGCGTCATAGCCCCCAAAATACGAATGAGCCATTTTTTTACAATTAGTATATGCCCGAATGGATTTCTTTTAAACAATCCCATAAATCATGCTTCAAATTAGTTAGTTATTACAAATGTAATAAATCTATAAACTAGATGAGTTGTTTTAATAAGTCTTTAATTTCACTTAACATCATAGCGGTTGCACCCCATACTATATGATTATTTAATTGAAATGCTGGCACATCAACCTCCACCCTATAAGATGTTTCTACTTTTTTAGTAATCAATGTTTTATCGTCTAAAAAGTGTTCTAAAGAAATTTCTAAAATAGCTTCAACTTCATCGACTTGTTTAATAAAATTTGGAGTAGTATTAACATAAGCCATGAATGGATGCACATAAAAATTGCTAGGAGGTATGTAAACTTGAGACAACTTTTTAACCACATTTATGGTATTAATAGGCACTCCTACCTCTTCAAAAGTTTCTCTTAAGGCTGTATCTTGTATAGACGAATCCATTGTTTCTAATTTACCTCCAGGAAATGCTATTTGAGCAGAATGTACCCCTTTGTAAGATTTTCTTAAAATTAAAACGAACGTGGTTATATTGTTTACATCTGGGTAAAAAAGCGCCAAAACCCCAGCGTTTTTTGCGTTTTTGATAGCTTCCTTATTTAAACTTAATAACTCTTGACGGAACGGAGGTACCATTTTAAAATGAGAAGTTTCGGCTGGTAGCTTAATATTTTTTATTTTTGATAACGATATTAAAAAATCATCAAATTTCATGGTATGCGCCTAATTATACTTTTAAGTTTTTTCTTTTTATTTATGAGTTGTGAAGATAAACAAACTAAAAAGAAATTTACAAAAGAAGAAGTAACGAAATCTAAAAACGAAGTTTCTGAGGAAAATGATATAGAAGCTCTCGAAATAAAATACCCTAAATTAAACTCTAAAAATGCCATGGACTTTTTTTTAGAGTATAATAAAAAACATAAAGAAAATAGAGCACGTATTACAACTGATTTTGGCACAATTGATATTTTACTATATGAGAATACAAAATTTCATCGTTCGAATTTTATTTTTTTAACTAAACAAAAATATTTTAACGGCACTCAGTTTTATAGAGTTATTGATAATTTTATAGTGCAAGCTGGAAATAGTGATGATGTAATAACTGCTAAAAAACGCGCTAAAATTGGCAAATATTTATTACCTCCAGACACAAAACGCGGTTATAAGCATGATAGAGGTGTAATATCTATGCCTAGTAGTGAGATTAATAACCCACATAAATTAGCATCGCCTTTTGAGTTTTTTATTGTAAACCAAATAGGTGGTGCTCACTTTTTAGATGGCGATTACACGATTTTTGGTGAAGTTATTAAAGGTATGGATGTGGTTGATAAAATTGCAGCTGTTGAAACAGATGATGGAGATTGGCCTATGAAAAATATTTTTATTAAAAAGGTTGAAATTATTGATTAATACTGATCGCGTTGGGGATAGAAGGATGCTACCGTATAGCGCGAAAAGCCCGACCAGATAGAGTAAAGCAAAAAAAAATTAATCTTTATAAACTGTTGGCAATGCTATTTTATATTTTACGGCTAACAACCTAGTTACTATAACTACAATGCCTGCAATTACAAAAATAATATTGTTTGGAATTAGTAACTCGCTTAACAAAAAATAAGTAAAACCTCTTAAAATACATGCGGTTGCGTAAATTTCTTTTCTAAAAATAACAGGAATTTCGTTACACAAAATATCTCTTATAACGCCTCCAAAACTAGCTGTCATGGTACCTAATGCGATACATATTACTGCATGTAAATTGGCATTAATACCTTTTTCTATGCCTAAAAGTGTGTTTAGTGCAATGCCGATGGTATAGAAAAGAAATAATGAGGTACGAAGGTAATTAATTTTGCTTCTGAAAATGGTGGCGAATAATGCAGATAATAAAATGACATATGTAAAGGTAATATCTTGCATCCAACTAACTGGTGTATTACCTATAAGTAAATCGCGTAATGTGTCACCACCAACGGCGGTTACAAAGCCTATTATTAAATACCAAATAGATCCATTTTTTTATTGATGGATACCAGTACACCTGAAATAGCAAAAGCGATGGTTCCAAAATATCTACGATATAAAACATACTTTGTTTTTGGTATAATTTGTTAATTTTTCAAATATAAACTTGAGGTTTGAATATGTAGGAAAAAATTATACAATTCATCTTTAAAAATCTACAATTGAGTCACTACAATTATTAAACTTTACAAATGTATATGATATTTGAAGTGTAAAACAAATAAAAACAGACATCATGAAAACACTATCTACACTTATCGTATTAGGATTATCAATCTTATTTACCAACGCTCAAGAAACAGGAAACTCAAAAACAATTACCGTTACTATTGAAAATATAACTAATAATAATGGACATGTTTTGCTAGCCCTCCATACTGAAAATACTTTTATGAAAGGTAATGGCATACAAACTCAAGAAAGTAAAATTATAGATGGAAAAATTACAGTTACTTTTGAAAATGTTAAAGTTGGCTCCTATGCTATAATGGCTTTACATGATGAAAATGATAATAAAACAATGGATTTTTCTGAAAGTGGCATGCCTAAAGAATCTTACGGAATGTCTAACAATCCAGCTGGTTTTGGCCCACCTCAATTCGCTACTGCAAAATTTGATTTAAAAGAAGATTTAGACTTAAAAATTATATTTTAAACTATATAGACCTTAAAAAAAGCAACCTAGTGGTTGCTTTTTTTATATTTCAATTTTAAGTATTCTGTATTTTAATTTATTATTAACAGCTGTTGTGATAAATTTTATTGATAGTTTTTATATTTTTATAATCTAAATTGATTACAATGACTATTACCCAATTGTATTATGTTTTGGCTGTTGCTGAAAATCAAAATTTCACAAAAGCCGCAGAAAAATGTTTTGTGACGCAACCAACGCTAAGTATGCAAATACAAAAACTTGAAGATGAGCTTGATGTTTTAATTTTTGATAGAAGCAAAAAACCTATAGAACTTACTGATGTTGGTAGAAAAATTGTAACGCAAGCTAGAAATATAGTAAATGAATCTTATAGAATACAAGATATAGTAGACCAACAAAAAGGCTTTATAGGAGGCGAATTTAAAATTGGTATTATACCAACTGTGATGCCTACTTTATTACCTATGTTTTTAAAAGCTTTTGTCAAAAAACACCCAAAAGTTAAATTAAAAATTGAAGAATTAACAACTGAGGAAATAATTACCAGAATTAAAGATGGCCATTTAGATGCTGCAATTGCTGCTACTCCTTTAGAAGACGATAGCATTAAAGAACGTGTACTTTACTTTGAACCATTTGTGTGTTATATCCCAAAAGGCCACAGACTTCATGAAAACAAGAAGATAGATGTTTCTGATTTGGATATTAATGATATGTTATTACTTGAAGATGGACATTGTTTTAGAGATGGCGTCATCAACTTATGTAAAGTTTTTAAAGACCATTCTGATGATCAATTTCAAATTGAAAGTGGCAGTATTGAAACGCTTGTTAAATTATCAAATGAAGGTTTAGGAATGACTTTACTTCCGTATTTGCATAGTTTAGACATTAAAGAAAAAGATAATTTACATTATTTTAACGAACCTACACCTGCAAGAGAAGTTAGTATTATTTACCATAAAAGTGAGTTGAAAATTCAAATCATTGAAGCTTTACAAGATGTTATATCGGGTATTATAAGAGGTGCTATTGCTTTTCAAGATGTGAAAATTATTAGCCCATTACCTAAAAAATAAGAAATTAAAAAAGCGACTTAAAAGTCGCTTTTTTATTATGGTTTTAAATAAATTAAACATTGATTTAATTCAGGTTTTTGTTGAATAAGAGTATGAATAAATATTTTAAGTTCTTCAATCTCGTAAGGTAATAATCGCTGTAATGCTTTTTGCACTTCTTTACAAAATAAAGCTGCATCAAAACTGACTTTGTTTAGTATAGTTTTTGTGTACTCTAGCATAGCTCTAGCCATTTTAATTAAATTTAAGTTTTTATTGAAATAGTAGATTTGTTTTATAATTGTAAATTTAAAATTATCATTCTAATTTACTAAAAAAACAAACATGATTTTTTTTATTAAAAAAAATTTAACACTAAAATCTATTATCACCATCTATTAAATTACCTAAGCCACCCAGGATACTGCCTTCTCCTCGATTTTTACCACCACTTTGTGGAGCTGAAGCTAAAACTCTGCCAGCTAATCTACTGAATGGTAAAGATTGAATAAAAACAGTTCCCGGACCTTGTAATTTTGCAAAAAACAAACCTTCACCTCCAAAAATGGTATTTTTTATACCTCCAATAAATTCGATATCATAATCAATAGTTTGATCAAAACCAACAATACAGCCGGTATCTACTCTTAAAACTTCTCCTGCTAAAAGTTCTTTTTTTGCCATAGTACCACCAGCATGAACAAAAGCCATACCATCACCTTCTAATTTTTGCATGATAAATCCTTCTCCTCCAAAAAGACCTCTACCTAATTTTTTAGAAAATTCTATACCAACACTTACTCCTTTAGCTGCGCAAAGAAAAGCATCTTTCTGACAAATAAATTTACCACCAAACACCGTTAAATCAATAGGTATAATTTTTCCTGGATAAGGTGATGCAAATGACACATTCCGTTTACCAATCAGGTTATTATAAAAAGCAGTCATAAATAAACTTTCACCCGTAAGTATACGTTTACCTGCACCTAAAATTTCCCCTAAAAAGCTTGAATCATTTTGCGAACCATCACCAAAAATAGTTTCCATTTTAATACCATCATCCATCATCATAAAACTACCCGCTTCAGCTATTACGCCTTCATGAGGATCTAGTTCGATTTCTACGTATTGCATTTCTTCTCCGTAGATTCTATAATCAATTTCGTGTGCTGTCATCTTTCAAACTTTTTTAATTCTGTATATGAGTTGATAAACTTGAGCATTTGTTACAATATTTTTAAATAAAATACTATGGTCTCTTCACCTTAATACTCCATTCAAAATTAAAGGTTGAAACCACAACACCTTCTTCATTAACACCCTCAGATTTCATCCAAATTGTTTGCCCCTGTCCAGTTTCAATAGTATTTTTTATGGCATCATCTATTAAATTACCGTTAGTACATGTAAAAGTAATTATACCAGTAGCCTTTTTAGTAAAAGTAGCATTGTTACTAGTAACCAACATTGAAATTTTTCTACCAGAATCTTGAATTTTAGCAATCATTAAAGCGCCAGTTGAAAACTCTGCTGCCATACCTTGTACTGCCCAAAACATCGATCTAAAAGGATTTTGATTGATCCATTTATGTTTAACCGTTACTACACATTTAATATCATCAATATATTTTGTTCTAACACCACAAAAAAATGCGGCAGGTAATTTAAAAATAGTATAAGTATTTAGTTTTTTTGGAGTGATATTCATAATTTACAAATAATATTTTGTTGATTTTTTTTTAAAGATTTAAATGGAATGATTTATGTAATCTCTTAACGTAATAAAAGTTATTTGAAAAAAGAATCAACAAACTCAAACTTATTAAAAACCTGTAAATCTCCAATACCTTCACCTACTCCAATATACTTTACTGGAATTTTAAATTGATCGCTAATACCAATAACAACACCACCTTTTGCTGTTCCATCTAATTTAGTTACTGCTAACGATGTTACCTCAGTAGCTGCAGTAAACTGTTTAGCTTGTTCAAAAGCATTCTGACCAGTAGATCCATCTAAAACTAATAAGACATCATTAGGCGTATCAGCAACTACTTTTTGCATCACACGCTTTACTTTTGTAAGCTCATTCATTAAGTTTACTTTATTATGTAAACGACCTGCAGTATCTATAATAACAACATCTGCATCTTGGGTTACGGCACTTTGCAACGTATCAAAAGCTACCGAAGCTGGATCACTACCCATATTTTGTCTTACCAAAGGAACATCTACTCTATCAGCCCAAACTTGAAGCTGATCAATAGCTGCCGCTCTAAACGTATCAGCAGCACCTAAAACTACTTTAAATCCTTGCTTCTTAAATTGAAATGCCAGTTTACCAATGGTTGTTGTTTTTCCAACACCGTTGACACCAACTACCATAATTACATGAGGTTTTTTATGTTTAGGAATTGAAAACTCAGTTTCCTCTCCAGAATTTGTCTCACTTAACAAACCTGCAATTTCTTCTCTAAGTATTTGATTTAAATCATCGGTTCCTAAATATTTATCTTTTGAAACCCGCTCCTCAATACGTTCAATTATTTTTAATGTAGTATTTACACCAACATCACTTGAGACTAAAACCTCTTCCAGATTATCCAAAACCTCATCATCAACTTTAGATTTTCCTGCTACAGCTTTACTTAATTTACCAAAAAAACTAGTTTTGGTTTTTTCTAAGCCTTTATCTAAAGTTTCCTTTTTATCAGAAGAAAATATTTTTTTAAAAAAACTCATCTATATTATTTTGATTATTGTTAATGATAAAACTATTTTTATTGATATTGTCAATTTTTTTGCCAATTTGAAAAATATGTTATTATGGCAGTTAAATATAAAATAAAAAAGCTGCTTTCAAATAAAGAAAGCAGCTTATAATATCTTAAAACAAGATGTTTTATTTTTTGTTGAAAAATTCTTCAGCGAATTCTGGTGCCATTATAGACTCAACAAACATATAAGCACCTGTTTTTGGTGATTTTACCATTTTAATCGCTTTTGTTAATCTTTTAGAAGATGTTTGTAACGATGCTACTGTTTTCTTTGCCATGACTTATTATTTTATTTCTTTATGAACTGTCATACGTTTTAAAACAGGATTAAATTTTTTAATCTCCATTCTATCCGGTGTATTCTTCTTATTTTTTGTAGTAATGTAACGAGAAGTTCCTGGTTGACCAGACTCTTTATGCTCTGTACATTCTAAAATCACTTGTATTCTATTGCCTTTTTTTGCCATGTCTTTTACTTATTAAATACAGCTATTATTTTAAAAATCCTTTAGATTTTGCATCTTTAATTGCTGCAGATATTCCTATTTTATTAATAGTTTTTAAAGCAGATGTAGAAACCTTTAAAGTTACCCAACTTTCGTCTTCTGGTATGTAAAAACGTTTCTTAACTAAATTCGCATTAAATTTACGTTTAGTTTTATTCATAGCATGAGAAACATTGTTCCCAACCATTGCCTTCTTTCCTGTTAGTTCACAAACTCTTGACATTGTATATAACTTTAATTTTTTTGTTGTTTAAAAACGAGGTGCAAATATATAAAATCTTTAATTTATGACAACGTAATTTTTATCAATTTTTAAAAATTTCTTTTTGAAGCATTTCGAGAGCCTTATTTACAGCTTTATTAATGACTCTTGCACGATGATTTCCAAAGTTAAATTCTTTAGAAAAAACACTATTTTTTGTAGCTATAGCAATAAAAACGGTGCCAACCTCTGCATTTGAATCGCCCTTTAACGGACCTGCGTTTCCTGTAGTTGAAATAGCAAAATCTGATTTGTATAATTTCAATACATTTTGGGCCATTGCCTCTGCAACTTGACTACTAACTACAGAATATGTGTCAATTAAATGTTCTGAAACATTTAAAACGTCAATTTTTGATTGTGTTGAATAAGCTATAATACCACCTTTTAAGTATTTTGAAGCACCAGAATTTGCGGTAAACAACTCTGCCAATTTACCACCTGTACAACTTTCCGCTACTGCTAACGTTTTTTCAATTTTAGTTAATTGATTTCCAATTACAACTTCCTCATTACCATCTTCATCTTCATAACCAAAAAATTCATTTTCAATTAATGGCAATACTTTTTCTATTTGTTGGTGAATTTCTTCTTCAACTTTTTGCTTATCAAACCCTTTTGTAGATAGGCGTAATCTCATTTTACCTAAACTTGGCAAATAAGCTAATTTTATATGCTTAGGTAAGGCATCTTCCCAAGCTTCAATTCTATCGGCAAGTGTACTCTCACCCAAACCATAAATCAGTAAGGTTTTATGTAAAATATAAGGACAATGGTACTTATCCTTTAATCTAGGAATAACTTCATTTGAAACTAAGGCCTTCATTTCGAAAGGCACACCTGGTAATGAAATGAAAGTTTTATTATCTTTTTCAAGCCACATACCTGGTGCTGTTCCAACCTTATTCATTAAAACAGTTGCTTTTGATGGCACTAACGCTTGATCTTTATTTACTTGAAGTAGTGTTTGCCTAACATATTGCTCCCATATAGACTCAATATTTTTTAAGACTGAATCATCTAGAATTAAAGTATCGTTAAAATATTCAGCTATAGTTTTTTTAGTAATATCGTCTTTAGTCGGACCTAATCCGCCTGTTAAAATAATAACATCAACATTACTTTCAGCATCTTTTAAAGCTTTTAATATATGTGTTTTATCATCTTGAACAGAGGTTATTTGATAAACAGATACCCCAATTTTATTAAGTTGTTGTGCTATAAATGCAGAATTGGTATCAATAACTTGACCAATAAGAAGCTCTTCTCCAATTGTTATTATTTCTGCTAACATTATAAATTAAAATCTGAGCGTATTTCTTCTAAAGCATTATCTACCGCAATTAATACAACTTCAAGTTGGGGTGTAATATCTAAATCCTTTTTCTCAAACTTACCCCAATCTTGTAGTTCTATTAAAGTATCAAGCACACCTAATTCGAATAAATCAATAGTAGGCTTCATTTTATGTGCTGCTTGGTAAGTATTATAATAATCCTTTTCTGATACAGCTTTTTTTAATCGATCGGCGTCAACAGAGACTTCTTCTAAAAAGGCTTCTGCAAGAGTTGAGATAAAATCTTCATCATTATCAGCTAACTCACGAACTCTATATAATTTGTAATGTTGCTCCATTTATTTTACAGTTATTGAAAACATTTCTTTAGTTCCTATAAATCCATTTAATTTATCGTTAGCAATTACTTTGCCAACTCCTGATGGCGTTCCCGTAAATATAATATCTCCTATCTTTAAAGTAAAATATTTTGATACATATTCTATAATTTCATCAATTTTCCAAAGCATGTGGCTTGTATTTCCTTTTTGCACAATATTATCGTTCTTTTTTAAAGAAAATTCAATATTATTAATATCATCTATCTCATTTACAGGCAACCAATTACCAATTACAGCGGCACCATCAAAAGATTTTGCTTTTTCCCAAGGAAGTCCTTTTTCTTTTAATTTACTTTGAAGATCTCTTGCTGTAAAATCTATACCAAGACCAATTTCTTCATAATATTTATGTGCAAATTTTTTATCGATATACTTACCAACCTTATTTATTTTAACTAATATTTCTACTTCATGATGTACATCATCAGAGAAATCTGGAATAAAAAACGGCTGTTTTTTTAAAAGAACTGCTGTATCTGGCTTAATAAAAATTACTGGCTCGGTTGGTTTTTCATTTTCCAACTCTTTTATATGCTCTGTATAATTTCTTCCAATACAAATTAGTTTCATTGTTTAGTTTTTTGATAATTAGTCTAACTTATTATTAAAACTTCTTAATTTAATGGCTGTTAAAACCTTTTTTGTGTACAGCGGAAAATCAGCATTCAACAACCAACCAAAATATCCAGGTTCACTTTGTAAAACATTATCTACTGTTTTCCCTTTATGTTTACCAAAAGAAAAACATTCTTCACCTTTATTATTGTAAACTAAAAATCCCGCAAAATCTGCAAACTTTTTACGAGAACTGAACTCAGCTAAAAATTTTGTATCGTTTTCTATGTCGTCATATTTAGCTATTTGGGCTTTTAATACCTCGTAAGTTGCATTGGTATCTGCTTCCGCACTATGAGCACCATCTAAATTTTTATCACAATAAAATTTATAGGCAGCAGTTAATGTGCGCTGTTCCATTTTATGAAAAATAGTTTGCACATCAATTGTCAAACGGTTTTTCATATCAAAATCAACATCTGCACGAAGCATTTCTTCTGCTAGAAGAGGAATATCAAATCTATTGGAATTAAACCCTCCTAAATCAGAATCTTTGATAATGTTATGAATTTCTTTAGCTAAGACCTTAAAAGTTGGCTCATTAGCAACTTTCTCATCAGTAATTCCATGAATTTCAACAACCTCTTTTGGTATCGGCATTTCTGGATTCACCAACCATGTTTTACGTTCTTCTTTTCCATTAGGAAATACTTTTAAAATTGAAATCTCTACAATTCTATCTGTAGTTATATTAACGCCTGTAGTTTCTAGGTCGAAAAAACAAATGGGTTTTGTTAGGTTTAATTGCATTAGCTTTTTTATGTTTTGCAAAAATAAAAATCCAACCATTTAAAAGGGTTGGATTCAAAATACTTATTTTGCTGATTAAATCTCCCTGTTAATATCCCAAGCCTCTAAATAATCTTTAACAGCTTTCACGAATTGACCTCCTAAAGCACCGTTTATAACACGATGATCGTAAGAATGCGACAAAAACATTTTATAACGAATACCAATAAAATCACCCTCGGAAGTTTCTATTACAGCTGGTACTTTTCTAATAGCACCTAAAGCTAAAATACCTACTTGAGGCTGATTAATTATAGGTGTTCCCATAATACTTCCAAAAGTTCCTACATTGGTTACAGTGTATGTACCACCCTGAGTATCATCTGGTTTTAGTTTTCCCATTCTGGAACGACTAGCTAAATCATTCACCTGCTTGGTCATACCAACTAAATTTAATTGATCTGCGTTTTTAATAACGGGTACAATTAAATTACCATCTGGTAAAGCTGCTGCCATACCTAAATTAACATTTTTCTTTTTTATGATTGTATTTCCTTGTAACGATATATTCATCATTGGGAAATCACGAAGTGCTTTAGCAACAGCTTCCATAAAAATTGGTGTGAAGGTTAAACTTTCACCTTCACGTTTCATGAAATTATCTTTAACTTTATTTCTCCAATTCCATATTTTGGTAACATCTGCTTCAATAAAACTTTGAACATGCGCTGAAGTTTTAACTGATTCGACCATATGGTGGGCTATCAATTTACCCATTCTTGTCATCTCAATAATCTCATCTTCACCATTTGAGATAACTGTTGTATTTTCAACTTTAGCAGTTATAATAGGTTTTAAAGCTGGATCTTGAATAACTTTTTCAACAATCTCATGACTTGAATATTGAGCTATTGGTTTACTATCACCTTTATTTTCTATATAATTTAAAATGTCGTTTTTAGTAACTCTACCTTCATTTCCCGTTCCTACTATGCTATCTAATTCTGATTGAGAAACACCTTCTTGTTTAGCAATATTTTTAACTAAAGGTGAATAGAATCTATTTTCAGTTGAAGTTACAGGTGCTGCTGTCTCCTTAGCGATAGCTATGGTTTGGGTAATTTGCTTTACTACTTCATATTGTTTAGTTTCTACTTCAATTTCATTATTATTTTCAGCATTATCATTACTGCCACTTATTTCAATAATTGCCAAAACCTGACCTACTTGAACAACGTCATCAACATTAAAAAACTTTTCAATTAAAACCCCCTCAACTTCACTTGGCACTTCACTATCAACCTTATCTGTAGCAATCTCTAATACAGGTTCATCTAATTCGATAGTGTCTCCAACTTCTTTTAACCAAGAGGTTATTGTTGCTTCTGCAACACTTTCTCCCATCTTTGGTAATTTAAGTTCAAACTTTGCCATATCAATAATGTAATTATTGTTTTTTATTTTTCGGTTGCAAAATTAACAAAAAAACATTGTTTTAAATAAATTATTTATAATTAAGTAATCAGAAATTAATAATTTCACCTCTAGAAACTGAATCATTACTTCCAACCACAAATTTAGCATTTTTAGGATATATTTTGAAAGTAATAGATTTGTTAAGGTTATTATTCTCAATATAATCAATGATTTTTTTAAAACTAAGCGAGTTAGAATCTAAGATAACTTCTGAATTATTTAGGATATTTCCTAAATCTAAGCTTAAAATTAGCTCTTTTTTTAGTTTAGTTTTTAAATAATCATTCATTTTATCAGAAACAAGTATATATCTTTTAACTTCTTTATTTTTTGTTTCAGGAACTTTATTAAATAAAAACGCTATTCTAATACCTAACCAAACCAAAACATCAAAAATGATATTTTTTTTAAAATGCTTCTTATAAAAAATTTGCATGGCACCATAAAATCTTCGAGCGTACAACTTATCTTTCAAGGTACTTTCTCCTTTGTAGTGAATAATTGTAGTCTCTCCAAAATAATAATTTAAATACCCTTTTTTTAGAACTTTATAAGAGATATCAATATCTTCTCCATACATAAAATAATCTTCATCAAAACCTTCAATTTCAGTATAAAGTTCTCGTTTTAAAAACATAAAAGCACCAACTAAAATTGGAACTTCTCCCGATTCATTTTCATTTATATGATTTGCATAATAGCCTTCTGAATTACCAAATATCTTTTTTAATGAAGTTTTTAAGTAAGGTATATTGCGTTTGCTTTCTGGTAAAAAAACACCAATACCATTAATTAATTTACAGCCTACAATACCTAGCTTTTTTTTATTTTGAATAAATTCAAAAATCTTCAAAAAAGTATCTTCTGCCACTACTGTATCAGGATTTAAAATACATAAGTATTCGCCTTTTGCTTTTGTGACTCCTATATTATTTCCTTTTGAAAAACCAGAGTTTTCTTTGTTTTCAATAAGCACGATATTTGGAAATAAATCCTTCACCATTTTACAACTATCATCAGTTGAATTATTATCAACCACAATAATTTCAGCTTCAAAAGTTGAAATAGCTGATTGTACACTTTTTAAGCAAAGCTCTAAAAAATAACGTACATTATAATTTAATATGACAACTGAGAGTTTCAAATACCTACAAGTTTATAGTTTTAAAGATGCTTCAAAAGGAATCCTATTTATAATACTTCTGCCTAAAGTAATTTCATCTGCATACTCTAATTCATCCCCTACAGAAATACCTCTGGCTATAGTAGATGTAAAAATGTTATAATCTTGAATCTGTTTATAAATATAAAAATTTGTAGTATCTCCTTCTATAGTTGAGCTTAAAGCAAAAATCAACTCCTTAACTTTACCTTCCTTTACTTTATTTACTAAAGTTTCGATATTTAAATCATGCGGTCCAATACCATCCATTGGAGAAATTTTACCACCTAAAACGTGATATAAACCTTTAAAAGAACTGGTGTTTTCAATAGCCATAACATCTCTAATATCCTCAACCACACAAACTATTTCACTATTTCTACTAGGGCTTGAACAAATTTCACATAGTTCAACATCACTAATATTATTACAAGATTTACAGAATTTTATATCATCACGCATGGTTTTTAAAGCCTCAGTTAGCGCATTGGTTTGCTCTTTAGGCTGTCTTAACATATGCAATACCAAACGTAATGCTGTACGTTTTCCTATTCCAGGTAGTTGCGACATTTCATTAACAGCTCGTTCTAATAATTTTGAAGAAAATTCCATAATCGCAAAATTACAATTTTAGATTTAAGTTTTATAGTTATCAATTGTAATTTGTATTTTGGCTTTGAATTATATTTTTATGACAGCAACACAAATTCTACTTTTAATTGGAGCTTATTTTGGGGTATTGATTTTGATATCCTATTTTACAGGTAAAGAAGATACCAATGATGCTTTTTTTAAAGCTAACAAATCAGCTCCGTGGTATTTAGTGGCTTTTGGAATGATAGGCGCTTCTTTATCTGGAGTTACATTTATATCTGTCCCTGGAATGATTGGTGGTGAGCAATTTGCTTACTTGCAAGGTGTTTTTGGTTTTTTTGTTGGGTATTTATTTATTCTATTTATTTTACTTCCCATTTATTACAAACTAAATGTTACATCAATTTACCAATATTTAGAGCAACGTTTTGGAAAAGTAAGTTACAAAACTGGTGCATTTTTCTTTTTACTTTCAAGAGTTACTGGAGCTTCTTTTAGACTGTTTTTAGTTGCATTAGCAATGCAATATATTGTTTTTGAAAGTATTAGTGTTCCTTTTTGGATTACCGTAGTTATCTCCATTTTATTGATTTGGATTTACACAAATAGAGGCGGTATTAAAACCATTGTTTGGACGGATACTTTACAAACTTTAGCCATGTTAGTATCTGTGGCTGTTGCTATTTTTTTAATTAATGAAAAGCTAGATTGGTCTTATGTTGAATTTTTAAATTCAGAAGCATTTGAAGCAAAAGGAAAAATTTTCTTTTTTGAAGATCCAAATGCAACTACCTATTTCTGGAAATATTTTATTGGTGGTATTTTTATTGCTATTGCCATGACTGGTTTAGACCAAGACATGATGCAAAAAAACCTGACTTGTAAAACACCCGAAGAATCAAAAAAAAACATGTTTACCATGGCTACCCTACTTGTTTTTGTAAACTTTTTCTTTTTATCTCTAGGCGCATTATTATTTATTTATGCAGAAAAATTTGGTTTGCAAATTCCTATTGTAGATGGAAAAACAAGAACCGATTTACTTTTTCCAGAAATAGCTATGAATCAAGGATTAGGAAAAGGGCTAGCAATAACTTTCCTTATAGGGTTAATAGCTGCAGCTTATTCTAGTGCTGATAGTGCTTTAACATCATTAACTACATCATTTTCTGTAGATTTTTTAAATATTGAAAAACTTCCAAAAGAAAATCAAAAACCATTAAGAAAAAAAGTACATATTGGGGTTTCTATTTTGCTTATAATAGTTGTAATTGTTTTTAATAATCTTGAAGGAAACGTAGTTGGAAACCTATTTAAGTTTGCAACCTTTACTTATGGCCCATTATTAGGCTTATTTTCATTTGGAATTTTAACAAAATATCAAATTAAAGATAATTATGTATGGATAGTTGGAATACTCTCCATACTCATAACTTTTGCAATAACATCTTTACCGGAAAGTGTTATTGGTATCTATAAATTCCATTGGGAAATACTACCTTTAAATGGGTTGATTACTTTTATTGGATTAATACTGATTCGTAGAAAGCAAAACTAAAGTACAAGCAACTTCAAAAGAAATATGATGTGCTTTTAAAATTTTATAAAACTCAGGATTCTCTGTTCCAGGATTAAAAATAACACGTTCTGGGTTTAAAGAAACTAAATATTCATAATAATCTTTTTGCCTTTCTGGATTGATGTATAGGGTTATGGTATGAATGTTTTTATACGCAATTAGGGCATCATCAATAGTAACTCCCAAAATATCTCCACGAACCAAACCATAAGCAACAGTTTCAAATTCATTAGCAATTAAACGTTGTATGGCATAATTTGAATATCTATTTGCTTTTAGCGAGGCGCCAAAAACTAAGGTCTTTTTACTCATATGTTAAAATAATGTTAAGAGTTTATGTATCAAGTAACAAATATTAATTGAGGGCGTCTGAATAATAACAACATCAATCAAAATCAAACTAATCAAATGAAAAAATCACTTTTATGGTGCTTAACAGCACTATTCTTACATTCTTTTGCAAATGCATCAATCCCAAGAAAAAATACTGAAAAAACTGGTTCCATTTCTGGAATTGTATTAGACGCAGATTTAAAGCAACCCTTACCTTATGTAAATATAATTATTAAAAACACTTCAGGAGATATTATAACTGGTGGTATTACGCAAAATGATGGTTCTTTCGAAATTGAAAAGATACTAGAAGGCAACATGTTACTAAACATTCAATATATAGGTTACAAAACTTACTCAAAAAACATAACTATTGGTAATGGCAATTACAAAATAAATCTTGGAAATATACTTTTAGAAGAAGAAGCTGAAGGTTTAGATGAAGTTACTGTGGTGGCAGAAGTATCTACCATTCAACAAAAAGTAGATAGAAAAGTCATTACGATTGGTAAAGATCTTGCTGCAAGTGGCACAGCATCAGAGTTAATGATAGGTATTCCATCAGTAAATGTTGATACTCAAACAGGCGATATAAGCTTACGCGGAAATTCTAATGTACGCGTTATGGTAGATGGAAAATTATCTAACATTCCAACGGCTCAGTTATTAAAACAAATACCTTCCACAGCTATTAAATCTATTGAATTAATAACCAATCCATCAGCAAAATACAATCCGGAGGGGATGAGTGGTATTATCAATATTGTACTACATAAAAACACTATGGTTGGCTTTAATGGTAGTGCCAATGTAGGGCTTAGTTATGAGGTGGAACCGAAGTTTAATAGTGCCATAAACATGAATTATAGAAATGGTAAAACCAACTTTTTTGGAAACTACAGTAATAACATATCAAAAAACAGAAACATTGGACTTATATCTAGACCTGAAAATAACTCAGAACAGTATTTTCGTTTCTTAGACAAAAGAAATAATAATCAATATAAACTTGGCGTTGATTTTTATTTAAACGATAAAAATACCATATCTGTATTTACAAATCAAAACGTATCAGAAAATAGTACTGTAGGAAGAACTACTGCTGTTTTTTATGATGATTTAGCTTTTAATCAAGATCAAATTTTTTCTAATCTTGGTGATAATACGGCATCAGAATATAACTTTGATTACAAATTAGATTTCACAAAAGAAGGCGAAAATATTGAATTAGAAATTGATCATAATATTTACAAAGGTGAAAACCCAGTATTTTTTGATCAAATTGAAGGTCCTCTGAGAGATTATACTGATTTTAATGAAACCGAAAACACACTAACAACTATAAATCTTGATTATGTAAATCCGTTATCTGAAAATTCAAAATTAGAATTGGGTTTACAAACTATTCTATTCAGCACTAATATTTTATACGCTTCTAATGGTGATTCTTTTAACGAAATTGGAAATTTAATACCAACACCAAGTACAGATTTTGATTATTCTAGAAATATTTATTCAGCTTATGCCAACTACAATAAGAAGTTTGACAAATGGACGTATCAAGTTGGAGTTAGACTTGAGAGTGTAAATGTTGATGCCATTGCTTTACAAACCGATGTAATAACCAATGATGTTTCAGAAATTCCATTTATTAATGATTATGTTCAAGCATATCCTTCTGTGTTTATAACATATAGCCCATCAGAAAAAAACGCATACCAATTAAGTTATAGCCGACGTGTTGACAGACCAGGAATTGGACAAGTAAACCCAATTAAAGAATGGAGTTCTCCGTTAATATCTTCTTTTGGCAAACAGGATTTAGAACCTCAATTCACCAACTCATTAGAAGTTAATTACACCAGAAACTTAAATAACAGTAAAGGTAGTCTTACAGGTGGCGTTTTTTATCGAGCCATCTCTAATGAAATAAATAGAGCTTTATTTATTGATAGAAGCGACGTAACATCAGGAAGAATTATTTTAACAAATGATAATTTTGATAACACATCAGCTTATGGCGTTGAGTTATCTACTAATTACAGACCAACAAAATGGTGGAGTATTAATGGTAGTTTCGATTTTTATTCACAAATTCAAAAAGGTATTGCTGAAAATATTAGAGATGGTATACTTATAGAAAATGCAACAATAGCAGATATTGAAACTAATGTAAATCAAGTAGCTAATACCGCTTGGAATTTTAGAATGTTTAATAACTTTAGCGTTAACGAAAAACTAGCATTTACAGCTTTTGGATTCTACAGAGGCATAAACAGAACACTACAATTTGACATGAGACCTATGTATTTTGTTAATTTAGGAATGAGATACAACTTCCTTGAAGCTAACAGAGCTACTTTTGCCTTTAATTATAATGATATATTTAATACCATGCGATTTGGTTTTGATGGCATAAGACCATTTGTACAAAATGGAGAGTTTAATTGGGAAAGCAATACATGGAACATAAGCATAAACTACAGATTTGGTGGCGAAAAATATAGAGCTAAATCTCGAAAACAAAGAGATGACAATACAAAATCTAGTAATGGTGGCTTTATCTAAATAAAATTTAATAACCTACATAATAATTGATGGTTAGTGTTAATGCTAGGATATTAGATAAGAAACCCCAAAACTTAAATGTTTTGGGGTTTTGATTTAAAAAAATAACTTATATGTTAAAAAATATGTTAAATTTTTAAATTAAAGATAATAATTACTGTAACATAGCGTTGTACGATTATACAATCGAACCAAAAACGAAAATTAATTATTTAGAGTTAGTCGTCTACACAAAAATTCGTATTTAAAGATTAGTATTACTAAAAAACTCGAAATTGATACTTCGGGTTTTTTGTTCTTATTCTGTTAAAAAAAGTTAAATAATAAAAACTGATACAATATTATTTAAATTTTTACGTCTAATAGAATAATTATTCTTCAGATAAGTGTTAGTTGAAGTTAATTAATAGCTAAAAAAACCCGAAACTTAATCGTTTCGGGTTTTTTGATTATCGAATTATTTATTTTTAACACCATTTAATAATAGCACTCGCCCAAGTAAAACCACTACCAAAAGCTGCTAATACTACATTATCACCTGATTTTATTTTACCTTGTTCCCATGCTTCAGTAAGAGCAATTATAACAGATGCAGCAGTTGTGTTTCCATACTTCATAATATTATTAAAAACCTGATCATCACTTAAATCAAATTTCTTTTGAATAAATTGTGCTATACGTAAGTTAGCTTGATGCGGAATCAACATATCTATATCTTCTTTTTTCAGCCCATTTTTAATAAGTCCTTCCATAATAACTTCACTAAAACGCACCACGGCATTTTTAAACACAAACTGTCCGTCCATGTATGGGAAATAAGAAACATCATCATCTCCTGCCTCCAAAATTTCTGGAACCCAATGCGCAATGCTTGGAGATTCTACTATTAATTTATCCGCATATTTACCTTCACTATGCAAATGCGTAGATAATACACCTTTAGTATTATCTTCTTCTCTTGTTAAAACACATGCACCAGCACCATCGCCAAAAATTACCGTTACACCTCTTCCACGCGTAGTTTTATCTAAACCATTACTGTGGTATTCTGCACCAATTACTAAAATGTTTTTATACATACCCGTTTTAATAAATTGGTCTGCAACCGACATAGCATAAACAAAACCAGAGCATTGATTTCTTACATCTAATGCGCCTATAGTTGGCATATCTAACATGTCTTGAATTTGAACACCACAACCAGGGAAATAATAATCAGGGCTCAAAGTTGCAAATACAATAAAATCGATATCATCCTTAGTTAAACCAGCTCTATCAATTGCTATTTTTGCAGCCTTAGCACCCATAACAGCCGATGTATCATTACTACCTTCTTTAATCCATCTTCGTTCTTTAATACCTGTTCGCTCTTGAATCCATGCATCGTTAGTATCTATAATTTTTGACAAATCGTCGTTAGTTACAACATTATCAGGCAAATACTTTCCTAAGCCTATTATTTTAGAATTATACATTATTATTTTCAGTTTAGATTTAGCAAATTACGAAATTAAATTTTTAAAAATTATATTAAAACATCCAAAACATATTGTGTCAGTTTGTCACTTTTTAACTATTGGTACTTTTTTTGTCTAGATTATAATATTAATATTAAATTATAAAACTTATATATCATGACAAAAGGAAACATTAATGTATCGGTAGAGAATATCTTCCCTCTCATTAAAAAATTCTTGTACAGCGATCACGAAATCTTTTTACGCGAATTAATTAGTAATGGGACTGATGCTACTTTAAAATTAAAACATTTAACCAGTATTGGTGAGGCTACTGTTGAATACGGAAACCCACAAATTGAAGTTAAAATTGATAAAGAAGGCAAGAAGCTTCACATTATAGACCAAGGTTTAGGTATGACAGCGGACGAAGTTGAAAAATACATTAACCAAATTGCGTTTTCTGGAGCGGAAGAATTTTTAGATAAGTATAAAGACTCTGCAAAAGATTCAGGAATTATTGGTCACTTTGGATTAGGTTTCTATTCTGCATTTATGGTAGCTAGTAAAGTAGAAATTATTACAAAATCTCATAAAGACGAACCTGCTGCTCATTGGGTATGTGATGGATCACCAGAGTTTTCTTTAGAACCTTCTGATAAAACTGATAGGGGTACTGAAATTATTCTTCATATTGCTGATGATTCAACAGAGTTTCTAGAAGAATCTCGTATTAGAGAACTTCTTATGAAATATAATAAGTTTATGCCTATTCCAATTAAATTTGGAACTAAAGAAATAAACGACCCTGATTTCACGCCTAAAACAACTAAAGATAAAGATGGCAAAGAAACAACTGAGCCACACAAAAAAATAACAATTGATAATATTATCAATAACCCAAACCCTGCATGGACAAAGCAACCAGCCGATTTAAAAGATGAAGATTACAAAGATTTTTATCGTGAGTTGTATCCAATGCAATTTGAAGAGCCTTTATTCAACATTCATTTGAATGTAGATTATCCATTCAACTTAACTGGAATTTTATACTTCCCTAAAATGGGACAAGATATGAATATCCAAAAAGATAAAATTCAATTGTACCAAAATCAAGTATATGTTACTGATAATGTTGAAGGCATTGTGCCAGAATTTTTAACAATGCTTCGTGGTGTTATCGATTCTCCAGATATTCCATTAAACGTATCTCGTTCATACTTACAGGCTGATGGCGCTGTAAAAAAGATTTCATCATACATTACAAGAAAAGTTGCAGATAAATTAAAGTCGTTATTCAATAGTAATCGTGAAGATTTTGAAGCAAAATGGAACGATATAAAAATCGTTATTGAATACGGCATGCTTTCAGAAGAAAAATTCTTTGAAAAAGCAGATGCATTTACTTTATATCCAAGTGTTGATGGAGCATATTATACTTTTGAGGAATTATCCAATAAAATTAAAGCAAATCAAACGGATAAAGATGATAAAATGGTGATCCTTTACGCCTCAGATAAAGATGCACAGCATAGTTATATTGAATCTGCAAAAGCTAAAGGTTATGAGGTGTTATTATTAGATTCGCCAATTGTTTCACATTTAATTCAAAAGCTTGAAAGCACAAAAGAAAATATATCTTTTGCACGTGTTGATGGTGATCATATTGATAATTTAATTAAGAAAGATGAAACCACTATTTCTAAATTAGATGACGATCAGAAGAAAGAATTAGATGCTGTTTTAAAAGAAATTATACCTTCTAAAAAATTCATGGTACAGCTTGAAGCAATGGATAGTAATGCATCGCCTTTTATTATTACACAACCAGAGTTTATGCGCAGAATGAAAGAGATGCAAGCTACTGGCGGAGGGGGTATGTTTGGTATGGGTAATATGCCAGAAATGTATAATTTGGTTGTAAATACAAACTCTGAATTAGTTGGTGAAATTTTAAATACCAAAACTAAAAAGAAGCAAGAGCGTTTAATAAACCAAAGTTTAGATTTAGCTAGATTATCTCAAGGCTTATTAAAAGGTGAAGAACTCACCAACTTTATTAAGCGTAGTTACGAGATGATTAAATAAGTTGATGCGCTGAAATTTTCAGCAACTTATATACATGTAAACCACTTTGTGAAAACAAGGTGGTTTTTTTATTCAAAATTTTAATTTGAAAAAAACTATATTAATTAATAAAGCTTGTAATTGAATTATTACAAGCTTTTTACTTACTGATTTCGATAACTTATTATAAATAAATTACTCCAAATAGCACTTAATTTTACTATTAATTTTTATTTGTAATTTTAAAGTAAAAATCTAAAAATTCAAAACCTCAGTTACACTAGAATCTGAATACTCTATTGAAAAATTATAGGTTTTAAGATTTGCTTTAAGTTGAGCTACATTACCATCAAAATTCCATAAAATATCGATAATGTCGTCTTTTGAATCATTTATTAGAATATCGCCAGAAAACGCTTTTAGCGTATTCCTTAAACGCATGATTTTTAGTTGATTTAAAACAACCTCTTTTTGAAGTCCAACTTCGATATCTTGTTTAGAAAGGGTAGTTCTATTAATTTCTTTGTGACCGGCACTTCCTCCCTTATCGGCAGCTTCATAATCATTTTTACCTGCGAAAACATCCAAATACCATACTTGAGGGATACCAGGCATAAACATCTGAATGGCTCTTGCCAGTAACATTTTTTGATCACTTTCTCCTAAAGCACTAAAAAATGTCGCATTTACTTGATAATAAGAAATCTTTTTACCTTCTGCATCGTATAGATTTTTAACTCTACCCCCACGATTCATAATGGTAGTCATAATGAATTCTATATCCTTATCTTCAAGCAAACCCTTGTTATAGGAACCATTTACTTCTTTCCCTTTTAAATCTAAAACAGGAATTCCATCATGGCAACCTAACATATTTACGGTGTTATAGCCTTTGTTAACTATTTCTTTGGCCCAAGTTAAAATAGCCTTACTTGATCCTTTTTCAAGAGTATGAATCATCAATGCTGGAAGAAAAAAATCGTAAATATAATACCCTTTTTTAGCAACTTCATCATGCAATCCTAAACCGTATTCAGCATGAATTTCTGGTAATAACATTAAATCGTTTTTATTGGCTATTTGTTGTATTCGCTCTAAATAATCCCAAGTTCCAGGTTTATTAAAAAAGTTTGTTTGTCCAACTTCTTTGTGTAAATACGCGAAGGCATCTAATCGTAAAATTTTACAACCAAAATCTTTTAATTTACTCAGAGTTTCATCATAAAAATTCCAAACTAATTCAGATTTTGCATTCACATCCATTTGCCCTAAGTAAGAACGATTTTGATTAACAATTCTTAAAATTTGATCTTTAAAAATATATTCCTCACCAAAATCAATAGCACTTATATCATCTCCAATTTCAATAGCATTATTAACTATTTCACATACTAATTGAGCTTTATCAAGAGGTAACCCAATAACTTTTTCTAAATCTTCAGAAGTAATTTTATTTAATGTAATTTGCTGATAAAAAGTATTCCAATAAGGCTGTTCTGTACCATCTGGAAATAGGACTTTCAAAATTGGAAGACCTGATTTTCTCATAAATAGTTTATTGAGAAACTCTTCCTTTGGAATAATTATAGCATCTTCATTAACAGTTCCAAAACCCTCCCAAAACGCATTCCAATTAATAAAAAAATCTTTGTATTTAGATTGATTTCCATTTTTTAATAAGTCTTTAAACTGTGGAGATGCAACAGATAAATGATTTAATACAATATCAAACTTTAATAAAATATTGAGGTGCTCTAAATCATTTAAATCTTCAGAAGAAACTAAATCTTTATTTAAATTATAATCAATAACAGAAAATCCTCTATCTAAATCGCTATTAAAAAAAGTAGGTAATACATAAAATAGAGAAAAAACATCTTTAAACTCGGGCATTTTAAGCATGCTAATTGTATCGCTTAGTTTTTCACCTATACTATCCGGATACGCGTTAAGCATTACACCTTTATAATTATTATCTGTACTAGATTTACTTTGCATTGACCGAGTGTTTATAAAAGTTTAGATAAAATATTAATATTATCAGGTAGTCTACCAACATTTTGCAGTTTTAAAGCTGCTAATTTTAGTGCTACCGCTAAACATTCTTCAATTGATTTTTCTTTGATATAAGCAAATAAAAAACCTGACCAAAAAGCATCACCAGCACCAGTTGCATCCATTACTTTTTCAATTTTTATTGCTGGTAACTCAATTAGTTTTTTTCCTTTTCTGGATAATTTAACGCCTTTACTTCCTAGAGTTAAACAAACAGTATCGACTCCTTGGGAATGAAAAAACTGAAATATTTCTTCGTGTGGTAAAGTTTCTTCAAAAAGCCTTGTCATGTCATCTTCACTAATTTTTACTAGTGGGTTGAATTTACAATATGTTTTTATAACCCTTAAAGCCTCATCTTGAGAACTCCACAACTTTTTAGCATAATTAATATCGATGCTTAACTTACAACCCAAATTAAAAGCTTCTTCAGCCTTTTTCAAAATAGTTGCTTGTGCCGGATTTTTACTTAAAGCAAAGCATGTGGTATGAAATATAGTTGTTTTAGAAAGTGTTTCTTCTGAAATTTGATCTTCCGTAATACAATAATCAGCTTCTCTAAAAGGAAGAAAATCTGGGGTTCCATCTGTTCTTGAAACAAATATCACACTAGTTGGCTTATCACTTATTTTTTTAACGAAACTATGATTGATACCAACCTCATCAAGTCTTTCAAATATGTATTCACCAAAACCATCGTCGCCAACTGTAGCTATTAGAATTGGATTTAAGCCAAGTCTTGCGCAATTCATAGCTACATTAGTGGGAGAGCCACCTAAATACCTATGATAATCTCTTGTATTATTGATTTTTTCACCAATTTGGTGTCCTATAAAATCAATTAACAATTCTCCAACACAAAGAATGTCAATATTTCTCAAAATTAATTTTTGGTTTATTTAGTTTATTATACAAATTAAGCTTACAATTGTTATTAAATAAAATTCTAGACGAAAAAGCGTTTTTGATTCAAACGAAAACGTTTTCGAAGATGTTTTTAATTTATTTTTAAAAATTAAATTTATATAAAATTAGTAGTTATTAAGTTAATATTCTATCTGATTTTTAATTTAAATAATGAAATTATTAAAGCTAGTGCTGTTAAAACCAAAAGAACAGAAAAACTTATTTTTAAACTAAAAATATTTGATATACACCCCAAGAATACTGGCCCTAGAAGAAATCCTATAAACCCAACACCTGATACAAATGAAATACCTATAGATGCTTTTATACCTTTAGTTTTTCCTGCTATTCTAAATAATTCTGGAATAATTACTGAAAGACCTAATCCTAAAATTCCAAATCCTAAAATGGTAATTATAAAATTACTAAATAGAACACCTATATAACCGAGGCTAGCTAAAGAGCAACCCAATAGAATTATTTTTATTGATCCAATTTTTGCACTTATTGTATCACCAAAAAATCTACCCAAAGTCATTGCTGAAGAAAAAACTATAAATCCAATACCTACAAGATTTTTTTGAGTAATTTGGACAACTTCTATAAAGTATAATGTACTCCAATGTTCTATAGCTCCCTCACTACTCATAACTACAAATGCAATAAAAGCAACTAGAAATAAAGGTTTTAAAATTTTAATTTCGAACTTATTTTTTTCTTTTGAAACAAATGTTTCCTTAATTAAATAATAATATTTTGAAAGAAATAAATTTATTATGATTAAGAAAAATGCTATTACCATCATATGATGATAAGGTTTTGAAAAAAACGGCATCAAAATTGTGCCTAAAATAGCTCCTAAGGCACCACCTAAACTAAAAAAACCATGAGCGGAAGACATAAAGTTTGAAGAATCGCGTTTTTCGATTTCAGATACTAAGGTATTCATTGCCACATCTGTAGTCCCAGAAAAAATACCAGCTAAAAATAATGATACACAAAGAAATATATAATTAGATGCTAATAAAGGAAATATAAATACACAAGAAAATAACAAAATACCTATTAAGGTATATTTACCTATGCCTATTTTTTTACTTAGATATGGTACTGTAGGAATAAATAAAAAAACTCCAGAAGCTAAACAAAATAATGCAAAGCCAATCTCTGAATCATTTAATTGTAACTTTTCTTTTAAGTAAGGTATGTACAAAACCCAAGTACCAATAATAAAATTTAAAGAGCTAAATACCCAAACTGGAGCAAAATATTTGAGATTTGATAAAATTAGCTTTAGTGAATGCATAAGAATAATTAAAAAACAAATTCTGGTTCTATAAGATTATTAAGCTTATCCTTATAAGTATCTTCCAATAAAGATAACCCATATTGATAAGAAGCATTCATCCAACCAAAACCTTCTTGAGACATATACTCGAAATCTGTACCAACATTTCCGTATTCAGAAAATACTTTGTGGGTAGCTTCCACTACATCATATTTTTCAGGAATTGTACCATTATAATCAACAGCATTCCTAGTTATCATAAATAGCCAACGGTAAATTAACTCTTGGGCTTCATTATTAAAACCGTAATTAATTAAACCTCTCCAAATCATCATTTGATGTGGTGCCCAACCATTAGGATAATCCCATTGCCTGTGTGGTCTTTCCTCTGTAATTTCACCTCTACAATCTATAGTACTACCTGCAATTCCACCCTTTTCTTTTAACAAAGGAAGGGCGTTTTTAACTAATGTTATTGCTTGTTCTTGAGAAGCAACACCACTCCATAAAGGAATAAAAGTGGTAGCTGAAATAAATGAAGATTGCGATTTTGTTACAAAATTATAATCAACATACAAACCTTTTTTAGTGTCCCAACAAAAAGAATTAATAAGAACTTTTCTTGCATTAGCTTTTTCAAACCAAGACGAACTTGTGTGATTTTTTGAATTAAACACTAAGCTGTTTTCAAATACATTTTTAATGAGTTCTGCAAAATCTAATTCGTATTTATGTAACAATACATTGAGTTCTACTAAATTTAAATCGGCGCAGTTTCCTTCAATTCTGTATGAGGTATCGTGGCCTGACTCTCTAACTGTTCTATCATGTGTAAAATAAGAATCTAAAAAGTTATTTTCAATTTCGTTATTTTGATATTTCAAAATATAATATTCTATTGAAATATTTGCTTTATCAGCAAAAGGTTTTATAATAGCATTAAAGTGGCCCTCTTCTGATTCAGGTGGCATACCAATGCCTTCAGCAAAATACCTATTTAGCCCATTTACAGTGAGCCGTTTATTAGGAACCATCCAAACCGTTTCATATTCAATAATAGCAGTTTCTAGATGAGATTTTAACCAAGTTTTATCTTTTGTTATTTCAAAAACCTCCCGAATCAAACTACTGTAAAAAGGCGGTTGTGTTCTAGTTAAATAATACGATCTGTTGGCATTTAAAATTTTCCCATAGTGCATAATCTCGTACTGAAAATTATCAGCCATGGCTTTTGCTAAATCTACTTTTCCATCTAATAATAAGCCTATAGATTCAAAATAGCTATCCCAACCATACATTTCATTAAATCTTCCACCAGGAACAACAAAAGGCACTCCCTTTATTTCGTTATTTACTTTTTCAAGTTTTAAAGATAAAATACCAGGTTTATGATTTAAATTTTTAACGTATTCAGGCGAAATAACTTTGGGTAATTTACTAGCTAGTATTGGTAGTCTAGATTCTAATTTTTTGTAATAATTGAAAGCTAATTCATCATGAAAGGGCACATAAATTGGAAGTTTTTTTGCTGTGAGTGTTTCATTTTTAGTATCAGAAATTAGTTTTTCAACACCAACTTTATCCATACTCCGGGTTAAACCTTTCCAGTAATAATCCCGAATCATTCTTGAGATTCTGGTTACAGGTAGTTCTTCAATTTTCGAAATTGGAATTTCTGCAATGGTTTTACCTTCATACTTCGCAATGATTAATTCTTGTAACAAGTTTGATAAATGATAAGTTCCTGCTACTGAATATGGATTATTGTCTTTTGAAATTATTTTGAAAAGCTTAGGTCCTTTGTCATCAATGGTGATTTTTTTATCTCCATCAGTATCTTCTTGTTGTAATAAAACTGCTAATGTTTCTTCTATTTTAAGATGAAAAATCATGATTCTGAAATAACTTGTTTTTTAGACATTCTATCAATAAGTAAAACAAAAATGATTAGTAAAGCCATTGGAATAAGCAAAAAGTAAAAAGCATTTGCGCCACCAACACTTTCAAATAGTTCACCAACAATTCTTGACCCGATAGTACCTCCTAATGCAGAAAAGATGATAATTAAACCCGACATTGGTGAGTGTAAACTTTTTGGTAATGAACTTAAAACTGTAGAGTTTAATAATGGATAAATTGGTGCTATAAACAAACCAATTAATGGTAAAATAAAACCTAAAGTTGGCACCTGAGACAAATTTGTAATTTCTCTAATAAACTGTATATCAGCATGTAATTGTGGTAAAATATAAATAAGTATAGTTCCAGATATGACTACACAAACAATTATCAAAACAACCCAATTAATATATTTAGTTAAAAACCCTGCAACAAATCTTCCTAGAGCTAAAGTTAGCGCTAAAATACTCGCCATTTGTACGCTTAAAACTGAATTAAAATTGAATATTTTTTTGTTGAAGGTAGGCAACCATGTCATGATTCCTTGTTCAATCATCACAAATAAAAACGCTGAAATAATGAAAACTAAAACTAAAGGAACAACCATTAATTTTACAGATTCTTTTAAATCTTCTTTTAAAGTTGACCCAATGGCTTCAACTTCATATTTAATTTTAGAAAAAAGTAGAAAAATGAAAGAAATTAAAATAATCACACATAATAAGTAATAAACATTTAACCAAGAATTTTCATCTTCAGAATAAAATGCTGGAAATAAAAAATAGGCTAAAGCAATTCCTACCATAAAAAATCCTTCAATAGAGCTCATCATGGAAGCGTGCTCTTTTTTAGTTTCTGTTAATATCCCGATAAGTGAATAGACGGATAATTTAATTAATGCAAAACTTACCCCTATAGATAAAAATAAAACTTTAGTGTGAAAAAATGTATTTCCAAAAACCATATATAGACATCCAAAAAACACAATACCTAAAGCAACTAACATGGCTCTTTTATAACCAAAACGAGGTAAAAACGAAGCCATTATGAATGCAATGATTGCAATTGGCAAATCTTTAAAGCCTTCCAAAACAGATGCTTGAGATTCAGTTACTTTGTAAACATCTATAGATTTCTCAATTACAATCCCGACGCTATTTAACAAAATAGCAAAAACAAAGTAATTAAGGTATATGGATATTTTAATACCTAAATTTTTCATAATTTCATCATATTAAAACTATTCCTCAATTACTGATTTTGTTTCATTTAAACGGAACGCTAATAAAGCAGCTATAGCAAAAAACACACCTGCAAACAATATAGCATTAATAGCATTATTGCCTAATAGATACTTGTAAATAGGTCCGAAAGTTAATGTTTGAATAAACATTGGGATAACTATCATCATATTCAAAATTCCCATGTAGACACCACGTCGTTCTTGTGGTACTATTTTAGAAACCATCGTATATGGAATTCCCATCATAGCAGCCCACCCAATACCAAATAAAACCATAGGAATTAAAACCGTTGTTGGATCGGAAATATAAGGTATTATAAATAAAGCTAATGCTGTACCAATCAAACTTAAAGCATATATTTTTTTTCCTCCAAAACGCAACGTTAACGGTACTAAGGCAAGTGCTACAACCATTGTAACTATATTGTAAGTTAAACTCATTTTAGCGGCTTGGGATGCAGCCTCAGAAGTAGAAAAGCCTAGAGTTAACTTAAATAAAGGTGTTGTAAACTGCCAATAAATAAAAAGAGCATACCACTGAAATAGATATACAGCGCCAATTTTCCACATAAAATTTGGCATTTGCTTAATGGCATCAACAATTTCAATAAAGGGCTTGGAAATTCTTTTGCCTAATGAAAGTCCTTTTATTTCATTAATTTCAAGTAATTCTTCGTCTGTAGGAGGTATTTCTGGTGTTTTAAAAACAGACCAAAGAATTGTTGTTAAAGATAAGAATGCACCAATAAAAAAAGAATAATATAACCATTGAGGAATCGTTCCTGTTTCTTCTACAGATTCTCCACCAAATAAATATTGAAATAAAACAATAGATCCATTAGCTAATAAAATTCCAGCACCTACAAATAAGCTTTGCATTTGGTAACCTAAGCTTAATTGTTTTTCTGGTAATTTGTCACCAACAAAAGCTCGGTATGGCTCCATAGCCATATTATTTCCAACATCTAGAATCCAAAGCAACCCAACTGCAAACCAAAGAACTGGACTATGAGGAAATGCAAATAAACAAATACTACCTAATAAGGCTCCTATTAAAAAATAAGGCTTTCTTCTTCCCCATCTTGCCGACCATGTTTTATCTGACATAGCACCAATAATAGGTTGGATAATCAAACCCGTTACAGGTCCTGCTATATTCAAAATAGGCAACATATCTTCAGGGGCTCCTAAATAAAGAAAAATAGGGTTGATGGCTGTTTGTTGTAGTCCAAAACTATATTGAATGCCTAAAAATCCAACATTCATATTAAATATTTGCCAAAACGATAATCTTGGTTTAGTTAGTTTCATACCTTAAAGTTATTAGTTAGTTTAATTGGTTATTCTGCTAAATTATTGCATTATACTGATTGCAAAACCGCCACCTGGTGACAGATTAACATTATAGGTTGACGAATTTGTAACCTCAATTTTTTCAATTTGATAAGCTTGAGGATTATCATTCCAATGGGAATCTTCAGCATCTTTATAAACAGTTGCTTTATACGTTTTTCCAGCTTCAAGAAAATCAAAAGTAATGTTTTGATTTCTAGCATTTTCATCGGTAATTCCACCAACAAACCAGTTATCTGTTTCTCGTTCTTGTCTTGCTATAGTTACAAAATCTGCAACTTCGCCATCTAAAACTTTTGTTTGTTGCCAATCTACACCTACATCTGTAATAAATTGAAATGCTGGATGTACTTTACCATCTAATATATAATGTTCAGGTAAATCGCAAGCCATTTGTATGGGGCTATAAATCACAACATATAGCGCTAATTGATGCGCCAATGTAGTATTTACTTGATTTCCTTTTTTATAATCATCGAATTTAATATTAAAAACTCCTGGTGTAAAATCTATTGGTCCAGATAACATTCTTGTAAAAGCTACTGTTGGTAAATGGTTTGGTGGATTACCACCATCTGTTGCCCAAGCATTAAATTCTTGACCTCTTAAACCCTCGCGCGCTATGGCGTTAGGATAGGTTCTGCGTTTTCCAGTTGCTTTAATAGGTTCATGAGCATTAACAGCTATTTTCTTTTTAGCGGCATCAACCAAAACTTTATGATAGTGATTTACCATCCACTGTCCATGGTGGTATTCCCCTTTTGGAATTATTTCGCCCACATAGCCTGTTTTAACCGAGTTTATACCATTGACCTTCATAAAATTATAAGCTTCATCCATTTGCTTTTCATAAGTAAGCGGTGCTGCAGATGTTTCGTGATGCATAATAACCTCAACCCCTTTATTTTTAGCATAAGCCATGACTTCATTAAAATTATAATCTGCGTAAGGTGTCATAAAATCGAAAATACCTTCTCGAGCATTAGCCTCGGCTAGCCATTTATCCCAACCAGTATTCCAACCTTCAACTAGTAAACCTTTAATCCCGTTTTGTGATGCAAAATCGATATATTTTTTAGCATTATCGGTAGTAGCTCCATGTCTAGATGTAGCAGATTTTCCTTCTGTCCAAGTATTCATATCTTGACTTCCTTCCATATCCCATGTAGATTTACCAATATGCATTTCCCACCAAATACCCACATATTTCATGGGAGTAAAATAATCTACTTCACCTATTTCATTAGGTTCATTTAAATTTAATGATAATTTAGATTCTATTAAATCGCCTGCTTTTTCAGCTATTTGTATACTTCTCCAAGGTGTATTAAACGGTAAAGTTAATTTTGCTTTTCCACCTAATCTGTTAGAACCTACTAACTCACTTACCATATTTAAATTGGCAGGATCAATCTTTAAAGTCATGCCTGCGAAATTAGTTAAATCGGCTTCATGAAAACTCAAATATAAACCAGCATCAGTTTTCATTGTAACTGGAGTATTTACAGCATTTTCTGGAATATAGGTTGCCGCTAAATTTTCATGATTTCGCTTTGAAAGGGCATCAATTTCAGAGAATTTTGTTTCGTTGTATAAATGTTCATATATATCCCAATCCCCTGGAATCCACCAAACTTTATGGTCGCCTGTTAAATTGAATTCGGTATTTTCATCTGTAATTAAAACTTCTTTTAAATTTTCTTGTTCGGGAAATTCATATCTAAAACCAACACCATCGTTATATATTTTAAAATGAATATTGAGCTTTCTTTTAGCCTCCGTTTCTTCTTCTAAATTTAAAACTAGTTCATTATAATTATTTCTAACGGTAAGTTGTTCTCCCCAAGGCATATCCCAACTTTCATCAAAAACGGCAGTTGTAGCATTTATAATTCTAAAATTATCTTTTAAAGCTGGTAAATCTTTAAAATCAAAACTCATATATGAAGTATCAATAACAGTCTCATTTTTATGTTTAACCATATACATTGGTTGACCTTTTTCTGAAAGAGAAAATGCTACTGAAATATTAGTATTAGGTGAATTAACTGTGAAATTTGTTTCTGCTTTTTTACATGCCGAAAAAAATAATAATCCTAAAAAAAATGTGGTGACTTGAAGTTTTCGTTTTCCCATAATTGGTAATTTAATCTTTATTTAATTGAAACAATAACTGCTTGGTATGGTTTCAATGTGATTTCATCGTTATCAATATTTAAAGTTTCGTAATTATTAATAAGGGTTTCATTAATATTATTTAGTTGTGATAATGTGATACTAGAATTATGATTTGTAAAATTTAAAAGCACTAGCATTTTCTTATCATCTAAAATTCTTGTGAATGCATAAATCTCTGGATGTTCAGCTTGTAATAATTGATAATCCCCATAAACAAGTACCTTATTATTATTTCTAAATTTAACCATGCTTCTAAAATGATTGAGTACACTTTTAGGGTCTTTGTCTTGTTGCTCAACATTTATTTCTTTGTAATTCTCATTAACTTTTTTCCAAGGCTTACCTATTGTAAATCCCGAATTAACAGAATCATTCCATTGCATCGGTGTACGTGCGTTTTCTCTTGAGCTATAATTGAGAACCTCCATAAACTCATCCATATCTGCATTTGCTGCTTGCGCCTTTTTAAATCTTCCTATAGCTTCTATATCAACATATTCTTCAATAGTAGGCATATCAATATTTGTCATACCTAATTCGTCTCCATAATATGTATAGGGTGTTCCACGCATACTCAATAGAAAAGTATTTAGCATCTGAGTTGAAACTGCTCTAAATTCTGGACTAGCATTTCCAAAGCGATTTACTAACCTTGCATTGTCATGATTGGATAAGAAAATAGCAATCCAACCTTTTTCAGCAAAAGATTTATCCCATCTTGTAAATACTTCTTTAAAATCAGCTAGTTTATAACCAACTGGAGTTCTAGACATATCAACATATTCAAAATGGTAGGCCGTTTGAAGTTCTTTACGGTCTTCATCAACTAAATCGTGAGCATCTTTCAATGTACTTCCAGAACCTTCTGCTACGGCAAATACATTATAAGGTTCTATAACTTCTTTATACATTTCCTTTAAATAATCATGTAATTGTGGTCTCATACCATACCACTTTATAAAATCTTTTTCATGACCCTCTGGCCATTCTGGAAATGTGATATCTTTACTGGCAAATTGAAAAGCATCCATTCTAAAGCCATCTACCCCTTTTTCAGCCCAAAATTTCATGATATCATAAACTTCTTGACGCAATTTTGGGTTTTCCCAATTCAAATCTGGTTGCGCTTCTGCAAAGGTATGTAGATAATAAGAGTTTGTAGCTTGGTTATAATCCCATGCTCCTTCAGGATCAAAAAGACTGTGCCTATATGGGGGTTTACCTTTTTCCGCTGGCCACCAGTGATAATAATTATAATATTTATTGTCTCTAGAACTACACGCTTGTTTAAACCACTCGTGTTGATTACTACTATGATTTACAACCACATCGAGTACAAACTTTATACCACGAGATTTTAAACCATCAAGCATTTCTTGAAAATCTTCCATGGTGCCGTAACGAGGATGAATGGCTCTGTAATCACTTACATCATAGCCATTATCAACCAATGGTGATTCAAAAAAAGGATTCATCCAAACCATGGTAACACCTAGACTCTCTATATAATCTAACTGCTCAATAACACCCCCAAAATCTCCAAATCCATCACCATTTGTATCTTTAAAACTTTGAGGGTAAATTTGATAGAGAACACCTTCTTTCCACCATGTTGAATTATCAGTAGTAGGTTCTGTTTGTGTTGTAGTTTTTTCTTTGCAACTATTCATAGATAGTAAGATTAATAATAATAAAATTATTTTTTTCATCTGTTTTTTTATTTAATCGGTTTTTATGAATCTCATTTGAATTGCCAACAAACTGATTCTTAACTACCAACTATTAAATAATTTTCATCCTATATTGTTAATCTTAAAATAGTTTTAAAGCAATAAAGAATATTACCAATTTCATCAATTATTAGTATAATTTAGAATTTATGAACTATAAAAACTAAATTTTTAATCGAAATCGTTTTCGAATTGACAAATAATTGAAGTATATTTTATTAAATATTGAATCTAAAAGCTAAAATTTGATAATAATGCAAGCCTAAAGATTCAATTTTTCAACAACGAAATGACCTAATTTTTTACCCTGATCTAAACCATTATCAATGGCAGCTCTGTAATGAATACCACCATAAAGTCTACTCAAAGCAGCTTCAGTTGAAGCATCATAAAAAGATTTGAAGTTTCTAACAGGTATTCCAAAAGGAATTTCTGTGTCATCTTTAAAATAAAAATTATCGCCAAAAATTTCTGTTAATACTACAGATGCAGCACCAGATACTACCGAGTGTCCACTTGTATATTCCGGGAAAGGTGGTGTTTGTAAAATAGGCAACCAATCTGGATCTAGATTTTGATTGATAACCGTTTCTGGTCTAATTAAATTACTTCTATATTTTTCATCCCAACAACTAATAAAAGCATCAGCAATAGCCATGGATGTTTTTGTATAAGCATTAACCGTTTCTTCAACATTTGCATTTGTTTTTCTTGAAGCTATTTTAGTAATACCTATCCAATGTGCACCTGGAGATATTTTTTTCGTTGCAAACATAAAGTGTCCTCTTGTTACAGAAACAAACGGATTACAATCCCAAAATTTAGCAATTTGAATTTCTTCAGATTTATCCCCTTTTTCTGTAATCTCTTTACTCACATTGTAAACTTCCATTAATTCCTCATAAAATTTAGAGTTTTTATCTAACGAGAATTCTGGATGTCTTACTGGTTTAAATTGTGAAGCTGAATCTAATAAAAAAGGCCTGATTTTACTCCAATGTGGTTCAATACCTTCCATGTAAGATGGTGGTGTTGGTTGCCATCGAGAAGGATCGTCTGTATCTACTGTAAATTTAGGCATTGTTCTGGTTTGGTTATAGTTATCTTTTTTCATCCAATCAATAATATAACTTACAACATTTAGAGCATATGCTTTAGTATCATTAAATTCATTTTCATTTACCGATTGCCATTCTTGATATAAACTATCTTGCAAAGTTTCTAATTTCTCTTCTGAAAAAATCAAAGACTTACTAACTTCCATATGTGCAATAATTGCTGCTAATTCAAGATTGATATTTTTTTCAATATCCATTTTTGGAATGGATTTAAGATGTTTTACAGTACCTACAAGTGACTTAAATTTTGAACTTTTCTGAGCTAAAATTTCATAAGCTGCAATATTTGGATATGCAAAAATTCGACTTGCTACTGGTGGGGAAAAAATATCATGTATTTGAATTTCCATAACCTTATCTACAGATGAATGAAATACTTCTGGAGATATTTCTATATGTACCTCAGGTTTACCACAACTTACTACTAAGCAAATTATAAATAAATAAATGCTATTTTTTAAATGTTTCATTACAGTTTTTATTCTAGTTTTTTAAATTTATTCTATATGACTTGTTGTTGTTTGTAATAACTAAATAGCTATTTTCTTTTAGCTTAATTATTTTTCTACCACTTATTTGTTTTGGTAGGTTTAAAGATTGATAGTCAAATACACCATCTTTATTAGATGTTAATACACCTCCTGAGTTTGATGAACTTTGTCCTAATTCTACAACAAACCCATTATAATTCCCTGTGAAAACAATTTTATTCCCATCAATTATAATATCTTCAATAGTACTAAGTTGTGCTTGTTTTGGGAGAGGCTGAGGTGTAAATGTGATGCCAGTATTTAAATATATCATCGATTGTAGCTCATAAATATATTTAGTTTCTAAAATTTCAGATTCTTCTTTTTGGATTAAATCAAAAACGTTCTCAACTTTTGAAAACACATTATAATTTAAAAACCTTTTTTTTAATGATGGCAATTGTTGTACAAGCTTATCTTTTGATGCAAAAGGAGCATATTTTCCAAAGTAATTGTAAAAAATGAGTTGATCTAATTGTTCATTTTTATCAAAATCATCTAAGTGAATTTTAACAGGTTTTTCAATTGAGGCTTTCCATTTAAAATTTAAGCCGGTATTTCCAGCAATAATATCTAAGTAACCATCATTATTTATATCGGTAATTTCAATATCATTCCACATACCATTGCTTTTATCTAAGCCAAATTTTTGCGTTTTATTATCAAATTTCCCATTAGAATTATATGACAAAACAGTTATTGGCATCCAATCTCCAGCTAAAATTAATTCAATCAGACCATCGCCATCTATATCTGCCCACTTACTATCTGTAATCATTCCGTATCTTTTTTGCTCAACAACTTCGAAATTATTTTCACCACGGTTTCGTAAAATATAACTAATAGGTGTTAATCCATAAGCTCCAGGAATAGACCTATTGCCAATAAACAAATCATCAAAACCATCTTTATCAAAATCAAAAGTAGAGACTGACCCCCCATTAGTTTTTAATAAATTGGAATTTAGTTTTGTAAAATTTGCTTTTCCATCATTAATATAAACTCTGTCTTCTAGCATAGGGTTGCCCTCTTGGTAGTCGTTACCCCCGCTTAATGCATAAATATCTAAATCGCCATCATTATCAATATCAAATGCTACAGCATCTACATCTTCAAACATTACATCTTTTTTAAAGGCAATTATATTTTTAGTTTTAAAGTTACCATCAACATTTTGTAAATAAAATACCGGTTCTTGATTTCTGGCACCCCCAATAAATAAGTCTTTTAACCCATCTGAATTAAAATCTTCAAAAACCACTGATGGTCCTTCTGTAGAGAGATTCTCAGGAATTAAAGATTCACGCTCATAATCTAAAAAGTTGTTTTCTTGATGTTGGTAATTAAACTCAACGACTTCTATATTTTGTAATTTGTTATCGTATGAATATTTTTTGGCATTTTCGTTATTAATCTCTACCTCAGAATTTATCTTGATATCTTGTTTTACTGTTTCAGTACCATTATTCCAAATAACTTTTAAAGAATCTACTTTATCTATATTATTTAATCCAAAATGTACTTTTCGTGTTGAACTTGATAAAAATCCTTTGACTGTAGTTTGCTCCTTATAATAAGATTTATCGCCAGAAAAGAGATATACTTTAGCTCCATTAGTATTAGTTAAACTGTTATTTTGAGATAAATTTATAGTAAGATAATTATTAGATGCAGTATTTTCTAAAAGTGTAGCTTTCTGATTTATATTATTTACTACAATATCTAAATCGCCATCATTATCTAAATCTGAGTAGGCTGCTCCGTTTGAGTAAGTACTTAAATTATCTTTTTCCAGCAGTTTCTTTTGAAAAGTTAAATTACCTTCATTTTTAAATAAAACATTTGGCAAATTAAGCATTGGCATGGTATTAATTAGCTTTTGCTCTAAGGTATCTTGCTCGGTTTCTGCATATTTAGCAAAATCCAAATTACTCAAATAGTTTATATAATCTAAATCGTTAGGTCTTTTATAAATTCCATTTGTAATGTAAATATCATTTAAACCATCATTATCATAATCCATAATTAATGGCGACCAACTCCAATCTGTTGCGTGAGTTTCAGACATTAAAGCAACATCCATAAAGTAGTTTCCTTTATTTATTTGTAAATGATTGCGTGCATATTGTTGTTGAAATCCAAATGACTTTTTTATTTTATCTACTTTATCAGTATCCTCACCTCCAGATTTAAGAAAAATTTCTGCTTTATTAGGCATCATATCTAGGGTGATTATATCCAATTTTTCATCATTATTAATATCTGCAACATCAACACCCATAGTAAACCTTGAAGTATGATTAAAATAAGCATCACTTAACTCCGTAAATGTTTTATCGCCGTTATTGATGTATAAGTAATCATTCTCATGGAAATCGTTACCTACATAAATATCAATAAACCCATCATTATTAATATCAGATGTTGCTATAGCAAGCCCATAACCTAAGGCACTATTGTAAATTTTGGATGCTTCTGTAACATCAATAAATTTTGTTGTACCATTTTCTGTGATATTTTCATAAAAAACATCTCCTGCAAGAGAATCTGGTTTTAACCTTAAATTAGTGTTTCCGTATGAATATGGTGTATGAACAGAATGGTTTAATAAATACATATCTACATCTCCATCATTATCATAATCAAAAAAAGAAGCCTGAGTTGATAATCCAGAAAAATTCAAACCGTAGGCCTCAGATTGCTCTTTAAATGTATTATCGCCATTGTTAATATATAATTCATTATGAGCCTTTAAGCTTTTATAATTACCTACTTTACATACATAAATATCTATAAAACCGTCATTATTAACATCGGACATGGTTACACCTGTAGACCATGTTGACTCTTGACTAATACCTGATGTTAAAGAGATATCTTTAAATTTTAAATCTCCCAAATTAAGATATAATTTATCTGGTTTTTGGTTTGCAGTCAGATAAATATCATCCAAACCATCATTATTTATATCTCCCATAGCAACGCCACCACCATTGTAATAATAGAGATATTCAATAATATTTAAATCGCCTGTATCTACTAAATCATTTGAAAAATCAATTGCCGAAACTTTTGAATCAATTGTATTAAAAGCAGCAATATCGGTAGTAACATCTTCAACTGAAGTGTTATCCTCTTTTTTGGTACAACCTAAAATTAATATAAAAATAAAGACTATTTTCTTTGTCATATTAGTAATTATAAACCTCTAACGAGTCGTTATTTTTAGTTATTAAAATTTTATTATTTATTATTTTAATATCTCTTATTTGTCCGTTTATCTTCAAGCCTTTACCTGTTTTATGATATTTAAAATTATTCCCTCCAAGATTTTCAAGGTAGTTTCCATAAGACGCATCATATCTTCCAAACTCAGGCATAACACCATTTAAATTACCTCCTAGAAGAATATCTTGATCGCCATCATTATCAAAATCGTGGGTTGAAATAGCATAAATTGGAGAAAATTGGGTTTCAAAAGGCAAGCTTTTTACGTCAAAATTAAAATCGCCTTTATTAATAAGAATTATTGAATTTAAGGTATTAGCCTCTAAAACGATACTACTATCTAATTGCTCTTTAGTAAAAATATCTGTGATTGAAGCATCTTTAAACGATTCATAATCTGGATATTTCTTACTTAAATATTTTAATTGATCTACTAAATTAT
The DNA here is from genome assembly GCA_030731745.1 of Flaviramulus sp. Taxonomy (GTDB): domain Bacteria; phylum Bacteroidota; class Bacteroidia; order Flavobacteriales; family Flavobacteriaceae; genus JANQTJ01. Next base: position 52,748 of record JANQTJ010000046.1, on the reverse strand, counting down.
GTCTTAATGCATAAGGGTAATGTTTTCCATTTTCTGAAGTGAAAGTTAGTATTGGGTCTGAAAAACTATTTCCGTCAAAATCATTTGTAAATAGTTTTATTGGTTTTTCAACGCTTGCTTTAAACCTACTATTTAAGCCATGATTACCCAAAATTAAATCCATATCACCATCATTATCTAAATCGCTTTGCTGTATGGTATTCCACCATCCTTTCAAATTAGCTAACTGATTATTTTTAGATTCAGTAAAAACACCGTTATTATTTACAAAGACTTTAACACCCATAAATTCTCCAACAACTACTAAATCTTTAAAATTATCATTATTAATATCTGTAAAAATAGCATCAGTAATCATTCCTAATTCTTTAAATTTTGGAGCGATTTGATTGGAATTTTCATTAAAATTTCCCTTACCATCATTTATCAAAAGATAACCAGAGCCTGATGTTCCATAAGCATTTGGAATCATTCTTTCACCAATAAAAATATCTAAATCGTTATCATTATCGATGTCTGTAATCGCTACAGTACTACTGCTATGATAACCAGATTTTGTTGGCAAAATCTGAGGTGATACTGTAAAATTACCATTACCATCATTAAAATATAACTTATCTAAATAATTTGGGCTAAACTTTGAAAACTCAACACCTCCACTACAAACATACAAATCTAAATCACCGTCATTATCTGCATCAAAAAACACATTTTCTGCATCTTCAGAAGCCTTGTTTTTATCAAAAACTGAAGTATTACTTTCTGTAAATCGATTATTTTTTTGCAAAAATAATTTGGCTGAAACACCTTTTGATCCTCCAATAAAAACATCTGTTTCACCATCACCATTTACATCACCTAGAGCCATTTTTGGACCTTCGCTACTGCGCATAAAAGGTAATAACCGTTCAATATTAAAATCGCTATAATTATTCTCTTTATGCACAAAATCTAAAAAATCCTCGTTTTTAGTAAAAATATCAGAATCAATTTCATTATTAACTAGCCGTTGTTGCGTTTCTATAGTGGCATCTTTCTCAAATAAGGTTATGGTTTTATTAGCTTCTAAACTTGATAACTTTGATACTTTGCCAGAAGGCCATGTAACTGATAATGTTAAACTATCTGTATCTTTAAATCCAAAGTTAGCTCTATTATCCATAGATGACTGAAAACCTCTAACAGGTTGTTGCTCTAAAAAATAGGTATTTGATTTGTTAGTCAATTTAAGTTTAGCGCCGATTCCATCTGCATTTAATCCCTCACCTTTTAGTATTACTTTTAAATAATGAGAATTTTTATCTTTTAAATTATTTTGATAAACAAATAATGGCATATTTACATTATTAACAATCAAATCTAAATCGCCATCATTATCTAAATCCCCATAAGCAGAACCATTTGAAAAGCCTTCCGTATTTAAACCATTTTCTTCACGCTTAAATTCTAAACTACCTTTATTAATATAAGCATGGTTTTTAACCTTATTTGAAGGAATGATATCAATTAATTTTTTATAATCTACTTTATTATTTGACACTAAAGCCTGTAAGACTTCTTCATTTGATATGTATTTTAAATAATCTTGATTGGTTAAATCTTTGTAAATACCGTTAGCAATAAAAAGATCTTTAAACCCATCATTATTCATATCAAAAAACAAGGCTCCCCAACTCCAATCGGATGCTTCAACACCACTAAAACGCCCTACTTCGCTGAAGGTTAAATTACTATTGTTTAGTTGTAACATGTTTCGAGTAAACTGATGATAGTAATCGTTTTTTAAGTTATATTGATATTTATTCCAATCTTCAAAAGTGGTTACTGTTTTTAGTCTATCATATTCGCTAGGTAACATTTCTGTTACAAAAATATCGTTGTATCCATCATTATTAATATCTGCAGCATCGGCACCCATAGATGCGCCACTAATAGAATTTAATGACGATGTTAAGCACTCTTTAAACGTACCATTTTGATTATTTATATATAGATAATCTCTTTCAAAAAAATCATTAGAAACATAAATATCTTGCCAACCATCATTATTCATATCGCCCACGGTAACACCTAAACCAAAACCAATAATACTTCCGTAGATACCTGCTTTTTCGCTAACATCAATAAATTTACCATCTCTGTTTTCAAATAATTTATCACCTCCTAAAACGTCTCTTTTTGGGCGCTCATTTTTTGTTAAATTAAAACTACCAATAGCTTGATACGAATTATTTAGAAGATATACATCTAAATCGCCATCATTGTCATAATCAAAAAAAGAGGCATGGGTTGAAAAGCCCTTATCATCTAATCCTAATTCAGAAGCTTTATCTGTAAAGGTTAAATCGCCATTATTAATAAAAAATTCATTTTGCTTGTTATCACCTTTTACATCACCAGAATTACAAACATAAATATCTAAATAGCCATCTGCATTTATATCAACCATTGAAACACCTGTAGACCAAGCTTTTGTACCACCAACTAGTGCTTTTTCAGTAATATCTTCAAACTTAAAATTTCCTTTATTTAAGTAAAGTTTATTCTGATTTAAATTTGAAGTTAAATATACATCCTGTAGTCCATCATTATTGATATCGCCTATGGCAACACCACCGCCATTATAAAAATTTCGGTATTTATAAACGTTAAAATCATCGGTGGAGGTTAAATCATTTTTAAAATCAATTCCTGTTATTTCTGAGGATAGTAACTCAAATTGAGGTTTTACTTCAATAACCGTGTCTTCTTTTTTACTGCAAGAAAAGAGTATTATTAAAACACAAAATATATAAGTATGTTTTATCATTTTTTACTTATTCAAATTATTATACTTATATGATAAATCTTCAATAAGCACAGAAACTTCAACTTCTGACTCAATAGATAATTGAATTTGTCTATTACCATCTACCTTTACTAAAACATCTTTAACTTTCATAAAATCGTTTCCAGGATACCATTTCATTAAGGTATCTTGTATTTTTGGCAATAATTTATCTGATTGTAATTCTTTATTCCATGGCGCCCAAGCTACATAAGAAAATTTAACATCTATAGCTTTTATGATGTCTTTTGAGTTGAATTTAGCATAAAACAACATGCGCATTGTTTCAGTTGTATTTGTAGAATCTTTAGGATACAAAAAACTTTGAACATAGCTATTATTAGGTCCATGAGTTAAAATTCTTTTTTTGTTTAACTCCCAACAAGTTTCAAAAAAATGACTTTTTGTTTGTCCGAATTTTAAATTATAAAATACTGAGTCATTCTTTACACCACTAGCCAACTCCTTTTTAACAAGTTTTGTATAGTCTGATTGACATGAGTAAACTAATATAATTGAAGAAAAAAGTAATATCTTATTTAGATAATTTAATTTCATAAAATTTTAATCTATCGTTATTAATTGTAGTTAACAAATAATTTTTACCGTTTAACTTATTTAAGTTAAAATCTCTTATTTGACCTTTTATATGTAATGGTAAAACTTTACCAAATATTTTCCCTTTATCTCCATATAGCAACCAACCTTCTGAAGCGTCCTGTATTCCAAATTGAGGCTTAATTAAATACTGATTACCTCCAAAAAACATATCCAAGTAACCATCATTATTAATATCTAAAACTTCAATAGCTTCGACGTTTGAATATTGTATTTCATTTGGTAAATTATTAGCTATAAAGTTATTATTTTTATTAATAAATAAGGTTGAATTAATCATTTTAACATCTAAAATTGTTGCTTTATCAAGCTGCTCATTATTGAAAATAGTTTTCATACTGGCATTGGCATAATCCTTATAAAAAAGTAACTTTTGTTTTAAACTAGCTATTTGAGAAATTAACTCATCTCTATCCAAAATAGGATAATAATCCCCCCCCTTTTTATGACAGATAATTTGCTCAACAGTACCATTATTATCAAAATCTGAGACGTACATTCTAGTATCATTTTTAAAGAATGAATTCCCTCCTTTATTACCAGCTATAATATCTGGTAAACCATCATTATTTATATCACTTACTTTAATTGTTTTCCAAAAACCAGATGTTTCACTTAATCCAAAATCTGCTGTTTTATTTGATAAAACACCTTTGTTATTTATAAAAACAGAAATAGGCATCCACTCACCAACAACTACTAAATCTTTTAAGCCATCATTATTTAAATCTACCCATTCTGAATCCGTAATTAATCCAATATTTTTTAATGAATTGGGATTAGTAGTTTCAAAATTATTATTACCATTGTTAATTAATATATAACCAGAAGTTGGTATACCATAAGTTTCAACTTTAAAGCGTTCTCCAATAAAAATATCATTATCCCCGTCTTTATCAAAATCATATACTGAAATAGTGGATGTACTAATTGGTACATCAAATTTTAAAGATTTTAAACTTAAAGTGAAGTTTTGATTGCCATCGTTAATATATAATCTATCATTTAATGAAAAATCGAATTTTGAAAATGATTTTCCGCCACTACAAACATATAAATCTAAATCACCATCATTATCGCTATCAAAAAAAGCAGCATTGGTATCCTCAGATTTAGCATTAAATTTAAAAGGTTCTGTTATTTCTTCAAAATAACCATCTTTTTTAGAAATAAACAAAGCTCCTGTTTGCCCTTTTGCACCTCCAATATAAAAATCATTAATCCCGTCATTATTTATATCAGCACTTGTAATATTAGGCCCTTCGTTATTAAACATTTCGGGTAATAATTGTTCCATATTAAAATCTACTGAATTATTTTCTTTGTGAATAAATTGAAAAAAATCATCAGTTCCAATTAGTGGATTTTCAAAATTATAGATATTATTATTTGGAGCTAAATCACCTATATCTGGTTGTTTAAAGGTATAAGTTTGATTAGTTTTTAAGCTTTCATGTTTATTTTTTTGTCCATTTGGCCAAGTAATAATTAAGCTATCTATTACATGACTACTGTTGGTACCAAATAATAAATTAGGTGATATAGAACTTTGAAAACCTCTTGACGGAAAATTTTCTAAAACCCCATATTGTTTTCCATTATAAAATATTTCTGCCTTAGCACCAATGGCATAAGTGTTTTTACCTCCACTAATCAACTTTACGGTTATACTTTTATAATTGGTAGAATCTGAAGTGTTTTCATAAATAAATGAAGGCATATTTACATTATTAACTACTAAATCTAAATCACCATCATTATCAATATCCCCATATGCACTTCCATTACTAAAACTTGGTTTATCTAAACCCCAAGCTGATGTTTGGTCTGTAAAATCAAAATGACCTTCATTTTTAAATACTGCATTTGGCAATGCTTGCGAAGGCATCAAGTCTATAAGTTTATTCATGACTTCTTTATCAGTCTTTATCATGTCTCTAATCTTATCCTCATTAGCCATGTATGTTAAATAATCTCTGTCTAACAGATCTTTATATATGCCATTACTTATAAAAATATCTTTTAAACCGTCATTATCGGCATCAAACATTAATGATGCCCAACTCCATTCTGAGGCTGCTACGTTTGAATATCGACTAACTTCTAGAAACGAATTGTTTCCCATATTTCTATGAAGTGTATTTCTAGAAAATTGATGGTGATAGCCATTTTTATTGGCCATTTCATGTTTATTCCATGATTCAAACAATGTTTTTGTACGTTGTCTCTCAATTGTTTTTGGTAACATTTCAGTTACCATAATATCTGTTCTGGAATCGTTATCCAAATCGGCAGCATCAGCTCCCATAGAACCCATAGAAATAGAACCAAATTGGTTTACTAAATCTTCCTTAAAAGTGCCGTCTTGGTTATTAATATATAAATAATCTCTTTCAAAGAAATCATTTGAAATAAAAATATCAGGCCAAGTATCATTATTATAATCGCTAACTGAAATACCTAAACCAAAACCAATAGCACTAGAATATATATTGGCTTCATCAGTTACATCTACAAAATAATTATTATCATTTCTTAATAACTTGTTGCCATTATTAGTTGGTTTATTTCTTTGATCTTTTATAAAATCATAATTACCAACAGCTTTAATAGAGTTACTTAACAAGTAACAGTCTAAATCACCATCCTTATCATAATCAAAAAAATTAGCTTGAACCGCAAGTCCTACCAAATCTAATCCATATTCTTTGGATTGTTCTGTAAAAGTTAAATCACCGTTATTTATAAATAATTCATTGTGTCTGTTCGCATTATCACTAGGTGGTCCTGCTTTACAAACATAAATATCTAAAAACCCATCATAATTTATATCAATAAAAGTAACACCAGATGACCAAACATTTTCACATCCAACACCTGCATTTTTAGTAATATTTTCAAATTTCCAATTGCCTTTATTTAAATATAATTCATTGTCAACCAAATTACCTGAAAAGTAAATGTCTAATAACCCATCATTATTAATGTCACCCAAAGCAACGCCACCACCATTATAAAAATTTCTATAGGTATAGGGATTTAAAACTTCAGTATAATTTAAAGTATTCTCAAAAGTGATTCTAGTAGAACTATTTTTTAATATAAATAAGTTTGAATTCTTTTTTTCAGAAATACAGGATATAAACAAACAACTTGAAATAAAAATGATTAACAAGTTTTTCATCAGTGGTTATAATTAGTTTAAGTGAAGTAAGAGTAGTAAAATAAATAAAAATCTCAGACTATTATTACTATTTTAAAAATAGAAAACTAAGTTTAAAAAAAGGGATACTTTATAAAAGTACCCCTTTTTTTTCAAATAATACTTAAAAATTAATACTAGTAACCAGGATTTTGTGTTAAAGTTCCTGCACTTGCATCAAGTTGTTCTTGTGGTATTGGAAACACATTTTTAGTAGCAGCAGAAGCAGGTTTTTCCCACCAAGCGTCATTAAATCTACCAAAACGGATTAAATCTTGACGACGTGTTACTTCCATAAACATTTCTCTACCTCTTTCAGCTAAAAACGAATCAGCAGTTAAAGATGCTAAAGCAGAAACACCTGCTCTTGCTCTAATCGTATTAACATCAGTTAAAGCTAAGGACCAATCTCCTGCATTTCTTGCGTCAGCTTCAGCACGGATTAAATGTAAATCACCTAATCTAATGATAGGGTAATCATTATCCATATTATCTCTTTGACCTTGACGGAAACTAAATTTACCCATACGAGCACCACCTTTTCTAGAAGCATTAGGCTCTAACTCGTTTATATCTACAGAATAATTTAATTCTATCTCATCAATTGGAGCAGCATAATCTAAAATTACAGAACCTTCATAATCAGCTTGAGCACCAACTATAAAATTAGCAGTTTTACGTTTATCACCAGCTTCGTAAGAATTATAAAATTCTTCTAAAGCTGAGTAACCGTTCCAAGGTTGGTTTTGAATATTCCAAGTGAATTGACTAGAATAATGTAACGTCATTTGAGCAAAATTCATATTTCCACCAGTAACATTATCGTAAGCTATAGACCAAATAATTTCAGGGTTATTTTGATTATTAGGCGCAAATACTGCAGCGTAACCTTCTAATTCATCAGGATCAGTAGCAACACTAGGTCTTCTTCCTTCATTAGGCACAGTACATCCATCAGCACATAATGTATAACCACCATTGTTTATAACATAGTCAGCAGCAGCAGAGGCTTCAGCCCATCTTGGTATTCCAGTATAAACTTGAGCATTTAAATATAATTTAGCAATTAAACCCAATGCTGCAAATTGATTGATTCTGTACTGAGTTTTTGCTGTTGCAAGTGGACTTGCATCTAAATTCATTGTAGGGCTTATTGAAGCTACACCTAAAGCAGCTAATAATTCGCTTTCAACAAAATTAAAAACTTGTTCTCTTGTTGATTGTGGTGCATCTACTCCTGGAGTTGTAACAATTTTTACTCTACCATATAAATCTAATAAACGGTAGTAAAAGAAAGCACGTAAAGCTCTTACTTGAGCTGTTTGGTTAGCATCTAAAGTTCCACCAGCTAATGCTGTATTACAAGCACCAATCGCTGAATATTGTTGAACCCAAGTTCCATTTACAGGACCATTAGTAGGACCGTAAGTATGTCTGTGCATATCAATCCAGATACCACCATCAAACCAGTCACCGCCTTTTTGTGTTACAGCGGCTTCATCAGATGAAACTGTTTGAACAGAAAAGTATCCACCATGATTAGCAGAACCAGCCTCTCTTAATTGGTTGTAAGCAGAAGCTACAGCATCAGCTGGTCCAGCACCACCTCCATCAAAATTAGCAAATGCAGGTTCTTCCCCATTAAAAGGAGAACTAACTTCACCTACTAGAACTTCATCTAAGTCTGTACAGGCACCAGCTAACACTACTGCACTGCACGTAAAAAATAATTTAAAAATGTTTTTCATAGTTTTTTTTTTAAAAATTAACATTTACACCAAACGTTATAGTTCGAGATTGAAAATAGTTATATCTTCTATCTATACCTGGTATTAATGGATTAGCATCAGTACCTAAGAAACCACCATTATCAACTGAACCTCTATCAGCTAGAGCTGGTTCTGGATCTGCTCCTGTATAGTTTGTTATTGTAAATAAGTTTTGAGCACTTAATGATACTCTTAAACTCTTAATATATTTATTATCATCAGCAATATCAAAATTATAACCTACTGATATGTTGTCTAGCTTAATAAAGTCGGCTTTTTCAACATATAATGAGCTAAATTTAGCATTTGTAATATCAGCATTTGCTAACTCTGTGTTGATGAAATTATAAGATCCTTGAGAACCTACTCTTGGCTCATAAAATACTCTAAAGTTATTTACTAAACTGTGTCCAAATGCACCTCTAAAAAATGCATTAACATCCCAGTTTTTGTAAGTTAAAGTATGAGACCATCCTAACTCAAAATCAGGAATACCTTTACCTACTTCAGTTAAATCTCCATCTATTACACCATCACCGTCTGCATCAATAGCATTACCTACTACTTGTCCAGATTGGATAGTACCATCGCCATTGACATCCACAAAATTTTGACTTCCATCAGTAATTGTTCCATCCCAAACAGGTGCATAAATTAAACCAATTTCTTGACCAGGAGCAACTAAGATTACATTCGTATCATTTTGACCAGGAGCACCTAAATTACCATTTAAAGTAGTAGTAGCGAAAGAATCTAAAGTAGTTTTATAGCTAGAGAAAACGATACCACTGTTGTAAGTTAAATCTTCAGTTTTAATAATATCATAATTTAAAGCTAACTCAATACCATTTGTAGATAAATCTCCACCATTTTCAACACGTCTACCTGTAGGAAAAACAGCTGCATCAACAGCTCTATCTATAATAAAATCAGATACTTTACGAGTATATAAATCTAAAGTAGCAGATAAGCGTCCTGAGTTAAATTCAATACCAAAGTTGGTTTCAGCTTTTTCTTCCCATTTTAAATCTGGGTTAGCATCGGTTACTTGATTCGTACTTAATAAATCACCTGTTGGTTCAAATCTAGCATTTGCTAAACCATATTGCCCAGGTAAAGAACCTGTAACACCGTAACCTAAACGTACTTTAAATAAATCCACGTTATCAAGACCTAAATATTTATTTAAGTCTACACCTAAACCAAATGCAGGAAACGTACCCCATTTGTTATTTTCTCCTAATTTAGTAGAACCTTCTCTACGGATAGAAGCGTTAATATAAATAGCATCATCAATAGTAGCATTAGCTCTAGCAAAGAATGCAATAATTCTTTGTTCAGGAGATCTGTTACTACTTAGCTCAATTTGTCCAGCATTAATGCGATCTTGAGACCACTCTAAAGCATCTATGTAAGCTAAATCATCATTTGGAAAATCTCCAGCAGATAAGAAATAATCATTAAAAGTTTCTTCTTGCCAAGAATAACCACCAGTGAATTTTAAATTTAATTTTTCTGAAGCATCTACATTAAAATCTGCAAACATTTCAAATAATTGAAATTCGTCAGCTCTAGTATAAAGTCTTGCTAAACCTTTACGCAATGGACTTGTAGCATTACCTCTAAATAAAGAAGTAGTTCTGTAGTACTCACTGTTAGTTAATTTTCTTGATTGCTCAGAATATAAAGCAGATACACTAAGATTATCACTAACAGAATACTTTAAGTTTGCACCATAAGTAAATTCGTTACGACTACCATTATTGGTATTTTGATTTATGATTGATACTGGGTTGAAACTATCAAATAAACCTAAAGTTTCAAAATAACCATTATACGGATCACCATTATATGGATAAGGAGAATCAACACCTAAAACAGGTGCAGTTGGATTATATAGAACTGCGTAACGTAATGCCTCATTGAAACCAAATTGAGATTCTCTTTTTGTATAAGAAGCATTGAAATCAATTTTCAATTTGTCGTTCAAAATCTTTGTAGATGCTTGAAGCCTTGTGTTAAATTGATTAAATCCTGATTTATCTAGGATACCTTGAGCATCTCTAAAGTTAGTTGAAACCCTGAAATTAGTATCATCATAACCACCAGTAATAGCAACGTTATGAATGCTAGTTACTGCGTTTCTTGTTACTAAATCTATCCAATCTGTTCTACTACCTAAATCAGTACCACCTGCAGCAGCAAACTCATCACCAGTCATATTATCAACTTGTCTAGCAATAGAAGCAGAAGCAACTGACCCATTGTAAGAAACAGATGTTGTACCAGCTTTACCACTTTTTGTAGTAACGATGATAACACCACTAGATCCACGAGAACCATAAATTGCAGCAGCAGAACCATCTTTAAGCACTGTCATACTTTCAATATCTGCAGGATCAATGTTATTTAAAGAAGCTCCAATAATACCATCGATTACAATTAACGGTTGTGAATTTGCACCTACTGTAGAAATACCTCTTAAACGAATAACAGCATCCTCATTTGGATTACCACCTTTGTTGTAGATACTCAAACCTGCAACTTTACCTTGTAATAATTCGGAAGGGTTATTAATTGTACCTCTGTTAAACTCTTCTTCACCTACTTTAGTAACTGCAGAAGTAATCTCTTTTTTTGTGGTACTACCGTAACCTACTACTACAACTTCATCAAGTTGAGCAGCATCTTCTTGTAACGTAACATTAAGGGTAGAACCTGAGACAACAGCCTCTTGAGTTAAATAACCAATAAAAGAGAACACAAGTGTAGCTCCATTGTCAGCGTTAATTTTAAACTCTCCGTCGAAATTAGTAACAGTTCCGGTAGTTGTACCTTTTACTATTACGTTAACTCCTGGTAATGGGCCTGAAGCATCAGAAACAACTCCTGAAACTGTTTGCGCATAAATAAAGCTTCCAAGTAGCAACGCTAGCGGAAGCAAAAGTTTTTTTAGTAATTTGTTTTTCATATTGAGTTTAGTTAATAATTAAATAGTTAATAAAACAACACTTAAAAGGTAGTGTTAAAATGCTGTTAATTAAAAAGCGAATTTTGCATTTTATAAGGGTATTTAAAAGAAAAAAATGAAAAATATTGCATTTTTAAACCGAAAACGTTTTCGGTAATTATGAGTTTGATAAAAATATAGGTTTGAAATTCATTTTAAATAAAAAAATAAGCTCAAATTTCAATATAAAGCAAAATTATGGTAATAATTTATTATATCCAAAATACAAATGATTAAAATAGAGCTTAAAACATGAATTTTCTATAAAATTAATTAAATTTGATAGTATAATAATACAATAATTTTTACATTATCACAAAAAAAATAAACTAAAAATTAAGAATATGATAAAATTAGATTTTTATAAATTTTATTTTTTTAGCACTAAACTTTTACCCTAATTTTACTTACATTTAATAATTAACTAACTAAATAACCAACAAATTAAATATGTCTAAAGTTACTTTAAAAGTTATAGCTAAAACATTAGGTATTTCAACTTCTACTGTATCTAAAGCATTAAAAAATTATTCAGATATTAATGAGGAAACTAAAACTAAAGTTCAAGAATTAGCTAAAAAACTTAATTATACACCAAACTCATTTGCTGTAAGCTTGAGAATGAAAGAATCTAAAACTATTGGGGTTATAATTCCCACTATGGTTCATCATTTTTTCTCAAATGTAATCGAAGGTATTTTAAAAGAGGCAGAAAGAAACAATTACATGATTTTTTTAATGCAATCCAACGAAGATTTTGAACTTGAAAAAAAACAAATTGATTTATTACTAAGCAAAGGTGTCGATGGTGTTATCATGTCTTTATCAAATAAAACCAGAGATTTTAGTCACTTACAAAAAGTAATTGATAGTAATGTCCCTTTAATTCTGTTTGATAAAATTGCAAAAACAATAAATTGCTCTAAAGTATTAATTGACGACAGAAAAGCAGCCTATGATGCTGTTACCCACCTCATAAATAAAGGATACAAAAGAATCGCACATTTTAGAGGCGATTTAAATCCGCAAAATTCTATTGATCGTTTTTTAGGATATAAAAAAGCATTGTTAGATCACAATATTGAATTTGATCCAACCCTAGTTTATATATGTGATAATAATTCAGATTTTTCAGATGGTTTTAATAGTGCTGAAAAACTTATTAATGACCATGGTAAAAATGTTGATGGGCTTTTTACTGTAAATGATCTTATTGCTATTGGTGCTCTTGACTATTTCAATAAAAACAATATTAAAGTACCAGAACAGATAGCAATATTTGGGTTTAGTAATTGGTTTATGACAAAAATTACTAACCCAAGCTTATCTTCAATTGATCAAAATGCTTTGAAAATGGGTGAGAAATCAACTGAAATTTTAATTAAAGAAATAGATTATAAACACAAAGGCATTGCTTATGAGTATCAAAAAATAATACTTGATACTGAATTAATAATCAGAAATTCTTGTTAAGATCATTTAAGATTCGTGTTTTTATTTACTTATTTGAAATCAAATTCCTGAATTTTTAAGTTTTCAATTTTAAAGGTTTTGTCATCTGAAATGATATTAAATTTTTCCATTGGCCCATTTGGAAAAAACAATTCACTCATAACAACCTCTCCATCATTATAAAAAACTTCAACAGATGTTTTGTCTAAAAGAATTTTAACTTTTAATTGATTTAAGGTTTTAAGAGCTCTTGCTTTAGAAATATTTGATACAAACTTTTCGGAAAAATTTACTTTACCAGATTTTTTTCTGTTAATAAAAAATTCATTTTTCAAATTGTCTAAACCGATACTTAATGAATCTCCAAGTTTGTTATAAATTAAAAAATTATAAATATTATGTTTCAAATCAGAAAGTTCAAATTCTATATTTGTTTTAGTCATACCAATGATAGAATTATTTAGTTCAAAATTTATTTGATTGTTACTCAATGAATCTTTAACTAAACTTTTTTCAACAAAATGATAAAGCTCCTCAACTGGCAAACTTTTTAAATGGTATGTATTGTTATGTTTTTTGAGACTAAGTTCTCTTGGAACTGTCATAGAACTTCGCCATTTAAATGTTGGAACATCTCTTGCATAATCCCAATTAGACATCCAGCCAATAAATAATTTTCTACCATCAGTTTCTGCAATGTTAGACCAAGTTACCCCTGCATAATTATCACGACCATAATCTAGCCATAGTGCATTTTGATTACTTAATTGATTTGAAAAATCTTTATCAAGCGTAAACGTACTACCATCAAAATCACCTATAAAATATTGTGTAGCACTCCCACCATTTGGAGCACCTGGATTAATACTTACTAGCAGAACCCAATTAGTTTTATCTGAACCTTCAATTTTAATTGGAAATAAATCAGGACATTCCCAAATACCACCATGAGCACCTATATTCTCTCCAAATTCGGATTCAAATTTCCAATCTTTTAAATTTAATGAACTATAAAACATTAATTTATTTCCAGCAGCTAAAGACATTATCCATTTATCATTTGAGTTATCCCATATCACTTTTGGATCTCTAAAATCTTTAATACCTGGGTTTGAAATTATTGGATTTTTATCATATTTAATCCATGTCATGCCTTCATCTAAAGAAAAAGCAATTCCTTGGGTTTGAAAATCAATTTCACCTGCTTTTTCACCTTCCATATTGTGGTATGTATAAATAGCTACAATTGGAGAGACACCATCTTTTCCAAAACCAGAGATATTATCTTTGTCTACAACAGCACTGCCAGAAAATATGAGACCCAAATCATCTGGATAAAGTGCAATTGGTTGTTCCTCCCAAGTAATCAAGTTTTCACTTATAGCATGACCCCAATGCATAGGTCCCCATACATTTCCGTCTGGATAATATTGAAAGTATAAATGATATTTACCATTTAGATAAAACATCCCATTAGGGTCGTTCATCCAATTTGCTTTTGGTGTAAAATGGAAATTTGGTCTATATAAAGTTTCTTCTACAGAATTTTCAATTAAAGCTGTTATTTCGTGTTCAGATACTTTGGAATTTTTTTTACAACTAAAAACGAGAATGAAAATTAGGTTAAAAAAAATAATATTGAAAAAACGAAATTTCCTATTTTTCATCTCTAACTAATTTTTTACTTAATTCTTCAAGTGAAATACCTTTAGTTTCTGGCATTATAAAAATGACAAATAATAATTGAAAAAGCATCATAATTGCAAATACCATAAACACAACTCCTGCACCAATACTAGAAAAAAGCACAGGAACTAGTGAGGGTATAATGGCTGCTAAAACCCAATGAGTAGAAGTTCCAAAAGACTGACCACTTGCCCTTAAATGATTTGGGAAAATTTCTGAAATATAAACCCAAATTATAGCACCTTGCCCAATAGCATGAGAGGCAATAAACATAAATAAAAAAATAGGTACAGCTAACCCTTCCCAATTTAAAAAAAATGCCATTGAAACCAAACTTAACGAAATGATATAACCAATTGAACCCACATACATTAATATTTTTCTTCCTAGTCTGTCTATTAAGAAAACACCTAATAAAGTAAATAATAAATTTGTTACACCAATACCTATACTACTTAATAAGGCCGTACTTTCTCCTAAACCAGCTTCTTCAAAAATTCTTGGCGCATAATACAAAAAAGCATTAATTCCTGAGAATTGATTAAACATGGCTACTAAAAAAGCTAACATAAGCGGGAATCGGTATTTTTTCATAAAAATATTTTCCCCAGATAAATGACTTTCACTTTCCGCTTTTATTTCTTGCATTAATTTTTCTGCATCGCCATTAGGATTAATAAGCTTAAGAACTTCCTTTGCCTCTTCATTTCTATGTTTTGAAATTAACCAACGGGGACTTTTTGGAACTGTAAAAATAAGTACGGTGTAAATTAAAGCAGGAAAAGCTTCCACACCTATCATCCAGCGCCATGCATTTTCACCAACATTCCTTAATAAATAATTAGATAAAAAAGCAATTAAAATTCCGAAAACGATATTAAACTGGTAAAGCGCTACTAATCGACCCCTATCCTTAGCTGGAGAAATTTCAGAAACATATGCAGGTGCTGCTATAGTTGAAGCACCAACACCAATACCACCTAAAAATCTAAAAAAGGCAAATGTATATGGATCATTAACTAATGCAGAACCAACTGCAGAAATAAAATAAAATAATCCAATCCATATTAATGTTTTCTTTCTTCCCAATCTATTGGTTGGCATACCTCCAAACAAAGCACCAAAAACAGTACCCCATAATGCCATTGCCATAACTACAGAGCCATGAAAAGCATTAGAAGAACCCCAGAGAGCCTGCAATTTCTTATCTGCCCCAGAAATAACTACGGTATCAAATCCGAAAAGAAAGCCTGCTAATGCGGCAGTAATAGACCAGATTAAAATTTTATTATTCATATATTAATTTACTTGGTTTAAATTGGTGAAGTAAAATAATCAATCTTCAAAATTAAATATTATACATTAGTCTTTAATTTATAATTTAAACTTCGAAATCGTTTTCGTTGAGTATTAATTTTAAAATCTTCCTAAAATTATTAGTAATTAAATTACTCAAAACTCATGAATAATAAAATGATTTAAAAAAGTTAAAGTTTTTAAATTAATTACAATAATTATATGATTTGATAAATTAAACTGAAAATTATAATTAATAAAAAATTAGTCTAATAAAAATTAAATATGAGGTTTTTTTTAAACTAAAAAGTCCATATAAATTTAAATCTATATGGACTTTTTTGTGATTTTTTTTTAAAGTTTTAACTAACCTTTTGTTTTTCTTTCATTCTTTCCAAAAGCATTAATTCTCGTTGGATTTCTTCTTTTCTTTTATTGAATGCTGATACTCTTAAATCAATGATTTCTTGATTTTTTATACGTCTTTGACGTCTTAATTCTTCTTTTTCTAATTGTTTCTTCTCTTCATTTTTCTGAGCTATTTTTTCTCTAACTACAGATAAATATGAAAAACCATACATACTCAAGAACAATAATGCAATAATACCTAATATTACGTAACCGTTATCCATGCTATTTTAAAAATCTAAGGTTAATAAATTAATCATTTTTGAGAGTAATTTTTAATTAGAAACATTATAAAAATTAATATTAATAATATTTTTATCAAAAGTATACAAATGATTCCTTCAACTATAATAAAAAAGATGAATTACTTAAAAAAAAGATGAATGATAATTATGGCAATATAATCTCGGATAAATTGGTATTTCAACAGAAAAATAATTAGAAAATATGACTAACTTGAAAAAGAAATGAATTTTATGATTAATCAATATCTACAACATCACCTGTCCATTGCAACATACCACCTTCTAGGTTGTAAGCGTTTTTAAAACCTAATTGTTCCATTATTTTGCATGCTTGTCCGCTTCTGTTTCCAGATCTACAATACACATAGTAACTTTTACTTTTATCAAGTTTTTCAATTTCATTAACAAATTCTTGACCCTTGAAAAAATCTAAATGCAATGCGTTCTCTATAATACCCTCAGCTACTTCTGCAGTTGTTCTAACATCTATAATTAGTGCATTATTGTCTTTAGCTAATTGCTCTTTCCAATCTTCTTGTGATAAATCTTCCATGATATTTTTTTGATAATTTAATAATACAAAACTAATGTTTAAATACCTTACATAAAAGAATATGATGGTTTTAATGCTTCTGTTATTTTATTAATTCCTATTAATCCATTTAAACTTTAATAGAGCATCCAATGGCTTTTGTTTCTTTCTCAAACACCTCTTTACCAGTTAACATAGCATCTACAGCTTCCTCTACGTATTTTATAGTAACAGCCGATGCATCTTGATAATTATTATCAATTGCTCCAATATATTCAACTACATGTAAACCATCTTTTTTTTGTAAAATAAACACGTGAGGAGTTTTGGTAGCTCCAAATTTTGGATATATTTTTTGCCCCTCATCCATTAAATATGGAAATTTAAACCCTTTTTCTTTAGCACGTTCTTTCATAGCTTCATAACTATCGCCTTGTTTTGCTTCAGGATTATTTGGCATAATAGCTACGACAGGAAACCCTTTTGTAGCATACTTTGTATTCAAATCCATAATTCTATCTTCATACATAACTGCGTAAGGACACGTATTACAAGTAAACACAACAATAACCCCTTTTGAGTTTTTATAATCTGATAATGAAACTGTTTTACCATCAATGTTTTTTAACGAAAAGTCTTCAACAACGTCACCAATTTTATAACCTCCATCTCTAACTGTAAATGCGCTTACTAAAACTAAAACATATACAAACGAGATTAATTTGATAGATTTTTTCATGATTTTCTAATTTAAAAATTGATTTAATTCTTTTGTTAATTCTTCATAAGTAAAAGATTGCTCGTAAAACTTGCGCGTATCATTTTTATATATAATGGTTGCTGGTATAGAACCAGACCAATTAACATCTACCTTAGGTATCCAAGTATTCATATCCACATCATTTAAAGCAATAACTTTAGAAGCTAACTTTTTCTCTTTTATGAAAGGTTTTAATTTAGATTCATATAAATATGGAAAATCCAAACTCACTAAAATAACTTCTACATCATCATTTTTGTATGCTTCATTTAACTTCTCAAAATAAGGTAATTCTTTTACACATGGTCCACACCAAGTAGCCCAGAAATTTATCACATAAGTTTTATTGTTATTTTTATTCAAAAACTTTTCAAAACCATTAAAGTCATAAACCTCTAAATCTATAGAATTTGAATCAATAACTTTAATAGCTATTTCAGTTTCATTATTAACTACTTTTTCAGATTCTTTTTCTTCTTTACAACTTACTATTGCTATTAATGCAATAAAAATGACTTTTAATTTCATAAGGCTAAAATTAATTAATACTAAATTGTATTAATAATAGTTTAACAAACTTTTATGTAAAAAGTAGATTAAAGTTTTGGGTAATCATTTTTTCATTTCTATATTTGGGCAAACAAAATTAAATATGAATTCAATTTTAAATAAAACTTGGTGGTGGTGCTTTCGAAACTAACGTTCGTGAAGTAAAATCCTAGTATATTTAAATCTAAAAATATCCAAAAGGCTTGTCATTCACGACAAGCCTTTTTCTTTGTTCTGATAGTAGTTTCAGAATTAAAAATATAAATTATAAATGAAGACATACAACCTTTATACGCATCACAAAAGAATATTAACCGATACGATTACACCTGTTTCTGTTTACTATAAAATTCGAGATAAATACCCAAATAGTATTCTTTTGGAAAGTGGTGATTACCACAGGAGTCATAAAAACTTTTCATATATATGTTTTAATCCAATTGCTTCGATAAAAATTCAGAATGAAATGATTAAGCAAACATTTCCTGATGGTAGTGTAACTAATTTAAATATTACTAAAGATATAAATGTTGCTGATGAAATTCATCAATTCACAAAACGCTTTGATGTAAATTCTGATGCCAATTTTAAGTTTATTAACAATGGTATTTTTGGATATACAGCTTATGATGCTGTAAGATATTTTGAAGATATTCAAATTACTAAAAAAGATAACTCAGTTATTATTCCAGAAGTTTATTACGCGGTTTACAAAAATATTATCGCTATAAATCATTTTAAAAATGAAGCTTATATTTTCGCGCATTGTTATGAAGATACCGAGAATAATATTGATACTATTGATAAGCTTATAAATGTGCAAAATTTTGCTTCTTTTCACTTTAATTCAAAAGGAGACATCCATTCAAATTTAACGGATAATGAGTTTAAAGAACATGTTGAATTAGCCAGAAAACATTGCAACCGAGGTGATGTTTTTCAATTAGTACTTTCAAGGCGTTTCTCGCAAGCATTTACTGGAGACGATTTTAACGTGTATCGCGCTTTAAGGAGCATAAACCCCTCACCCTATTTATTTTATTTCGATTATGGGGATTTTAAAATATTTGGCAGCTCACCAGAAGCTCAACTTATTGTAAGTGATGGATTAGCTGAAATTCATCCCATTGCAGGCACATTTAAACGCAGTGGCGACGAACAAAAAGATGAGGAATTAGCCGAAAAACTTAAAAAAGACGACAAAGAAAATGCTGAACATGTGATGCTGGTTGATTTAGCACGAAACGATTTAAGCCGTCACGGTAGCCAAGTAAAAGTAGTAACTTACAGAGAAGTTCAGTTTTTCTCTCACGTTATTCATTTAGTTAGTAAAGTTACAGGCCACAAACACAAAACAACCTCAACCATGCAAGTTGTGGCAGATACGTTTCCTGCTGGAACATTAAGCGGTGCTCCAAAACACAGAGCCATGCAATTGATTGAGCAATACGAAAAAACTAGCCGTGGTTACTATGGTGGTGCTATTGGTTTTATGGATTTTGAAGGTAATTTTAATCACGCCATCATGATTCGTACTTTTTTGAGTAAAGATTACAAGCTTAATTGGCAAGCAGGTGCAGGATTGGTTTCGAAATCAAATCAAGAAAACGAATTACAAGAAGTATATAACAAATTAGGCGCATTAACTAAAGCTATTAAACTAGCAGAAGACATTTAAAATGAAAAAGGTATTAGTCATAGATAATTACGACAGTTTCACCTACAATCTAGTACATTACTTAGAAGATTTAAACTGCGACGTTACTGTATTAAGAAATGATAAATTAGCATTAGAAGATATTGAAACTTTTGATAAAATTTTACTATCACCAGGCCCTGGTATTCCAGACGAAGCTGGTTTATTAAAACAAATTATTGAAAAATACGCGCCTACAAAAAGCATTCTAGGTGTTTGCCTTGGACAACAAGCTATTGGCGAAGTTTTTGGTGGTTCATTAATTAATTTAGATGATGTTTATCATGGCGTAGCTACGAATGTAACTATATGTGTTGATGATGAATCACTTTTTAAAGGTTTAGAAAAAAATATTGAAGTTGGTCGTTACCATTCATGGGTTGTTAATCCAAATTTGCCAGAAAGCTTAGAAGCAACTTCTTTTGATGAAAACGGACAAGTTATGTCTGTAAGACATAAAATTTATGATGTAAAAGGTGTACAATACCATCCAGAATCTGTTTTAACACCCAACGGAAAAAAAATATTAGAAAACTGGGTAAATAATTAAATATCCAAAAAAAAAGAGTAATTAATTATAATGAAAGATATACTTAACAGTCTAATAAATCATGAAACCTTATCTACAGAGGAGGCTAAACAGGTTATTGTTAATATTTCAAATAACATGTATAATCCAAGTCAAATTACATGTTTTCTGTCTGTTTTTATGATGCGAAGTATCACGATTGAAGAATTAAAAGGGTTTAGAGATGCGCTTTTAGAGCTTTGTGTACCTATAAACTTAACAGACTATAATGCCATAGATTTAGTAGGCACAGGTGGTGACGGTAAAAACACATTTAATATCTCAACACTTTCCTCTTTTATAACTTCTGGCGCTGGTATTCACGTATCAAAACATGGTAATTATGGGGTTTCTTCAACATCTGGATCCTCTAATGTTTTAGAATATTTAGGTGTAAAATTTTCAAACAATGAAGACTTTTTAAAAAGTTGTATGGATAAAGCTGGCATTTGTATTTTACATGCACCACTTTTTCATCCAGCCATGAAAAACGTTGCTCCTATCCGTAAAGAACTAGGTGTTAAAACCTTCTTTAATATGTTGGGCCCTATGGTAAATCCTTCGTTTCCAAAAAATCAATTTTTAGGTGTTTTCAATTTAGAATTGCTGCGTTTGTATAGCTTTTTGTATCAGAATACTGATACCAATTATAACATTGTTTATGCCTTAGATGGCTACGATGAAATCTCGTTAACTGGGAAAGCCAAAATTATTTCCAACCACTCTGAAACGTTATTTTCTCCTGAAAATTTGGGGCTTTCAAAAGTGAAACAAGAAGCCATTTTTGGGGGTAATACGATTGAAGACGCTGCAAAAATATTTACAAATATTATTAATGGTAAAGGTACTGAAGCTCAAAACAATGTAGTTTGTGCTAACGCCGGATTAGCTATTGCTACTGTAAAACAAATACATCATAAAGAAGGATTTGAAATGGCTAAAGAATCATTGTTTTCTGGAAAAGCAAAAGCAAGTTTAAACAAGTTAGTAGAATTAAGTAAAAAATGAATATACTAGATAAAATAACATTAAATAAGCGTAACGAAGTAGCTCTTCGAAAAAGTCTTATTCCTGTTAATCAATTAGAACTATCTGTTTTATTTGAAAAACAAACAATATCTCTTACAAATAATTTACGAAACAGTAAATCTGGAATCATTGCAGAACATAAAAGACGTTCTCCATCTAAATC
Source organism: Flaviramulus sp. (assembly GCA_030731745.1). Classification (GTDB taxonomy): domain Bacteria; phylum Bacteroidota; class Bacteroidia; order Flavobacteriales; family Flavobacteriaceae; genus JANQTJ01. Next base: position 30,938 of record JANQTJ010000046.1, on the reverse strand, counting down.
AATTATAAACAATAGTTTAAATGTTCAAGACGTGGCAAAGGGCTATGAAGATGCAGGAGTATGTGGCATGTCTGTTTTAACTGATGGAAAATATTTTGGAGGATCTTTAGATGATTTACTTACTGCCAGAGCTAGCTGTAACTTACCATTATTACGTAAAGAATTTATTATAGACGAATATCAGTTATTAGAAGCAAAAGCATATGGTGCAGATGTAATTTTACTAATCGCAGCCATACTGACTAGAAATGAAATCAAACAATTTTCAGAGTTAGCAAAAAGCTTACATTTAGATGTGCTTTTAGAAGTTCATAATAAAGAAGAATTACAAAAATCTATCATGCCAAGTATTAATATGTTAGGTGTTAACAATAGAAATTTAAAAACTTTTGAAGTTAGTTTAGATACAAGCAAAAGCTTAAGCAGTTTAATTCCTGATGATTTTATAAAAGTTTCGGAAAGTGGGATTAGTAATATTGAGGCAATTAAAGAATTGCAACCTTATGGCTATCAAGGTTTTTTAATAGGTGAAAACTTTATGAAAACTGATAATCCAGGAGCTAGTGCAACAGAATTCATCAAAACTTTAGAACAATGAAACTCAAGGTTTGCGGCATGAAATATCAAGATAACATCATACAAGTTGCTGCATTGCAACCAGATTATCTTGGGTTTATATTTTATGAAAAATCTGCAAGAAATTTTGATTCTGAAAAAATTCCTGAATTAGATAAATCAATAAAAAAAACAGGTGTTTTTGTTGATGAATCTATTGATTTTGTGATTGAAAAAATAAACAAATACAATTTACAAACTATTCAATTACACGGAAAAGAATCGCCAGAATATTGTATTACACTTAAATCTCAAAATATTGAGGTTATCAAAGTGTTTTCTATAGTAGACGAATTTAACTTTGAAAAGCTCAAACCTTACGATAATGTTTGCGATTTCTTCCTATTTGATACTAAAGGAAAATACCCTGGTGGAAATGGCTACACTTTTGATTGGAATATATTAAGTAATTACCCTTTAAAAAAACCATTTTTTTTAAGTGGTGGTATTGGTTTAAACGAATTAGAAAACATAAAAGAATTTAAAAAAAGTAACGCTTCAAATTACTGTTATGCTCTAGATGTAAATAGCAAATTTGAAATAGAACCAGGATTAAAAAATATTGAAAATTTAAAAAAATTTAAAAATATTACTGCCCTTGCAGAAACAACAAAAAATAAAAAAGAACGTGTTATGAATTATAACGTAAACGAAAAAGGATACTACGGAGATTTTGGCGGCGCATTTATACCAGAGATGCTCTATCCAAATATTGAAGAGTTACGCCAAAATTATTTAAAAATTATGGCTGAACCCGATTTTAAAAAGGAGTTCGATAAGCTTTTAAAAGATTATGTTGGGCGCCCTTCCCCACTCTATTTTGCGAAACGACTTTCAGAAAAATACAATACAAAAATTTACCTGAAGCGCGAAGACTTAAACCATACTGGCGCTCATAAAATTAACAATACTATTGGTCAAATATTAATGGCACAACGTTTAGGGAAAACCAGAATTATTGCTGAAACCGGTGCAGGACAACATGGCGTTGCAACGGCCACTGTTTGTGCATTAATGGGCTTAGAGTGTATTGTTTACATGGGAGAAATTGATATTGCACGACAGGCACCAAATGTTGCCAGAATGAAAATGTTAGGTGCTACCGTAGTGCCAGCTTTATCGGGTAGTCGTACCTTAAAAGATGCTACCAACGAAGCCATTCGTGATTGGATTAACAACCCAGTAGATACCCATTATATTATTGGATCTGCCATTGGACCACATCCTTATCCAGATATGGTAACACGTTTTCAATCGGTTATTTCCGAAGAAATAAAATGGCAGTTAAAAGAGCAAGAAGGTAAAGAAAATCCTGATTATGTGGTTGCATGTATTGGTGGCGGTAGTAATGCTGCAGGTACTTATTACCATTATCTACACGAGCCAGAAGTAGGGATAATTGCTGTAGAAGCTGCTGGTTTAGGTATTGATTCTGGTGAAAGTGCAGCTACTTCTGTTTTAGGAAAAGAAGGTATTATTCATGGTTGTAAAACCCTTTTAATGCAAACAACTGATGGCCAAATTACCGAGCCATATTCAATTTCGGCAGGTTTGGATTACCCCGGTGTTGGCCCTATGCATGCGCATTTATCTAAAACTGGACGTGCAGAATTTATGTCTATTACGGATAGTGATGCCATGGAAGCTGGTTTAGAACTTTCAAAATTAGAAGGTATTATACCTGCTATAGAAACCTCGCATGCTTTGGCTATTTTTAAACACAGAACTTTTAAACCTGATGATATTGTGGTTATGAGTTTATCTGGTCGTGGTGATAAAGATTTACAAAACTATATTGATTACTTTAAAATATAAATTGAATGCGTTACTAATGCGTTAGGGATTGAACGGTATGTTTGAGCTCCCCGACGCAGAAGGGAGCGAGTAGTGAAAGCCCGACCCTAGTGGTAACGTACAAAATAAAAAAATAAAAAATGAATCGTATTCAAACTAAATTACAAGAAAACAAGAAGTTACTTTCAATTTATTTTACTGCTGGTTACCCTGAAATAAATGATACCGTATCTATTATTGAAGAGTTAGAAAAGAATGGGGTTGATATGATTGAAATAGGCTTGCCTTTTAGTGATCCTTTAGCAGACGGACCAACTATTCAAGATAGCTCTACTAAGGCTTTAAAAAATGGCATGACCACCGAAGTTTTATTCAATCAGTTAAAAGATATTAGAAAATCGGTTTCTATTCCACTTATTATCATGGGGTATTTTAACCCAATGCTTCAATATGGTGTTGAGGCTTTTTGTAAAAAATGCAGTGAGATTGGTATTGATGGTTTGATTATTCCTGATTTACCTGTAGATGTTTATCATGAAGCATACCAAGATATTTTTGATAAATATGGCCTTATAAATGTGTTTTTAATAACACCACAAACTAGTATTGAGCGTATAAATTTTATTGACTCTGTTTCAAAAGGATTTATTTATATGGTAAGTAGTGCGAGTGTTACTGGAAGTAATTTAGGCTTTGGTAACGACCAAGAAACTTATTTTGAACGTATATCCAGTATGGATTTAAAAAACCCACAAATAATAGGGTTTGGAATATCGGATAACAAAACATTTATCCAAGCCACTAATTTTGCTAAAGGTGCTATTATTGGTAGTGCTTTTATAAAATTTATTAGCAATAATTCTATAGATGATATTCCAAAATTTGTTACATCCATTCGTTAACATTTTATAAATATCGAAATCTATTTTTAATGAAAAAGAACTTAAGTGCCATTGTATTTGGAATTGCTATTGTAGCCGCCTCCATAATTTTAGGAAATGCCGTAATTAATCGAAACAAAAAGGTTGGAACGGTATCGGTAACAGGTTTAGGAGAAACAAATTTCACATCAGATCTTATCGTTTGGGAAGCTAGTTTTTCTCAAGTTAATAGCGATTTAAAAGAAGCTTATGCAGATCTAAAAAAGGATAAGGAAACTATTTTTGAATACTTAAAATCTAAAGGTTTAACTGATGATGTTATTGTATTCACAGCAGTTTCTACTACCAAAAACATGAAACAAAACTATTCTACAGACGGTAAATATTTAGGGCAAGAATTTACAGGTTTCACGCTAAACCAAACGGTTCAAATAAATTCTAAAGACGTTGAGAATGTTGAAAAAATATCAAGAGAAGTTACTGAATTATTGAATAAAGGCATTCAGTTATATTCCTTATCTCCAAGATATTATTATACTAAATTAGAAGATTTAAAAATAGAAATGATATCTAGAGCTACCGATAATGCACGAGTTAGAGCTGAAAGTATTTCGGAAAATTCTGGAGCTTCATTAAGAGAACTTATAACAGCAAATATGGGAATTTTTCAAATTACTGGTCAGAACTCAAACGAAGATTACTCTTGGGGTGGTGCTTATAATACAACATCAAAAGAAAAAACAGCTTCTATTACTATGAAGCTTACTTACGCTGTTAAATAAAAACTATGAAACTATTCAATAATTGGAAATTCATTGTTTTACTATGCTTAACAATTGGGCTTGCACCTTTTACTCCCGAACCTCATATTTGGGGGAAACTAAAATGGATTTTTGGTGGTGCTAAAAGCATGCAAATAATGGATTGGATTGATGTTTTTTTACATGGCTTCCCTTTTGTTTTACTTATTTGGATTCTCATTTCAAAAATTAAACAACATGGCGCTTAATATTGTTTTAATAGAACCCGAAATACCCAATAATACAGGAAATATTGGCCGATTAGCTTTAGCTTCAGGTTCTAATTTACATCTTGTAAAACCTTTTGGTTTTGAAATAGATGACAGTCGTTTAAAACGTGCAGGATTGGATTATTGGCAACACTTATCAGTAATATATTATGAAAGTGCTGATGACTTTTTTGAAATTAATAAAAACAAAAAAATGGCTTTTCTTTCTAGTCATGGCACAAAAAATCATTGGGAACTTCCATTTGAAGACGACCTGTTTTTAATTTTTGGAAAAGAATCAATAGGCTTATCAAAATCAATTCTTGAAGCAAATTCGGATAGCTTATTTAAAATACCTATTTACAATAACCATATTAGGAGTTTGAATCTTTCCAATGCCGTAAGCATTATAGTCTATGAGGGTTTAAGAAAATTAAATTTATAGTTTATTTTTTAAAAATTTTATCTAAAAACTTAAAAGTTAATTGATAATTTTCTTTGGTTTCAAATACTTTTCCACCGTGTCCACCATCATAAATTACTTTAAAAAATACATCTAAATTATTTTTTTTATATTGACTTTCTAACTCAAGTGACTGATTAATAGGCACTTTTTGGTCTTTATTTCCATGCATAATAAGTAAAGGTGGATCAGTGGTATCTACATGAAAAACAGGACTCGCTAATTTTGCTAATTCTGGTTTGTTTTTTGGTAATCCGCCAAATAACTTACTCAAGATGGATAATCTGCCTTTTCTGCTTTGGGTTGTTGATTGACTTATAATACTTGTAAAATTTGTGGGTCCATAAAAATCAATAATACCTTGAACAGCAGACGATTCATTTAAATAATTACCAACAGTACCCTCTAATTCGGTAAGATTATTTGTAACCCCAACTAAAGCCGCCAAGTGTCCGCCAGATGATGAACCAGCAACCACTATATTTTCAGCATCATACTGATATTGCTTTGCTTTAGAACGCAAAAACCTAATAGCAGCCTTCACATCGTAAGCTTGTGCCGGAAATTTAGCTTTACTTGAAAATCTATAATTAATACTAGCTAAGGCATAACCATGCCTAACAAACGCCATAGGCCTTTGTTTTTTATCACCACTAATCCATGAGCCTCCATGAATCCACACAACTAAGTTGGGGTTTTTCACATCTTTAGGTAAATAAATATCCAGCAATAATTTAGTAGCATCTATTTGAGCATATTCAAGATCCAAAAAGGTTTTATAACTATTTTGAGAGTTGCAAATAACTATTGAAAAAAGAAAAAGAGAGCAAAAAGCTAATAGCTTCATAAAGTATAAATAACATCACAAATTATGAATAAATAATAACTTTTATGAATTAATCTATATAATACTTATTTTAGTAAACATATAAGGGTTTAAAAAAACATATAACTTATTAATTTCTTCACTAATACGCTAATTACAATGAAACTTAAACTAAGCTTACTATTACTTATTATGATAACAACTTCTTGTTTAAACCAAACTAAAACTTCTATTTCTGAAAGTTCTAAAACAGCAATCCAAACCAGTTTGTGGTTAAACTATACCAAAGAAGCATCTATATTTAAACTTTGGTCTCCTACCGCAGAAAATGTAAAATTAAATCTCTACAAAAATGGATTTGATAACAATGCCTACGAAATTTATAATTTAAGTACATACATAAATAATGTATGGGAGTTAAAGTTAGATGGAGATTTAAATGGCGTTTATTATACTTATCAAATAATGATTGACAATAAATGGTTAGATGAGACACCTGGTATTTATGCTCAAGCTGTTGGTGTTAATGGAAAAAGAGCGATGGTTTTAGATTTAGAAAGCACTAATCCAGAAAATTGGGAAAGAGATAAAGGTCCATCTATAAACAAACCAAATGATGCTATTATTTACGAATTACATATTAGAGATATGACCATTCAACCACAATCGGGATCCAGTTTTCCAGGTAAATATCTAGGTTTGGTTGAAACAGGAACAAAAGGTCCAAATAATGTTGCAACTGGCTTAGACCATTTAATGGAATTAGGTATAACTCATGTGCATTTATTACCAACATACGATCATTATTCTATTGACGAAACTAATTTAGAAACATCGCAATTTAATTGGGGTTACGATCCACAAAATTACAACGTACCCGAAGGTTCTTTTTCTACAAATCCTTATAATGCAGAAGTTAGAATAGAAGAGTTTAAAACTATGGTAAAAAAATTTCACGACCATGGTATTGGTGTTATTTTAGATGTTGTTTATAATCATACCGGTATCACTAAAAACTCTAATTTTAATTTAGAAGCTCCAGATTATTACTACCGATTTTGGGAAGATGGTAAACAATCTGATGCGTCTGCTTGCGGAAATGAAACTGCTTCTGAAAAAGAAATGATGCGAAAATTTATTATAGAATCTGTATCATTCTGGGCAGAAGAATATCACTTAGATGGTTTTAGGTTTGATTTAATGGGTATCCATGATATTGCTACTATGAATGAAGTTGCTGAAGCAGTAAAAAAAATAAATCCTAATATTTTTATTTATGGTGAAGGATGGACTGCCGGAGATTCTCCATTACTTATAAGAGATAGAGCTTTGAAGCAAAACATAACCAAAATGCCTCAAATCACAGCATTTAATGATGATATTAGAGACGGATTAAAAGGTTCTGTTTTTGATGATAAAAGTACAGGCTTTGTAAGTGGTGCAAAAAACACAGAAACATCTGTGAAATTTGGAGTAGTTGGTGCAATACAACATCCGCAAATAGATTACGATGCTATTAATTACTCAAAAGCACCTTGGACAAATGAGCCTTGGCAATCTATTTCTTATGTGTCGTGCCATGATAATCACACCATTTACGATAAATTAAAAGTATCTAGAAAAGAAGCTGATGAAGCTACTATTATAGCCATGGATAAACTAGCTAACGCGGTTGTAATGACCTCACAAGGTGTTCCCTTTATACACGCTGGAGCGGAATTGTTACGAACTAAAAATGGCGAGCACAACTCTTACAACTTACCAGATAGTATCAACCAAATGGATTGGAATTGGAAAGTAAGACATGACAATGTATTTGAATATTACAAAAATTTAATCACCCTTAGAAAAGCACATCCAGCGTTTAGAATGCCATCTGCAGAAGAAGTAAGAAAAAATTTAACATTTAAAACTATTGAAGATGGCATGCTAAGCTATGAAATAAGTAACCATGCCAATGGAGATTCATGGAAAGATATTTTAATAGTATATAACGCCAAAACAACAGCTTATAAATATAAACTTAAAAGTGAGTGGCAGCTTGCAGTTATAGGAGACAAATATACTTTAGAAGCAGGTAAAAAAATAAGCAAATCAGTAAATGTACCTGCAATTTCAATGCTTGTTGCTTACAGAAAATAAATTTTTTATGGTTATTAAGAAGCTTTACTTTGTAATTAAAAAAATATAACCTCGATTAACATCTAAAATTAAACATTAAACCGATTTTATATTAAGTGGTTAAACGAACGATAAGATCTCAAATAAAAAAGCCTCGTTTACACGAGGCTTTTCCTTTTTCATAGCAGTTAATTCCCAAATTATTTAGGCATAACTACAGAGTTAATTACATGAATTACACCATTACTTCCAATAACATCGGTAGCAATTATTTCACTGTAATTACCGTTTTGGTCTTTCAACCATATTTTACCATCTTTTTGTAAAACTGTTAAAATTTGTCCGTTTAAAGCAGTTAACTCTACTTTACCCATACCTTTTTTTAAGGCTGTTAATACATCACTAGTTTCTAATTTTCCAGAGACAACATGGTAAGTTAAAATATTGCTTAAAGCTTCTTTGTTTTTAGGCTCTAACAATGAGTTTAACGTTTTTGAATCAATTTTCCCAAAGGCAGCATTGTTTGGGGCGAAAACTGTAAATGGTCCCTCTCCTTGTAAAGCACCAACTAAATCTGCAGCTTTTAAGGCAGCAACAAGAGTTGAGAAATCCTCATTTGCAACAGCTACATCAACAATTGTTTTTTGTGCAGACGCAAATTGACTAAATGTTAACGACACGACAACTGTAAAAATAAATACTAACTTTTTCATAATTTTTTTTTTGGTTAAACTAATTTTACACTTTATTTTTCTTTTTAAGTGCTTTCATTTATATTTACACAGGTTTGTTTCCTTTGGATGAGCTTTCTAGCTTTTTGGGAAATTTTTAACATATATGCAAAACGATAAAGTACTTTTACTACAATTACAAAATAAAGATGAAGCCGCTTTATCAGCTCTTTATGACAATTATTCGGGTGCTATTTATGGTGTTATTTTAAGAATGTGTAAAGATGAACAACATGCCCAAAATTTATTGCAAGACACTTTTTTAACCATTTGGGAAAAAGCATACCAATACAATCCAGAAAAAGGGAAATTTTATACTTGGGCTTATCGCATTGCAAAAAATAAAACCTTAAACTTTTTAAGACAATCACAAAACCTCATCCAAACTGAAGATTTAAGTGTATATACCAATAAACAAGAAAACTTAATTGTAGAACCTGAGTTTTTAAAACTAAATGGCTGTTTAAAACAATTAGACTTGCACCATCAAAAAGCTATAGAACTAGTTTACTTTCAGGGTTTAACTCACAAAGAAGCGCATTTAGAAATGGAAGTGCCACTAGGAACTTTTAAATCTTACATAAAACAAGCGTTAAAAAAATTACAACTTAGCTATGAAAAAGCAGTTGTTTGGTTATTGATTTTTATTGATTTGATAAGATGATAGACAAAGTTTACATATTAAAAAACGGTTTGCTAGAACAGTATTTGTTAGGAGAGTTATCTCCAAATGAAGAATTACAAGTTGAGCTAGTGTTAAATATGGACTCTGATTTAAAAATTGAGTTAGAGACTTTAGAAGCTAATTTTGAAAAAATGGCTTTAGAAAATGCAATCATTCCTCCAAAAAAAGCTAAAGTGGAATTAATCCAAAAAATAAAATCAAACCAACCTAAAATAATTCCAATTCAAAAAAATAATTTTTACAAAACATATCTTTTTGCTGTATCGAGTATTGCGGCTTGCCTATTAATTGGATCTATTTTTATGTTTAATCAATTAAACAACTCAAAAAAGCAGCTGCAAGTTGCAGAAGATCAAAAAGAATTACTAAAACGAGATATTGAAGGTTTAAAAACAAATCTGGAATACACTAGCCGATATTTTGAAATTATAAATTCACCTGAAACCAAACAATACATTTTAACTGGTAATACTTTAGCACCAACTGCTAAAATAGTTAGTTATGTAAACCATAAAAATAAATCAGTTATTATTAATACAAAGCAATTACCAAAACTTGATAAAGACCATGACTATCAAATGTGGGCAGATGTAAATGGTGAAATGATTAATATGGGTGTAATTGACAAAGAAAATCAATTACTCGCTATGCAATATGTTGATGCAGCTGAATCTTTAAATATTACTATAGAGCCTGCTGGTGGCAACGACCATCCAACGGTTTCAAGATTGTTAACCAATGTTTACTTAAATTAAGAAATAAGCCAAACTACTTATGAAAATAATAGCTACCAATATCGCAAAACCAACCACTTTTATTTGGAATGGCAAAGAGGAAACCACTGGTATTTATAAACTACCAACTAACGAGCCTATTTTTTTAACTAAAAATGATATCCTCAATGATGAAGTTTCAGACCGTTTACATCATGGTGGTTTTTATAAAGCGTGCTATATGTTTTCTGCAGAGCAATACCCATATTGGAAAGGTTTATATCCAGATTTAGATTGGAATTGGGGTATGTTTGGAGAAAACCTTACAGTTTCTAGTTTTAATGAAACCAATGTGTTTTTAGGAGACATATATAAAGTTGGAGAAGCACTAGTACAAGTATCTCAATACAGAGAACCTTGCTATAAATTAGCCAATAAATTTGGCAACCCACAAGTAATTAAACAATTTGTTGCTCATGGTTTTGGTGGCACCTATTTAAGTGTTTTAGAAGAAGGCTATGTTAATTTAAATGACACATTTACTCTGATAGAAAGACCCGAAAATACCTTATCTGTTGCTGACTTATTCAATTTAGTTTTTTCTAAAAAGAAGAATCAAAATCATCTAAAAATTGCAGCAAACAGCAAAGCCTTACCTGAAAAAAAACGAATATTACTTAAAAGTTATATAACTAACAATTGATTTAGTTTACATTATCTTTGTGGCAAATTATTTCATATGTCATTTAAAGACTTACAATTAAACAAACCCATATTAAGAGCCATTGCTGAGGCAGGTTATGACAACCCTACTTTAGTACAAGAAAAAACCATTCCTTTTGTTTTAGAAAGAAAAGATATCATAGTATCTGCACAAACAGGTACAGGAAAAACGGCTGCTTTTGCATTACCTATTTTGCAGTTATTATTTGATAACCAAGATGCACCAAAAAAAGGAAAAAAAATTAAAGCTCTAATAATAAGTCCGACTAGGGAATTAGCAGATCAAATAGGAGAAAACTTTAAAACTTACAGTGCGTATACAAATTTACGTGCTACCGTTGTTTATGGCGGTACTTCTATAGAACCTCAAATTGATGTTTTAAAAAAAGGTGTTGATATTTTAATTGCAACTCCAGGGCGTTTACTCGATTTGCATAAACAAGATATTATAAATCTTGATTATGTAGAAACATTGGTTTTAGATGAAGCCGATCTAATGCTAGATATGGGTTTTATTGACGATGTAAAAAAAATCGAAAGATTATGCACCAAAGAAAAACAAGTTTTACTTTTCTCGGCGACCATTCCTTATAAAGTTGAACAACTTGCAGACACGATATTAAATAATCCTGAACGTATTGAAGTTGCAGTTAATTCTTCTACTTCAAAAAATATCAATCAAGTACTATATTATGTGCCTAAACGCCACAAAATTGAATTGTGTTTACATCTTCTTAGAAATACTATTAAAGGTAGTATTTTGATTTTTAGACGCACAAAATTTGGGGTTGATAAATTAGAGCAAACCTTGATAAAAAACGGCTATAAAGTTGAAAGTATACATGGTGATAAATCTCAAAATTTAAGACAAGACGCATTAAATAAATTTAAAAACGGTGATGTAAATATTTTAATAGCTACCGATGTTGCAGCACGAGGTATTGATATAAACGAACTTGATGCCGTAATAAATTTTGATTTACCAAACGTTCCAGAAACCTATGTACACCGCATTGGAAGAACTGCCAGAGCTGGAAAAACAGGAACGTCATATTCTTTATGTTCAGCTGATGAAAAAAGCTACATACAAACCATTCAGCAACTTATTCAATTGCAAATTGATGTGATTGATGAGCATCCATACCCTTTAGATCCTAAAGAAAAACCTATGGTACATAAGTCTCAAAAAACGGGAAGCAAACATAAAAAAGGCCGTAAAGGTGAAGGCTCTAAAAAAAATAAAAAACGCTGGTATTAAAAAAGCCCAAAGTATATTGAACAAAAGACATTTTATTTTAATTTAAATATTTATTCAAAAATAATATCAATTAAATAATAGTTTGGGATATTGAAAATGCTACCCCAATCCTCAGGTTTGTGTTCGCTTGCTGAAACTTCACAATACTTTTTCCAACCCGTTTCAATATCTGTATATGGCAAAAAATAACCCAATATGACATTTGATTTAGCCTCATTAATAGACATATTTTCATTGGCATCTAAAAAATCATGAAGTGCATATTTATCCTCTATTTTTCTAATATTATAATTTCTTTCAGTTGAAAAATGATTAAATAAAAATTTCATTTTTATCGTATTGTCTATTTGAGTTTTTACAAAATATCTAAAACCAAAAATGGTGTCATTTATTGAAGAAAAATACTCAGATTTTGAAGTATCCATTATCGTATCAACTTTGGCTAGGTTACCATTAGTATATTCTTTAACCAATAATCTATAATTTTTATTTTTTAAACCTGCTCCATAAAATTTGAGCTTGATAGTTTCAATATCCTGAAATCTTAAAATATCTTGTATTTCTTTATTTTCAGACCCAAAACTAGTTTCTAATTTAATCCTACTTTGCTGCGCATTTAGCTTGCTCAAGTTCATAAAAACTAAAACGATTATAAGCATGTTTCTCATAATTTATTTTTTTGATTTTATAAAAATATCGTTTGATGTATAAAGAATTCCTCTAACCATATCCATATTAATTGCTCCAGAAAAATGACCAACACCTTTTGCTTTACGCTCCATCATATTTGATTTATTTTTTGTTTTTGTTGGAGACATGGTGACTGATAAATTATCAAAGTGATTAACCGTATTATTACCAATAACTTTAAAGCTATAATCATGTTTTTCCGGATAAAACAAATATAACTTGGAGTACTCTGAAAAGAAATCAAACCTACCAAAGTCTTCAGACCAGTTATAAAAATAATATTCCCCATTAAAATCAGTAATACTTACTCTATCCTGTATTTCACCTATTTCTATTTTCGAAAATTCTGAAGTAATTTCAGTGTTTTTTATCGCTCCAATCTTTCCATCAGTTACATTCATAAAAGTAAAATCTCCACCAGAAATAGCTTCACATTCAAAACCGGCTTGATCTAATTGAAATTTACTGAAACGATTGCTTAAAAGTTGACTTTTTACAGATCCCTTTTTTAAGTTTAAAGATATTTCACCTGTCATGTTATCTAAAAATGTAATTTGAGCTTGCCTTCCTGTAATTTTAATTTTCACAAAATCTGGTAGTTTTATTAAAAACTTACTCTTATACATTTTAATTTTACTAAAATCAATATCTTCTTTTTCGCCTTTATCATTTAATAATTTAAGATTTTTTAAAAATGTATTTTTAATGTCGTCGTCTCTTATTTCCGAAATTAAACTATCCTTAGATTTTCTATGAATAGAGTCATTACTTTTTCCGAATTTAAAAACACCATCATCTAAAGTTAATCCAAAGGGTGAATTGAGTTGATAAGCTATTTTGGATATATTAGATATACTTGAAGTTTCCAGTTTTATGGTATTTTCAAATTTTACAGCCTCTACTTTAATGGAATCAATAAAAGCTTGCATATCGTTTTTTGAATAATTACTAAACTCAATGACATAATCAAAATACACTTCTCCATCTTTTGAATTTTCTATAGCTACCGTAGTGTTTTCTAGATTTAGAATAACTGTAATTAGATTGTTTGCTGTAAAGCTCTCAGAAAAAATGACTTTTTTCTGTGCTAAAACGGATACTGATGTGATGAGCATCAGCATCCAAATTTTAAAGTGTAATGGTTTCATATTGTTCGTTTTTTTGATTTATTAATTTGATGTGCTCTTGAATATCTTTGAGTAATTGAAGGCGGGTCTGCAGGTTTTCAACCAATGCCTCAATTACGGTTATATTATTACTGTCTTTTTTAAACTGAATTGAAATATTTTGATAATCAGAACTCAATTCATCTAACTTTTGTTTGTAGCGTTTAACTAAATTTTCATCCATTGCAATAGCTATAAAATTTTGCCATTCTTTATTAATGTTTGCTAAATATTGCTTTTCAATGGCATCTATTTGATTCACTATTTTAGATTCATCAGCAATCTGATTTGATGCCTTTTCTTTGGGTTTTAATATCAAAAAAGTTAAACCTAAAAACAGAATGGCAATTGCGGCTACTTTAATCAGATAATTAACCTCAAACCTAGCTGTATTTTGTTTTCTTGAGGCTTTAAGTTTATTGTAAAACTCTTGTCTGTGATTTTTGGGTAAGTTGTTTTTAATTACTTCATCTTCATTAAATAAATCTCTTATACCTTTTTTCATTTTAATAAGTTTTTAAAAGTTCTTGAAGTTTTAATTTACCACGTCTTAAATGTGTTCTAGATGTTTTGATCGGAATTTCTAAAATCTCTGAAATTTCCATATGATCAAATCCTTCAATCAAATAAAGTTGAACAACGATTTGGTATTTATGTGATAGTTTTGAAATTGCTTTAACTATTTCCTCTTTAGTGATTTCTGATTCAAAACTCCAATCATTTTCATCCTCTATTTCTAAATTAATAAGGTCTTTCTCAACAAATTCAACTTGTTTCTTTTTTAATTCATCTATACATTGATTAATCAAAATTCGCTTTAACCAAGACCCGAAAGTATAAGCAGGATTAAAACTATCTAGTTTTGTAAATGCTTTAATAAAACTTTCTTGCATGGCATCTTTGGCATCTTCAAAATTCAAATATCTACATGCAATTTGGTACATCGCATCACAATACAAATCATAAATCTGCATCATGGCTTTTTCATCACCTTTCTTGCAACGATTTATTAAAACATAATGTACTTGTGACATATGGTTGTGGTTAGTATTCAATATTAAAAACGAAAAAAAACAGGTAGGGTTTCAAAATATAAAAAAAACCATCAATTTTGATGGTTAAATAGTTTTACTAGGATGGAGCATTAACAATATCAGTTATAATTAAAATATATTCTAAATAAAAAATCATTTTATTAAAAAATCAAAATAAGTATCAGGAAATGGCTCTCCTCTTAACGTGAAATGCCACCATTCCTTTGGGTAATTTCTAAAACCATATTTCAACATAATTTCTTGTAACAATTGCCTATTAGCTTTTTGTTTTTTAGAAATTTCTTCATAAGCTATCCATGATTCTTCTCCAAATAAATCATAAGGACTTCCCATATCTAAAGGAATACCTGAATTACCATCAATAATAGTTAAATCGACTGTACTACCTCTACTATGACCAGATTTTGAAGCTATATAACCTTCGCTAAATAAAAACCTTTTTTTTACATTAGGATAAAAAATGTGTTTATTTAAGGTATCATTCAAATTTATAGACCATTTAACAAAATGATTTACAGCTCTTTGTGGTCTAAATCCATCATAAACCCTTAAACACAAATTTTGTTGTTCTAAAGCTTTATGGACTAAATTTAAAGCTATTGCAGTTTCTAGGGTTAAAATAAGATTATTTGTTTTATAGCCTTCAATGGGTATTCCTATAAAATTGTTGGAAGTATAGTAACGCAACTCAACATCTATATCCGGAATAATATCTTTAACATAAACAAAACCCTCTGGCAATTGTGCAAAAGTGTTTATAAAGCCAAATAAAACAATAATTAAATATTTCTTATTCATCATAATTATGCTAATTTAGAAAATAAAAGAATATGCTCTTTAGAAGTCCTATAAATTTAAAAATGAAAGATGCGGATGTTGTTTATTATCCAAATTTTTTCGATAAAAATACTGCTGACACTTATTTTAATGATTTATTAGAAACTATTAGCTGGAAACAAGACACTATTACCGTTTTTGGAAAAACACATTTACAACCAAGGTTAACAGCTTTTTACGCAGACAATAATAAAACATACTCATACAGTAACATTAAAATGCAACCTAACCAATTTAGTGGCAGTTTAGAACAAATTAAAAAGATTTTAGAGCATAACTTACAAATTAATTTCACCTGTTGTTTAGCAAATTTATACAGATATGGTTTAGATAGTAATGGATGGCATGCTGATGACGAAAAAGAATTAGGAATAAACCCTATTATAGCATCCGTTTCGTTTGGAGCTGAAAGATCATTCCATTTAAAACATAAATATGATAAAGCCGAAAAATTAAAACTAACATTACAACATGGCAGCTTATTATTAATGAAAGACGCTACACAACATAACTGGCTGCATCAAATACCAAAAACAAAGAAAGTTATAGGAGAACGCTTAAATTTAACATTTAGAATTATTGTATAAAAAAACCGAGTTCCCTCAAACTCGGTTTTCTTTCAATTTGCTTTTTTATATTATGAGTTAGATTTGGGGTCTCCAGACCAACAACATAATGCAAATATTAATTAATTAATCCATTGAACTAAAAAGTATGTTATTTAGTACACTTCAAATATATAATTATTAAATATTACTAAACGATAAAATACATAATAAATCGATAAAATACACTTAATTTTAACATTTTAACCCGATAAAGTGTAAAAAATCGATTAAAAATATATTTAAAAGATTAAAAACAAAACTGCAGTAAGCTGTTATAACGAAAAAAGCACCTAAAATTTAGGTGCTTTTTCTAACTAACTAACCAAAAATAAATTACAATTCAAAGTTTAAAGTAACCACTCAATAAACTCATTTATAGTGAATGTAATTAATCTAAATAAAGCAATAGGTATGCCAAACTGATTTACATATTTTTATTTATGATTTATTTAACAATAGCTGACATTTTCAACTTAAAATTATTAATAACCAATTAGTATTTAAAATTTAAATATGTGATATTTGCGCTTCTTAAATTATAAAATTCATGAGAAAAATATCGTTTTTAGCTGTTGCCCTTTTAATAATTGCATGTGGCAATAAAGAGAAAGACTTAATTGTAAAAGCAAATATTAAAGGATTAAAAAAAGGAACTATTTACCTTAAAAAGATAGAAGATACTACAATAATAACTGTAGACTCATTAGTTATTAATGGAAATTCAAGTTTTGAATTATACAGCGATATAGATTCTCCACAAATTTTCTTTTTAGATTTAGATAAGCATAGTGCCGAAAAAGACAGATTAACCTTTTTTGCTGATAAAGGGGTTACAGAAATTAACACAACACTTAAAAACTTTGTTTTTGATGCCGAAATTAAAGGCTCAAAACAACAAAAAATATTAAACGATTATAAATCTATGATTTCTAAAATAAATAATAGATACCTTGACTTAATTAAGGAATCATTTGACGCTCAAAAGGATGGTGATACTGCTAAACTAGAAGCTATTAATAAAGAGTCAGACAATAACATAAAAAGAAAATATTTATACACTGTTAATTTTGCACTTAATAATAGAAACAGTGAAGTAGCACCTTACTTAGCACTTAGTGAATTATATAATGCACAAATCAAATATTTAGACACCATTAATAATTCTCTATCACCTCATGTTAAATCTTCTAAGTATGGAAAAGAATTAGAAGCATTCGTAAAAAAAATAAAAGAAAACGAAAAATAGAATTTAAAACTAATATTGCAAAAAGCCTCTTCATTCGAAGAGGCTTTTTTTTTGAGCCGATGGAGGGACTCGAACCCACGACCTGCTGATTACAAATCAGCTGCTCTAGCCAGCTGAGCTACATCGGCATTTTTTCCGGTTGCAAATATAATCGCAAAATTATTATATGCAAGTAGTCCGGTAAAAATTTTATACTAGTTTATTAATTTTTTCAATTAAATCTCTTCCTTTAGTCTCTAACTCTTGATTTATAGCTTTAAAATGTGATTTTGCATTATCAACATTTTTAGCATTTACCTTAGTTATTAATTCATCAAAAGTGTTTATTGCTTCATCAATGATAGCTTCACTAGCTTTAGTGTCTTTGTCTATGTTTGCGTATTCCCAAACATATACTGCTTCTATAATATCACCTAAAACGTAATTAATATCTTTCTTTAGGTTTTTAACATTTGCCATTTTTTGTGTTTTAAAATTTATACAAAATTAAACATATACTTCTAATAGTGTTGCTTTTTTAGAAGTAATTTGATATTCTTTAATAGCTGCTGGTAATAATATGGTTTCACCTTTCTTAATGTGCTCAATATTCCCATCTACATCTATTTCAGCATCACCATCTACACAAATGTAAATTAAAAAAGAATCTTGATTATTTTCCTTTTTTAAGGTTTCTGAAACTTCTAAGTAACTCGTTGTAAAATAAGGACAACTAACCATTTGGTTAGACTCATTTTTTGTTTTAGAATAATTTACTCTAAAATTATCTGGCATATTAAAATCAAATGCATCAATAGCCAAATCATTATGCAATTCTCTTTCATTACCATTATCATCAACACGATCCCAGTCATAAACACGATAGGTAATATCACTTGTCTGTTGAATCTCTGCCAACATAACCCCCGCTCCTATAGCGTGCACTCTTCCAACTTCAATAAAATAAGTGTCGCCAGTTTTAACTTTATCAAAATTTAAAATTTCTGTAAGCGTTTTATTTTCAAGATGGCTTAAATATTTTTCAGGTGTGATTTCTTGGTTAAAGCCAACTATCAAATTAGCATCATCATCGGCTTGCATTACATACCACATTTCGGTTTTACCAAAAGAGTTATGCCGTTTTGCTGCTAATTCGTCATTTGGATGTAATTGAATTGATAAATCTTCTTTAGCATCAATAAACTTGATTAGTAAAGGGAACTTATTTTTGAATATTCTATAATTTTGAAGTCCTATTAAATCAGCTTTGTACGTTTCTAAAATTTGTTTTAAAGATTGTCCTTTTAAGACACCATTAGAAACTATAGATGTATCGCCTTCAACATCACTAATCTCCCAACTTTCTCCAACATTAGGTAAGTTGTTTAGTTTATTTAACAGATTTTTCAATTTTTGGCCACCCCAAATTTTATCTTTCAAAATAGGGTTGAATTTTAATGGATATAAATTCATGTTAATTCCCTTTGTAGGTTACAAAATTCCTTGGAGTTTCATATAGAACAACCTCAAGCTCAAAATTAGAATTTAATTTTGATTTCATTTTATCGTAAATCACAACTGCAATATTTTCTGCAGTTGGATTAAGTTCTTTAAATTCTGGTACTTCAATATTCAAATTTTTATGATCAAAAGCATCTTCAACTTCGCTTTTAATAATATCTTTTAAAACTTTCATATCAATTACATAACCAGTTTCTTTATCAATTTCTCCAGTTACATTTACTATGAGTTCATAATTGTGCCCATGAAAATTAGGATTATTACATTTCCCGAAGATTTCTTGGTTTTTCTCAAAATCCCAATCTTTTCTGTAAAGTCTATGCGCTGCATTAAAATGCGCTTTTCTACTAACTGTTACTCTCATTTTGAAATATTTATATGTTCGTAGAATTTATCAAAAATCACTTTAAACCATTCTGTATACAATTCAGGGTATAAAGAAATATCATTTTTAACAGCTTCTAATGGCATCCATTTCCATGCTGCTACTTCATCTAAGTTAATCACTGGTTCCGCATTAAACTTACCTAAAAGAACATGATCAAATTCGTGTTCAGTTAAACCATTATCAAAGGGAGCTTTGTAGATAAATGATATAGTTTCTTGTAAATCGACAACGAAACCCATTTCCTCTTGTAATCGCCTTTTACCTGCTTCAATATTAGTTTCTCCATCACGTTGATGACTGCAACACGTATTGGTCCATAAACCTGGAGAATGATATTTATTTAATGCACGTTGCTGAAGCATCAAATCATTGTTATCATTAAAAATAAAAACTGAAAATGCTCTGTGTAGTAGAGCTTTCTCATGAGCTTCCATCTTAGGCATTAATCCAATTTGCTGATCCTCTTCATTAACAAGGATTACTTTTTCTTCTTTCATACGTAGCAAAAATACCAAGTAATTATTTAAAATTCATAATTCTAATTAGAAATTTAAAAAGTGATATAAAGTAGTATTCTTATTGACGTTAGAAATATTATCTTTGCAACCCATTTGGATAAGCATTTATGAGTTTTTTAAAAGAAATACAACGCAGAAGAACATTTGGCATCATTTCTCACCCTGATGCTGGTAAAACAACTTTAACAGAAAAATTATTATTATTTGGTGGCGCTATACAAGAAGCTGGTGCTGTAAAAAGTAATAAAATAAAAAAAGGTGCTACCAGTGATTTTATGGAGATTGAGCGTCAACGTGGAATTTCGGTTGCTACTTCTGTACTTGCATTTGAATATAATGGTATAAAAATTAATATTCTAGATACACCTGGACACAAAGATTTTGCTGAAGACACCTTTAGAACTTTAACTGCTGTAGATAGCGTAATTGTTGTTATTGATGTTGCTAAGGGTGTTGAAGAACAAACTGAAAAACTTGTTGAAGTTTGTAGGATGCGTAATATCCCGATGATAGTTTTCATTAATAAAATGGATAGAGAAGGAAAAGACGCCTTTGATTTATTAGATGAAATTGAACAAAAACTAGGCTTAAAAGTAGTGCCTTTAAGTTTCCCAATTGGTATGGGTTATGATTTTAAAGGTATTTATAATATATGGGAGAAAAACATCAATCTTTTTAGTGGAGATAGCAGAAAAGATATTGAAGAAACCATAGAGATTTCAGATTTAGGTTCATCCGAATTGGATAAACTTGTAGGGCCAAAAGCTGCTAATACACTAAGAGAAGAAATAGAACTTGTTGAAGGTATTTATCCAGAATTTAACAAAGAGGAATACTTAAGTGGACAACAACAACCTGTTTTTTTTGGGTCTGCTTTAAATAACTTCGGTGTTAGAGAGCTATTAGATTGTTTTATTGAAATAGCGCCTAAACCAAGACCAAAACACAGTGAAGAACGGTTAGTAGAGCCTAAAGAAGATAAGTTTACAGGATTTGTATTTAAAATCCATGCAAACATGGACCCAAATCACAGAGATCGTTTAGCTTTTATAAAAATTGTTTCAGGGAAATTTGAAAGAAACAAACCTTATTTGCATGTTAGACACAACAAAAAAATGAAGTTCTCTAGCCCTAATGCTTTTTTTGCTGAGAAAAAAGAAATTGTAGATATATCCTATCCTGGAGATATTGTAGGATTACATGATACTGGAAATTTTAAAATAGGTGATACATTAAGCGAAGGTGAAATTATAAATTACAAAGGCATACCAAGTTTCTCTCCTGAACATTTTAGATACATAAATAATGCTGATCCTTTAAAATCTAAACAATTATTTAAAGGTATAGACCAGTTAATGGATGAAGGTGTTGCTCAATTATTTACATTAGAACTTAATGGAAGAAAAGTGATTGGAACTGTTGGAGCTTTGCAATATGAGGTAATACAATACAGATTAGAGCATGAATATGGCGCAAAATGTACGTATGAAAACTTAAATGTTTTTAAAGCATGTTGGGTTGACCCAAAAAATTCAAAATCTGAGGAATACAAAGAATTTGTAAGAGTTAAGCAACGTTTTTTAGCAAAAGACAAACAAAATCAACTAGTCTTTTTAGCAGATTCTCCATTTTCATTACAGATGACACAACAAAAATACCCAAACATTAAGCTTCATTTTACTTCAGAATTCGAATAAATTGAAAATGTATTTTATCGATAAATCTGTAATTTGTTTTTTTATAATTTATCGGTTTATAAATACATTTAATCATAAATAAGTTTATAAATTTTCACACCAACTAAAATTAAAATTTATTGAAACTTATAATTTGAAATTTAGTAATTAAGTAATTACGTTAACCTTCTTCCCAAGTACTTGATACTTATTAAAAAATTTGACAAAGAACTTTAAGAAGTTATTAACGAGTGAGTGTTTCCTTGGATTAATCTAGATTATTCAAAAAACAAACAAAGTAATTTAGCAAATAAAAAATGACCGTGAGGAGCATAAAATACTTATATAATGCGCCTCAAAAACAAGCTAGTTAAAAATAAAAAAAAGCCTTTTGAAGATTCAAAAGGCTTTTTTTTAAGCTTGACCAGTTGGCCCAAAATTAAGGGGAATTGGTGGCTGTTCATAATCTTTAATTTCACCGTGAGCATTTTCAAATCTAGCAACATTATCACTCAAAGCTTTTAGCAAACGCTTAGCGTGCTGTGGTGTTAAAATAATTCTAGATTTTACTTTGCTTTTTGGTATACCAGGCATAATACTAACAAAATCTACAACAAACTCTGAAACAGAGTGGTTAATAATAGCTAAATTAGAATATATGCCTTCAGCTATTTTTTCATCTAATTCTATATTTATTTGCCCTTGCTTTTTTTGGTTTTCATTATCGTTTACCATAATAAATAGTCTCTAAAAAAAAGCATTCCCGCTAAAGCGGGAATGACATTTAATTAATTATAATTTAATTCTTTTTTCACTTGCATCATTTGGTCAAACTCTTCTTTAGACCCTACGATAATGTCATTATAACGTCTCATTCCAGTTCCTGCTGGTATTCTATGACCTACAATTACATTTTCTTTTAAGCCTTCTAAATCGTCTACTTTACCTGCTACAGCTGCTTCATTAAGAACTTTTGTAGTTTCTTGGAATGAGGCCGCTGATATAAATGATTTCGTTTGAAGTGAAGCTCTTGTAATTCCTTGAAGTATTGGTGTAGCTGTTGCTGGTTTTGCATCTCTAGCTACCACAAGATTTTTATCTTCACGACGTAAAATAGAATTTTCATCTCTTAATTCACGAGGTGTGATTATTTGACCGGCTTTAAGCGTTGATGAATCTCCGGCATCTTCAATAACTTTCAATCCAAATATATCATCGTTTTCTTTGATAAAATCTGCTTTATGAACTAATTGGTCTTCAAGGAATAATGTATCACCAGAATCAATAATTTGAACTTTACGCATCATTTGTCTAACAACAACTTCAAAATGCTTGTCATTAATTTTCACTCCTTGTAAACGGTAAACTTCTTGAACTTCGTTTACTAAATATTGTTGAACTGCTGAAGGTCCTTTGATATTTAAAATATCATCTGGAGTAACAGATCCATCAGATAAAGGCATACCTGCTTTTACATAATCATTTTCTTGAACAAGAATTTGATTAGATAATTTTACTAAGTATTTTTTAACTTCACCTAACTTAGATTCAACTACGATCTCACGATTTCCTCTTTTAATTTTTCCAAAAGAAATAACACCGTCAATTTCACTTACAACTGCAGGATTAGAAGGGTTACGTGCTTCAAACAACTCCGTAACACGTGGTAAACCTCCTGTAATATCACCCGCTTTTGCAGATTTACGAGGAATCTTAACTAATATTTTACCAACAATAATTTTTTCTCCATCATCAATCATTAAGTGAGCACCTACTGGTAGGTTATAAGAACGAATTGTTTCTCCTTTACTATCTTCAATATGAAGTGTTGGAATAAGTTTTTTATTTCTAGATTCAGAAATTACTTTTTCTTGGAAACCAGTTTGTTCATCTATTTCAACTTGGTATGTCATACCTTGTTCGATGTTTTCATATTTTACTTTACCAGCAAATTCTGAAATAATAACACCGTTGTATGGATCCCAAGTACAAACAATATCTCCTTTACTTAATTGATCTCCACTCTTAACATAAATAGTAGATCCGTATGGTATATTGTTAGTACTCAATAGAATACCAGTTTTCTTATCTGTTAATTTAAGCTCAGATGTTCTAGAAATAACAATATCAATATCATTACCCTCACTATCTTTACCCTTAACTGTTTTTAAATCTTCAATCTCTGCTATACCATTAAATTTAACAGCTAATTTATTTTCTTCAGAAATGTTACCAGCAATACCACCTACGTGGAATGTACGAAGTGTTAACTGAGTACCAGGTTCACCAATAGACTGTGCAGCCACTACACCAACAGCTTCACCACGTTGAACCATTTTACCAGTAGCAAGGTTACGCCCGTAACATTTAGCACAAATTCCTTGTAAAGCTTCACAAGTTAAGGCAGAACGCACTTCTATACTTTCTATAGGTGATTCTTCTATAGCTTTAGCTATTGGGTCTTCTATTAATTGACCAGAAGCTACTAACAACTCTTCAGTTAATGGATTATAAACATCATTTAATGATACACGTCCAACTATTCTTTCTTCTAAAGTTTCTACAACTTCATCATTTTTCTTTAGTGGCTCTACTTCGACACCTCTTAATGTACCACAATCCTCTGTATTGATAATAACATCTTGAGAAACATCAACTAAACGACGAGTTAAATATCCAGCATCCGCAGTCTTAAGTGCTGTATCGGCAAGACCTTTACGAGCTCCGTGAGTTGAGATAAAGTATTCTAAAATTGAAAGACCTTCCTTAAAGTTAGAAAGAATTGGATTCTCAATAATTTCTCCACCTCCTGCATTAGATTTTTTAGGTTTTGCCATTAATCCACGCATACCTGTAAGCTGACGAATCTGTTCTTTAGATCCACGAGCTCCAGAATCAAGCATCATAAATACCGAGTTAAATCCTTGTTGATCTTCACGGATACGTTTCATAGACAATTCTGTCAATTCAGCATTCGTAGAAGTCCAAATATCGATAACTTGGTTGTAACGTTCGTTATTTGTAATGAGACCCATATTATAGTTACCCATAATACCATCAACAAGTGAGTTAGCCTTATCAATCATTCCTTGTTTTTCTGGTGGAATGATTATATCACCTAAACTAAATGATAAACCGCCTTGGAATGCAAATTTGAATCCAAGGGTTCTAATAGCATCTAAGAAATCTGCAGTTTCAGGAACAGAAGTTGCTTTAAGAATATTACCAATAATATCTCTTAAAGATTTTTTAGTTAAAACTTGATTGATATATCCGGCTGCTTGAGGAACGTGTTGATTAAATAATACACGACCTACAGTGGTTTCAACAATCATTTTATCTAACTTACCATCTTCATTAATATCGATAGTACGAACTTTAATTCCTGCATTTAAGTCAACTTTCTTCTCGTTAAAAGCGATTTCTACTTCTTCTGGAGAATAGAATGTTAAACCTTCACCTTTTACTTTTACTTCAGGAGTAGATTTACGTAATTTGGTCATATAATATAAACCAAGTACCATATCTTGAGAAGGTACAGTAACTGGTGATCCGTTTGCTGGATTTAATATATTATGAGATGCCAACATTAATAATTGACATTCTAAAATTGCTTCTGGTCCAAGTGGTAAATGAACTGCCATTTGATCCCCATCAAAATCCGCATTAAAAGCTGTACAAACTAATGGGTGTAACTGAATAGCTTTCCCTTCAATAAGTTTTGGTTGAAAAGCTTGTATACCCAATCTGTGTAAAGTAGGGGCACGATTAAGTAATACTGGATGTCCTTTAAGAACATTTTCCAAGATATCCCAAACCACTGGCTCTCTTTTGTCTATAATTTTCTTAGCGGATTTAACTGTTTTCACAATACCTCTTTCAATTAATTTTCTGATAACGAAAGGCTTGTATAATTCAGCTGCCATATTTTTTGGTAATCCACATTCGTGTAATTTTAATTCTGGCCCAACAACAATTACCGAACGTGCAGAATAATCAACACGTTTACCAAGTAAGTTTTGGCGGAAACGACCTTGCTTACCTTTTAAAGAATCTGATAACGATTTTAAAGGTCTATTAGAATCGGTTTTTACAGCGGATGATTTACGTGTATTATCAAATAATGAATCAACTGACTCTTGTAACATACGTTTTTCATTCCGTAAAATTACTTCAGGTGCTTTAATCTCAACAAGTCTTTTAAGACGATTATTACGAATAATTACACGACGATATAAATCATTTAAATCTGAAGTTGCAAAACGACCACCATCTAACGGCACTAAAGGACGTAATTCTGGTGGGATGATTGGAATAACTTTCATAATCATCCATTCAGGACGATTTTCTCTGTTGTTATTAGATTCACGTAAAGACTCAACAACTTGTAAACGTTTCAAGGCTTCAGTTTTACGTTGTTTAGATGTTTCAGTATTAGCTTTATGACGTAATTCGTAAGACAATGCCTCTAAATCAATTCTCGCTAATAAATCAATTAAACATTCAGCACCCATTTTAGCTAAAAACTTATTTGGATCTATATCATCTAAATACTGATTATCTTGAGGAAGTGTATCTAAAATATTTAAATACTCTTCTTCTGTAAGGAAATCTAATTTCTGTAAAGGTTCACCTTCTTCATTTTTAGCATTACCTGGCTGTATTACTACATAACGTTCGTAATAAATTATCATATCTAATTTCTTAGATGGTAACCCAAGTAAATAACCAATTTTATTTGGTAATGAACGGAAATACCAGATATGTGCAATAGGAACAACAAGGTTGATATGTCCTACTCTATCACGACGTACTTTCTTTTCAGTTACTTCTACCCCACAACGGTCGCAAACAATCCCTTTGTAACGGATTCGTTTATATTTACCACAAGCACACTCATAATCCTTTACAGGACCAAAAATACGCTCACAGAACAAACCATCTCTTTCAGGTTTGTGAGTTCGATAATTGATAGTTTCTGGTTTTAAAACTTCACCTCTAGATTCTGCTAATATAGATTCTGGCGATGCTAAACCAATTGAGATTTTATTAAATCTTCTTACTGTATTCTTATCTTGTTTTCTTGCCATAATATATGGTTGAAATGAATTTATTAATTAACTACTCCTCTAATCTGATGTCTAAACCTAAACCTTTCAATTCGTGCATAAGTACATTGAATGATTCTGGTAAACCTGGATCTGGCATTGGCTCACCTTTTACAATAGCTTCGTATGTTTTAGCTCTACCAATTACATCATCAGATTTTACAGTTAAAATCTCACGTAAAGTACTTGATGCTCCATAAGCTTCAAGTGCCCATACTTCCATCTCACCAAAACGCTGTCCACCAAATTGTGCTTTACCACCAAGAGGTTGTTGTGTTATTAATGAGTAAGGTCCTATAGAACGTGCATGCATTTTATCATCTACCATATGTCCTAATTTCAACATGTAAATAACACCAACTGTTGCCGGCTGATCAAAACGCTCACCTGTACCACCATCATATAAGTAAGTATGTCCGTATCTTGGTATTCCTGCTTCATCAGTTAATTCGTTAATCTGATCAATAGTAGCACCATCAAAAATAGGTGTTGCATAAGTACGGCCTAATTTTTGACCTGCCCAACCAAGAACAGTTTCATAAATCTGGCCAATATTCATACGAGAAGGTACACCTAATGGATTTAAAACAATATCTACAGGTGTTCCATCTTCTAAGAAAGGCATATCCTCAGCACGCACAATACGTGCTACAATACCTTTATTACCATGTCGTCCTGCCATTTTATCACCAACTTTAAGTTTACGCTTTTTAGCAATGTATACTTTAGCAAGTTTAATGATACCTGCTGGTAGTTCATCACCTACAGAAATAGTAAACTTCTCACGTCTTAAAGAACCTTGTAAATCGTTTTCTTTAATTTTGTAATTATGAATTAAATCAGCGACTAATTGATTTGTATGATCATCTGTTGTCCATTTTCCAGAAACTAAATGTGCATAATCATCAACAGCATTTAACATTTTTAAAGTGAATTTTTTACCTTTTGGCAATACTTCTTCGCCTAGATCATTATGAATACCTTGTGCTGTTTTACCATTTACAATGTTGAATAACTTGTCGATTAAGACGTTTTTCAAATCGTCAAACTTAGCATCATAAATACCTTCTAATTGTAAGATATCATCCTTATCTTGAGCTCTCTTACGCTTATCTTTTACAGCTCTTGAGAATAATTTTTTCTCAATAACTACACCATTTAAAGAAGGAGATGCTTTGAGTGATGCATCTTTAACATCACCTGCTTTATCGCCAAAAATAGCACGTAGTAGTTTTTCTTCTGGTGTTGGATCGCTTTCACCTTTAGGAGTAATCTTACCAATTAAAATATCTCCAGGTTTAACTTCAGCACCAATACGAATCATTCCATTTTCATCTAAATCTTTAGTAGCTTCTTCTGAAACATTTGGAATATCGTTTGTTAACTCTTCATTACCTAATTTAGTATCTCGTACTTCTAATGAATATTCATCAATATGAATAGATGTAAAGATGTCTTCACGAACCACCTTTTCAGAAATCACAATCGCATCCTCAAAATTATAACCTTTCCAAGGCATAAAGGCTACTTTCATGTTTCTACCTAAAGCTAATTCACCTTTTTGAGTGGCATAACCTTCACATAAAACTTGACCTTTAGTTACTTTATCACCTTTAACCACAATCGGTTTTAAGTTGATTGAAGTTCCTTGATTGGTTTTTCTGAATTTTACTAGTTCATAGGTTCTAATATCACTATCAAAACTCACTTTTGCCTCATCTTCAGAACGCTCGTATTTAATTTGAATTTCTTTAGCATCAACATATAAAACTTCTCCATTTCCTTCCGCATTAATTAAAACTCGAGAATCTGAAGCTACTTGGCGCTCTAAACCTGTACCAACTATAGGTGCTTGTGGTAATAATAAAGGAACTGCTTGACGCATCATGTTAGACCCCATCAATGCACGATTAGCATCATCATGTTCTAAGAACGGTATTAAAGAAGCCGAAATAGATGAAATTTGATTTGGTGCAACATCTGTATAATGAAGTGCCGTTGGATCAATTACAGGGAAGTCTCCTTCCATTCTAGCAATAACCTTATCATGCAAAATCTTACCTTTTTCATCAACTTTAACAGTTGCTTGAGCAATTAATTTTTCTTCTTCCTCTTCTGCACTTAAGTATACTGGTACCCCTTTAATATCTACAATACCATTTGCAACTGGACGATAAGGTGTTTCAATGAATCCCATACCATTCACTTTAGCAAATACTGAAAGTGATGAAATTAAACCAATATTTGGTCCCTCTGGGGTTTCAATAGGACATAAACGACCATAATGAGTATAATGAACGTCACGAACCTCAAAACCTGCTCTTTCTCTTGAAAGACCTCCAGGTCCAAGAGCTGATAAACGACGCTTATGAGTAATCTCTGCTAATGGATTTGTTTGATCCATGAATTGAGATAACTGATTAGTTCCAAAGAAAGAATTAATTACCGACGATAAAGTTTTAGCATTAATCAAATCAATTGGTGTAAACACCTCGTTGTCACGAACATTCATACGTTCACGAATTGTACGAGCCATTCGTGCTAAACCAACTCCAAATTGTTGAGATAATTGCTCGCCAACTGTACGAACACGACGGTTAGATAAGTGATCAATATCATCAATCTCTGCTTTTGAGTTGATAAGCTCGATTAAATATTTTATAATAGTAATGATATCTTCTTTGGTAAGCACTTGCTTATCCATTCCAATATCTAAACCTAATTTTTTATTCATTCTGTAACGTCCAACTTCACCTAAAGAGTAACGTTGGTCTGAGAAGAACAATTTATCAATTATTCCACGTGCTGTTTCCTCATCTGGTGGTTCTGCATTACGTAATTGTCTGTATATATGTTCAACAGCCTCTTTTTCAGAATTTGTTGGGTCTTTTTGAAGTGTATTATGAATGATGGCATAATCTCCTTGCTCAGTACTTTCTTTATGTAAAAGAATAGTCTTAACATCAGCTTCAATAATTTCTTCTATATTATCTTTATCTAATATGGTATCACGGTCAAGCACAATTTCATTACGCTCGATAGATACTACTTCTCCAGTATCTTCATCAACAAAATCCTCATGCCATGTATTTAATACACGAGCTGCTAATTTTCTACCTGTATATTTTTTTAATCCGGTTTTAGAAACTTTAATTTCTTCAGCTAAATCAAAAATTTCAAGTATATCTTTATCACGTTCAAAACCAATTGCACGGAAAAGCGTTGTTACTGGTAATTTTTTCTTTCTATCAATGTATGCATACATTACCTGATTGATATCTGTAGCAAATTCAATCCAAGAACCTTTAAAAGGAATTACTCTAGCTGAATATAATTTAGTTCCATTAGCATGGAAAGATTGACCAAAAAATACACCAGGTGAACGGTGTAATTGTGATACAACAACACGCTCAGCACCATTAATAACAAATGTACCACTAGGAGTCATATAAGGTATTGTACCTAAGTACACATCTTGAACAATGGTCTCAAAATCCTCATGTTCAGGATCTGTACAGTATAACTTTAATCTAGCTTTTAGCGGAACGCTGTAAGTTAATCCTCTTTCAATACACTCTTCAATAGTATATCTTGGTGGATCTACGAAGTAATCTAAAAATTCTAAAACGAATTGATTACGAGAATCTGTGATTGGAAAATTTTCCATGAAGGTATTATATAAACCTTCATCACCTCTTTCTTCAGACTTAGTTTCTAGTTGGAAAAAATCCTGGAAGGATTTAATCTGAATATCTAAGAAATCAGGATATTCTGTTCTATTTACAATAGAGGAGAAATTTAATCTTTCAGCTTGTGTGGATAACATCAATAGACGGAATTTTGATTAAAAAAAATTGTTAAATCGTATATAATGATTATATACGCAAAATGGTTTAGGTCTTAAAGAGCATTCTCCAGACCTAAACCTTAATGTTGTTGAGTTTTAAAGCTTATTTAAGCTCAACCTCAGCTCCTGCTTCTTCTAAAGATGCTTTTAAAGCTTCAGCTTCATCTTTAGAAACACCTTCTTTGATTGGGCTAGGCGCACCATCAACTAATTCTTTAGCTTCTTTTAAGCCAAGACCAGTTAATTCTTTTACTAATTTCACAACTGCCAATTTAGAAGCACCTGCAGCTTTTAGTATTACATCAAATTCAGTTTGAGCTTCAGCAGCATCTTCACCACCTGCAACAGGTCCAGCAGCTACAGCCACAGCTGCAGCAGCAGGCTCGATACCATACTCATCTTTTAATATAGCAGCTAACTCATTTACTTCTTTTACTGTTAAGTTAACTAATTGTTCTGCGAAATCTTTTAAATCTGCCA
>JANQTJ010000045.1:46432-68054 GCA_030731745.1 Flaviramulus sp. | reverse complement strand
AAGAAAATAGGCTATCATTTAAAGAACTAATGATTTGATAATCAATAAATAAAAACACATTATTTTTAATGCAATTAATTTTAAAAAAATTATAAAAACCATAAGAATTTTAATAGTTTTTTGCTTTAAACGGAAAAAATAGAATATGATGGATTTTATTTTGTTTTTATTTTAAATAACAAGTATTTTAGCTTGTAATATAATCCATCCCTCCATTAATAATAGTATTAGCTTATAACATAATTTAAGTTATGTATTTGCTGGCTTATTTAAACAAATTAATAAACAAAGGATGACATCCCAATCAATAATTAATGGTAAAACCATTTCATATCCAAAATCTACTATTCATGAGCTATTTGAAAAATGTGCAGTAAATAATGTAAATAGAATAGCACTTCAATATGAAAATGAAAAAATAAGTTATGGTGAATTACAATTAAAAATAAACCAAACTGCTAACTGCATTTGGGATTTAGGAGTACGCCCTGGCGACATTGTTGCTATTTCGTTAGACAGAAAACCCGAGTTAATTATATCCATTTTTGCACTTTTACAATGTGGTGCCGTTTATTTACCAATAGACACAGAATATCCTATTAAAAGGCTAGAAATGATTGTTGAAGATTCAAATTCAAGCTTTCTAATTAGTAATAAATCAAGAGGGGTTCTTACTGAGAAATCTAAAAACATTTATATTGAAGACATTCTAAATGCATCTGAAAAGTATACCTCAAAATCGCTTGATTTAGAAGTTTCAACAGAAGCAGGCGCCTACATCATTTACACTTCAGGCTCAACAGGAAAACCTAAAGGTGTTAAAATATCTCATCAAAACGTCAATAATTTTGTTTTTTCCTTATCAGAAGAACCTAAAATAAAACCAGAAGACAAAATATTTGCAATGTCAACTATTTCATTTGATGCTATGGTAATAGAGACATTCCTACCATTACTAATGGGAGCATGCGTCGTGTTAGTTGATGAAGATACCAGATTAGATGGTGAGATTTTATTAGAAAAAGCTCGAAAAAATAATATTACAATAATTTTTGGAACCCCCAGTATTTGGAGAATTCTTTTAGATTCTGGTTGGAAAGAACCATTAAAAATAAAAGCACTAATTGGTGGAGAGCAATTACACAGACCTTTGGCATTAGAGATACTTGATAGATGTGACGAGCTTTGGAATTTATATGGCCCTACTGAAACGACTGTTTGCGCATTACTAACTAAAGTAACAAAAAATGATGACCAAATTGCTGTTGGTTTACCCATTGCTAACACAACAATATATTTACTAGATAACAATAGAAAACCAGTAAATTTAGGTGAAGTTGGTGAAATTGTTATTAGTGGTGATTGTGTATCGTTAGGCTACTTAAATAGACACCAATTAAACGAAGAACGTTTTATAGATAATCATTTTACTGAGGATAATGTAGATAAAATGTACTTATCGGGAGATTTAGGAAAATTACTACCAAATGGACAAGTACAATGTCTTGGTAGAATAGATAACCAAGTTAAAATTCGAGGTCATCGTATTGAATTAGGAGAGATAGAATCTGCAATAAATAATATACCTCAAATAAAAAAAACTGCTGTTATTGTAAGTGATTATTTTGGAACTGAACCAAAATTAGTTGCTTATATGCAATCTGACAGCAATCAAGATTCAAAAATTATTCGTAATCAACTTGAAGCTATACTTCCCGAATATTTTATACCTTCTATCTTTATGTGGGTTGATGAGTTTCCAATAACTTCAAGTGGAAAAATAGATTTGAAGAATTTACCAATTCCGGAATATAAAAGACCAGATTCGGCTGTACCATATAGAAAACCAAGAACTGAGTTAGAAAAAAGCATACAAAAAATTTGGATAGAATCTCTACAAATTCCGCAAGTTGGCATTGATGATAATTTTTTTGAAATGGGTGGTACTTCACTCTTAACTCAAAAAGTTGTCACAATAATGAGACAAAACCTTAAATTAAAATTAGGTGTAACTAAAATTTATCAATATCCAACTATAGCTTCTTTATCTCAATTTTTGGAACAAGATTTGGAAACAAAACATGCCATAGATGATTCTAATTCAACTCAAAAAGTAATTTCTCAAGATGTTGCAATTATTGGTATGTCTGGTAGATTCCCAGGAGCTAATACCGTAGAAGAATTATGGGAAGTTCTGAGTAACGGTAAAGAAACTATTTCATTTTTCAAACCTGAAGAACTTGATAAATCTATTCCTGAAACTTTAAGAAACAACCCTCTATATGTTGGGGCGAGAGGTATTATTCCTGCTGCTAAAGAGTTTGATGCTAAGTTTTTTGGAATAAATCCTAGACTTGCTGAGGCCATGGATCCTCAACAACGTCTTTTCTTGGAAATTGCTTGGGAAACTTTGGAACAAACTGGATATTTACCTAAACATTATAAAGGCTCTATAGGTGTTTATGCTGGCACAGGTACTAATACATACTATAAAAATAATATTCTACCAAATTCAGAATTAATAAATCAAATTGGACAAACACAAGTAACTACCGTAAATGAAAAAGATTTTGTTTCATCTCGCACGTCTTATCACTTAAATTTAAAAGGACCTGCTGTGAGTATTCATTCGGCATGTTCTACATCTCTTCTTGCGATTGCCGAAGCTGTTGAAGCCATAAGAAATGGTCACTGTGATGTGGCTTTATCAGGAGGATCAAGTATTACTGCTCCAATTAATAGTGGTCATCTTTATGAAGAAGGCTCCATGTTAAGTTCAGATGGCCATTGCAGAACTTTTGATACTGAAGCTAAAGGCACTGTTTTTAGTGATGGTGCTGGCGTTGTTTTACTAAAAAATCTAGAAGCTGCTAAAAAAGATGGTGACTATATATATGGTTTAATCAAAGGTATTGGAATAAATAATGATGGTGGAAATAAAGGAAGTTTTTCAGCTCCTAGTGTTGAAGGGCAAGCAGATGCTATAAAAAAGGCTATCAAAGACGCAAAAGTTTCTCCTTCTAACATTAGTTATATAGAAGCCCATGGAACTGCAACTCCCATTGGAGACCCTATTGAAATGGAAGGTTTACATACTGCCTTTGGAGAACAAAAAATAAAAAACTACTGTGCTATCGGTTCTATTAAAAGCAATATGGGACACTTAACAGCTGCCGCTGGAGTAGCTGGATTAATAAAAACTGTTTTGGCTTTAAATTATAAAAAAATTCCACCATCACTAGGTTTTAAAAAGCCTAATCCTGCAATAGATTTTGTAAATAGTCCATTTTTTGTTAATACTGAATTAAGAAATTGGAATGTTGAAAAAGGCTCTAGACTAGCAGGCGTAAGTTCATTTGGTGTTGGTGGCACAAATGTTCATATTGTTCTTGAGGAATATGTAATGAATGAAGTTAAATCATCAAACTTTAAACGTCCTTTACAATTATTACCATGGTCAGCTAAAACAGAAAATAGTCTAAACAAATTTAGTATTGAACTTGGTAAACATATAAAGAAGAACACATCATTATCACTTGCTGACGTAGCTTACACTTTAAAACTAACCAAAGAAAGTTTTAATTATAGAAATTTTATTTTAGGGTTTGATAACGGCGAGGTTTCAGATAAACTTATAAATTTCAAAAATAGTTCTCAAAATACCAATAAACTAAAATCAGTACCTAACGAAGTTGTTTTTCTATTTCCAGGACAAGGTTCTCAATACTTACACATGGGAAAAGCATTGTATGAATATGAAAATGTATTTCGTGAGGCTTTTAATATTTGCCATGAATTTCTAATTAAAAAATTTAAACTTGATATTAGAGACATAATTTTTCCAGAAACTAATTCGACCGAAGCTGAAAATAAATTAAAAGACACCAAATTTACACAACCTGCTATTTTTGTAATTGAATATGCTTTAGCTAAACTTTGGATGAGTTGGGGTATTAAACCAACCGTGTTTTGTGGTCATAGCATTGGTGAGTTTGTTGGCGCTCATTTAGCCGGCGTATTTAGTTTAGAAGATGCCCTAACATTAATAGCGACACGCGGGAAACTTGTGAGTGAACTGCCAAAAGGCAGTATGCTTTCTGTTAGGTTACCAGAAGTAGAATTAGTAAAATTACTTCCAAGTAACCTATCAATAGCCGCTGTAAATTCACATAGTTTATGTGTCGTTTCTGGGTTAGATTCTCATATTCAAGATTTTATTAAAGTATTAGAACAACAAGAAAAAGATATCCCTAATAGATTATTAGCTACAAGTCATGCGTTTCATTCCACAATGATGAATCCTATTTTGGAAACGTTTAAAAATGAGGTTGAAAAAATAAGTTTACATGCTCCTAAAATGCCAATAATATCCACGGTTACGGGTACATGGTTAACAAATACAGAAGCCAAGGATGTTAATTACTGGACAAATCATTTGCGAGCAACCGTTCAATTTTCTGCCGCTATGGATACCATTTTAAAGTTAGAAGAAGGTATATTATTAGAAGTAGGACCAGGAAAAGCATTAACTACAATGGCTCATCAAAAAGGGGCTTCAAAATCAATGGTAGTTCTTTCAAGTTTAGCCATTCCAAAAACAGATGAAGACGCTTATCCTGAGCTTTTAAATACATTAGGACAACTCTGGATACATGGCTTAGAACCAGACTGGAAGGCATATTACAACGGCCAACACAGACAAAAGATCAAATTACCAACGTATGTTTTTGATAGAAAACCTTGTTGGATTGAACCCATTAAAATAAAAAATTACTCAAACACCGAAACAAATATTTCAACAACTCCCCTAACTTCTGTTAATAATGAGTTACTTGAAAACACAAACTTTACCAAACCTATGAGAAAACCTATTATCTTAAATAAGATTTCTGAATTAATTTCAAATGCTTCAGGAATAGACATTGAAGAATCAGACGTTAATTATAGTTTTATTGAACTTGGTGTAGACTCACTTATTCTTACCCAAATTGCTATTACTTGTAAAAAGGAATTTAACATACCTATTTCTTTCCGTCAACTTAATGAAGAATTTAGTTCACCAGAATTGTTAGCAAATTATTTAGATGAAACGCTACCTGAGCATATGTTTGCACCTTTAAAAGTTGAAACACCAGTACAGAATATCTCTAATAACCAGCAAGTTAATTCTACATTGAACCATAATATTTCTGTTCCAAATAATCAAAATAATAGTGCGCTTAACCTGATTGCACAACAATTACAACTTTTAGGAAAACAAGTAGAGTTAATGCAAGGTATAGGAAATAATGGAAACGTATCTCATCAAATTAATACAACTGCCCTAACTGATTTAATTACTCCAAAGATAGATTCTGATAAAAATATTCATAACAATATACTATCTGAGGAAGAAAAAATCGAGCATAAAAAACCTTTTGGAGCTTCACCAAAAATTGAAAAACAATCAACCGAGTTGAATCCAAAACAAATTGAGTTTTTAAAAGCCCTTACCAAACGGTATAACCAAAAAACTATGGGCAGTAAAAATTATACCCAAAAACATCGGGCTAAAATGGCAGACCCAAGAGTTGTTACTGGATTTAAACCTGCAACTAAAGATCTTGTATATCCATTAGTTATAGAGAAATCATCAGGTAATAGGCTTTGGGACTTGGATGGTAATGAATATATAGATGCCCTAAACGGTTTTGGTTCGTGTATGTTTGGACACCAACCTGATTTTATGAAAGAGGTGCTTCATAAACAAATAGAAAGTGGTTTTGAAGTTGGACCTCAGCACCCGCTAGCAGGTGAAGTTTGTGAACTGTTATGTGAATTTACAGGACATGATAGAGCCGCTGTTTGCAACACTGGTTCGGAAGCTGTTTTAGGCGCCATGCGAATTGCCAGAACAGTTACCGGACGTTCTTTAATTGTTGCTTTTTCTGGAGCTTACCACGGCATCAATGATGAGGGGTTAGTTAGAGGATCCAGAAAAATGATAACCTTTCCTGCTGCGGCTGGTATTATGCCTGAAGCAGTTAAAAATATGCTCATACTTGAATATGGTACTCAAGAAAGTCTAAGTATTATTAGAGAAAGAGCAAATGAACTTGCTGCAGTTATTGTAGAACCAGTGCAGAGTCGTAGACCAGAATTTCAGCCAATCGAATTCTTAAAAGAAGTGAGAGAAATAACTATAAACTCTAATACAGCATTTATTTTTGATGAAGTTATTACAGGTTTTAGAATGCATCCAGGTGGCGCACAAGCTTTATTTGGTATTAAAGCAGATCTCGCTACCTACGGAAAAGTTATTGGAGGCGGCATGCCCATAGGAGCTATTTTAGGTAAAAAAGAATATATGGATGCCCTTGATGGTGGTTTTTGGAATTATGATGACGATTCGTATCCAGAAGTTGGTGTTACCTATTTTGCAGGCACATTTGTGCGCCATCCACTAGCACTAGCATCAGCAAAAGCATCCTTATTATACATGAAAGGAAAGGGGCCAGAACTTCAAAAAAATCTATCTAAAATGATAGAAGATTTTGCTTCCGAGTTAAATATTGTATTTAAAAATAGAAAACTTCCACTAGAAGTAACTTATTTTGGTTCTTTATGGCGATTAAAATTTACTAAAGATATACCATACTCAGAACTATTATTTGTCATCTTAAGAGAAAAAGGTATTCATATTTGGGATGGTTTTCCTTGTTTTTTAACAGTAGCCTTCAATCAAGAAGACATAAAAAAAATTATATCATCTATATTTGAAGCTATAGATAACATGATTGAATTTGAGTTTTTTGATTTTGAAATGAAAACTAACGTTGATAAAAACATTATTAAAAAAAGTTCAAGTACTCTCAATAAACCTCCAGTACCAAACGCACGTTTAGGTATTGATGAAGAAGGAAATCCTGCTTGGTTTATTAAAAAGGCTGATAACAATGAAACTTATGAAAAAATAAGTTTATAAAAATACTATATTAGTATACTGTAAATTACCAATTTAAATTGAAATTTATAAAATAGAATTGTCAGTAAATCAATAGTTTAAGTAATGATACAACCAACCGAAACTACGTTAAAAGATAATAAATTTAACCCATTTGCTGGTCCTGAAATTGAGAAAGTAATTCAAATAACTCAGGCTCAAGAAGAAATTTGGATAGCCTGTGTTCTTGGAGGCGAAGATGCTAATAGAGCTTACAATGAGTCCATTTCACTCAAATTAACCGGGAAAATTATCTTTTCAGCTTTAGAGAAGGCTTTAAATGAAATTGTAAATAGACATGAATCTCTACGCTCGGTTTTTAGTCCAGACGGACGTTTCATGACGGTTTTTAAAAATATTAATATTCCTTTAAAACATAAAGATTTATCTCATTTTTCGAATGAAGACCAAAACGTTGAAATAATAAGTTATATCGAAAATGATGCAAAACACATTTTTAATTTAACTCAAGGCCCTTTATTTATTGCTTGTTTAATTAAAATTTCAGAATTTGAATATCGGTTGATATTAACCGCGCATCATATTATTTGCGATGGCTGGTCCATGGGAATCATGCTTCAAGAATTGGGTGCCGTTTATTCTTCAATCTCACAAAACAAACCAGTAAATCTTAAAGTAGCTGAAAGTTTTTGTGATTATGCAGATGAGGAACTCGAACTTATTGAAAGTGAAAAGTATCATAACATTGAAAGTTTTTGGCTAAATCAGTTTAAAGAATCTGTTCCACAAATGACTTTACCTACTGATTTCCCTTATCCTAAATTGCGGAATTATCAATGTAAGCGTCTAGATTTATCTTTAAATCAAAATTTATTAAATGATTTAAAAAAGGTAGGATTAGAATCTAAATGTGGTTTAGTTACTACACTTTTAGCTGCTTTTGATATATTTCTTTTCAAAATTACAAATCAAAACGACATTGTTGTAGGACTTCCTTCTGCTGGACAATCTGTAACAGGTATGACAAATTTAATTGGTCATTGCGTAAACCTATTGCCTTTAAGATCTAAATTAAAAAATAAGCTGTCTTTTCAAGACTATTTGAAACAGAAAAACTCAAATCTTTTTGATGCTTACGACCATCAACAACTAAGCTTTGGACAATTATTAAAAAAACTTTCAATTCCTAGAGACCCATCAAGAGTGCCTTTAGTACCTGTTATGTTTAATATTGATTTAGGAATGACTGATGGTGTAGCTTTTCATGATTTATCTTATGAATTAATAAGCAACCCAAGAGTCTATGAGATTTTTGAAATTTTCTTAAATGCTAGTGGCACTGAACATGATTTAGTTTTTGAATGGTCCTATAATAAGACACTTTTCAAAGCTGAAACTATTCAGCAAATGATGTTTACTTTTGAAAAGGTTATTGAGCGTATTGTTTTAAATCCTACAGAGTCGATTTCTAATATTATCATTAATGATTACTTGCCTGATTATCAAGACCTAAACAACACAAAGGCTAATTATCCTAATGAAAGTTTACATAGCTTAATACAAAATCAAGTTCAAACATCATCAAATAAAATAGCTCTAGAGTTTAAAGATACTAAAGTTAGTTACGAAGCATTACAAAAACAAGCTAATCAAATAGCTCATTATTTTACAAAAAAAGGCTTATTACCAGGTAATTTTGTTGCGGTTTCATTACCTAGATGTCCAGAACTCGTTCCTGTGCTTTTAGCAATTATGCAGTGTGGTGCTGCTTATATTCCACTCGATCCTAGTTACCCACAATCTAGATTAGAATTCATGTTAGAGGATTCGGATGCTAAATTTCTAGTAACCACTTCCAGTTTAACCAATGCGTTTCCAAACGAGATTGTTAAATTTAAAATAGAGGATGTTATATCTTCAATCGATCCAAACGCTACTGAGCCTCTTAATATTTCGATTAATCAAGAATCTATTGCCTATATCCTTTATACCTCTGGATCTACAGGTAAACCAAAAGGCGTATCAGTAACTCACAAGAATCTGGTTAACTTTTTAACAAGTATGGCAATTGAACCAGGTATTACTGAAACGGATAGGTTACTTTCCATTACAACTATTTCATTTGATATAGCAGGTCTTGAATTATTTTTACCACTTCTCAAAGGTGCTACCCTTGTATTAGCAGACGATGAAACTGCTAGAGATGGTCGTTTATTATTAGATATATTAAAAAATAAATCCATCAGTATGCTTCAAGCCACTCCAACTACCTGGCAAATGCTTATGGATTCTGGTTGGGAACAACCTTTAAAATTAAAAGCTATTTGTGGTGGAGAAGCGCTACCCCTAAACTTATCGCGACTCATATTATCAAAATGTGATACCTTATGGAATGTTTACGGACCTACTGAAACAACTATTTGGTCGGCAATTAAGCAAATTCTTCCAGAAGATACTTTAATCACTATTGGAAAACCTATTGCCAATACGCAACTATATATCATAAATGAAGAAAATCAACTTGTAAAACCTGGTTCTATTGGCGAAATAGCCATCGCGGGTGATGGCGTAGCCTTGGGCTATTGGAAACGAGAAGCCTTAACTCTGGAAAAATTTATTTCAGATCCTTTTTCAAAAAATCAAACAAGCAAAACACTATATAAAACTGGAGATTTAGGTAAATTATTGTCAAATGGAGAAGTACAATGTTTAGGACGTGCTGATCAACAAGTGAAAATTAGAGGGCACAGAATAGAATTAGGAGAAGTTGAGCAAGCACTCACTTTATTAGATGATGTCCAATCTGCAGCTATAATAGCAAATGAAAATCATTTAGTAGCTTTTGTGGTACTAAATAAATCAATAGACACAACAAAGGATTTAAAAACTCAATTAAAAAATGCCTTAAAAGTTAATCTACCTAATCACTTAATTCCTCAAGAATTTAATTTTTTAGATAGTTTACCTACAACCCTAAATGGCAAATTAGACAGAAAAGCATTAACAAAACCTGAACGTTCGAATAACACCCTGCCAAATTATACAGCGCCTCGAACCAATCCAGAAAAAATAGTCGCTGAAATTTGGGAGCAATGTTTGAAAACTGAGAAATTAGATATTTTTAGTGATTTTTTTGAATTAGGAGGCCACTCTTTAGTTGGTGTAAAAGTTATGACGCTGATAGAAGAGAAAACTGGAAAAAGGTTACCCCTTTCGTCTTTATTTGAATATTCTACCATCGAAAAAATGGCTCAATTATTAAATATGGACAACCAATTTATTACTTGGGATTCTTTAGTAGCTATAAAACCTGAAGGTAACAAAACACCCTTATTTATTGTTCACGGAGCTGGCATGAATGTTATGATTTTTAATGCCTTAGCAAAACATTTACCTAATGACCAACCGGTATACGGTTTACAAGCTAAAGGTTTAAATGGTATAGATGAGCCTTTAGGCACTATAGAAGATATAGCATCACATTACATCGAGTCTATTACTAAAGTAAACCCTAATGGTCCTTATGCATTAGCAGGTTACTCATTTGGAGGTCTCATAGCTTATGAAATGGGTAAGCAATTAACTGAACAAGGCAAGAAAATAAAAATGATTGCTATTTTTGATACTTATCTCAGTCAAAATTTGCTTAAAAAATCATTTTTATTAAAAAAATTAATAGGACATTATAATTATCTGGCTAATATTTGTTTTGTGGCTTTAAATATGCTGAAAAGCAAAGAAGAATTAATACAACGCTTTAAAAATAAAAAAGATAAATTTTTAAATAAAGCCACTATACTAAAATCGACTAAAGATCATAAAATCATCCAGTATAAAAACCCAGAAAAATTGGATAAAATGAATGCCATTGCCTATCATAAGTATCAAATAACACCTTCCAATCTGAAAATAGATTTATTTAGAGTTGAAAAACCAAATCACTATATGCATGACCCAGAATATCTTGGATGGAAAGATATTAGTCTAGGTGGTATTACAATTCATGAAACTCCTGGTGATCACAACACACTTTTCTCACCTCCAAATGATAAGATAATTGCAGAACATCTAGTTAAATCATTAAATGAAGATCATTAAATCACAAAATACTAGTGTGTTAATTGGCTTTGAAAATGATTTATTCAAAAATTGTGAGTACGTTGGCTTGAATTATTCCAACAAAGAAACTAACGCGACTATAATTTATAAAATTTTTATACCAGATTACATAGAAATTTTAGATGCATTATCACATTTTTTGGATTCTAAAGAAACTGAAAGAGCAAAACGCTATCATAAAGAAAAAGATAAATCTCGTTTTATAATTTGCAGAAGCTTGTTAAAGGTCGTTTTATCTATTCACACACAAGCAAATATTTCAGAAATAAACCTTGATTATCATAAAAACAAAAAACCTTATTTATCATCTCATCCCTCAACCTATTTTAATGTCAGTCATTCTCAAGATTATGGTCTTATTGCCATCTCAAATAGTCTCGTAGGTATCGATATTGAATTTATTAATCCGGATTA
The DNA here is from genome assembly GCA_030731745.1 of Flaviramulus sp. GTDB lineage: Bacteria > Bacteroidota > Bacteroidia > Flavobacteriales > Flavobacteriaceae > JANQTJ01. The sequence continues at coordinate 56,578 of JANQTJ010000045.1, read as the reverse complement.
TGATTTTATGAATGGACTTGAATTCATATGTAATTTTGAGGAACTCACATTTATTAAAAATGCTCATGATAAAAAACATGCTTTTTATAGTTTATGGACTCGTAAAGAATCTTTTGTAAAAGCCATTGGTAAAGGTATTGATGATGATTTTTATAACATATCCAGTTTAGTTGGCTTACATCCTCTAGACACTTCCATCTTAGAAACAAATAAAAACTGGAATATACAAGGTTTTGAGATTAACAGAAATTATATGGGAGCTATCGCATACGAGGAAAACTCAACTTTTTCAGATAACTTAAAGGCATATCATTTACCTAATCAATTAGATGAATTGATGGCTTTATTACCCAACTAATTTAATTTGATTGAAAAAATAACAACCTCTTTATTTTAGACGCTTACTATTACCAAATCGATTAACATGAATACTGCTTCACCCAAAAATAATATTAAAAATAAATTATAGCTTAAATAAATATGAATTGTTTCTCTTATAAATAGGAGGTTTATTTAAATATGTTGATCTGGAAACTAATAGTAATTTACAATACTAAGAAATCATTTAAATTTAAATGAATTTTTAATTTTCCTCAAACCTGATTGATATTTGTAAACTAATAACATAAAAAAATCTTTTGTAACATTTGTCTCATGATATGATTTATCAGGCATAAATTCATGTCCGTTAAACGCTTTTAAAGCAGTCCATTCCAAATCTTCATCTTTCCAAAAAGGATGTTGCTTATCTAATCCTAAAGGTAAAAATATGGTTGAGCAATGGTATGGACTTCCTGAAGATACATAAGATTCTGCCATACTATTCTGTACACCATTAAAACCTACTGTTAAAAAACCATTGGAATCAAAATTATCATCCGTTTCCATATGCCGTTTTAAAACCGCATTTAAAGCGCATCTTACTTGTGATGCACCCATGTTTTTTGGAAGTAATCCTAAAAAAGCACCCTGAGCCAAAGCATGAAACGTCCCAAACCTGCAAATTAATGTTCTACCAAATAGTGGATAAGCACCTTCGGGTGAAATCATACGTTCTAGAATTTCAACATAGCGCTGGTACCTTGGTATTTGTTTTGCTAAGTATAAATTTGTCTTTTTAAATTCTTGCTTTTTCATGATCTCTAAAATATCCGTTAGCATGGGATGGATTACAAAACTGTTGTAATGATCCACACTTAAATCAAAACCATCTCCATAAAAACCATCACCGATATAATAACATTTAACGAATTTTTTAACACCATAATGCAATCTGTTTTTATCACAGTCATCATCGTAATACCATAAAAAAGCTTCTATCATAGAGGCAAACAATAACCAATTATTTTTTGGAGGTTTAAACTTACGGGTCTTTTTTATTTCACATACCAATTTATTTTGTACTTCTTCACCTAAAGCGTTCCATAAATTAGGTGCTCTCAAGAGTCCTTGCGACAAATAGGCGGCATCCACCAAAGCTTGTAATCCAGAACCAAAATCTACATAATCTGCTGATTTTGGATTTACAAGATGACTGATAGCCTTAATTGTAAGTGTCGTATAGGATTTGCGAAGTCTAGCTTCTTGAGACTCATCATTTAATAAATTCAACCAAGGCGCTATCCCACAAACAATTCGACCGATGGCTTCCAAATACTGAAATTCACTTCTGTCTTTATAAACAGGCATGGTTGCTTTTAAACCATCTTCAGCAGCTGCATGTAATACAGGAAATGCAATTTTTTCTATATATGAAACCCAATGAACACGCATAATAATTTACAATTGATTATCAATTATTTTTAAATTAGGCTGATTAAATAGCGTTTTGTTATCACCTATGGAGACATTACTTAATAAGGCTCCATAACCAACTATACATTTATTACCCACATTGGTCCCTTTTAAAACAGAAACACCCTTTCCTATCCAACAATCATTTCCAATAGAAATTGGTGCCGTTTTCGGTTTTTCAAATTCCAATCCAAAATCTGGGTATTGATTATCTGTTATCGCTCTGCGTTCGTCTGCCTTGTACATATTGTGGGTAGTTGTATCCCAAAACACACAATCGTAAGATATTTGGTTATAATCGCCAATTTTAATCGATTCATCACTTCTAATTTCTGTACCTTCATTAATGGCATTACGAGAACCAATTTCTACTTTACCATGAAATCTAATCCAAATATCGCATCGTAAACGGTTATAGTTTCCAATGACTAAATCTCCATGCACATCAAAATGCGGTTTAACTACTTTACTTCCTTTTTGGAGCAAATTGTAGTCTCCAATTCGAATAATACCGTTGATTAGACTCAAATTAAAAGCTTCAATAGTACAATGATTACCTATACTAATTTCACTTTTCTCTCCTACTATCATACTAATAGAAGTATTTTTTATCTGCGTGTTATCTCCGATAGTTAAAGAATCACCTTTCTTTACGTAAATATTACTATTTTTTATGTGTACATTTTTTCCTAATTTAAAAATACCACCTTGTTCAATAGTCACTTTTGAACCCCAAAATAGATACTTAATCCGTTTTTCAGTTAAGGCTTTAAAAACTTGTTTTATCTTATTCATTAAATTTTGATTTCTTACTAATTTTTGACATCATCATATTTATTACAAAACTACGCTCAGAACTTGTTAAACCAATTTTATAAATACTTATCACGCATGATAATGTAGCTAAAGTACCCAATATAAAAAAACGTAAAACACCTTCATCCATCAGTAAATAAACTACTGTTGGCAAACAAAATGCCCCTATAGTCACTAAGAAAATTTTGAACATCACGCGTTTTACAAAATCCATGAAATCTAAATAAATCATATCTCGCAACATGTAGGCACTTGCAAATACGGCCATGATAATAATCACGAGCATCACATAAGAGGTTGTTTCTGGGATGCCTCCAAGTTTTAGAATAACATAACTTACAGGCGTTACCATTAATAGAATAGGAATCACCACAAACTGATATTTTTTTAAATCGCCATTGGCCTGTGCGGAAACAATTAGCGGATTACGGACCGCCATAAACATGGAAATAAAGAGCCCTAAGCGCATAAAATATACCGAATGTGCAGGCACCTCTTTTAACCACAGGCTTAATAATAAATTAGCTTCAAAAAATAGCGGTACCACAAAAATCAACATCAAAAAATAGGAAAACTTGGCAGATCTAAAAACCAAATCATGCATCTCTTTAAATTGCTCTTTCGCATAGTTTTTTGTGATTTGCGGGTTCATGGCGGTTTGAAAATTACTACTAAATTGATTGATGATATTACCAGCTTGACTCGCTATAGACGCTGCTGCATTCATAGCGGGACCAAAAAACAAATTGATTAACAAGGTTATCCCTTGTGTATAACCTACATAGGCAATGTTACCAGACATAGACCAAAAGGCCAAAGACCACATCTGTTTTAAAATATCTTTGTCCCAACCTAATTTAAATCGGGCTTCTTCAAACTTCTTGTAACAATATATTTGTTGAATAAAAAAATTAATGAGGTAAGTTAACATTAACAATACCGCATATACAATTAATTTGTCTGTAGTTGTTGCATAAACTGCATAACAAATAACCAGTTTCATAACCACATCCACAATAGAAAACACAGCAAAGGCTCCCATTTTTTCGTGTGCCATTATCGCTCCCATAAATGGCACATTTAAAATACTCAAGACCATGGTTATCATCGATATCTGAAAAACCCAAAAACTAGCTTGCATACGGTCCTCGGGAATTACAGCGTAGGTATACAAATACCATAAGCCAACCGTTTCGATAATCAAAAACACCAGAACCGCAATAATAACTTGTGCTGTGACTCCGATTGTAAAAACCTTTTTTAAATACTCAAGATTTTCTTTTCCTAAAGCAATGGTTATCCAGCGTTGTGTTGCACCTGCCATAGAACCATTGAGTACTGAAAGCGTGGATACTATACCTCCTACCACATTGTAAATACCATAATCTACAAAACCAAGCGCATCTAAAATAATTCTAGACGTGTAAAAACCAACACCCATTGTGAATAGCATACGCACATAGAGAAGGGCTGTATTTTTGGCGATGCGTTTGTTACTTTCTGATGTGGTCATTTATTTCAAATAGTCTTTATACGAACAAGTAATTCTTGTTTTTTAATTTTTCCATTATAAGATTCGCATACACCAGGGCATCAAAAATTAAAATTGTCGTTAATAAATTCGTTTTAAATGTTACAAACAAATAAATTGGTATGAACAAGTTAAAGTCTGAGGCTTTAAAGAGCATGGATTTTTAAAATATTGTTTAAATATAAAATATTATTCAAAATTGAAGCTTAATTAAACTTTCTATTCGTTGTTATTTAACAAATTGACGTTATGCTTTTAAATAATTACTATTTTATCGATTAAATACCCTGAAAAAAGGCTTATTATAAGTTCACAGATTTGACTAAGTGGCATTTATACTTTAATGAAAATCTGAACTTTAATTATTAAATCCTTTATTTAAGGACCATTTTATACACATTAACTATTTTTTTTAAACTTTACCCTAGTTGGTTTTTGTAAACTAATTTATTGCCCTATTTTTATCCAAGTTTAGCAAACTTCAATAAATTTTATATTTACATTTTTTTGAATGACAAGTTAAAAAAGGTATAAAATAATTACACATTTTAAAATATATGAAAGTAGCATTAATTACAGGAATTACTGGACAGGATGGTTCTTATTTAGCTGAATTATTATTAGAAAAAGGGTATATGGTTCATGGTATTAAAAGACGCTCATCACTTTTTAATACCGATCGCATTGATCATTTATATCAAGATCCCCACGATTCCAATCAAAGACTTAAGTTACATTATGGTGATTTAACAGACTCCCTTAATCTAACGCGTATTATACAAGAGTGTCAACCCGATGAAATTTATAATTTAGGAGCCATGTCTCACGTGAAAGTGTCATTTGACACCCCTGAATATGTAGGCAATGTTGATGGATTAGGCACTTTAAGAATACTGGAAGCGATTCGAATTTTAGGATTAGAAAAGAAAACTAGAATTTATCAAGCATCTACTTCAGAGTTATATGGTGGTTTACCCGAAAACAAAAATGAAAGGGGTTTTTATGATGAAAATTCACCCTTTTATCCTCGTTCGCCTTATGGTGTGGCAAAAATATATGGTTTTTGGATTACTAAAAACTACCGTGAAGCTTATGATATGTTTGCTTGTAATGGTATTTTGTTCAATCATGAATCCCCACGAAGAGGTGAAACTTTCGTGACCCGGAAAATTACAAGAGCTGTTGCTAAAATAGCACTTGGATTACAAGAAAAAATATTTTTAGGGAATCTGGAAGCTAAACGTGATTGGGGCCATGCTAAAGATTACGTCAGAATGATGTGGATGATTTTACAAGCTGATAAAGCTGAGGATTGGGTCATTGCCACTGGTGTAACCACAACAGTTCGTGATTTTGTTCGTATGGCATTCGGAGAAGTAGGTATCGAACTGGAATTTAAAGGGGACGGTGTCGATGAAAAAGCCTATGTAACGGCTTGCAACCATTCAGATTTTAAATTAGAAATTGGCAAAGAAGTACTATCGATAGACCCTTCCTACTTCCGTCCTACCGAAGTTGATTTATTAATTGGTGACCCTACAAAAGCTAAAGAAAAGTTAGGCTGGATTCCTGAATATGATCTAGCAGATTTGGTTAAAGACATGATGGAATCAGACGTAAAAATAATGAAAAGAGATGTTGATTTACTAAAAGGTGGACACGACGTTTTAACACAAGCTGAGTAAATTTACAAAGGCTAACTGAAGAAAAAACTTATGTAATTTGCCAAACTTTTATGGAAAAAAATTCAAAAATATACATTGCTGGCCATAGAGGCTTGGTAGGTAGTGCTATTTTAAAAAACCTTGAAAACAGAGGTTATAAAAATTTCATCACACGTACTCACAACGAATTAGACCTTACAAATAGTCATGCTGTAGCCAGTTTTTTTGCCACTGAAAAACCAGACTATGTTTTTTTAGCAGCTGCTAAAGTGGGTGGTATTGTTGCTAATAACACCTATCGTGCCGATTTTATATATGAGAATCTTTGCATTCAAAATAACGTGATTCATCAAAGTTATCTTCATGGCGTAAAAAAAATGATGTTTTTAGGAAGCACTTGTATCTATCCTAAAAATTGTCCACAACCCATGAAAGAGGACTATTTACTTACAGATATATTAGAATATACTAACGAGCCTTACGCCATTGCCAAAATTGCAGGCATTAAAATGTGTGAAAGTTATAATTTGCAGTATGGTACCAATTTTATATCTGTGATGCCGACCAATTTATATGGGCCAAACGATAATTTTAACTTAGAAAAATCCCATGTATTACCTGCTTTAATTAGAAAAATTCATTTAGGTAAAGCACTACAAGAAAACCATTGGGAAACCATAATAAAAGATCTAAATAACATGCCCATTGAAGGCATTAACGGTGAATCCTCAGAAGCATCAATAGTTACCATTCTGGAAAAATATGGCATCAAAAAAACAAACCAAACGGTTCAATTAGAGGTTTGGGGCAGTGGCAAGCCAATGCGCGAATTTTTATGGAGCGAAGATATGGCAGATGCCTGCGTCTTTTTAATGGAACAACGTAACTTTGAAGATTGCATTGCTAACCCTAAAGAAGTTAGAAACACGCACATCAATATAGGAACAGGAATCGATATTTCTATAAAAAACTTAGCGCTTTTAATTAAAGACATCATTGGGTACGAGGGCGAACTTTATTTTAATACCTCTAAACCAGATGGCACTATGAAAAAATTGACAGATCCATCCAAATTGCACGCTTTAGGTTGGAAGCATCAAATTGATTTGGAGTCAGGAATCAGCAAGGTTTATGATTGGTATTTAGATATAAATTCTTAATAACTTGCTTTCATCAAGACTTAGTGTATTTCCAAGAAAATCCATGTTTTCAAAATTAAATATGCCTCATTTGAGATTCAATTTTTCTTCTTATCGGATAAAAACAACTTCATAACTGATTTAATTTTCAGCCATTAAACATTCCTTTTTTTTAAAAGTTAAAATCATGTTAATCATCGAATATAGTTGCTATTCAAGGGTATTTATTTAGTTCATAGCAGTTTATGTTTATTTTTGATTACCCTAAACAGGTTTATCATGAAAAACTTTACTCTCACTTATAAAAAAGCCATATTTATTACAAGTTTAACACTAGCTGTACTATTTGTATTCTCATATAAAAGCATTACTTATGGTCCTGGAATTCTTTCAGCTAAGCCTATGGGCGCTTATTTAAATGGTGTTTTCCCTAGTTTAACACCAACAGGTATTTCTGCTGAAGAAGTAAGTTATACGGTTGAAAATGCTTTTCCAAATTTAACGTTTATCGATCCTGTAGATATGACTGAGTTACCAGGCGGTAATGAGTTTTTAGTAGTTGGATTACAGGGGCATATCTGGAAATTTACTAATAATCAAAACACTAATTCAAAACAACTCCTTTTAGATTTATCTGATAATGTGGTAAACTATCAAGATGGTGGTATGCTTAGTGTTGTCTTACATCCTGAATATGGCGTATCAGGTTCCCCAAATTCAGAATTTATCTATGTTTTTTATCGCTATACACCTGTGCAAGGAACTGACCATACTAGCCCTGTAGTAAACGGATACATGCGTTTATCTAGATTTAGCTTACCAATAGGTGCTAATGCTATCAATCCTTCTTCTGAGCAAATTCTCATTAATATTTTTGACAAAAATGATTGGCACAATGGTGGTGGTATGTTTTTTGGTCCTAATGATGGTTTTTTATACCTGTCTGTAGGCGATGAAGGAGGTTCAAATGATGCATACGATGTAACGCAACAAATCAATAGTCTATTATTTGGTGGTGTTTTAAGAATCGATGTGGATCAAAGAGGTGGTAGCATTAGCCATCCTATTAGAAAACAACCTTTAAACTCTGGAACACCCCCTAATGGTTGGCCACAATCCTTTACCCAAGGCTATTACATTCCTAATGATAACCCTTGGTTAGATCCTAATGGTAGTGTTTTGGAGGAATTTTATGCCATTGGAACCAGAAGTCCGCATAGAATGACAGTCGACCCACCAACAGGTGATATTTGGATTGGTGATGTTGGACAAGCTTCCAAAGAAGAAATTACCCTGGTAAAAAAAGGGGATAATTTACAATGGCCCTACAGGGAGGGCGATCAAGCAGGTCCCAAAACAAAACCAGACCCTATTATTGGTAACGACCAACCTCCTATCTACGCATACGGACGCACCATAGGACGTTCTGTTATAGGTGGTTTTGTATATCGTAGTAACAAATATCCTGGGCTATTTGGTAAATATTTTTTTGGCGATCATGAAACACAGGATGTCTGGACCTTAACAAAAACTGGAGAAAATACAGGGGATGTTAATTTTTTATTTAGAGTCCCTGTTAGTGGTGTAGGTAGTAAAGATGGCATCTCGTCTTTTTATGTCGATTCTAGCGGTACCATTTATATATTAGATTTATTTGGCACTGCGCAGGATGGTGGTGTCATTCGTAAAATCATTACTACAGGTGGCATTCCAGATCCTCCACAAAAATTATCTGATCTTAATGTGTTTTCCGATTTAGATAACCTAACCCCAGTAGATGGTATCATCCCTTATGATGTAAATGCACCCCTTTGGTCGGATGGTGCTAAAAAAAGACGTTGGATAGCTTTACCAAATGATGGGAATCATGATAGTGCTTTGGAACAAATTGATTTTGAAAGTGAAGACAATTGGTCGTTTCCTGCTGGGACTGTTACTATCAAACATTTTGAATTACCAACCGATGCAAATGACCCTTCTAAAATCACCAAATTAGAAACACGGTTTTTAATTTTCACTGAAGATAATCAAGCTTATGGCCTAACTTACAAATGGAATAACGAGCAAACCGATGCCTTTTTAATTGGAATCGACGAACAAGTATCTCAAACTTATACGGTTTTAAAAAATGATGGAAGCTCAACCAATCAAACTTGGGATTTCCCAACAAGATCGCAGTGTATGCAATGCCATTCCAGTGTAGCTGGCTACTCACTTGGTTTAAAAACAAGACAATTAAATAAAAACTTTACGTATCCTTCCACTGGTATCCAAAGTAATCAGTTAGAAACATGGAATCATCTTAATATGTTTAGTCAAGATATTGGTGCAACTTCTGATTTACCAGCATCCGCACATATTAATTCTCAACTCGCTAGTAGTGAAATGAAGATTCGATCTTTTATAGATTCCAATTGTGCGTATTGTCACAGGCCCAATGGTGTGGAGGGCGCCTTTGATGGTCGTGCCTTAACTGCACTTTATGATCAGGCATTGATTAACGCAGATGTAGTGAGTCATGCTTCCCTGCCAGGATATAAAATAGTAAAACCTCAAGACCATGCCAACTCCATGTTATTTATGAGGGATAATAGTACATCAAGTGATAAAATGCCGCCTATTGGTAGAAATTTAGTTGATGAAGATTATATCAATGAGTTGATTGGCTGGATTGACGGACTGGATCCGAATGGCCCTAAAATCATACCTGACGGTGAATATACTTTACAAGCTCGACATAGTACTATGTTTTTAGCTGTTGCCAATGCTTCAAACGTCGATGATGCTAATGTGGTACAAATTTCTTCAAATCAAGAAAACCATTCTAAATGGCTGGTTGAAAACATGGGGAATAAAAAATATAAAATAAGGGCTAAACATTCTAACATGGTACTCTCAGTCAGAGATTTAAGAACAGACCGTGGCGTGGATATTATTCAAGAACCTTGGAATGGAAAACAACATCAATTGTGGTATTTTGAAGAAGTAGATGCTGACAATTTTCGTATTATAAATGTTTACAACGGTTTAAATCTTAGTGTGTATTCTGGTAGTTTATCAGAAAACGAAGCTGTTATAAGTTGGACCAATGAAAATGCTGATTATCAAAACTGGCAACTCAATAACATCAATTCTTGCAATAGCTTATCGGAAGTTAACCTTAGTGATTTAAACTGGGTCTCTGCACAACAAGGCTGGAGTA
>JANQTJ010000045.1:0-46332 GCA_030731745.1 Flaviramulus sp. | reverse complement strand
GGGACCAAATGCCTATGACCATGCCGATTGGGCTGGGGCTGTGTTTACCTATTGTTCTGAAATACTTGAACCTACCATACCAACTCTTTCTAGTATCGCACAATCGGATACCACGGTTGACTTATCTTGGACCGCTTCAACTAGTAATGTAGCCATCACTAATTATAACATCTATAAAGATGGTGTTTTAGAAACTACGCTGGGAGATGTCTTAACATACCAAGTCTCTGGACTCACCGCAGATACTACTTACAACTTTACTGTAACAGCAACCGATGCTAATGGTGTTGAAAGCGCCCCTAGTAATACCCTTATAATAACTACCGATGTAACGCCTACAGATCCTGTATGTAATCTTTCGGAAGTTAACCTTAGTGATTTAAACTGGGTCTCTGCACAACAAGGCTGGAGTACTGCCAGATTAAATACCAACTTAAATGGTAATCCTCTTACCATTAATGGACAAACCTTTACCCATGGTATTGGAACCCATGCGCAATCTCAAATTATTTACGATCTAACTACCGGTGATTACCAATCTTTTAAATCGTATATAGGTATTGATGATAATGTCTCTAGTGGTCTGGCAAGTGTTCAATTCGAAATATTAGGCGATGGCGTGTCTTTATTCCGTAGCCAAACCTTAACCGCTACTGATGATGCGCAACTTGTAGAAGTGCCAATTAATGGCTTATCGCAATTGACGCTGGTGGTTCATTCTATGGGACCAAATGCCTATGACCATGCCGATTGGGCTGGGGCTGTGTTTACCTATTGTGATACCTTACAAAATACCATCGCTTCAAAAATTAACGATGCGATAGTAGCCCCTTTTACTTTCTTAGATATAACCACTATAAATGATACGCATATGGTGGACATTCAATGGGAAACAGCTAACGATCTGGGTATTGACATGTATGTAGTTGAGCGCTCGGTTGATGGTCATCATTATACCGTGGTTAATGACCAACCAAGTATCAAATCAAATAAACAATCAGGGTATATGGGTAACGATTACAACCCTGTTATTGGAAAATCATATTACCGTGTTGTTGGCATTACGGCTCAAGGCGAAAAAATTTACTCGTATGAGGTTGCAGTCGATTTTGAGATTTTCCAAACTAAAGTGATGGTTTACCCCAACCCAGTAAGAAAAAATCAAAAATTAACTGCAGATATTTTTGTAGACAATGCGCATCAAGGAGATTTAAACATTAGTATTTTCACAATAGAAGGTAAACTGATTGAAACACGATCAAGACGCATGAATAAAGGACAGGCTTTTGAATTATTTAAAGTTTCTGATTTGGAAAGTGGCCTGTATATTTTAGAAGTTAAAGGCTCTGACTGGACGCGTATTGAAAGGTTTGTTGTTAAATAAAAACGTGTTAAAAAAAATAGCCACTAGATTTTTTTAAAATCCTTAACCTCCCCAACCAAGTGCTAGCTATAAAATTTAATTTTATAGCTAGCACTTTTTTTGTTTAAAAAAGCTCATAAGCTGTTGTTCATTTTCACAAATCCCAATCAAAGACTCTTTATTGAGTAAAACAATTAGCAATTACTAGGATAACTATAGGATTTATCAACAATACCCCCTACTTATTAACAAGTTTAGTGATTGAGAACTAGACTTTTATATAAAAATTTATATTTGTCAATTCTAAACTAACATAAGACGATTTTAACACCACATTAATGTCTGTATTTTTTTTAAAATGTAAACATCTAAAATTAACACCTTATCGTACTTATATTGACCCAAAAAAAAATCATCTTGCTAGCTCTCACATTTGCATTTCATCGAACACCAATATTGCATTTCATCGAAAAAAACAAAACTTTTATCGATATTATTTCTTTATTCAATAATTTTGCTTCTAACCTACTTAACCCCTAAGAATCGTGAAGCTAACCTACTTAACAAAAAGTTGCATAGTCATTTTAATACTATTATTTACTACTTTGTATGTTAATGGACAAAATAATGATTTTATGTATTCAATAAACGCCACAGGTGCAGATTTATCAGGTAATGATGGCTCTTTCAATTATTCCATCGGACAAGTTTTTTATTCCAATATTGAAGCTGATAGTCATAGTATTACACAAGGTATTCGACAAAATCATTTAGAAGAGCTACCTAATAATGAAGATATTGATGTTCCAATAGAACCTGTAACCCCTCAAGTTGATGTGTTAATTTACCCAAACCCTACAACGGATTATGTTACCTTAGCTGCTGAAGGCATCAATTTAAACAGTCAATTAAACTCGTATCAACTTTATAATTACCAAGGTAAATTATTAAAACAAAATTTAATAAAACAAACCCATACCACTATAGATTTAAGTAATATGAGTGCTTCTATTTACTTAGTTCAAGTATTTATCAAAGAAAAACTATTCAAAACCATCAAAATTGTAAAAAAATAACACCATGAAATACCTATTTTCTTTTCTTGTATGCTTAACATGCTCACTTTCTATGTTTGCTCAAACCCCAGAAAAAATGAGTTATCAAGCGATTATCAGAGCAACCGATAATACCTTGCTTGTTAGTTCCAATGTGAGTTTAAAAATTCTTATCCGTCAAGGTAGTACTACTGGAACGGTTGTTTATGAAGAAACTCATGCAGTTAGAACCAATAATAATGGTTTAGTGTCTTTAGAAATAGGTACTGGAAATAGTGTGCAAGGTAATTTTAGTAGCATCCCTTGGGAACGTAGTATTTATTTTGTAGAAACCCAAGTTGATCTTACTGGGAGTTCTAATTATACTATTACTGGATTAAGTCAACTCTTAAGCGTACCTTATGCGTTGCATGCAAAATCTGCTGAAAATTTCACAGGTACAATTAATGCCTTACCATACAGAGCCGCTATCATATCATTAACAGGATCTAGAACTATTACGAATGCCGAAATTAATAATACCATAGCTTGCAGCAACTCAGCTACTTTAACCATTCCATTTAACTTTACAGCTATGGAAATTGGCGATACGGTTAATCTAGAAGCACATAATGGTGCCATTTTAACAGTAACTGCTGGATCTGGTGTAACCTTAAATTATACAGATGCTGGAAGTGCTGTATTTACTAGCCGCGTAGGAAATGTGCGCTTTGGCTTACTAAGAAAATCAGGTGCTAATGCTTATATAATTTCGGGACAATGAAAAACCAAATAATTTTTCTCTTTTTATTTATTGTATCCTCTAGTTTTTCGCAAAATTATTTTTACGCATTAGATGAGGAGCCTACAGTACCTGACACTGAAAACCCTACAGCCCCCCTAGATTTAGTGGCTACTAATGTGAGTTATACCACCGTAGACTTATCTTGGACAGCTGCCACTGATAATGTGGGCGTTGTTGATTATATTTTATATAATAATGGTCAAATTTTAGTTACATCTTTAGGTAATATTACAAATTACACCCTAACAGGACTAACAGAAAACACCATTTATAATATTACAATACGTGCTATAGATGGTGCTAACAATGAATCACTTGATAGTAATATAGAGACATTTAAAACCAATCAAGTTGAAGAAATTACAGGTGTACGCTTTATAATTATGGGTGCATCAATTATGCAAGGTGCATTTTTCCCTGCTGCTATGGATGGTTTTATAGCAGATTTAGAAGAAGCTTATCCAGGTAAAACATTTTCTGGTTACAGATATGCAGGTTCTGGTCAAACCATATGTAGTTATTCTGAAGGTTCAAATCCTGCTTTTATAGATGATGCCTTAGCTCCTTTTGAAAACATACCAGGCATTAAAACAGTTTGTGTTATCCATTTAGGAGGAAATAATGTAACATCATCTAGGCCTTATTCAAGCTTAACACAAGCGCAAATAGAACAAATGACAGCTTGTTATACTGAAATTTTAGATAAAATTGAAGCTAAAGGATTTTCACCTTTAATTTCTGATATATCATTTAGAGATTATGACCATGGAACAGCTAATAATGCCTATGAAAATGAAGAATTGGGTGCTAAACCATACAATGATAATATTATAAAACCACTAGCTTTAAGTCGAGCATCAGAGTTTACATATTCAGATGGAGAGCCTTTTACACAGTTTTATAACATGATTTATAACGACCTTAACTCTTATTTTGATGCAGGTGGAGATTATATACATCCCAGTTCAGCAGCAACAGTAGCTTTTAAAGATAGGTTAGTTTATGAAATAACTGATTATATATTTACTGGTAACTTACCTCCTAGAATAGAAAAAATACCTGCACCATCATCCCTTTCTAATAATTTAGAAGATGAAATTGAGTATTTCGATGCTAAATTGTTACCCTTAGCAAAAAAAGATAGTTTACAAGACTATTTAAACATCTACAATTCGGTAAGATTAGAAGAAGGAGATTATGGTTATAACACTTCAGGTAACTCAATAACGTTAAGTGGCAATCAAAAATTATATGGTCATGTCACAGGAAGTAGGGTGCCAGATGTTAATATTGCCTCAGGTAGTAATGGGGTCGTTTTAAAAGATTTAGATGCTTTTTATTTTACTTTTGAAGCAGGCTCTCCTATTATAAACGGCGAGTTTGAGAGTTTAAATAGCGGTATTGTTAGAACAACTGGTGGTCGTCTTGAAAACAACGTGTTTTTAGATTTAAAATGTCGCTTACAATGGGATTGTAGCGCATCAGGTTATTTTAGAAATAACGAAATATACCGCCATGCACTATTAGGCGTTAGTCCTAGATTTGTAATGAAAGGGAATGATGCTACACCCAGTTATGGGAATATTCATGTTTGGAATAATAACTTAAACCCTGGAGATAATGGTACCGATATTTCAGGTATGCAAGATTTTACGATGATTGGTTATGATGTAGAAGCTTGGAACTGGAAAAGCGAAAATGATAGAGCCACTATATACATGCGTAACATGGGTACTGTAAAACTAACCGATGTTGGTGGTGGTGATGCTGGGTATTTACCACCTAGTAGTTGGACACCAGCCTTTGATATTGAAGCAGATAATATACAAACCTATAATTGGGGTTTAGGGCATCAAATAAAAGACACATTAAGTATTATAAGAGGTAATGGCAATTATTATAGTGTCGATACTCGTAATAGTAACTTTTATAGAGAAGGAACGGGATTTGATTTACGTATTAATTTTGATGATTGGATTGACACTAATGATGATAACCATAGAGTTATGAGTGTTGATGGTGTAGGTACACAAACTGAATTTACAAGTCCTATATCTAGCGGTGCTGATTATACTAATTTAAGAGCTTCTATTTTAGGTACTCAAAAAACACCTTTAGCACGCCCCACTTTTGAAACCCTACCAGACCCCTTAGGTGCAAATTGGCGTAACGAGCGTGTTGGTAAAACTGATAGTACCGCTTACATTCAAAATTTAATTGACACCAATACCATAGCAGAATTACCAGAAGGAGTCTTTTATATTAGCGCACCCTTATTTGTAGGAACAAACCATGGTATAGTAGGACAAGGTACAGGTAAAACAGTTATTGTAGGATTAACAGACGATTTTAATCTTATAGAAACGTATCGTTTACCTGGAGATGCCACAATAGGACCTTTAGCTACTACTTTAGCACATTTAACCCTACAGGGTGGTTTAGCTGGCTGGTACATAACAAATAATCAAGTAGCTAATTTAAGTACCATGTTAAATCGTGGCAACTATAAATACCTCATATTTAGAGAACAAACTTATGGTATCCACTTCAAAAATGGTTTTGGTATCGATAATAACTTTTTTAATCAAGTCCATTTTGTAGGTTGCGAGATTGGATTTTATCAAGATGCCCCGCCAAACATACCTTATAATATTGATTTAAGTAATTATATAGATAAAATTTTCTTTTGGAAAAGCCAATTTATAAACAATAGTGATAGAGCCTTTTCTTTTTATGCTACCAGAGCTAACAATCTTAACAGTTGGGTAAACTGTTTGTTTAAAGATAATGGTATTGCCTTTGATGGTTCTACTAATTATTTACAATTTGTGAATTGTGATTTTACAGGACATACAGGAAGTTATGTATTGGGCTTTGATAGTCCTTCTATATATAACTGTAATTTTTGGAATAATAATACCAACACCACATTTAACAGTAAAAATGTACGGCTATTTGGAAGTACCATAAGCGATAATGTGCCATTATTTACCAGAAGCCAACATTTTTATTTAGACTTTTTATTGGTGAACTCTAACGTAACAGGTACTCTTGGTGATTTCACAGAAGGTATGAGCATAAACACGAGCATACCAAACGCTCCAGCTTGGAACAAATTATTGGTCAATCAAAAAAGAGGTGGCAGCCCATTTGCTATTATAGATGAAACCCCTACCCCTTATCCGCAACTTTTAGTCAAGTAATATAACTTTTAATATACAAAAGCCAACTACTAAGTAGTTGGCTTTATCTTTTAGATATGGTAAGTTTTTAAATTACAAAAAATATTATCTGAAAACCCTATTTTTTAAATGCTTTAATAAACTTCTTCTAATTTTCCAAGAGCGATAGAGTTTATCAAAGGTTAGTTTCCCATATAGCTTTTTCCAAAAAGGCGTGTTATACCGTTGCCATTCCGCATAGCCCTTGTGAATAATCTTCCCTAAAAAATCCCAAGGTTTAGGCGCACCAATAAAGTGCCAAATAACTTCAGAATCATATTCAGGTCTATTACGCCCTGGAAACCAACCTACATTAAACTTATTTGGAAGCTGCGCAAAATGGCCTTCACAAACCGCATTTAATAGCGTCTGGTCGTGCGAAATTAAATCATGGGGAAATTTGGTTGTTAAAAAATCAATTTTTTTATCTATTTCTGATTCTCTCCATTTTTTTAAATTCATAAAGATAACACCTGCATTGAAATACGCTACATCCAATTTCCAGTTGAGTTTATCAATAAAAAAAGATTTATCTAAAACGGACGCGATACGAGCTCCATGCACGGCTCCTATAATTTTATCAGAAAAATCAAAATCTTTTAGTTCTAAGACATCTAACAATATCAATAAATCAGCATCTAAATATAACGCGGTTTCTTTATCAATTAATTCTGGTATCAACAACCTGCCATAAGTGGTCCAGTCGCCATGCAAGCCACTTAAATGACCAAATTTTGCTTTGGCATTAAAATCAATAAACTCTAAACTACCCTCGTACGACTCATCTTTCAATAGCGTCTTAACATTATCTTTGTTTTCTGAAGACAGATCTGAACACAGAAAATAGAGGTTTAGCAATTTGCTATTGGAACAATTTCGAACTAAGGACGTGAGTGTTGCACCTAAGCCTTCTAAACCAAAGGTGTTGATATTAAAAACGATATTCATTTGCTTTAAAATAAAAATTATTGATTCTCAAATTCACTTAATTAATAAAATACTTATTTATAAGATGTTTTAATAAACTTCTTCTAATTTTCCACGACCTTTTTAATTTATCTACACCCAGTGTTTCGTAATGACCACTCCAAAATGGTGTGTTGTAATCCAACCATTTCGGGAATCCTTTATGTAAATGTTTTCCTAAAAGATCCCAAGGCTTGGGAGATCCAACAAAATGTATTATAGAAGATTTAACATCTATTTCTTTATCGTTAACACCAGGAAACCAAGCGTTATTATAATAATTAGGAAGTTGCATGAATTTCCCATTACACAGAACATTTAATAGAGTTTGATCAGCAGAGATAAATTCATTAGGGTATTGAAATGATATTTGCTTCCACCTATCTGCGACATTATCTAATCGCCATTTCTTTAAATTTAATAATAAAACGCCGGCGTTAAAATAATTAGTTTCAGGATGCCAATTTAGCTTATCTATAAAAAACGCCCCTTCTAACTGGTCTTTAACTTGAGTGGCACTTGCTGCAGCTAAAATATGATCATGAAAATCTATATTTTTTAAATCTAAAACATCTACTTCAACTACCAAATCAGAATCTAAATATAAAGCCACATCATCTTCAATTAATTCCGGAATTAAAAGTCTGCCATAGGTTGTATAATCACCGTGTAAGGATTTCATATAACCAAATTTAGTTTTGGCATCAAAATCGACCATCTTGATGTCTCCTTTAAAATGCTCGTTTTTTAATAATTGTTTTATGTTAAGCTTATGCTTTAAATCCAAGTCTGAACAAAAAAACCATAAAATAAGTTCTTTTGAGTTCGAACAATTTTGGACAAGCGAACTGAGTGTTGCACCCAAACCTTCAAGCCCCAAATAATTAATGCTAAACACTATATTCATTCTCTCTCAACTTTATATGATGATTAAGCTACTCCGAAATATTAATTAAAAAAAGCTTCATCACATTATTAATATCTAAATAATTTTCAGCATAGCTACGGGCATTCTTCATAATTGTTACACGCGCTTGGGTGGTTAATGCCGCTTCTATGCCCTCATTTAAAGCGATTTGATTTTCGGCAGCCACCAAGAGCCCCATGTCATATTTTTTTGTTAAAGCATATAAACCAGAATCTTCATTCGCAGTAATTAAAGCAAACCCACCTACGGATAAAATGGTAGTTAGTTTGGATGGCATCACTAAATCACTGGCTTTGGCTTTTTGTATGACTAAATGCACATCCGCCATGTTTAAAAATTGGTTAAACTTTTCCATGGGTTGTAATGGAAAAAATAACACATTATTTAAACTTAAACTTTTTGTTAAGGCTTCTAATTTTTGTTTGTAAGGTCCCGTACCACAAATCACAAATTTTACTGCTGCCCTGTTTCTAAATGTTTCTGCCGCGTAAATAATGGCTTCTAAACCTTGTTTTTCACCAATGGCTCCAGAATACAAAACCACTTGATCGGATTCTTTAAATCCAAAATCGGTTTTAAGTCTATCTTTTTCAGTTAGGGGATGAAAAAATGAGGTATCAGACCAGTTGGGAAACAGCACCACTTTTTTATGGGCTTTTTCTTCGATTTTAGATACCATTTTTTCTGAAATACTACTTATGATATCTGTTTTTCTAAAAATAAATTGTTCTACTTTATATAATTGATTAATCACTTTTTTAGAGGTTATCATATTTAAATCTTGAGCAGCCTCTATTTGCATGTCTTGAATATGATACACCGTTTTAGACTTTTTAAAGACCTTGTAGAAGTAGCCTAATAACCCAAATTGAAATGAGGGAACTACCGTAATAACGGTGTCACATTTTTTTTTAAATAATAATTGAACTAATTGAAAAAATGCAGAGACCATGAAAGACACATCTAAAAGCATGCGTTTCTTTCCTGAGGGTTCTGAAGGTACATACATGGGGCAACGATATACGGTCATTTTGCCACCAGATTTATAGTTTTTAACTTCTTTTTGATACCAAAATCTATTTTTATGATAGGGCGCTTGCACCTTCCAATACGGGTAATAGGGGTAGGTAGTTACCACGGTACAATCATAGCCTGCATTCGCTAACCAATCGATCATTTCACCACTGTACTTACCAATACCTGTAGGTTCTGGCGAAAAATTATATCCAATTAGTAATATGCGCTTTCCCATAAAATTTTATTTAATTCTTTTATTGCGTTTTAAAAATAAAAATAAGCCATAGATAGGTAACAAACCTAAAGTTGAACCCAGTACCCCCCATTTGATATCACCTTTATCAAATATTCTATAGGGTCTGAAAAATTGACCAAATTCAGCTAATAGCGCAAGGAGAGACAACAAAACCCAAATAAAAATCCACATGCGTAAACTAGAATTCTTTAATATTAAAAGAAAACCAGAAAAAATGCCAATAAAAAAAAATGGTATGGCAGTTCTTAAATTCATGTTTTCATAACTATCTGCCCATTTTGCTACTTTGTAAGGTACCAACCAATTATTTTCAAGTTTTGGACTAGAAATCCAGCTAAAATACAATACGGCTAACACGCCAATTGAAATTAAAACATAAAATATGTAAAAACTAATCCCCCTTTTCATAAAGTATGATGTATTCGAATTATTCATTTAGTTTTCTTTGCTCTCTGATTTTTATTTGAATTAAAAACTCATAATACGCCATATTGATGCAATATATAAATCCGGGAATGCCTTCTAAAAACCCCAAACTAATAATATATGCTTGAAAAAAACGAATGAAAGGCCAACCAGGTAACTGACAAAGCCAAGACTTGAGTGCAGGGTTCCTAACACTCGAATTTTTAGAAAACATATTATTGAAAGGAGGCTTATTCTCTACTCTGGCTTTCGCTTCTTGGGTAGAATATCTATTATGCCTATCCATCCATTGTGCCCAGCCCTTTGAAAATCCATAATGCAAATAAGGTTCTTTTAAATATTTTATATCACCTTTAACCTCACTTTCTTTTTGCCCATGCCCAAAATCGGTAAAACGCGCCCTCCCTTTACGCATCAATCTAAATTGCCACTTCGGAAAATTATCACAATGTTTTAACCAAGTATTTTCTAACATCATCTTCCAACAGCAATAAAACCCAGCGGTATCTTCATCTGCTGTATCTATAGCCTCAAAAAGGGCTTTTTTAAAGGGCTCAGTCACTACCTCATCAGCATCTAAAAATAATATCCAGTCATTTTCTAATACCAAAACATCCAAAGCATGATTTCGTTGTTGACCAAAACTAACAAATGAATTGTAACTTACTTTTGCACCAAACGATTCGGCTATTTTGATGGTATCATCAGTACTCCCTGAGTCCAACACATGAATATCATCACACCATGTTATGGCATTTAAAGACTTTGGTAAATCTTTGGCTTCGTTTTTTGTAAGAATAACAATTGAAATCATCTTATTTTATTAATTTATTTTTTATCAAAACCTTCTAAAACCCGTTCTTTTATAGGTACGCAAGGATGCCCAGTACAAACCATCCATTCGGGCATGTTTTTGGTAACCACGGAGCGTGCCCCTATAACACTACCTGTTCCTATGGTGACTCCAGGATGTATAAACGTTTCTGAAGCTACCCATACATGGTCGCCAATGGTTATGGGTTTGGTGAATAAGGGAAACCCTAATTTGGTATAATCGTGGGTGCCTGCAACCAGGTGTGCCCCTTGAGAGATTACCGTGCGCTTACCAATATGAATTAAACCTTGCGAATATAAAGTGACGCCATTGGCAATACCACAGGCATCTTCTAAAACCAAATTCCATGGTGCCCAAATAGTGACTTTAGGATACACATGCACGCCTTTACCAATTTTGGCCCCAAATAATCTTAAAATAATAGTGCGCCATTGGTGCATAGGATTTGGAGAATACCGTATAAAAATGAGGTAGACCAAGTTCCAAAGCACCCGAGCTAACCTATTTTTAAGACTGAATGAAGGTCCTGAGAACGTATCTGTATTGGTCATATTTAAACTATTTTATTAAAAAATTTCATCCTAAGCTGGTTAACTAGGATTTTAGCACTTTTGTTTTCCAACTTGTCACTAAAGCTTCCACTGAAAAATGATCTTGGTAACAAAATTCAGCTTGTTTCCCCATTAACTCCTTTTCTTGTATTGATAGTTCCATCCAATCAGATAAAAGTGCTGTTGTCCCATTAATATCATCATTATAAACTAAACCAGCCTTAGCCTCTTTAATTTCTTTCCAAATATTGATTTGATTAGAAATTAAAACTGGCTTTTTACAAGCTAATGATTCAACAACCGCAATACCAAAATTTTCTTGATGACTGGGCAATACAAAAGCTTCACTATTATAGAAAGCGCCCCATTTAGCATCTCCTGATAGCATCCCTGGAAAAAAAACAGTATTATTTAGAGCTGCATTCTCGGAAACTGATGCCATTATTTTTTTTCCGTAATCTGTATCGCCACCGGGTCCTGCCACCACTAATGCGGGTATTATTGTTTTGTCTTGATTATTTTTTAAAATGTTTTTATAAGCTTCAATTAATAAATCGACCCCTTTTTTTTCGTGTATTCTACTTAGAAATAATATGAATGGTCTTTTTTCTAACCCCTTACACGTATTAAAAAAGGCAGAATCCATACCTTCTGTATATT
This sequence comes from Flaviramulus sp., assembly GCA_030731745.1. GTDB lineage: Bacteria > Bacteroidota > Bacteroidia > Flavobacteriales > Flavobacteriaceae > JANQTJ01. The sequence continues at coordinate 34,270 of JANQTJ010000045.1, read as the reverse complement.
TAGGTGGCGCTTCCACCCCTAACCCTACTACCAATTCCCTTTTAGGATGGTAGGGTTTGAATGGTTTTCTGGCTAACTGCTTTTCTTCTTCACATGTAAACAACAACCCTTCAGCATTATTTACCACTTTATTTTCAATACCTTTCCAATACAACCAATTTCGAATGGCCTTTAAACGCCTTCCGGAGGCCTTTTGAAAATAAGGGTCTAACATCCCGTGAGGCATCACAAAATATTTAGGACTTTTTATATTGGTATTTGGTTGAATTTTAAACGCTTTATAAACCGCATAGGAATTATATAACCAAAGACCATGAACCACCACATAATCAAAATGAGCTATATGCGCTTGAAGCCATGGTAATAATTGTGAATGATACCCCCAAGGATTGCTACTTTTACCCAAAGCATGCAGTTTAAACGTCTCATTTAAAACAAAGTCATCGTCGGGATTATCCAAACTAACCACTTCATTTGTAACGCCATTTTGGATAAGGCTGGTAGCAATGATGCGAACTGCTTTACAAACCCCACCTAAAACAGGATCCATACTATGTACTACGTGTAAAACTTTTTTAGTTGTCATCGATACCTTTTCTAATTAACAAATCCATCGTGTCTTGAAAAATATTTTGCTGTTTTAGGAATCTCACTTAATGCTTTTGCAGGAAGACCTCCATATAAAGTCCATTCGGTTTCAAATTTTTTATTTAATAAGGATTTAGCTCCTAAAACACTATACGATGGTAAAACGGCCCCATTTAATATCACACTATTGGTTCCAACAAAGGTATAATCTCCTATGGTTATAGGTGCACTGTCTTGTATATTATCGATAACATTAATAGAATGCGTTAAAAATTGAGAATGATACCCGGCTATGGTGCTAAATTTTCCAATTTTAATGGTATTCGTACAATCGATATGATGGTTTTTAGTAATGGCAGAAGATTCCCCTAAAATCAATTCAGCTTTTCGATCCAATTGATGTTTAAAGTGTAAGGCATCCGTTTGGGTTGGAAATCCTGTAATCCAATTGTTTCTACCAATAGTTGCATTGGCATCTATCTGAATCAAATCTAAGTTTACGGCAACTGTAAAATGATCGATTCTTGTATGGGCACCCATGATTAGTTTTTTAGGAAAAACCCATGACAAACCTATACGTGCGGAAGTATGAATCTCAAAACCATAAAATTTTTGAAGTAAATATCTCCTAATGGGCCAGGGCATTAACGTTGTTAGAATTTTGAGTATCATTTCAAATTATATGTTTTTATTTATACCAAATAAATCAAGATACCCCTGAATCATGATTTCGTTTGAAAATCTTTGAATATTCTCAAAGCCTCTTTCAATAAGTTCATTTCTAAACGCGTCATTTTGTAACTTTATAAAGGCTTCGGCAAATAATTGAGGATTAAAAGGATCTGCATGAATTGCTGCACCTCCACTTACCTCTGGCATGGGGTTTAAACTACTTGCTATGACAGGAGCACCACAGGCTTGAGCTTCAATGAGTGGCCAACCAAACCCTTCGGATAACGAGGGAAACACAAAAGCTTTACACGCACTTAATAAACCTACTAAAACATCATGTTTTGGCCTTGAAACAGAAATTACTCTATCACCCAATCCTAATTTTACTGCATGATCTAAAAGTTCTTGTTCTAAAGGCTCTCCAGCAAAACAAACAGCTCCATTCCATTTATCACCTAAAACACTTACCATATCCAACAAGAGTGTTCTGTTTTTTCGAGGTAAAGAAGACCCTATGTGTAATATAAATGCATCATTCTCTATAATACCAAAAGGCTTCAGTAATTCATTATATGCATCAGAAGACATGGGATAAAAAGGCGCATTAAAAGCATTATGTATAACGCGCCAATCTTTAGGATTATTAGCAATTGGATTCGATAATGCTTTTAATTGAAAGAGGGTGTGCTCTGATACGCAGGCCATTTTACTGGCTTTTGAAAGATTTTTAAGAATCCATGTTTGAAGTATTTTACCCATTTTAGTTGCCGGACAATAAGCATCCTTAAAACCAAAAGCACCACGAATGGCCAGTACATCATGACAGGTAATGCCTGAGTTTTGCTTTGGTAAGTGTTTTAAATAGGGGGCATTGGAATGGTCACAAACATGATAAAACGTAGCATGCTTTTTATTGACGTTTTTTAATACTCTAAAATTTAATATTAATGGAAAGACCAGCCATTTATCTATATAACCTAGATATTTCCCGATGCCTTTGTAGGGATTAAGGGATTTTAAACCAAAAAGCACGGTAGGCCTCCAAATTTTAGTTTCAATACCCGAATTTTTAAAGCCCTCTGCCAGCATGAGCGTAAAGCGCTCCATACTCTCTTGGTTATCTAATTTATAATTTCCTATGAGTATGATCTGCATCCTTTAAATTAGATTTAATTTTTCCTGATTATCTATAGAATCTACTTTTTTGGATGCGGCTAATATTAAGCCACCAATCAAAGTACTAAAACCCAATACTGTGGGTTGCGCCCATTGGCCTTGTAAAATAACAGTTATACCAAAGCTAAGTAATAACCAAGGTAAAATATTATTGAGCTTAATACTCTTATAACTCTTTATAGAAATATCTGCACAAAAAATAGCTCTTAAAATTAAAATAAAAACACCCAAAATAAAACCCATCTCTCCTATAAGCCTTGACCATTCTGATTCAGCAATTAAAAAATTAGCCTTACCCGTTAATAAGGCACTGCCAGCATTCGTACCCATACCCAAGCCGTAACCAAAAAAAGGCAAATCACTACCAGATATAGCATGAATCATTTTTCCAAAAAAACGATCAAATAATGTAGTAGACATTCCACCTTCTACTCTGTTTGCTGCCTCAAAACGATTTGTAAAAGCTCCAGTAGCCGTACCAAAAAAATCAGTATTACCCAAAACTACTAAAATAAGCATAGCAAATATTGCAAAAACAAGCATTCGCAATATTAATTTGGGTCTACTTGCTACAGCGATTATAGTAAATATAAATGTAACTGCAATTGAAAACATGAGGGTTCTGCTTATAGATAGTGGCACTGCGGCCAATAATGCAACCGTAGCCGCTATTAATAAGATGCGATTTATTTTTACTTTTGCTAACCAAAAATAAAAAATATAACAAGCAGCCATACTAAAAAACATCACATTACCCGTGGTAAAAGAAAACGTCCCTGGTGGTCTCATATAACCATCAGCCCCACTAAAACCAGCCCCTGCTGTATCACCGCCAATACCACGATTTACCCAAGCAGATTGCGGACTAAAAAATTGCAACCCAATAAGTATGGCCATAATTATTGTTAACACTAACATGACTTTACCCATTTTAATGGCATCCTCTAAATCAAACACCTTCGCAATGATAAATATGACCGGAAAATGAATGATTAGAATACGTGCCCCAAATATGGCTACAGATAAACTCCCATGGCCGAATACTAAAGAGGCGGCAAAAGAAATCATGGTAATAAGGGTCATAACTAATACGTAAACATTCGCTTTAATGATGTTGTGTTTCCAACACATAAAAATCAAGGCAATCGCGACTGGGTCTCTTACGATTAAAAGTGGGGTTGATAGAAAAGGTAAAAACCATTTTCGTAAAGCCCCTTCAAAAATCAACAAGAAAAAGTACAACCAAACGCCTTTTTTTAAGAGGTTAATGATTTTTGCTTCTTTAAGAATAGGGTCGTTATGTAGTATAAAAACTGTATTCATTTAAGGTTTTAATAAGGCTTCCGCTAGTTCTTTGCCATACACCGACCATGGCCTTTTTTTAGCCGTTTCTAGGGCTGCCTTTCCAGCAGCTATTATTTTTTCGGGTTTATCTATCAACGTTTCGATGCATGCTTGTAAGGCTTTGGTAGAACCTGCCTCCACCAACCAGCCATTCACATCGTGTTCAATCAAATCGGGACCTGCCGTTCTATCGGTTGTGATAACGGGAGTGCCTTGAGACATCGCCTCGGTGATGACCAAGCCAAAGCCTTCAAAAAGGGATGGAAACAATAGCACATCGTGTGCTTGCATTTGTTTAAGCACCTCAGCATGAGATAAACTCGGTATCCAATTATGTTTTGATAGCGCGTTATTTAAGGCCTCACAATCGTTGGTGCTTTTATGCCCCACAACTGTTAGGGCTACATGAGGTATTAAGGGCTCTACAGCGGCAAACATATTGGCAATACCTTTACGCTGGGATAAACCACCCACAAATAATAATTTTATGGGTCGGTTATTCAAATTATAAATTCGATTGGTTACAGGTTCTGGAAACCCATAAGGAATCACGTGTACCGGTGCTAATTTGCCAGGGTAAGCACTTAAGCTTTTAGCTGTAAAGGTACTTGCTACAAATATGTTATCGGCCAAAGCCAACTCTGCATCTTTTCTTTGAAGTTTTTGCTCAGAATCTTTAAAACCTGTTAAAGTAGAAGCCCAATCGGGCCATAACGCCTGCTCGGTTGCCAGTAATTGTCGGGCATAACGCCAATACCCAATGGGTAAATCATACAAACACGCTATATTGTAGTTTTTTGCTGCTTTAAATGAATGGTACGCACCATCCTCGTAAGCATATACGGCATCTAAATGGTGTTTAGCATGCTTTTTTAAACTAGTCGCTACTTTTTTATCCATATCTTGATAAACCGCATCAATAGAAAAAATACCAGTTTCGTGTTTTACGAAAGCTTTGATTCCCAATTTTGAACTTATTAAGCGCATGACTTCCTTAAGAGGAACCCTTTTAGTTATCGTTTGTAAACTGGAGTCAAAATGCCTTCTAGACAATTCTTTTAAGGGCCCTATGTTTTTTAATTTATCGAGGGTATCACCAGAAAAAACAGCAATTGCCGTGTAGAACTTGTAAAGTATGCCATGGTCCTTTAAGCCCTTTAATACGGCTCTGTTATTTTGATTGCTAGTGGGATGACTGACAAGTACCTTCATTTTTATTTTTTATTTAACCTATTAACCATGCCCTATTTGCTGCAATAAACTCACATGGACTATAATCAAATTTAATGTCTCTTTTTTTATTCAAAGTCTTTGCTGGATTACCAACTACTATCTCACCGGGCGCTACTGATTTAGTTACAACTGCTCGTGCTCCTACAACACAGCCTCTTCCTAAATGAACACCTGCCAAAATCATAGCGCCAGTGCCTACCCAAACATAATCATCTATAATGACCTCAGCTCTTTTGCTAGACCATTTTGGATCAAAAGCATCGTGTCCTCCAGTTAGTATTACAACCTCGTCGTTTATACAAACAAAATTACCAATAGTTATCTTTTTAGTCATCGCGAAGCGTGCTTTCCCAATAAAAGTTTGTTTACCAATAGTTAAAAGATCCAAACTTCCTGAAATATTTACCTCGCCTATTTCAGCTTGACTGCTAATTTTAGCTCCTTTTCTTTTTAAATTAAAAGAACGATAATTTCTATTCAAAAGTTCAGATAAAGTAAAAACACGTTTCCCCCAAGCCCGATAAAAAGCAACACTAGTTATGGAGAATTTAGCTCTATTTTTCCATAAATAATTTAAACTAGCCATTTTATTAAAACTTTTAAATTAATAAACCATACTAATTACTATTAAAACCTTTTTTTATTTTTATTAAAAAAGGTTCTTTGTACTCTAAATTTATAACCATTAAATATACCTAAAAAGGTCGCATTAATGTGTTTAAATGGAAGTAATAATACTTTTAAACCATAGGCTTTAATCATTGTAATAGATCTAACAAAACCCGGGTGAATCTTCGTACCAATAAAAAGCCCATAAAAAATTATAAATAATACTTCATTAATAGGTCTAAACTTAGCATAAACATAAGCCATATTTTTCCCATTAGTAAAGTTCATTGTTGAAAAAACATCCCTTCTTTTATCATATTGTTGGCGTTGGCTTATATAATGGTACAAAAAGTTTTCATTGTCATAAATAACGTTGTAGCCATTACATTGAATTTTTTGAATCAAGTCTATTTCCCAACATTGTTCTGCCCCTTTGTCTTCTAGAAAAGTATCTATCGATAAATCATCCAAAGCATGTCTTCTAAATGAAAAATTAACACCTTTTATGACATCTACAACAGCAGGAGAATCGATGATTCCCAAATGGTGATTCCCTACCATGCCATGCCATTTAAAGATACCCACTTCCTTTACAGGATTATAAGCCAACTCTTTATGCGATTCAGAAATAAGTTTATCAGGTCCTCCGTAGGCACCCATCTCTGGATTTGTTTCAAATGCCTTTTTTATTCTTTTTGCCCAACCTTCGGGTAATTCAATATCATCATCCGTTAAACACAAAATAGCTTGAGAGCTCTTTTGTAAGCCTAGATTTAAGGCGTGTACAACGCTCGCTTTATCACTTTGAACTACTTTTAAATTTAAAATCTTACTTTTAAACGACATGGCTAAATGATAACTGTCATCATCATTTGGTCCTATAATGGTGATGACCTCATCAATATCATGTGTTTGTAGGCTTACAGAATTAAGGGTTCTTTGGAAGTCTAACTTACGCTTGTATGTGGGGATTATTAAACTAATTCCGTTCATCTTTCAATTTAAAATTAAAAAAAATTATTCTGAATTTATAAGCCTTATCAACTTTAATCTTATTTTATTAATAACACTAAATACTGGATAAAATTTAGGATAATTATTTCTCATATTATGCAAAAACTTCTCAATACCTTTTTTTTCCAACCAACTGCCATTTATTAAATGAATCGCATAAGATGCGTCGTTTAATAGTAATGAATTACCCACCAAAACATTTGAAGGTAGAATTAACATGTTGTTTTCAAGAATTTGTTGTTTATCTTCATATCTGTAACCATATTTAAGAGCTACTTTTGAAATTACTTCTCCTATAATCACCTTGGTATAATCAATAGAACCATCAGGATTTACAAAATCTATTTGATTATAAAAATCAATACAATCTTTAACATAAGGATGGTTTGGTTTAGATGCCATAATTGCTGATAGAATGGCAAAACCATCTATGTTTTCATCTAAGTTAATTGGTAAAAAAGATGCATCAAGTTTCTTTTTCCCTTCATCATCAAATAAACCTGGGTGATATTCGTTGGCACTAAAAAATTCATAATTAAACCAATCGCTACTAAATGGTCTTAATACCTTTACATCTGTGTCCATATAAATACCCCCTTCTTCATACAAAGCAACAAACCTTACATAATCAGCCACAAATGCCCATTTACCAAGTCCATAAGCCTGTTTGATAAAGGGTACTGAATCTATATCTAAATCTGCTTCAGTCCAACATTTAATCTTGTAGTCGGGTAAATATTTTTCCCATGAAGCTATACAATTTTCAATAAATTGAGATTTTGTACCACCGCCAAACCAACAATAATGTATTATTTGTGGAATCATCTTATAGATTTAGTTTTTTTATTATACTTAAAGAAATTCTCCAACCTAACAAAATTTTTAATGAATTAAGAACTTTCCGATCGGGTAATATTAAGCTCATATTACTGTTTACTAACAATTTATTTATTCTTGGCATTAATGTTTTTATTGCTGGATAATTAACATAGACAAAATTCCCTATATATTTTGAGCAAATCACACGCATCTCCTGAGTATCTTTATAACTAAAAAGTAAGTTTGTAATGATCTGAAATGTATCTATAACAGAGTTATAAGCTTTAAGAGAGGTAAGTGTACTAACACCTTTTTTGGTTTGCCTCCAAAAGGCATAAACTTCATTCACTGATAAGGATTTATCTGCTAATGCGGCTACTCTTGCAAAAAACTCACCGTCTTGATTTTTAATAACTTTCTCATCCCATCCACCTGATATTATTACGAGATTACGATGCATTAAATAACAGTGCGGAACATTAAATCCCTCTTGATTCCATATAGCAACAAGTAGTTCTATGCCTGGTGTATAATCTTGATCTATGGATCTTGGAAGCGAAAAAGTGCGACCATCTGGTTCTAGCATTTTTAAGGGTGAATGTATCAATGTTTCATCAGTGCCATCGTTAAGCATTCTATATATTTGCTGTTCAATCATATTTTCAGAACAGTAATCATCTGAATCCATGAATTTTATATATGCGCCACTAGACTTTTCAAAAGCAAAATTACGGGCAGCATTTCCACCTTTCTTTTTGTTTTTAAATAACTTTACTTTTTCGGATTGAAATTTTTGAGCTATTTGAAAAGAGTCATCTGTGGAAAAATCATCAACTAAAATAACCTCAATATTATTGTATGTTTGTTTTAAAACTTTTTGTAAGGTTTCCTCGATGTATTCGGAAACATTATATATGGGAATACAGACAGAGACTAATGGATTATTTTTATTTAATTCAACCATTTAACTATAAACACTTTTTAGTAGTTTCTGCTTGTCTTCATTTATATTTACTTCTTCAGTAATGTAATTTAACAAATTTGTCTAATTCTTTAAATAATTTTTATAAACATCTAAAAAGCTTTCAGCTACTTTAGCCATACTATAAAATTTAGCGCGTTCTTTACAACGAATCGCTAATTTCTCATAAGCATCATCTGGCATATTTAAAATCTCTACAACTTTATTACATAAAGCTGTTGTATCTCCAGATTCTATCAATAAAGATGGGTCTAAAGGTCCTAAAATATCTGCTGGACCTGGAACATTGTAGGCAACAACTGGAATACCACAAGCCAATTGTTCTACGACTGCCAACCCAAAACCTTCAACGTAACTTGGAAAAATACCAACTTTCGAATTTGATAGTAAAGAAATTAACTCATCTTGTTCAAATTTTGGTGTAATTTTAAGCTTAGAGAAGTTATTTTCTTCAAACTGTTTTAACACTAATTCTTTTGGCTGATCACCACCCAACAAATGAAGCTCGTTTAGGGGTAATCGCGATTTAATTTCATTTAAAATCTGATTCAATTCGGTTATTCCTTTTCTCCAGGTCCAGGATGCCAAAAATGAAATATTATTTTTTTTATTTTTTACTTGTAAAGTATTAGCCTCTATAAGATAGTCATCCTGTAACCCATTTGGTATGGTTACTAACTTTTCTTTAGGAACGCCATCTGATAATAAAAAATCATATTCATGACTATTTAAAGCATGGACAACGTCAGCACACTCTATAGAAGCATTCAATTCTTTTAATCCAACTTTTCTATCTAAAGCTCTGTAAATATTACCAAGCCTTGTTTTGATTTTTATTTTTTTTTGATAAGTTTCAAATATTGTTTTGTAGGGTGGCAAGTTTCCATAAATATCATAAACTTGAGGCAATCCATGAGAACGAAATAAAAGAAGACCTTTATAATTGAAAGTTTCTTTTGGAAATGGAACACATTCAAAATTTGCATCAATGACGTCATATTTGTAAGCGTTCTTTTTTAGGTATTTTAAGATTGATTCAGGAAAAGTAGGCCCAAATATTCTGGCTAATTTATTTTGTCCTTTAGGATATAAATCATAAAAAGATAACGTATCAACATGATGCCCCATTTGTTCGTATTCTTTTTTAAAGTCAAAAAACACTTTGGGTATTCCCATCGTATTTCCCCAAGCATGTCTCATTACCAATAAAATCTTCAATTTTGACATATTTTATTATTAAATTAAATAGCTGATTTTTTTTTTATCATAAAATCTAGATACAAGCAACTACTTAAAAAATTAAACATTTCTTCCATACCCATAGCTATACACCCCAGAATTTTCAATTTTCACATCGTTAAATACAATCATTAGGGAATTTAACCTTTTAGTACCTTCAATTTCATTAATGAATTTCAATTCTTCTTTTTTGGTATAATTATATCTTACTACAAACAGTGTAGCATCTACATACGGCGTTAGTGAATAAGCATCAGACACTTTACCAATTGGTGGTGTATCAATGATGATGTAATCAAATCGCTTTTTTAAATCTTCAATTAACTCACCTACCCGTTCATTAAGCATAAGCTCTCCTGGATTGGGTGGTATAGGACCTGCACCAATAAAAGAAAGATTCTTCTCATTATTATATGGCACAACAATATCATCCACTTTTGTAGTCTGATCCACGATGTAGTCTGAAAGTCCTAATTGATAATCCAAAGTTAAATCTTTCATAAGTTTTGGAACCCTTAAATCAAAACCAAGAACCACCACTTTTTTACCCGTTATAGCCAAACTTGCGCCTATATTTATAGATACAAATGTTTTGCCTTCACCGGGTTTTCCTGAAGTTACCATGATGACCTGACTGTTCTTACCTTGCGTAAGAAACTTTAAATTGTGCCGCATTAATCTGAAGAGTTCAGCAACTGGTGTTACTTTATTTCCAGATACTACAATAACCTCTTTACCTTCATTACTTGAAATTTTACCGAGTATAGGCGTATTAGTTAGGGCCTCAATATCTTCTTTTTCTAAAACTTTAGTATTTAGTTTATCTTTTGCAAATACCCAAACAAAAGGAATAAACATGCCAAATAGTAAAGCACCTAAATAAATAGGTGATTTGGCTCCCGAAACAGGGTAACTGGTTGCTTGAGGTGTTTCTATGATTCGCGTATCTGAAAATGGCACACTGATAGATAAGGCTTCTTCTTCTCGCTTTTGTAATAAATAAAGATATAAACTTTGTTTGATACCCTGATCTCTGTTAATTTCTAGGAGCGCTCTTTCTGCTGTTGGCACTGAAGATATTTTAGATCGGTATTGGGATGATTTATTAGATAAATCACTTTGGTTTCTTGAAAGTTGTGCTTTTATGTTTCTAATATTTTGTAGAATAAGATTTTTACTTTCCAGTAACTGTCTGTCCATTTCGGGTAGCATCGGATTTCCTGTACCTGTAGCGCTGATAAGGTTTTTTCGGTTTTGAACCTCTGCATTGTAGGCTATGATTGCACCAGCCAACACCGGACTATTAACATTGTAAGAACTGATAGGAGAAAAAGTTTGGTTTGAAGATTGTATCAAACTGGTTTCTAACGAGCTTAGAGTATTTATTTCTGATCTTAAGACGGTTAACTCTCTATCGACCTCATCAGCTAAATTTACAAAACGAGACGCATCAGATTCTACATTAATTAAATCATTACTCTGCTTATAATTTTCAACGCCTTTTTCTGCAACATTAAGATCAGCTGTTAACAATTCTAGACGCTCATCAATTAATTTTAAAGTTGATTGCGCCAAGAAATTCTTGTTTTTAGCAGAACTCTTTGCATAAACTTCAATGAGCTTATTTATAACATCTACACCACGCTGAGGAATGGCATCTGTTAAAGAGATTCTTAAAAGCCCTCCTCCACTTTCGTTAACATTTCTGATACTTACTTTATTATTATACCCTAAAGCTATGGATTTTACATCTCTAAACTTAACAAATATAGGGTCTAGGGTTTTGTAGTTATTGGTTCTTAATTCCACATGAAATGATCCAAAAGGTGTATTAATAGGTTCTCCAAAATTATGAGTACTCTTACTAACACTCTCATCGTCTTTAAATGTTTCTATCTGATACGTATAGTCATCAACAATAGCAATAGTACCCAGTGTTCCAAATTTTTGAAGCGGCACACTATCACTTAAAACAACTTTGAAGGGCACCGATTTTTCATAAAGCTCGATTTCACTAAATCTTCCTTTTACATAAAATCCTACAGAATAGCCTAATTCGTTTATGGTCTCTACCATAAGATCGTAAGATTCTAAAATTCCAATTTCATCATCAATGTTTTTAGAATTTTTAATTAATCCTAAATTACTGAATGACTGTAAACCGTCTCCTTCCTCTTTATCATTTAGTAAAATTTTACCACTTGCGTAATATTCTGGTGTGATATTATATCTTATATAAAAGTGTGCGCATGCTAAACAAATTACAGCGCCTATTAAAAACAAATACCAATAACGTAAATAATTTAACAATATTTTGAAAATATCTTTTTCCATATTTATAAATAACAATAAGATTGATTCATGAAAAATAACTGGTTTTTAACTTAAAAAAACATTAATTCAATTTGAAAATAATGGCTACTACAAGCAAATATTTTCAAATTTTTAACAAATTTAAGTAAAGGAACATCTTTTTTTTAAAAATTCAAAGGAATATAGTAGGCTTAAAATGAATATAATCAATAATTTAAATAATCTATATTTTCATTATCGTTTAAATGCAAATTTCATAATTCTGTTGTCATGATTTGCTTTGTTTTTAGATTATTAGGGCTAATAAAATTAAAAATGAGTTGACACAAAAAATTAAAAAATTAAATAACTTCTCTTAATTTTTCTTTCTCTAAAATATGCATTTGATCTAGTAGGACAGAAACATTGCTTTTTCCAATCCATTTGATACCAGAATTATTTTTCATTAACCACTCTTGTATGGCAATTTCATTTCTAGAAATTAGTTTAGAAAGCCTTACTAAATCGTACCGTTCTTCATTTATCCATTTTTGAATGATAGCAATTTCGTCCTCACCAACTAAGGCTGGTTTACCATCTAAAAACAAATAACCCTTAACTCCTGGCACACCAAAGACTATCCTTCTATATTTTTCTGAAATATTAACAAAAACGTATGATTTAAATAAAGGCGATTCGACAAGTTTTTGACGATCACTCCAATATTTTACTTCTTTAATTAAAGGATTGAATACCTGAATACCCATCTTATTTAAGATATCGGCAACTTTTTTTTCTTGACTACTTTTCACTGATAATACAAACCAACTCATAATCTTTAATTTTAATTTACATGTATTTTAATAAGCCTTTTCTTCGCCTTTAAAAGCGTTGAAAATTGTTAAAAGAATAATTTTAAAATCTAGTAAAAACGACCACTTTTCTACGTATAAAATATCTAATCTAATTCTGTTTAAAATATCTGAGGGTTTAATAATTTCTCCACGGTAACCTTTTATTTGTGCCAAACCAGTTATTCCGGGTTTCACAAAATGTCTTACCAAATATTTATCTACAGATATTTCGTAATCGGAGGTGTGTTGTTCCATATGTGGTCTTGGACCAACAACACTCATATGCCCCAGAAAAACATTAAAAAACTGCGGTAATTCGTCAATACTTGTTTTTCTTAAAATCCTACCAATTCGTGTAACACGCATATCATTTTTAGTAGCCATTTTAGAATGTGCCTCTCCATTGGATGTCATAGACCTAAACTTTAAACAATTAAAAGTTTGACGCTTAAGCCCATGTCTTTTTTGTGTAAAAAACAATGGCCCAGGAGATTCCAACTTAATTATAATATATAGTAATGGTATTAACCAAGACAAAAGACTAACTATGATGATAGAAGAGAAAACAACATCAAAAATACGTTTAGCCATTCGACCAAAATCTGCATCTAAAGGCACTGTTCGAACATCCAAAACAGGAATATTATCATATTTCTGAACAGTCATTGCTGTTGTGTAGATGTCTTTGTTATCGGGTATTATTTTTAATTTAATCAGATTATTATCAGCAAAATTAATCAGGTTCTGTAGTTCAGACCTTGAAAGCTTTGACGCCGTACAATAAACTTCGTTAATACTATTATCTATAATATATTTAAAACTATCATAAATTTCCCCTAAATAAGTAGGACTTTGAGATGGATTATCATCAAAAAAACCACAATAACGATAGCCGTAATATGGATTATCAAATACTTTTCTAATTTTCTTTAAATTCTTATCTCTTCCAATTACAACTACATTAACATAATTACCCCCACTTAATCTGTAGTTTCTAATAACTATGTAAAATAATAACCTGTAAATGGTTAGTAAAACACATATTATTAAGAATACTATTAAGTGATATTGAATATTATCTGGCAAAACACCCCGAACAACAAACCATGAAAAATAAGTTAATCCGTAAATAATGTACAGATTAAACATTTTCTTGATATTTGTCATGAATTTTTCCTTACGTGCTGTAGGATAATAATTCAAACTGTAAGTTATAGCTAACCAAGAAAAGTTGTAAAAAATTATACTTAGTGAGTACGTATAAGTATCAGGAGTCAAAATAAACAGCGTGCCATTTATTATTGATAAATGTATGATTATCGAAAGAGGAATAATTAAGTGAGAGTAACTCTTTGTTTTCATATAGCAATTTATTAATTTCATAATCCAAACGGAAGATAAAAACTAACATTAACAGTTGTTTATATTATTAATGTTTACAATCTTTTAAAAAACGGATTTTAAGAATCACTGTTTTTAATAATTTAGATTTTTTTGCTATTAATCAAATCATTGGTAGCTGTAAGGTATAAACCAACAACCGGTACAAAAAAACATATAAAATAGTTATATTTAATACTTTTTCTATACATAGCTATAATATTCGTTAAACTACACTAGAGTTGCATTTGTCGATATTAAGTGATGATTTCATCGATATTTATTGTCAGAATATCGTTATTAGAAATTTCAATATTATTTTGAAATGAGAGGAGGTTTCAACAGTAAGTTTGGTTTATAATCTTAAATACAATAAGATTCACGAAAAATAATAAATTAACAATTTGAGTTTTTAATTAAAATAAAAAAAATAGCTTTAATTTTTTAAAGCTTGTAAATAAATTATATGTACTTTTGTTTAACTTAAATTAAATTTTAATGAACAATATTCAAGTAAATTTTAGCATCAAAGATTTAGAGAATTTAACAGGTATAAAGGCACATACCATAAGAATTTGGGAGAAGCGCTACAATTTATTAAGTCCAGATCGGTCTGACACAAATATTAGAAATTATAGTTTAGCGAGCTTCCAAAAACTTTTAAATATTTCATATTTAAACAATAACGGTATTAAAATTTCTAAAATTGCTAGTTTTAAAGAAGAAGAAATACCTGTAAAGGTTAGAGAAATTGCGTCTAGATCTAAGGTAGAAGATCATGCTATAAATGCGCTAAAAATGGCTATGATCAATTTTGATCAAGTGCTATTTTACAGTACATACAACAACCTTCTGGATAATAAAACATTTAGTGAAATATTTTATTCGGTTTTTTTACCACTCCTTAATGAAATTGGTTTATTATGGCAAACCAATACCATCACCCCTGCCCACGAGCATTTTTTATCGGTTCACATCAAACAAAAAATACTAATAAATACAGAAAGACTGCAACTCTTAGAGCCAAAACCCGTTTCTAGAACGTTTATACTCTTTTTACCAGATGCAGAAATTCATGATATAGGATTGCTTTTTGTTAATTATCAATTACGAAGTAAAGGATACCACACGATTTTTCTTGGTGAAAGTATGCCCATGGAAAGCTTAACTGATTTACTGGAGTTTTTTGATGAAATAACATTTTTATCTTACTTTACCGTGTATCCAGAAATTGAAAAAATACCAGATTACATTAAAGAATTTGATGCGCTTTTACTTCAAAAAGAAAAAACTAACTTCATTCTTTTAGGACCTAAACTTGCGAATTATGATGTGTCTAGTCTTCCTAAAAAAGTAACTATATACAATTCAATAGAAAAACTAGTAGAAAACTTATAAATTTTTACAACGCAATAGTTTTAAAAGCATTTAATACAACATATGAATTCAACAATAAACATAATTGGTTCTGGTTTTTCATCATTAGCAGCCTCTTGTTACCTGGCAAAAGCTGGTTATGATGTTACTGTTTTTGAGAAAAATAGTACTATTGGCGGTCGTGCCAGACAATTAATAAAGGATGGATTTACATTTGATATTGGTCCAACTTGGTATTGGATGCCAGATGTTTTTGAACGTTTTTTCTCAGATTTCAACAAAAAACCATCTGATTATTATACCCTAGAAAAGCTAAACCCTGCTTACAGTGTGTATTTTGGTGAAAATGATTTTATTACCATTGAAGATACTCTTGAAAAAATAAAAGCTGCCTTTGAAAAAGAAGAAGTTGGAAGTTCTAAAAAACTTAATAAATTTATAGAAAAGGCAAAGAATAATTATGATATCGCCATAAAGGATTTAGTTTATAATCCTGGGGTATCGCCACTTGAATTAATTACACCTGCCACCATAAAAAAAATCAACCAGTTTTTTAGCACCATAAAAAAAGATGTTAGAAAAGAGTTTAAAAATGAAAGGCTTGTGAAAATTCTTGAATTTCCTGTGCTTTTTCTTGGTGCTAAACCTAGTGATACGCCTTCTTTTTATAGTTTTATGAATTATGCTGATTTTGGTTTAGGTACCTTTCATCCTAAAAAAGGCATGTACCAAGTTATTTTGGCTATGGAAAGTTTAGCACAAGAACTTGGGGTTACTATAAAAACAAATGCAAATATCGACCAAATTATGGTTGAAAATGGCGTTGCAAAAGGTGTTATTTCTAATGGTGAAACTTTTAAATCGGATATCGTTGTAAGTGGTGCAGATTACCATCATACTGAAACACTTTTAGACAAACCCCATAGACAATATTCTGAATCGTACTGGAATAAAAAAACATTTGCGCCTTCTTCCCTACTATTTTATGTGGGGTTTGATAAAAAATTAATCAATGTCAATCATCATACTTTATTTTTTGATGTTGATTTTGATGTGCATGCAGAAGCTATTTATGACCACCCAAAGTGGCCAGACAACCCTTTATTTTACGCCAGCTTCCCTAGCATAACAGACTCAAATTCAGCACCTGAAGGCAAAGAAGCGGGTATATTTTTAATTCCTTTAGCGCCAGGTATAGAAGATACTGAGGAACTTAGAAATATTTATTTTGAAAAAATTATTTCTCGTTTTGAGAAATTAACATCCCAAAATGTAAAAAATCATATTATATTTAGAGAAAGTTTTTGCATCAATGATTTTATAAAAGATTATAATTCATATAAGGGAAATGCCTATGGAATGGCAAACACTTTATTGCAGACCGCTTTTTTGAGACCAAAATTAAAAAGTAAACTTGTAGAAAATTTATTTTTTACTGGTCAATTAACCGTTCCAGGTCCTGGTGTGCCTCCATCATTAATTTCTGGAAAATTAGTAGCCGATTTAGTAACAAAACACCATCATATTTTAATATGAAATTATTATTCGATAACGTTTCCTTCCATTGTAGCAAAATAGTAACCAAAACTTACAGTACCTCGTTTTCATTGGCTACAAAAATGTTATATAAATCAATCAGAAATGATATTTATAATATTTATGGTTTTGTACGTTTTGCAGATGAGATTGTTGATACTTTTCATGATTATGATAAAAAAGCACTTTTTAGCAGGTTTAGTGAAGATTTAGAACTTGCACTTACTGATAAAATAAGCTTAAATCCCATATTAAATTCATTTCAATACACTTTCCATAAATATGGTTTAGATAAAAGTTTAGTAGATGCTTTTATGAAGAGTATGAGAACGGATTTACACAAAACCACTTATTTAACTGATGAGGAATATAAAGCCTACATTTATGGATCTGCAGATGTTGTGGGATTGATGTGTTTGAAAGTTTTTGTAAAAGGCGATCAATCTAAATATGATGAGCTCAAAGATACTGCCATGGCATTAGGTTCGGCATTTCAAAAGGTTAATTTTCTTAGAGATTTAAAAGCCGACTTTAATGATTTAAACAGAACTTACTTTCCTAATACGGATTTAAATAATCTGGATGAAGCATCAAAACAATATATTATTGATGATATTGAAAAGGATTTTGAAAAAGGGTTAAGCGGCATAAAAAAATTACCTATTGAAGCTAAATTTGGGGTTTTTATGGCTTACAGATATTACAGCCAACTATTAAAAAAACTTAAAAAAACGCCAGCTTTAAAAATAAAAGACTCAAGAATACGTGTTTCTAACCCAAAAAAAATAGAATTATTAGCACGTAGTTATGTGAAATATCAATTAAACTTAATGTAAATTTAAAACGATGCACACGTTATATTGGATATTAATTTTTTTAGGAACCTATAGTTTTATGGAGTTTATGGCATGGTTTACTCATAAATACATCATGCATGGATTTCTTTGGAGTTTACATAAAGACCATCACCATAAAGACCATGATAACTGGTTTGAGCGGAATGATGCATTTTTTATATTTTATGCTGTAGTAAGTATTGGATTTTTCTTGCTTTGGAAATACACCAGTTTCTGGGCTGGTTTGCCTATTGGCTTGGGTATTTTTGCATATGGACTGTCCTATTTTATAGTTCACGATATTTTTATTCATCAACGTTTTAAACTTTTTAGAAATGCCAATAACTGGTATGCAAAAGGCGTAAGACGGGCTCACAAAATTCACCACAAACATTTAGGTAAAGGTGATGGTGAATGTTTTGGAATGTTATTTGTTCCTTTTAAATACTTCAAAAAATAACAATTAAAGTTTTTAAATGTCTGATAGTTCCTATTTCGATTATATTATAATAGGAAGTGGTTTAGCTGGTTTTCAATTGGCTTTAAAAATGGCATCTGATTCTTTTTTTGATGACAAACAAATTGCTTTAATTGATACCTCAAAAAAAAACACCAATGATAAAACATGGAGTTTTTGGGAAACTGAACCTTCACAATGGAATGATGTAGTTCATAAAAGATGGTATAAAGCCTCCGTTTTCACCTCTAAAAAACGCATAGAGTTAAATCTAAAGCCATATGTTTACAAAACAATTAGGGCTATTGATTTCTATAAAGTCGCTAAAGAAAAACTAAGAAATCATACTAATTTTCATTTTATAATAGATAATGTTGAAAGCGTTTCAGAAAAACCTGAAATTGTGGTTTCAACAAAAAAAAACACTTACAGAGCATCCCATATTTTTGATAGCAGAATTCCTCAAGAATTTTTTAAAAAAACAAAAAAATATACATCTATAATTCAACATTTTAAAGGCATCATCATTAAAACTGAAAACGCGTTTTTTGATGAAACCAAAATTATTATGATGGATTATAGATTGAAAGATGGCGCACAAACAACATTTACTTATGTGTTACCTTTTTCTAAAACAGAGGCTTTAGTTGAGTTTACTTATTTCACTGAAAACCTTGTAGATGAAGCTACTTATGATAGATTTATTAAAACCTATATTACAGATTATTTAAAAATTAAAGCGTTTAAAATTATTGAATCAGAAAAAGGTAACATACCTATGACTAATTTTCCTTTTGAAAAATATAACACAAACCATATAACCAAAATAGGAACAGGAGGTGGTTGGGTAAAAGGCTCTACAGGTTATTCGTTTAAACATACCGAAAAGAAAGTTTTAAAAATAATTGAGAATTTAAAAACAAACAAAACACCATCAAAAAATTTATTCAAAAGAAAATATAAGTTTTATGATACGATTTTTCTTAAAGTTTTAAAAGATGAAAATCATAAAGGTGAATGGATTTTCGAACAGTTTTATTGTAAAAATGAATCTAAAACAATGTTTAAATTTCTTGATGAAGAGTCGAATTTTTTAGAAGAATTGAAAATCATGCAATCCCTATTCTCTTGGAGCTTTATAAAAGCGTTTTTTAAAACACTTTAACTATTAAACATTAAAAATAATGAAGCGCATCATATTAAAATATGACACGCTTCAAATGAGTTAAGAAATTTTTCTTCTTCAATGATATAAATAAACCTTAACTTTTTTTTAAATTCGATTCACCGTAATTGGATTTGATAAATCAAAGCAACCTTGTAAATTATTAGTGTTTTCACCCATAGTAGCTCCAACTAAACCATTTTCAAAACGTAAATACCAAATTAAACATACACCGGTTCCTGCCTCATCAAAATTAACGCCCTCCACAGCTGATAAAGTAGGTGGTAATCCTAATATGTTTCCACTTGCATCTGTAATTACCCAAGTGCTATTTGTGCCTTTTGCAGTACCATCTAAAGTTATACCTGTTACAAAATCTGGAGTTCCATCGACATCAAAAGTAAAAGGTCCTCCTGTAATTGCGCCAGCATTAACCTCATTTCTTGTAACCATAATGGCGTTAGATAAACTAAAATATCCTTGTAAATTGTTTGCATTCATTCCTACTTCTGCTCCCATCAAACCATCTTCAAAACGCAAATACCAAATTAAACAAACACCAGCACCTGCACTATCGAAATTAACACCTTCTAAAGCCGATAAAGTTGGTGGCATCCCTAAAATATTACCTAAATCATCTGTAATTACAAATGTACTATTGGTTCCAACGGCATTAGAATCTGTACTTATACCAGTTAGATTATCAACTTGTCCATCAATACAAAATGTAAAGGGACCACCAGACAAAGTTCCTGCTTCTGGTTTAGCTTTTCTATTAACAGTTATCGAATTAGATAAATTGAAAGTTCCTTGTAAACCATCTGCATTCATTCCTACTTCTGCACCCATTAAACCATCTTCAAATCTTAAATACCAAATAAGGCAAACACCCGTACCTGCATCATCAAAATTTACACCTTCAAGTGCCGCTAATGTTGGTGGTAATCCAAGAATATTTCCTAAATCATCTGTTACCACGAATGTGCTATTGGTTCCAATAGCATTAGCATCTGTTGAAATGCCTGACACATTATCTGGCATACCATCTACAATAAACGTAAAAGGTCCACCGGATAATATCCCTGCATTTGGTTCTGGATTTCTAAAAACCGAAATTGAATTAGATAAATCAAAACTACCTTCTAAATTGTTTGCGTTCATTCCTACTTCAGCACCTGTTAAGCCATCCTCATATCTTAAATACCAAATAAAACAAACGCCTTCACCAGCATCATCAAAATTTACACCCTCAAGTGCTGCTAACGTTGGAGGTAACCCCAGAATATTTCCCAAATCATCAGTAACTACAAATGTACTATTGGATCCAACTGCATTGGCATCAGTTGATATTCCACTTACATTATCAGGTATTCCATCTACAAAAAAGGTAAATGGACCTCCTATTAAAATACCGGCATTTGGTATTATTAGCGAAGTTTCATCATCACTACAAGATGAGGCAAAAACGCCTAGTGATAATAAAGCTAAAATCATTTTTCTAATCATCATTTCGTTATTTAAAGTTTATACCTCAAATTTACAATCTGATAATTTTTTAAAATGTTAGCTAGCTAACACTAAGCAATATTTTTATGAATTCTAATTTCTTTTCTATTAAATTGAATGATTTTTTCGTCTTTCAATTCATTTAAAAGAATGTTCAATGTAGGTCTAGAAGTTCCTATTAAACTAGCTATATCTTTTTGAGTGTATGGATGATTAATTACTTTATCACCTGTTTTATTACAATCGTATCCATACTCAGAACATAACTCATCAAGGAATTCCAGCAGTCTTGTTTTAGTATCTTTAAACATTAAAAGTTGAAGTCGCCTTTCGAGTTTTTGAAGTTTAAAACCTATGAATTTATATACTCGAAAGCTAAATGTTTCATTTTTTCGCATTAACTCATGCATCATTTCTGCGCTAATGGGACATATACTTGTAGTACTATCTATTGACTGGGCAAACTCCTCTCGTTTTTGTTCGCCTAAAATAGCTTTTTCTCCAAATAATTGACCGCGTGACAAAATGGCTGTTGTAACTTCAGTTCCATCTTCGTTGTAATAACCTATTTTAACTTTCCCTTTCTCTATTAGAAAAACTTTATTAGAGGAGTCTTCTTCAAAATAAATATAATCTTGTTTTTTATAAGCATCAAAATTATGATCTTTTTTATACTCCTTAAATTTGTGTGGGCATAAAATCTTGAATAGATTTACGTCTTCAAAAAACCAAATTGGATTCATATTAAATTTATTATGTTAGCATTTTAATAGGTCGAAAATAAAATCAACACCTTTCAAAAATTGGCATAAAAAAAACCCCCAATAGGAGGTTTTTTTTTACAGATTATAATATTTATTCTTCTTCGTCTACAACTTTAGCTTCTTCAACATTTTCGGTAAGACCATCTAGCATATTATATTGATGTAATAAATTGTACCATTGTATTACTTTTTTAATATCGCTAACATACACTCGTTCCTCGTCATAGTCTGGTAAAACATCAAAAAAATAGGCTTCTAATGTATCTTTGCTATCTTTAGGTAAAACGCTTGTTTGCTTACCGTTTTCTTTATTTTTTATGTTTTCAAAAACTTGTTTAAGTGGTACTTCTTCTGTTAATGTGTAAATGGCTATTTCGCTTAAAACACTTACATTATTCTGCACACTTACAGATATGCGTTTGTTATCGGTTAAAGATTCAGCTACAAAACCACCTCTGGTTTGTGTTATTAACTTATATAATCCCGGTTTGCCGGATATTGATAATACTTTATCTAAACTCATAAATTATTTTTTGAAAGGGGCAAATATCAACTGTTTATTAATGTCTTGCAAATATTATCGTTTCTTTTTTAGTTCAGGAAATCGCATTCTATAATCTACACTTATCTTTCCTTTAGATATGTTGGATAATCTGCCTTTTAATAAACGTTTTTTAAAACTAGAAAGCTTATCTGTGAACAAAACACCTTCTATATGATCGTACTCATGTTGAATGACGCGTGCAATTAAACCATCAAATGTTTCTGTATGTGATTTAAAATTTTCATCTAAATATTGAACTGTAATTATAGATTTTCTTGAAACATCTTCCCTAACATCTGGGATGCTTAAACAACCCTCATTGAAAACCCAATCTTCACCTTCTTCACTAATTATAACAGCATTAATAAAGGTACGTTTAAAACCTTTTAATTGCTTCATTTCTTCGTCTGTTAAATCTTCATCTTCAGAAAAAGGACTTGTATCTACAATAAACATTCTTATGGGCAAACCAATTTGTGGTGCTGCTAAACCTACACCACAAGCATTATACATGGTATCGAACATATTTACCAAAAGCTCATCAAAGTCCGGATAATCTTTAGTTATATCTGTTGCTTTCTTTTTTAAAACAGGATCGCCGTAGGCTACAATTGGTAAAATCATTATTTGTTTTTTGATGCTACAAAAATACTAACTTATAATTTATAGTAAGTATTTATGGTAAATTTATTCTTTTAAGATTTTTATTTTGAATAAAGGTAGCTTTGTAAAATAAGTGTTGCACTTATTTCATCAACCAATGATTTATTTTTTCGTTGATTCTTTTTCAAACCACTATCTATCATGGTTTGAAAAGCCATTTTTGAAGTAAATCGTTCATCAACTCTTTTTATTGGAATGTTAGGAATTTCTTTCTCTAACTTAGTAATGAAAGCAGCGATGTAAACTTCACTCTGTGATGCCGAATTATCCATTTGTTTAGGCTCTCCAACTAAAAAAAGTTCAACTGATTCTTGCTTAATATAGTTTTTTAGAAATTGCAATAACTCTTTAGTTTCAACAGTTGTAAGACCCGATGCAATTATTTGAAGCGCATCAGTAACTGCAATACCAGTTCTTTTAGTTCCAAAATCTATTGCTAAAATTCTTGCCATTGCTTTTTTCTACAAAATTAATTAATAAAAAATAAAGGCCGTCTTTTTAGACAGCCTTTATTAAATTATTAACCTTAGTTAATTAATATTTGAAAATTATATTTTAAGCCTTTACAGCTTTATTTATACTTTGAAAAACTAAACTAATATTACCTTCATTTCTTTTACGAATTAAGTAAATTCTGATATCGCTATTGCCACGTGCAATAGTTTCTCTTAAATCGTTAGGAGTAATTAATAAAGTTTCGGTTTCTATTACTTTATTAACCTCAACATGATTAGCGTTGATAGTTTTTGTATCAACATTGGAAACAGAAATAGTATTAGTTACTTCAACTTCTACAGTTTTTATAGTGCTTTGTGCATTTCCTAGAGAGAAAGAAAGTAATAAAAGTAATAGTATGTAAAAATTTATTTTCATTCTGTTTTTTGTTGTTTGATGAGACAAATATATATTCAGACGAAGGCTTACTAACAATAAATTAGTTATATACCGTGTATTTTCGATTATTAGAGAAGCGACTTATTTCTATCGACAAACAGTTAAAAAGCATATTTTTTACGGTGAAATACAACAAAAATGTATTTCATCGATTTTAACAATGCGCTCAAAGGAATAAATAGAATAACATTAGACACTTTTAGTTAGAAATTATTGCATTTTAAAGATCTATTTAAATGATATAATAAAGTTTATATACTTTAATTTTTTAAATGATAGCTTTATATTTGCTCAAAATTTTAATATCAATGACAGAATTACAGAAAACCATAGAAAATGCTTGGGAAAATAGAGACCTTTTAACTGAAGACACTACAACTGCTTCTATAAGAGAAGTAATAGATTTATTAGATAAAGGCGAATTAAGAGTTGCTCAGCCTATTGAAGGTGGGTGGCAAGTAAACGAATGGGTTAAAAAAGCCGTTGTTTTATATTTTCCTATTCAAAAAATGGAAACTATCGAGTGTGGTCCTTTAGAGTTTCATGATAAAATCCCATTAAAGAGGGGTTATGCCGAAAAAGGAATACGTGTTGTGCCTCATGCAGTAGCTAGACACGGTGCCTATATTTCTGCTGGTACTATTTTAATGCCAAGTTATGTAAATATTGGTGCTTATGTTGATGAAGGCACTATGGTTGATACTTGGGCAACTGTTGGGAGTTGTGCGCAAATTGGTAAAAATGTACATTTATCTGGTGGTGTTGGTATTGGTGGTGTTTTAGAGCCATTACAAGCTGCTCCTGTTATTATTGAAGATGATGCTTTTATTGGAAGTAGATGCATTGTTGTTGAAGGTGTTAGGGTAGAAAAAGAAGCTGTTCTAGGCGCTGGTGTTACTTTAACTATGAGTACCAAAATTATTGATGTTACTGGAGATACACCTGTTGAGTATAAAGGTCTAGTTCCTGCTCGCTCGGTTGTAATTCCTGGAAGTTATGCTAAAGAATTCCCTTCTGGAACTTACAATGTACCATGTGCGTTAATTATTGGTAAACGTAAAGATAGCACCAATAAAAAAACATCACTTAACGATGCCCTTCGTGAGCATAGTGTAGCTGTTTAAATAAGAAACCCTTTTTAGTTTTTTTAAAACATAATAACTCTTAGAGTTTGAAAATTCTTGTTATACAACAAAAAATGATTGGCGATGTGCTTACTAGCAGTATTCTGTTTGAAGTACTTCGCCATCAATATATAAATGCTCAACTAGATTTTTTAATAAATGAGCACACCTACCCTGTTGTAGAAAACAATCCATTTATAGATAACTATTTATTTTTTACTGAAAAAGAATCAATCAGTAAAAAAGCGCTTTTGAAATTTGCAAAAAAAATAAAAAGCAACCAATACGATGTTGTTATTGATGTTTATTCAAAATTCTCAAGCAATCTTATAACAGCATTATCAAGATCTAAAATTAAAATCTCTAAGTATAAATGGTATACATCTTTTTTGTATACGCATACTTTCAGAGAACAAAAAAAAACCAAAACTGTAGCTGGTTTAGCCATTGAAAACCGATTACAATTATTACAACCTATATTAAAAAAACAAGCTCAAATTATTCAACCTAAAATATATTTAACAGAAAAAGAAATTGAAGATTCAAAGCAATTTTTGTTATCTCATAAAATAAATTTGAATTTACCTTTATTCATGATTAGTGTTCTTGGAAGTAGTGCAAATAAAACCTACCCTTTAAATTATATGGCTAAAATTATTGATGTCATAGTAAAAGAGACTCAAGCACAAATATTATTTAATTACATTCCAAATCAAGAAACAGAAGCCAAAGAAATTTTTGATTTATGTGAAGATGAAACCAAAAAGCACATTTATTTTGAGGTGTTTGGAAAGAATTTAAGAGCGTTTCTAGCCATTACAAAACATTGTGATACTTTAATTGGTAATGAAGGTGGCGCCGTAAATATGGCAAAAGCCTTAAATATTTCAACATTTACCATTTTCTCTCCATGGATTTTAAAAGAAGCTTGGAATATGTTTGAAGATGGAAAAATGCACGTTTCTATTCATTTAAAAGATGTTAATCCAGATATTTACATGAATAAATCGTTAAAGGATATGAAAAAAGATGGAAACCAACTTTATAAGTTATTCAAACCAGAATTGATTATTCCAAAATTAAACATCTTTTTAAAAAATAAATAATTCAATTTTTATCAATCCCAAAAGGAGTTCTCGTTATTTTTTCTTTTTTTGTTTTTGCCCTAATTTTTTTATTTTTTTCAATCATTTCTGGTATTACATAACCTCTCTCATGATCTAGGTGTAAACAAATAGCACTGTAACGTATTTGTTTGGCTTTGATACCAGAATTAAATAAACGCTCTCCTAGTTCTCTATCTTCACCACCATACTGCATACGCTCATCATAACCATTTGCTTTTATAATATCTGCCTTCCAACCAGATGCATTATGTCCATTCCAAGTAGCTGTTGTTGGCGTCAAATTGTTTAAAAGTTTTTGCTTCAAACCTTTAGAAGTTATTTTATTGTTTTTAAAAGAATCTTTCAATCCATGTTGTTTTAACCAATTTATATCAAAACAAAATTGATTCCTTATATCATCAATAGAAATGAGTTCACTAATATGCATGGGCAGTTTAAAATACCCACCTGACAAAAAGTAACCTTTAGTTCTACAATCCATATGAGTTTGTAGAAAATCATTTCGTGCTATACAATCTCCATCAGTATAAACTAAATAATCACATTTACTTGCTACTGTAGCCTTGTTAAGTATGATGGTTTTTTGGAATCCATTATCTTCATGCCAAATGTGTTGGATTGGGTAAGATAAGTTTTTCTTTAAATTTTCAATAAGATTTATGGTGTTTTCATCAGAGCCATCATCAGCAATCACCACTTCAAAACTTTTAAAACTTTGATACTCATAACTCCAAAGCACCTTTTCTAACCATTCTGGATGATTATAGGTACTTATAATTACTGATATATCTAATGTTTGCATTGCCACAAAAATAACTATTTTTACGCAACCTTAATATAGAATATGATTAAACTATCAGGTGTTATTATTACTTTTAATGAAGAGCTAAATATTGAAAAGTGTTTACGCTCTCTCATAAATGTTGTTGACGAAATTGTGGTAGTCGATTCATTTTCTTCAGATAACACGAAAGCTATTTGTTCTAAATATCATGTGAAATTTATCGAACAAACCTTTTTAGGGTACGTAGAACAAAAAAACTTTGCATTAAAACAAGCATCAAACGATTATATTGTATCTCTTGATGGTGATGAAGCACTTTCTGAAGAATTACAAAAATCTATTTTAAATTTAAAGCACAATTGGGTTTTTAATGGTTATTACTGTAACCGTTTTAATAATTTTTGTGGGCAATGGATTAAACATTCAGATTGGTATCCCAACAGAAAATTACGTGTTTTTGATAAACGAAAAGCTGAGTGGAAAGGCATAAATCCTCATGATCACATAGAATTAAAAGATTCAAAAAATAACATAGGAAAATTAAAAGGTGATATTTTACATTGGACTTACCAAACCTATTCTGAATTTAATTTAAAAACTGACTATTTTTCAACTATTGCTGCAAATGCCTATTTCGATCTAGGAAAAAGAGCACCTTTTTGGAAAATTATTTTAAACCCAACTTGGGCCTTTTTTAAAGCTTACTTTTTAAGATTAGGATTTCTTGATGGTTTAAATGGCTTTGTAATTTGTGTACAAACAGCCAATATCACATTTTTAAAGTACACAAAACTAAAGGAATTAATAAATAAAAACAGATAATCATATAAAAACCATGTTTAAACACTACTTAATAACACGCTTTAATTTAAGAAAAACAGATTGGACTCTTAGTAAACAAAATGAATCTGTTTTAACAGATACATGGCTTGAAAATAGATTTAAACTTTTTTTAGATTATTGTTTTCCAAGTGTTGCCTCACAAAATAATTTAAATTTTGAATGGCTAGTGTATTTTGATATAACAACTCCAGATTATTACAAAGAAAAAATTAAAAATTTAGAAAATGAATTAACCTTATTTAAACCAATTTTTGTTAATGGGATTGAAGAATTTTTACCAAACTTACAAAATTATATAACTATAAATTCCGGTGGATATGTAATAACTAGTGGGTTAGACAACGATGATTGTTTAAGTACTAATTATATAAATGAAGTACAAAAGCAGTTTAATAAACAAGATTATTTAGCCCTTGATTTTATTGACGGTTACACATTACAGGTTAATGATAAAATTAGAATTGGCAAAAAAAAGCATCAATTTAATCCATTTTTATCGCTCATAGAAAAAAATGATAATCCAAAAAGCATGTATCACAGAGAACATATGCATTGGAAATATGAAAAAAAATTAAAAACAATAAAAAATAAGGTAATTTGGGCCTCAATAATCCATCAAGAAAACATGGTAAACGAATTTACAGGTTTTGATAATATTGATATCCAACTATTTTTTGAAAATTTTAAAATTTCTGAACAGAAAAAAGCATTTATACTAAAACACATCGTTAATTATAAAAAATGGCGATTTGAAAGTTACTTAAACAAATTAGATTCTTACCGAAATGTGTATTATAAAAATATAAAGCGAAAATTAGGTTTATATAAAGAATAACTAATTAAACTTTCTCCAAAAAAAATAAGTTTTCTTGAATCGTTCCCATTTTTTAAATTTCTCAGAAAATTGTTGTGAAAAGAAAAACATACGCTTTTCTACTTCTTCTTTAGTTTTACCTTTAATCAAATTTGAATATTCTTCAGACATGACTTTTAACATTTTATCTTTTGGAGATAAACGTGCAAAATTTTTCATACGCGCATCAAAATTCATGGTTTCAAAAGTCATTCTATTCAAATCCACTAAATAAAAATCATAACCTTTACCATTTTTTTTTATTAAAGTATTCCCTGGAGAATGATCAAGAAAATTAATATTTTTTTCATGAAGTGAAAATGTAAATCTTGTAAAAGCTCTCAATATGTCATTAAAATTATTAAAATTATCGTCATCTACCAGACTTCTAATCGTAAAATCGTAATTTAAAAGCTCACTTACATAGTAACTTTTTTTAAATAAAAAAAGAGAACTAAACTCAAAATAAGCAATAGGTTGTGGCGTTTTTATCCCCAAGCTAAGAAGCTTACTTGCATACTCAAAGGAGCGTTGGGCTTTACTTTTTCTAAAAAATTTATAGACAATTTTATTTATTAAATTAGGCGATTTAAAAGATTTCACTACAATAGTTTTATCATTTATATCAAATAATTTTAACTGATTTCTATCTTGATTTGCAAAGGCTTTTCCTTTAAAATCGAAATTTTGAATTACAGAATCTAATAAATCTGAATAATCGTTATAATCGTTATGTATTTTTCTATTATTCATCAATTTTCTTTGCAACGGTAGCATATTGAACGAAACGCATATCTAATTGAGTGAAAAGTGTCAACAAATAAAACAAATAGGGTTTTATTGATTTACTTTTATTAATACCTTTATGTGTAATTACTTCAAAACCTAACTCCTCATACATGCGTTTAATGCTTTTTTTTGTAAAAAATCTTAAATGCGTTCTATCCATATTCCCAAAATCTTCATATTTCCAGTCTTTATGCAAAACCACTTTCATAAAACTTTTATAAAAGCGCACGTTTGGCAAAGAACTAACTACTATACCTTTTTTGGATAATTTGTTTTTAATAATATTTAAAACCCAATATGGATCTACAAGATGTTCTAAAACATCATTAAAATAAATAACGTCAAAATAGTTGTCTGGTAGATTTTCAATAAAGTCTTCACATTTACCAATAAAAACTGTATCTAACTTTTTTTTGGCTTCCTTACCATGTGTATCCATTAATTCAATGCCCCAAACTTCAGCTTTATTTCGCTCTTTAATAATTTCAGCAAAAGCACCGTTTCCACATCCTACATCCAATACAAATTTAGCATCATTTGGTAAAAATTCTAGCATTTCTTTACGAACATTATCGTAATAGCCTTTTGGTTTATTTTCGTAATCCATTTTTCAAAAGTATAAAATTTCATACATCCTTTTTAAACTAATCCTTAATTAATAAAAAAATACATTAATTTGCGTTTCAAAATTATGCAAATGCAATCCTTTCCAAAATGCTCTTTAGTAACCCCAACTTATAATTGGCCGCAGGCTTTAGAACTTTTGTTATTAAGTGTAAAAAACCAATCTGTTTTTCCTGATGAAATTATTGTTGCTGATGATGGTTCACAAAAAGAAACTGAAGAATTAGTTAAAGAATTTCAGAAAGATTTCCCTATTCCATTACATCATGTTTGGCATGAAGACAATAAAAATCAGAAACCAGCCATTATGAATAAAGCTATTGCAAAAGCTAAATATGACTATATTATTGAAATTGATGGTGATATCATTATGCATAAAGATTTTGTAAGAGATCATTTGGCCATGGCAAAAAAAAATACCTTCTTGTATGGCAGTAGGGTTAATATTAAAGAAAGTTATTTAAAAGATTTATTTGAAAAAAAACAAATTTCATTTAATTTTTTAAGTAAAGGCATTAAAAAACGAGGCAGAACTTTACGAATACCTTTATTATCAAATTTTTATAAAGAAGAAGAAAAAAGGTCTTCAAAATTAAGGGGTTGTAATATGTCTTTTTGGAAAGAAGACTTTATAAAAGTGAATGGTTTTAATGAAAACCTTATAGGCTGGGGAATTGATGATAGTGAAATGATTCAGCGTTTATTAAATATAGGCATCAAAGGGAAACGATTAAAATTTAGAGGTTTAGCTTTTCATATTTATCATAAAGAGCAAGATAAAAGCCATATAAATATTAACGTAACTATTGAAAACGAAACCACGATTAATAAAATAACCTTTGTAGAAAAAGGAGTTAACCAATATCTTAAATAATGGCAGTCGATGTTTCCATAATAATAATAAACTACAATACCGCAGATTACACAATTAATTGTATTGAGTCTATCATAAAACACACTTCAAAAAATATAACTTGTCAATACCTAATTGTTGATAATGGATCAGAAGCTGAAAATTATTTTAACCTAAAAGAATATATAGATTCTTTGTCTAAAACTATTACAATAAAACTTATTAGAAGTAACATTAATACAGGTTTTGGAGGTGGAAATATGATTGGGGCTAAATATGCAAAAGGTAAATATCTTGCCTTTATTAATAATGATGTACTTCTTAAAAATGATTGTTTAAGTATCCTTAAAATATTTATGGATACTAATAAAAATGTTGGTGTTTGTGGTCCACAAGCATTTAAAGAAAATAAAGAAATACTCCCAACTTTAGATCATTTTGCATCTTTAGGTAGAGAATTATTTGGAAGGAAGGTTTTAGAATCTGTTAACCCAAAAAAATACCCCAAACGAAAACAATTTTATAGTTCGCCTAAAAAAGGGCAATTTGTGGCAGGCAGTTTTATGTTTTTTTCTTCAGCTGATTTTAACAAAATTGGTGGTTTTGATACTAATATTTTTCTTTACTATGAGGAAACAGACATTTGCAAACGATTAGAGAAAATAAACAAAGAGGCCTTTTTAGTTCCTGAGGGACACTTTATTCATTTTCATGGAGCAAGTACCCCAAAACAAGTAGCATTAAAAATTGAATTAAAAATATCGTTGTTATATGTCATTAGAAAACATTATGGTTTAGTTTCTTTTTACATTTTACTTAGATATTTACAGTTAAAATATTTTATAAGTAGTTTAATTAAGCCAAAAAACTGGCCTGTATTTATAGCACTTTTAAAACAAGCACCTCTTTCAATTTCATTAAAACACAAACAATCCATCAATCCTTTACCGGATGCAATTTGAAATTAACAACGTAGTAAAAGTCTTAAAAAAAGGAGGACTTATAATATATCCTACAGATACGGTTTGGAGTATAGGATGTGATGCAACTAATGGGGATGCTGTTAACAAAATTTATAAATTACTTCAAATTGAAAATTGTTCTGCACTAACTTGTTTGATAGCAGACGATAGAATGCTAAAAAAATACATAACTCAAGTACCAACGGTTGCTTTAAACATTATTGAGGTTACCGATAAACCCACAACCATCATTTATGATGAAGCTAAGAATTTAGCACAAAATTTAATTGCTAAAGATGGCACCATAGCCATTAGAATTCCTGATGATGAATTTTGCTATCAAATATCAAGAAAACTAAATGGTGCCATCATATCTGTTTCTGCAAACATTAGGGGTTATGTTATACCAAAATCATTCAAAGAAATCTCTCAAGAGGTTTTAAAAGGTGTAGACTATGTTGTAAATTTGCACCACGAAAAAATCTTAGACAAACCATCGTTAATTATTAAATTAAGTAACAATGGTATTGTTAAAGTTATAAGGGGATAAATTCTCAAATAGCATTAATGAATTACAAACAAGCACTTCAACATAATATCTTCAAAATAATCTCTAAGTCAGCTTCAGAATTAGGAGTAGAAAGTTATGCTATTGGTGGTTTTGTTCGTGATTTTATACTAAAACGTGGTTCAGCTAAAGATATTGATATTGTTGCCGTAGGTGATGGCATTCAATTAGCAAAACAAGTCGCTAAAAATTTACCTAACAAACCTAAAGTACAAGTATTCAAAACTTATGGTACGGCGATGCTCCAATTTGAAACTATTGAAATTGAATTTGTAGGCGCTAGAAAAGAATCTTATGATGAAAATAGCAGAAACCCATCGGTTCAAAAAGGCTCTTTAGAAGAAGATCAAAACCGTCGAGATTTTACTATAAATGCTTTAGCATTAAACCTAAACGAAGCCCATTTTGGCGATTTACTTGACCCTTTTAATGGTATTCAAGATTTAGAAAATAAAATCATCAGAACCCCATTAAACCCTGATATTACTTATAGTGATGATCCACTTAGGATGATGCGAGCTATAAGATTTGCTTCACAATTAGATTTTAAAATTGAAGAAACATCACTAAAAGCCATCACAAAAAACAGTCATAGAATTAAAATTATTACTGAAGAACGTATTATATCAGAACTCCATAAAATAATTGAAAGTAAAACACCTTCTATTGGATTTTTACATCTAGAAAAAACAGGATTATTAAAGTATATTTTACCAGAATTAATAGCTTTAAAAGGCATTGATGAAGTTGAAGGCCAGAGACATAAAGATAATTTTTTCCATACTTTAGAGGTTGTTGATAATATTTCGAAAAACACAGATAATCTCTGGTTACGATGGGCAGCATTATTGCATGATATTGGAAAAGCCCCAACCAAAAAGTTTAGTAAAAAAGTAGGTTGGACGTTTCATGGCCATGAGTTTGAAGGCTCAAAAATGGTTTATCATTTATTTAAAAGACTGAAAATGCCATTAAATGACAAAATGAAATTTGTACAAAAAATGGTTTTTATGAGTTCTCGCCCTATTGTTTTGGCTAATGATGAAGTAACCGACTCTGCCGTTCGTCGTTTAGTTTTTGATGCTGGAGATTTTGTAGATGACTTAATGACACTTTGCGAAGCAGATATCACGACTAAAAACCCTAAAAAATTTAGCAAGTATCATAATAATTTTAAAATTGTTCGTGAAAAAATTGTTGAAGTTGAAGAACGTGATCATATCAGAAATTTTCAACCACCAGTTTCCGGAGAAGAGATTATGAAAACCTTCAATTTAAAACCTTCACGAGAAATTGGCATCATCAAAGAAACCATAAAAGAAGCTATTTTAGAAGGGGAGATTCCCAATGAATACAACGCTGCTTATCAACTTATGTTAAATGAAGGTAAGCGATTAGGCCTAAAAGTAAGTTTAGAATTATGATGAAAACTGTGTTTAAATAAAACACTACAACAAATGAAAAAAAATTTCAGAAACATAGCAAAAGTAACGCTAGTTTTAACATATCTGGTAATAATTGCAGGCGCATTTGTTAGAATGACTGGAAGTGGCATGGGCTGTCCTGATTGGCCAAAATGTTTTGGTTATTATATTCCACCAACAGAATACCAACAATTAGAATGGAAACCTAATTATGTTTACAAAAAAGGTCAAGTTATTATTTTAGAAGAATCATTACAAGTTGCCAAAACAGATTTTACAACTGCTGATGTTTTTACAAAATCTAATTGGGAAACCTATACTAAACATGATTATACTGTTTTTAATCCCTGGCATACTTGGGTAGAATATATCAAT
>JANQTJ010000044.1 GCA_030731745.1 Flaviramulus sp. | reverse complement strand
AAGAATTTGAAAAAAAATGATCTATTACAAGTGATAATAAAAATAAGACTATACACTTTTGAAGAACACCGAAATAACTGGGGTAGTTTAGACAAACAAGAGGCGTTTTACCAATGGGCATCAACTGAAGATTTAAATAATGTTTTTGATGAAGAATTACCATTTGATTATTATGGTGCTATGTATAACCATTTTGCAATTGAAAGTGGCAAGTTAGCACCAGAAGGTTGGCGAATACCAACTGAAGCTGATTTTAGAGAGTTAGAAAGTTTTTTAGCTAGTGAGGGGCATACTGGAATTGAAGCAACAGTTTTGAAAACTGAAACAGGATGGTTACCAGGTTTTGGTGGTGGCACTAATTTATATGGTTTTAACGGCTTACCAAATGGATATGTTAGTGCGTTTGGAACTCCTACTTTAGGTCAAGGTATTTGTACATGGGCTACCTCAAATGTAATTGGAGATAATTTGCTTTCTCAAAAGAAGAGTTTTAGTTCAACTGTTTAACGAAAATGCCATGTTATTTGACGATGCAGCTATACAAATTGGAGCAGGTATTAGATTAATTAAAGAATAAAGTTTAAATAATCTAGAAAATCAATTCATATACTTACCTTTTTTACTCCCTTCGTACATCACATATTTAACTAAACGCGCTTCTAATTTGGCATTAAAAAGTTGAATTTTTCGTGAAGGCCGCAAACCAACATACTTTAGCGCATCAAGGTTTGATGTAATAAACCAAGCATCTGTATTAGGATAACTTTGCTTAAGCGTATCGCCAATGCTTTTATAAAATTCTTGCATATCTATATTTAAACGCTCACCATATGGAGGGTTAAAAACCATGTGTAATTTTGAATCTCCACCTTTTTGAGTTTTAAAAAAATCTTCGTGTTTAATTTCAATAAAATCCTCTAATTGAGCATTTTTTACATTTTCTTTAGCTTTAAGAACGGCACTAGGAGCCTTGTCATATCCTATTATTTTATGATGAAAATCACGTGTTTTCCCCAGTAGAGATTCTTCTATTTTTTCAAATAAATCAACATCCCAATCTTGCCATCGCTCAAAGGCAAACTCTTTGCGCATTAAGTTTGGTGGTATATTACAAGCTATCATAGCAGCCTCAATTAACATGGTGCCAGAACCACACATCGGATCCATAAAATCTGTTTGTCCGTCCCATCCAGATAGCATAATTAAACCTGCAGCTAACACCTCATTTATAGGTGCAATATTAGTTGCTGTTTTATAACCTCGTTTATGTAAGGAATCTCCAGATGAATCTAGAGAAATAGTACATTGGCGTCTATCAATATGCACATTAACTTTAATATCTGGAAATTTTAAATCTACATTTGGACGTTGCCCATCTGTATCTCTAAATTTATCAACAATTGCATCTTTGGTTTTTTGTGCGATGTAAAGCGAGTGTGAAAACAAATCTGAGTGAATGGTTGCATCAATAGCTAGAGTTCCAGAAGGTTTTAAATATTGAGACCAGTCCATTGCATAAATTTTATCGTAAAGATCTTTTTCACTATTTACAGTAAATGTATGTATAGGTTTTAAAATTTTAACAGCGGTACGTAACGCTAAGTTAGCTTTGTACATAAAGCCTTTATCACCTGTAAAAGATACGTTTCGTGTACCTGATTTTACGTGTTGTGCACCTAGTTGTGTAAGTTCATTAACCAATAAATCTTCAAAGCCAAAAAGTGTTTTGGCTACCATGTTAAAATTTTCTTCCATTTTTTGCATCGAATAGATTGCAAAAATAATGTAATTTTGCTTGAAACGTTAAGTTTATTGATAATAAGGGTTAAGGATTGAAGCGGCATCCTTTTTTGTTTTCTGAATACAAATTTGTTATTGACAATTTAGTAAAACTTTATCAAAAAAGATATAGTATAAAGCCTGACCCCAAAACATAGTTTTGGTGAAACCCCATAAAATGCATATGACTAAAGATAAAACAAAATGGTTTACTTCGTGGTTTGACACGCCTTATTACCATACATTATATAAAGATAGAAACGATAGCGAAGCACATGCTTTTATGGATACACTTACCGAGTATTTAAATATGCCTGAAAATGGAACTATTTTAGATTTGGCTTGTGGTAAAGGTAGGCATGCACGTTACCTTAATAAAATTGGGTTTGATGTTACAGGTGCTGATTTGAGCGAAAATAGTATTGCTTTTGCGAAAGATTTTGAAAACCACCGATTACATTTTGTAGTACACGATATGTGTAAGCCGTTTGGTAAACAGTTTGATGCGGTTTTTAATTTGTTTACTAGTTTTGGATATTTTTCGCATGATGAAGATAACTTAAAAACCATAAAAGCAATTAAAGAGAATTTGAGTGAGGATGGTTTTGCTGTAATAGATTTTATGAATAGTGAGTTTGTAATTAATAATTTAATACCTGAAGAAACAAAAACGGTTGATGATATAACATTCCATTTAAAACGATATGAAGATAATGGATATATTATAAAAGATATTACTTTTACTGCCGACGGTGAAGACTATTATTTTCAAGAACGCGTTAGAGCGTTTACTTTAAATGAT
Source organism: Flaviramulus sp. (assembly GCA_030731745.1). Lineage (GTDB taxonomy): Bacteria > Bacteroidota > Bacteroidia > Flavobacteriales > Flavobacteriaceae > JANQTJ01. The sequence continues at coordinate 26,717 of JANQTJ010000044.1, read as the reverse complement.
TTTGTAACACTTTTTGAACAAGCCGATGTATTTTTATTAGATATTTTTGGTGATTATAAATTACGAAAGTTTAATAACAAAACATCAGAACGTTTAGTGATGATTTTTAAATAAAGTTTTAATAGGTGCTTTTTATGCTTACCTGTTGGCTAAATATTTTATGAATGATTAAGTTTTTATTTCCTATACTGGCAGTTTTTTTAGGCGTTGTTATTGCTATGTTTTCTAAAAATAAAAAAGCCTTAAACACCAAGCTTTTATTATCTTTTAGTGGTGCTTTTTTATTAGCACTAACCCTTTTTGAGCTATTACCAGAAGTTTATGAACATATAGAAGCAAAACGTACAGGTTTGTTTATCATGTGCGGTATATTATTACAAATTGTTTTAGAATTATTCTCAAAAGGGGCTGAGCATGGGCATGTACATATCCATAAAGATGAAAAAGATTTCCCATGGATGTTATTTATAAGTTTATGTATACATAGTTTTTTGGAAGGTTTTCCAATACACGAACACAACGATATGGTTTATGGGGTGTTAGTCCACAAAATACCAATTGCAACTTTAATAAGCATGTTTTTATTTCAATCTAGTTTTAACAAATTTAAAATCGGTTTATTTTTAGTCGTTTTTGCTTCTATGACACCTTTAGGAACCCTTATTTCTAATACTGTTAACTTAAGTTTGTCTTTAGCTAACAGTATAAATGCAATTGTTATTGGTATCTTTTTTCATATTTCTACTACTATTTTATTTGAAAGTGGCGAAGGGCATAAATTTAATTTAAGAAAATTTGTAGCTATTATTTTAGGTGTTGTAATTGCTTATATCATATAGATTATAAAAAATATCAAAACATTTATCAATCAGAAAAAAGTAGTATCTAACTTTAAAATTAGAAAAAAAGTGTTTTCAAAAGAAGAATCTCGATTATTACGACAAGAGTTCTGGACTAGTTTTGGTAAATCGTTTCCAAGAAAATGGATTTTATACAATACCAAAATAAAAGGTTTTAGTTTTAAATTCCATTTTGATAATAAAACGGCACTAGTGACTTTAGATTTGGAAGACAACTTAGAAAACCGCATAAATTATTGGGAAAAACTTCTATCTTTAAGAGCTATCATTTTAAATGACTACCTACCTAATGCTGTTTTTGACGAGGTTTTTTTTTTAGATAATGAAAAAGAAATCTCGAGAATATACGTGCTTTTAGATAAAAAAGTATCCATACACGATAAAAATACTTGGCAAGAGGTGATGGTTTTTTTTAATGAAAACATGAGTTTATTTGAAGCTTTTTTTGAAGAATACCGAGATATTTTAATAGATTAACTTTGAAATGATTGCTATCAAAATCAAACCCCTTATAATAATCATCCTTTTACTTGGCTCAATAGTATCGTGTACTAACGAAAAAACTGAAACCAATGATAACTCAGATACTAATTTATTTTACCAAGTTGAAGCATCTATAATTTATAAAGAGGGTGTAGAATTTAATGCAAATGGTGTAAATACTTTAAACACTTTTGGGATTTCAAACCATGAATTAATTAGTGATTGGAATATTAAAATAGTAAGAGAATTTATAGGTAATTTAAGAGAACAACCTATTGAAGGTTTTGCAATTCAAGCTAGTAACGGGAGTTTTTTACACGCTTTACAAAATATCGTAGACAGTAACAGGAATAACGGATTAGTTACTATTTTATGTCCATTTGGATGGGTTGATACCCGAGGAAAACAAACTCTTTTTACAGGTTTAAACCCAAAATCTCAATCGTTTTTTGGAAACTATAAAACTAAAATGAGAGCTATAGCTGAGCACTTTAAAGAACAACCAGATGTTTGGATTGAAGTTTGGAATGAGCCTTACCATTTTAATAATGAAAATGGATATAGCCACTTTTTATGGTTAAGTGATATGGGAGAAATGATTGATAATTTAAGATCTATTGATGGTTTTACCAATATTATTGTGGTACCTGGTAATGAGCAAGGACAATCAGAAATTGCAGTTCTAGAACAAGGCAATAATTTATTAATTAATAGAGATAATATTGTTTTTGATATTCACGCTTATGAAAAATGGTTAATAAATACCACCGAAACTCAAATAAAATCTCGAATTGAAACCGTAAACCAGTCAGGATTCTCATTTGTTTTTGGAGAGGTTGGTGTTATAAACGCTAGTGTATTAATGCCCGTAGATAATTTTTTATCTGCAGTTACACAAACTAAAACAATCACCATGGCTTGGCTATTTAATAGAAACACAAACGATCAGAATGCTTTATTAACTGATGATGGTTTGGAAAATAACACCAACAATAATAATTGGGCAACTACTTATAAAAATTTCTTAGCTAACTAATTTTTAAGAAATTTCATCATCAAATAATCATCCATAATAAAGCCATTCCCAATGTCCGTAATAACATCGGCTTCTTTAATAAACCCCATTTTTTCATAAACTAAAATAGCATTAGTATTATATTTATTTACATGAAGTTTAATTATTGAAAAAGCGTGCTCTTTGGCAAATGATTCAGAATAAAACATGGCCTGTTTTGCTATTTTTTTTTCTCTAAATTCTTTTAAAACATATAATTTACTGATATACAAAAAATCTGTTTTAAGTTCTAAAGATAAATAACCAACAGGTATTGTGTTAAAAGTCATTAAAAAAAACAAAACACCAACTTGTGCTCTTTCTTCAATTGCTTTAACAGAATTATACTTTTTAAGCATGTAATCAATTTGCTCTAAACTGATAATGGTAATATAATGTTCGTGCCAAACTATATTTGCCAATTGCTCAATGCGAAAAAAGTCTTTCTGATTGTTTGCTTGAACTATATCTATCATATTAAATTACATAAAAGAAAATCATAAAAAAATGACATATAGCACCTACCAAAACAAAAAGATGCCATATAACATGATTGAATGGTATTTTTTGAATCACATAAAATACAATACCTAAAGTATATGCTAAACCACCAGCAAATAATAACAAAACACCATTTGTACCAATAGCATGAGATAAGTTTGAAAAATCAAAAACAATGAGCCAACCCATAACTAGATACAATAGAGTTGAGAAAATTTCGAATTTTCCAGTAAAAAACAACTTTAAAACTATCCCAAAAGTGGCAATACCCCATACCGTAAAAAAAAGCATCGAACCCTTGCTTTCAACTAAAGAAATTAAACAAACTGGTGTATATGTCCCAGCAATTAAAAAATAAATACTGATGTGATCTACTATCCTAAAATAGTGTTTACGCTTCTCCCTTTTCACTGCATGGTAAAAAGTAGAAGCACTAAATAAAATAATGATGGATAAACCATAAACTATAACACCAAACAAACTCCAATCAGTTTTATTTGAGTTATACATAATTAATAAAACTAAAGCTATTATGCCAAATAAAGCACCAAAAGCATGGGAGATGGCGTTTAACTTTTCTTCAAAATTTGTTTGTAAACGCATCAATCTCTTTTAATTTCTTTGGAATAAATCCATTTGTTAGTCAAATCGTAAAAGTCAAATTCAATAGCAGATTTTTGTTCTTGTAAAATACCACTTTGAAAATTACGTTGCAATATATCTTCAATTAAATAATCTTCTTTAACGTTAACAGGATCAAACGATCGTTTTAAAGAAATGTCGAACATGCTAGCTGTGGTATTATACCAAAATGCTCTCCAACCACTTCTCAGTTCTTTTATTAAATCGAAAGCAGTAGTTCCGGTTTGCCGGTGAATTAATTTGACTAAAATTTGTCCTTCAGTACGAGTTAACTTTTTCAATTCATCCGAAAACTCACCTTCAATATATTTTTGTACTCGTTTGGTATAACGTTTTTTATCTCTAGCTTTTTTTAAGCTGGCCATTCTGGTATTCATGGAGTCTAACCTATCAGCAGCTAATTTGGCATAAGGATACACTTTAATGGTTTTTCTTCTTAAAATTAAATAGCGTATACGATCTTCTTTATTATTAAATTTAAGCTTATGCAAAAGCATCACTTCGTCTAAATTAATTGTTGTTCTAGGTATCGAATCGCCTTCAATTATCAGATATTCAACTACAGTAGAATCTTGTTCAACCTCTTTTACTTGAGCTGATAAAAACAAAGGAGTTAGTATGAATAGATATTTAAAAAGGTTCATAAAAAACTAGGATACATATTACCAATCAAAATTACTAATTTACACTCTCTTAACCATTTTTTTATATTTATATTATTATTTTAGTGCAAAACTTTTTATAAATGACAAACAAGAGCATTCTTAACAAAAAGTCAATGGACTTTTTAGAAAAATATTTAAATAATGCAGCGCCAACAGGCTACGAATGGAATGGGCAAAAACTTTGGATGGATTATTTAAAACCTTATGTAGATGAATTTATAACAGATACTTACGGAACTGCTGTAGGCATTATAAACCCAAAAGCTAAATACAAGGTTGTTATTGAAGGCCATGCTGATGAAATTTCGTGGTATGTTAATTTTATATCCGATGATGGTTTAATTTATGTGATTAGAAACGGTGGTAGTGATCATCAAATTGCACCTAGTAAAATTGTAAATATCCATACCAAAAAAGGTATTGTAAAAGGCGTTTTTGGATGGCCAGCAATACACACTAGAGATCGTGCAAAAGAAGAACCACCAAAACCAGAAAACATTACCGTTGATGTTGGTGCAAAACATAAAGAAGAAGTAGAAAAAATGGGAATTCATGTAGGATGTGTAATTACCTATCCTGATGAATTTCATATTCTAAACGGTGATAAATTTGTATGTCGTGCACTAGATAACCGTATGGGTGGTTTTATGATTGCAGAAGTTGCAAGATTATTAAAAGAAAACAAAAAGAAACTACCGTTTGGGCTTTATATAACAAATTCAGTACAAGAAGAAATTGGTTTACGTGGTGCTGAGATGATTACACATACTATTAAACCCAATGTGGCTATAGTAACAGATGTAACGCATGATACCACTACACCAATGATTGATAGAAAAAAAGAAGGTCATTTAGAAATTGGGCTGGGTCCTGTGGTTGCCTATGCACCAGCGGTACAACAAAAACTACGAGATTTAATTACAGAAACAGCAGAAGCTAAAAAAATACCTTTCCAACGTTCTGCTTTATCAAGAGCTACAGGAACTGATACCGATGCTTTTGCTTACAGTAACGGTGGTGTAGCATCTGCTTTAATTTCATTACCGCTTCGTTACATGCATACAACCGTAGAAATGGTTCATAAAAGTGATGTTGAAAATGTTATAAAATTAATTTATGAAACATTACTTAATATAAAAGCTGGAGAAACCTTTAGTTATTTTGAATAAAACTTAAGCCTCATTTTTGAGGCTTTTTTTGTACTTATGGACGAATATATTGATATTGTAGATGCCGAAGGTAATCAAACTGGAGACGCTGAGTTAAAATCAGTTATTCATCAAAAAGGATATTACCACCACACGGCGCACATATGGTTTTACAATAAAGAGGACCAGATATTACTCTCGCAACGCTCTGCAAAAAAAATAATTTGCCCACTATTATGGGACGTTTCTGTGGCTGGACATATAGATAGTGGTGAAACTCCAAAACAAGCTGCAATTAGAGAAACTAAAGAAGAAATTGGTTTAGATATTTCTGAAAATGATTTAATAGAAATAGGCGTTTTTAAATGTTTTCAATCTCACGGAAACGATATACAAGACAACGAATTTCACAACACCTTTATAGTTGAATTAAAAGCAGAACTTTCAGAATTAACACCACAAGAAGAAGAAGTTGAAGCTTTAAAACTTATATCTTTTAAAAAATTTCAACACTATTTAGACGTTATTAATGATGATAACAATCATTTTATTGCTTCTAATAAATCATATTATGAATGTGTACTCAATGCAATAAAAAGCATCAAAATTTAAATAGATTTTAACATTTGAATGGTTTATCCTAATTAAACCAGTTGGTTATATTTAGTATATTTACTAACCACTAAACTTTTCAGCTATGAGTATAAATTTTAAGGCTAAGGTAAATAACTCTTTCGATTTTGATTTAAATGCCGTAGATATTTCAAATATGGATGCTTTACAAATTTCAGAAACTGAATATCATATTCTTCATAATAATCAATCTTTTAAAGCAGAAATCATTAATCAGGATTTTAATAACAAATCGTATCAGATTAAAATCAACAATAACAACTACAACGTCACTATTTTAAATGATTTAGATATCTTGATAAAAGAAATGGGTTTTACAACTAGTAGTACAAAACATGTAAATTCTATAAAAGCGCCTATGCCAGGTTTAATATTAGAAGTGGATATTAAAATTGGACAAGATATTAAAGAAAATGATACTCTTTTAATATTAGAAGCAATGAAAATGGAGAATATTATTACTTCGCCAAGAGATGGAATTATAAAATCAATTGCGATAAAAAAAGGCGATGCTGTAGAGAAAAATCAGTTATTAATCGAATTCGAATAAACTATGAAAAAAATATTGGTTGCAAATCGTGGTGAAATTGCGATTCGAGTAATGAAAACTGCCCAAAAAATGGGAATAAAAACGGTTGCTATTTTTTCAACTGCTGATAGAAATGCCCCTCATGTTAAATTTGCCGATGAAGCAGTTTGCATTGGAGAACCACCTTCAAGCCAATCCTATTTAAGGGGTGATAAAATTATAGAAGTTGCTAAAAACTTAAACGTTGATGCCATTCACCCAGGTTATGGTTTTTTAAGTGAAAATGCTTCTTTTGCTGAATTATGCGAAGAAAACAATATCATTTTTATTGGTCCAAAATCAAAAGCCATAAAAATAATGGGTAGTAAATTAGCTGCTAAAGAAGCTGTTAAACACTATAATATTCCAATGGTTCCGGGTATAGACGAAGCCATATCAGATGTCACTAAAGCTAAAGCAGTAGCCAAAAAAATTGGATTCCCTATTTTAATTAAAGCCTCTGCTGGTGGTGGGGGAAAAGGCATGCGAATTGTTGAAAAAGAAAGCGATTTAGAGTCGCAAATGAATCGTGCTATTAGTGAAGCAACTTCTGCTTTTGGAGATGGCTCTGTGTTTATTGAAAAATATGTTTCCTCTCCTCGCCACATTGAAATACAGATTGTGGCAGATAGCCATGGTAATATTTTACATTTTTTTGAAAGAGAATGCAGTATTCAAAGACGCCATCAAAAGGTAGTTGAAGAAGCACCTTCTTCGGTTTTAAATCCAAAACTAAGATCCCAAATGGGAGAAGCTGCTATTAAAGTAGCTAAAGCTTGTGATTATTTAGGTGCAGGTACTGTTGAGTTTTTACTTGATGACAATCTTAACTTCTATTTTCTTGAAATGAATACCCGATTGCAAGTAGAACATCCTGTCTCTGAATTAATTTCTGGATATGATTTAGTTGAGTTACAAATTAAAATAGCTCGTGGTGAAGCTCTTGAAATGAAACAGGATGATTTAAAAATTAAAGGCCATGCTTTAGAACTAAGGGTTTATGCTGAGGATCCATTAAATGATTTTCTTCCGAGTGTTGGGCATCTAGATATTTATAAATTACCCGAAGGTGATAATATCCGCGTTGATAACGGATTTGAAGAAGGTATGGACATTCCAATATATTATGACCCCATGTTATCTAAATTAATTACCTATGGAAAAACTCGTGAAGAGGCTATCCAGTTAATGATTAAAGCGATAGATAATTACCATGTTGAAGGCGTTCAAACTACACTCGCTTTTGGAAAATTTGTTTGCGAACATGATGCTTTTCGTTCAGGGAATTTTGACACCCATTTTGTGAAAAAATATTATTCGCCAGAATCTTTAAAAAATCAAACAGAATTAGAAGCTAGAATTGCCGCTTTAATAACTGTTAAAGAATACTTAAAAGACCAAAAACTACTTAGGTTACCTAATTAAAAATATTATGGATTCTAAAATAGAAAAATTAAACGAACACATAGCTTTAGCTAATTTAGGTGGCGGACAAAAACGTATTGACAAACAACATGAAAAGAAAAAATTAACAGCTAGAGAGCGTGTTAATTATTTATTAGATGAAGGATCGTTTGAGGAAATTGGGATTTTAGTAACCCATAGAACCACTGATTTTGGTATGGAAAACGATATGTATTATGGCGATGGTGTAATTACTGGTTATGGTACAGTAAACGGACGATTGATTTATATTTATGCTCAAGATTTTACAGTTTTTGGAGGTGCATTGTCTGAAACTCAAGCTGAAAAAATATGTAAAATAATGGATATGGCTGTGAAAGTTGGAGCCCCAATCATAGGATTAAATGACTCTGGTGGTGCTCGAATTCAGGAAGGGGTTCGCTCTCTTGGGGGTTATGCGGATATATTTTTTAGAAATGTGCAAGCCTCTGGCGTTGTACCTCAAATTTCTGCAATTATGGGGCCTTGTGCTGGTGGTGCTGTATACTCGCCTGCAATGACAGATTTTACAATAATGGTAGAAAACACTAGTTATATGTTTGTAACGGGTCCAAATGTTGTAAAAACGGTTACTAATGAAGAAGTTACAAGCGAAGAATTAGGTGGTGCTCATACACATGCTTCAAAATCTGGGGTGGCTCATAAAACGTCGGCTAATGATGTAGCATGTTTAGAAGATTTAAAAATATTATTGAGCTACTTACCTCAAAATAATACCGAAAAACCAAAAAAACTTAAGTTTAATATTAAAGATGAAGTTAGAGATGTATTATCAAATATTATTCCTGATAATCCAAATAAGCCTTATGATATGCATGATATTATTTCTGGGATAATAGATGAAAATTCATTTTATGAAATTCATAAAGACTATGCTGAAAATATCATAGTAGGTTTTGCCAGATTAGGAGGACGAAGTGTAGGTGTTATTGCAAATCAACCTATGTTTTTAGCAGGTGTTTTAGATGTAAATAGTTCAAAAAAAGCAGCACGATTTACACGTTTTTGTGATTGTTTTAATATTCCCCTGTTAGTTTTAGTTGATGTTCCCGGTTTTTTACCTGGAACTGATCAAGAATGGAATGGTATAATTGTACATGGAGCTAAACTCTTATATGCTTTAAGCGAAGCAACCGTGCCAAGAGTTACTGTTATTACAAGAAAAGCCTACGGAGGTGCTTATGACGTAATGAATTCTAAACATATAGGTGCAGATTTAAATTACGCATGGCCTTCTGCTGAAATTGCAGTTATGGGTGCAAAAGGTGCTAGCGAAATCATCTTCAAAAAAGAAATTTCAGACTCTAACAATCCTAAAGAAAAACTCGCTGAAAAAGAAACTGAGTATGCTGAAAAATTTGCAAATCCTTACAAAGCAGCAAATCGTGGTTTTATTGATGAAGTTATTTTGCCAAAAGATACTAGACGAAAATTGGTTAAAGCTTTTTCCATGTTAGAAAACAAAAAAATAGATATTCCTAAACGAAAGCATGGTAACATTCCATTGTAACAGTTATTATTGGTTAAAAATCTGAAGTTTTTAAAAAAAATTAATCCATTTCAACAACTTCAGCATTAAACATAAAAGTGTCTTGCCAACGCTCAAATCTAGCATCAAATTTATCGGTAAAAACTAAATATTGGCATTTACCAATACTTTCTGGTGTTCTTGTAACTTCAGCTAAATTATTATTTCTAAATAAAAATTCGGCATCTTCAATAATACATATTTGTAGTTTATTTAAATTAATACCATTTAAATAAAATAGTTTATTTAAGCGCTTAGGTGTTGCAATTACAATATCTGTACCCATATAAATTTCGTCTCGCTGATGATCTATATTTTGTTCATCATAAGCACAATATACCCGTAAATTTGTACCTCTTTTAAAGACATTAAATTCTAATTCTAGATCTAAAGCAGATTGTTTGTCTTTAACAAAAATTAAAGCTCTAGGCGCATCCTCATAAGCATATTTTAATTTTTGAACAACACTTATTAGCATGCTACTAGTTTTACCAGAATTTATTGGTGCTATTACAAACAAGCTCGTACCTGCTTTTATTTTTGATAAAATTAATTTTTGAAGCGGTAATGGGTTTGTAAAACCTTTGTGGTTAAGAGTATCTTTAAGAGGCTCTATTAACTTTTTAAATGACATAAATATGATTTCTTATATGGATAACAAAGATAAGGTTTTCAAAATCCTTAAATAGATCGTTTTAAAAACAAAAAAAAGCGCTCATTTCTGAACGCTTTAATTGTATAAATTCTATTTTTCTTAAAACTCTAAATCTGCTACTAAATCGAATTCGTCATAAATAGCTTTATCTTTTAAACCATCAAAAAAGCTAGTTGAACCATAACGAACATCATATTTTGTTCTATCAACTTTTAAAGATGCTGTCGCTTTATTTCCATAAACTGAAATTATAAAACTTACAGGATTTGTTTTTCCTTTAATAGTTAAATCTCCAGTAACATTGTAAGAATTCTTTCCAGAAGCCTTAACATCAGTAAAAACTAAAGATGCTTTTGGGTGGTTTTCAACACCAAAAAAATCATCAGATTTTAAATGTCCATCCAATTTACCTTTAGAATTACCTTCTAAATCTGTTGTGTTTATAGTGGTCATATCAATAACAAACTCACCTCCAGTTAATTGGTCTTCTTCAAAAACTAAGGATCCAGACTCAATGGCTATGGTACCTTCATGAGAACCTGTAACTTTATAACCTTTCCAAATTACTTTACTACTTTCTGCTTTAACTTCTTTTTTTTCACCACTAAAAGTTGTGAATGATAAGGTTGCTAAAGCAACTATGGCTATAAGTGATAAATTTTTAATTGTATTTTTCATGTTTTAAATTTTTTTAATATTGATTTAATTTATTGTGTTGCAAAACTGATGAAAATAATTACGAAATCAAATAAGATAGATTAAGTAAAATTGTTAATCTATGTTAATATTTATTCTTCAGCATTTAATTGGGCTTTAATTTTACTTAAAAATTCTTTTGTGATACCTAAATATGAAGCTACCATATATTGCGGTATAATTTGCTCAATTTTAGGATATTGATTTTTAAAATAGAGATATCTATCTTTTGATGAAAGACTAAAACTTCTCACAATTCGTTTTTGAGATGCTACAAAAGCACGCTCTATAATTTGTCTGAAAAGGCGTTCCAGTTTAGGTATTTTAGCATATAAATCTTCAATAACATCCACAGAAAACATTATCAGTTCTGTTTTATCAATGCATTGTATGTTATAATCTGCAGGTGTTTGTGAAATAAAACTACCCATATCAGATGTCCACCAATCTTCAATAGAAAATAAAACAATATGTTCCTGACCATGATCATCTAGATGAAACATTTTAGTACAACCAGATATAACGAAACAGTGGTGTTTACAAATATCTCCTTGTTGCAAAACATACTGACCCTTCAAATATTTTCTATAAGCTACTTTAGAAGTTAAATAACTTTCTTCTTCAGGAGTTAAAGTAACATAATTACTAATATATTTTAAAAGAGGTTCAATAGTCATTTAATAGCCTTCATATATATCAAATTTAATAATAATATTATTAAATTATTAAAATAGCTTATGAATATTTACTCCATCAAATTATTATACTTTTACGGCATGCCAGAAATTAAAAAAATAAAGGTAGAGTTTATTGCGTTAATGGCTTCTTTAATGTCTATTGTAGCTTTATCAATTGATGCCTTATTACCTGCATTACCAGAAATTGGAAAATCATTGGGTGTTACCAATCCAGAAAATAATCAATTACTAATTACCATGATTTTTTTAGGTATTGGTTTTGGTCAACTCATTTTTGGACCCTTATCAGATAGCTTTGGCAGAAAACCCATAGTTTATTTTGGATTTATCGTTTTTTTTATAGCAAGTATCATTTGTGTAACAACCAAAAACTTTGAAGTGATGGTTTTTGCAAGAATTCTTCAAGGCATTGGTTTATCTGCACCAAGAAGCATTAGTTTATCCATTATTAGAGATGAATATAGTGGCAATTATATGGCAAAAATCATATCAATAGTTGTCATGTTTTTTATACTTGTCCCTGTTGTTGCGCCTACTTTAGGGCAGTTTTTAATTCATTTTTTTAATTGGGAATCTGTTTTTTATTTCAATCTAATTATTGGAGTTTTTATAATGATTTGGTTTTGGATGAGACAACCCGAAACGTTAGCAAAAGAAAAACGTATAAAATTTTCATCTCATTTATTTATTGATGGCACTAAAGAGTTTTTTAAATACAAAGATGCGATAGCTTTTACCGCCATATCTGGTTTTATCACCGGATCGTTTATGGTGTATTTAAGTACCTCACAACAAATTTTTCAAGAGCAATACAAACTGGCAGATATGTTTCCTTATATTTTTGCGAGTTTAGCAATTTCAGTAGGTTTGGCTACCTTTTTAAATAGCAGATTGGTAGAAAAATTTGGTATGTTTAAAATGGCTTATGTATCTTGTATCGCCTATACCATCATATCCGTTTTGTATGTTATTCTTTTTTCATCAGGTAAAAATCCTAGTGTTTATATTTTAGTAAGTTTTTTTGCTTTACAATTTTTTGCAGTTGGATTTATGTTTGGAAATTTAAGAGCCCTGGCTATGCAGCCTTTAGGACATATTGCAGGTATAGGAGCTGCAATTAATGGGTTTCTTTCTACAGTTTTGGCGGTACCTATAGCTAATTACATTGGTAGTTTTGTAAAAACATCAGTATTACCACTTTTTATTGGTTTTTCAATTTTTGGTGTTTTATCTGTTTTGGTTTTTATTATTTTGAAACAGAAAAGTAAATTAGTGTCTGTTTAATTTACATACCTTTAAATGACTATAAAATAGCTTATATTTATACTAATAAATCGATAAATTTTTAAACCTTAGTTTGAAAATAAACTTTAAAATTTAATTTTATAAAAGTATGGAAAAAACAGTTTCAGAAGCTATTGCTTACAGACGATCAGTAAGAGTTTATAAAAACAAATCCATTGATTCTGAAAAGGTTAAACAATGTTTAGTAAATGCATCTTTGGCTCCAACTAGCAGTAATCTTCAGCTTTGGGAGTTTTATCACATTACCAATGAAGTAATTTCAAGTAAAATAGCTGAAGCGTGTTTAAACCAAAGCGCCGCAAAAAGTGCACAACAACTTGTTGTTGTGGTAGTTCGTAAAGATTTATGGAGAAAAAGAGCAAAAGCAAATATTGAATTTTTAAAAAAAATTTATGATAAAGAAGGACTTACTGATAGCGAATTAAAACGAAAAAAAATGGCTATTAATTATTACGGTAAATTGATTCCTACTATTTATAATGATTTTTTTGGGATATTAGGATTTATTAAATTTATAATATTTCAAATTATTGGTTTTTTTAAACCAGTTTATAGACAAACGCGATTAAGTGACATGCGAATTGTAGCTCATAAAAGTGCTGGATTAGCCGCGGAAAACTTTATGATAAGCATGTCTGCAATTGGTTATGACACATGCCCAATGGAAGGCAGTGATACTTTAAGAATAAAACAAATTTTAAAACTTCCAAGGCATGCAGAAATTAATATGGTAATTAGTTGTGGAATAAGAGAGCTTAAAGGGATTTATGGTCCTAGATTTAGAATACCTTTTGATGAGGTATATTACAGAATTTAATTAATTATTAAATTATAATAATTTTAAAATAATGCCACAATTACTAAGATAAGGTTTAATAAAATATCTAAATCTTAGCTTGGTACGTATACAAATCATAATATCTTCCTTGTTTAGCAATCAATTCATCATGGGTACCACGTTCAACTATATGGCCTGCTTCAATAACTAATATCTGATCTGCTTTCCTTATAGTACTTAAACGATGAGCAATAACAATAGTGGTTCTGTCTTTTACTAATTCATTTAAACTCTTCTGTATCAGTGCTTCACTTTCAGTATCTAAGTTTGATGTGGCTTCATCTAAAATAATCACCTTCGGATTTGCTAAAATAGCTCTGGCAATAGCTAGACGTTGACGCTGACCTCCAGAAAGCTTCACACCTCTTTCTCCAATTAAAGTATCCAAACCTTCATCAAATCTATCTGTAAACTCGTTTACGTAAGCGGCTTTTACAGCGTTTTGTAATTCTGCTTCCGAGGCATTAGGTCTTGGAAACATAATATTTTCTTTAATGGTTCCTTCAAATAGAAATTCATCTTGTAACACCACACCCAAAAACTTACGATAGCTGCTCAATTTTACTTTTGATAAATCTTGATTATCAATACTAATTTTACCTGTTTTGGGTGTTAAAAAAGTAGCAGACAAGCCTGCTATGGTAGATTTACCAGAACCAGAACTCCCTACTAAAGCAGTTACTGAACCAGCTGGTGCTTTAAAATTGATATTGTGTAATACTTGTTTTCCTTCTTCATATGAAAAGGAAACATCATCAAACTCAATATTACCTTGAAGATTATCTAATTGAATGTGGCGTTCTTGCGCATCTTCCTCGGCAGTCATATTCATAAGTTCTTCTGTTCTATCCAAACCTGCCAAAGCTTCGGTTAATTGACTACCAATGTTACTCATTTGAACAATAGGTGCAATCATAAAACCAAGTATAAGTGTGAAAAATAAAAAGTCTCCAGTTGTCATTTCACCTAAAATCATATAGTAACCACCAATACCCATAATACCGGTAGTAGCAACACCAATTAAAAATGTAGATGAACTTGTCATAAATGCTGTGGCAGTTAGACTTTTCTTGACGTTTTGATAAAGTTTTTCAACCCCTTTTTCAAAAACTGTATTTTCTTGTTGTTCTGCATTAAAAGCTTTAATTACTCTAACACCTGCTAATGTTTCTGTAAGTCTGCCAGTTACCTCTGCATTAATTTTTCCACGAACTCTAAAAATAGGGCGAATATATTTAAATGCTCTTAATGCGATGTATCCAAAAATAGAAAGAGGGATAAATACAAAAAGTGTCATCCAAGGATTCAATTTTATCAAAATAACTAATGAAATAATAGCTGTGAAGGAGCCTCCAACTAATTGAACTAAACCAGTACCAATAAGATTCCTAACACCTTCAACATCTGTCATAATTCTTGAAACCAAAGCTCCCGATTTTGTGTTATCAAAAAAACTTATTGGTAGAGTTAATACTTTTTTCTGTACCTGCGCACGTAATTCGCTAATTAGATACTGCGCTTGTACACTTAAAATACGAGTTAGTAAAAAAGAAGTTACAGCTTGGATAGCAATAGCACCAATAACAATTGCTATTAATGAGTATAATTGAGAATAATCTTTATTTGGGACAACCTCATCTAACAAAACCTTACTTTGCCAAGGTAAAACTAATGCCGATAAACTTTTAATAACTATTAATATCAAGCCAATAAAAACGAGATTTCTCCGCGGCCAAATAATAGTTTTAAAGGCCTGTGCCATTGTTACTTTAGGTTTTAATAACTCTTTATCTTTTTTTGATGATTTTAAATGCTGCATTATTAATTTTATTGGAAACACTTTGTAAAAATACTCATAATAGTAAGATAAGCTATACAATCTAAAAATTAAAAACCACTCTTTTTGAGTGGTTTTTTAAAATCGAAAAATGGAATAATTCTTCTAAGCTTCTAAGTTCTTTTTGCTTTTTTAGCAAGTTTTGCAGCTTTTTTTTCTTTTGGAGTTAAAACCGCTTCTTTTTTTACATTCTTTTTTGCGTCTTGAGATTTTGCCATGTTTTGTAAATTTAGTTAGTTTTTTATTTAAAATTATGCTTTTAGTACCAATCTAAATCGAGCTTTACCATCTTCAAAATGTTTAATTGCTTTATTGATATCTTTCATATCAAACTCTTCAACAGTTGGGTAAATATTATGTCTTACACAAAATTCTAACATTTTCCGTGTTAATGCCACACTTCCTAAGGAGCTTCCACCAACAGATTTTTCACCCATAATCAAACTAAATGCTGGAATAGCCATAGGTTCTAAAACAGCGCCTACAGTATGTAATTTACCTTGTGGTGCTAAAGTAGTTAAAAAAGAATTCCAATCTAAAGTCACATTAGTCGTATTCAAAATAAAATTTAAAGAGCTAGCAATACTAGCTAAAGCTTCCGGATTCGTAGAATCAACAACATGGTGTGCTCCCATTTTTAAAATATCTGCTTTCTTGTTTGGGTTAGAACTAAAGGCTGTAACCTCGCATCCCCAAGCTTTTAAAAACTTAATAGCCATATGCCCTAAACCACCAACTCCAATAACACCAACTTTATCGGTAGGTTGTACACCAGATAGAACGATAGGATTAAAAACAGTAATACCTCCACAAAATAAAGGGCCAGCTTTAGCTATATCTAATCCTTTTGGTAATAAAGTTACCCAAGACCAATGCCCTCGAACCTTGTCTGCAAAACCACCATGACGACCAACAATAGTGCTTTCAACAGTACCACATAAATGTTGATTTCCACCTATACACTGGTTACATTGCATACAAGATTCAGAATACCAACCCATACCAACTTTATCACCAATTTTAAGATTTTTAACCTCACTACCTATAGCTACTACTTCTCCAACAATTTCATGCCCAGGTACTAATGGATACTGAGACATACCCCAATCATTATTTATCATACTTAAATCTGAATGACAAACACCACAATAATGCACTTTAATATCAACATGTTCGTTATCTATTTCAGGTAAATTGTATTGAAATTCTTTTAATTTACCACCAGCTTCCTCAACAGCATAAGCATTTACTTTCATCATATTATTGTTTTTTATCATTAAAAAATCTACTTTATAAATTTAATATTATTTAAATATTTTAAATACAACTATTAGTTAAAGTTCTAAAAATAATTATAATCTATTTTATTACTTTTACAGGCAAAATTTAATTTTAATAATGAAAATAATAGGAATAGGAAAAAATTACGTTAACGATACAAGTGAAGTTAATTCGATTAAAAATGGTGATCAAACTATTTTTTTAAAAGCTGAAAGTACTTTAGTTTCTAATAATAAAAATATAACTTTCCCTGAAATTACTAATGAACTGCTTTATGAAGTTGAATTAGTTTTAAAGATTGGTAAAAAAGGAAAAAATATATCTGAAAAGGAAGCTTTAAGTTATATTTCTGAAATTGGAGTTGGAATAGATTTTACTGCCAAAGATGTTTTAAATAAAAGCCGCGAAAACAAAGGCCCTTGGGCTTTAGCAAAAAGCTTTGATGGTGCGTCTCCTGTTTCTGGTTTTAATGCTGTTTCTAAATATAACGATTTAAATAATATCCATTTTAGTTTACTAGTAAACGGACAAGAAAAGCAAGTTGGAAACACTAGCTTTATGATTTATAATTTTAATGAAATCATTGCTTTTGTTTCAAACTATATGACTTTAGAGCCTGGTGACTTAATTTTTACTGGCACACCGGCAAGTGGTGCAGGACAAAATTTTAAAGGCGACCATTTACAAGCTTTTATAGAGGGCGAACTACAATTAGATTTTAAATTAGTTTAAAAATTAACACTATAAAGCATTATCTATAATCTCTTGAACAACTTCTGGATTTAAAAGCGTACTTGTATCTCCTAAATTACTCGTTTCTTTACAAGCAATTTTACGTAATATTCGACGCATTATTTTCCCACTTCTTGTTTTTGGTAGTCCGCTTGTAAACTGAATTTTGTCAAGTTTTGCAATGGGCCCTATATGCTCTGTAATTATCTGATTGATTTCTTTGCGTAGGTTATTGTGGTCTCTAGTTTCACCTACATCTTTTAAAATAACATAGCCATAAAGTGCGTTCCCTTTAATATCATGCGGAAAACCAACTATGGCACTTTCAGCAACAGCAGGATGCTCATTAATAGCATCTTCAATAGGAGCTGTTCCTAAATTATGGCCAGATACAATAATAACGTCATCTACTCTTCCAGTAATTCTATAATAGCCAACCTCATCGCGCAAAGCACCATCACCTGTGAAATATTTATTTTCATATGCTGAAAAATAAGTATCTCGATAGCGCTCATGATTTCCCCAAATGGTTCTAGCTATACTGGGCCATGGGAATTTTATACATAAGCGTCCGTCTACCAAATTACCTTTTATTTCTTTACCATTTTCATCCATCAATGCTGGTTGTATACCAATAAAAGGTAACGTTGCATAGGTTGGTTTTGTGGGCGTAACAAAAGGAATAGGGGTTATCATGATACCACCAGTTTCGGTCTGCCACCACGTATCAACGATGGGGCTTTTCTTTTTACCAATATTGTCGTTATACCAATGCCATGCTTCTTCATTAATAGGCTCTCCAACGGATCCTAAAACTTTTAAGGATGATAAATCGTGTTTTTCAATTAACTCAATGCCCTCTTTTGCTAAAGCACGAATGGCTGTAGGTGCCGTGTAAAACTGATTTACTTTATGCTTTTCTACAATCTCCCAAAAACGACCAAAATTTGGATAACTAGGTACACCTTCAAACAAAACTGTGGTAGCGCCATTTAGTAATGGGCCATAAACTATGTAACTATGTCCCGTAATCCAACCTATATCAGCAGTACACCAATACACATCATTTTCTTTATATTGAAATACGTTTTTAAAAGTATATGCTGTATAAACCATATAGCCTGCGGTTGTGTGCACCATACCCTTTGGTTTTCCTGTTGAACCAGAGGTGTAAAGAATAAAAAGAGGATCTTCAGCATTCATAATCTCTATATTACAATCTTCATAAGCCTCATCTAAAAGTGGTTGTAACCAATGATCTCTTCCAGCTTCCATTGAAATTTCTGAATGAATACGTTTTGCCACTAATACGGTTTTAACACATGTACAATCTTCTAATGCATCATCAACAATACCTTTTAAATCGATAGTTTTCGCACCACGATAAGACCCATCACTGGTAATAACCATTTTACAATCACTATCATTAATTCTGGTTGCTAATGCCGTAGCTGAAAATCCTGCAAATACAACAGAGTGTATCGCACCAATTCGAGCACAAGCTAAAACAGCTATGGCTAATTCTGGAATCATGGGTAAATAAATACAAACACGATCTCCTTTTGTAATACCTTGATTTTTTAAAACATTAGCAAATTTATTTACACGTTTATAAAGTTGTCTGTAAGTTATATGTTCTGAAGCTTCGTCTGGATTGTTAGGCTCAAACAAAATGGCTGTTTTATCACCACGGGTTGCCAAATGCCTGTCTATACAATTTTCGGTAATATTAAGTTTAGCTCCTTCAAACCATTTAACTTCTGGTTTTGTGAAATCCCAACTTAATACCTCATCCCATTTTTTTCGCCACATAAAGTGTTCTTCTGCAACTTCTTCCCAAAAATTTTCAGGTTCTCTTATGGATTTTCTATAAACTTGATAATATTCTTCTAAATGTTTGATGTGATAATTACTCATGTTTGATTAAAAATATTTTATTTAAAAGTAAATAAATTTTCTAGAGGATACTATTAATGATTGGAAGCCTCTCCTGCTCCACTTGGTATTCTTATTAATTCTACAATTTCTTGAACATCTTGTGGTGGTTCGGGTGTAAATTTCATAATAATTACAGAAATTATAAAATTTAAAAACATGGCTACAGTTCCAAATCCTTCAGGGGAAATACCAAACCACCAATCGGCTTTAGTGCCGCCACCAAACCACCCAAACTTAAATTTAGTCATATAAAATAACATGGATAAAATACCAACAACCATTCCTGCAATAGCGCCTTCTTTATTCATTTTTTTATAAAAAATACCTAAAATAATGGCAGGAAAAAAAGATGCTGCTGCTAAACCAAATGCTAAAGCTACGGTTGCCGCTACAAAACCTGGCGGATTAATTCCAAAATATCCTGCAACACACACTGCAACTACTGCAGATAATCGTGCTGCTATTAACTCCCCTTTTTCTGAAATATTAGGGTTCATCATTTTCTTAATTAAATCATGAGAAACAGAAGCAGAAATAACTAAAAGTAAACCAGCTGCTGTTGATAGAGCTGCTGCCAATGCACCAGCTGCAACTAAAGCTATAACCCAATCTGGTAGTTTTGCAATTTCTGGGTTTGCTAAAACCATGATATCTTTATCTACAACTAATTCGTTTTTTGCTTCATCTGCAACATATTGTATAAGTCCATCGTTATTTTTATCGTTAAAAACAATTAAACCTGTAGTCTCCCATTTTTTAAACCACACAGGTACTTCTGCATAGGGTTTATTAGATACCGTCTCAATCATATTAGTTCTAGCAAAAACAGAAACCGCTGGCGCTGTAGTATATAAAATAACTATTAGTAATAGTGCTAAACCTGCAGATTTCCTAGCATCTTTCACTCTCTTTACTGTAAAAAAACGTACAATAACATGTGGTAAACCTGCCGTACCTACCATAAGGGCTAATGTAATTGCAAATACATCTATCATAGATTTTGACCCTTCTGTATATTCATTAAAACCAAGATCGGTACTTAAACTATCTAATTTATCAAGTAAAAAAGTTCCAGAACCATCGGCCAATGTGCTACCAAAACCTAATTGCGGAATTGGATTTCCTGTTATTTGAATAGAAATAAAAATTGCTGGTACCATAAAAGCAAAAATAAGTACACAATACTGTGCAACTTGCGTATATGTGATACCCTTCATACCTCCTAGCACAGCATAAAATAATACGATAAGCATTCCTATGATAACACCTGTGTTTATATCAACCTCTAAGAAACGAGAAAACACAAGCCCTACACCTCGCATTTGTCCTGCTACATAAGTAAACGACACTAAAAGCGCACAAATAACTCCAACTAAGCGTGCCGTATTTGAATAATATCGATCTCCAATAAAATCTGGTACCGTAAACTTTCCAAATTTTCGTAAATAAGGCGCTAATAATAAAGCTAAAAGTACATAACCGCCAGTCCAACCCATAAGATAAACTGCGCCATCATAGCCATCAAAAGAAATAATTCCAGCCATAGATATAAAAGATGCAGCACTCATCCAATCTGCTGCAGTTGCCATTCCATTAGCCAAAGGTGAAACTCCACCTCCAGCAACATAAAACTCTTTAGTGGAACCTGCGCGTGTCCAGATAGCAATCCCTATATAAATTGTAAATGTAATTCCTACTAAAATATAAGTCCAATTTTGAACTCCGAACGACTCAACTATAAAAAGACTATTCATCATACCCATATTTTTTATCAAGTTTATTCATTAATCGAACATACACAAATATGAGTATAACAAACACATACATAGACCCTTGTTGCGCAAACCAAAACCCTAATTTAAATCCTCCTAGTTTATAATGATTTAAGTAATCTTTAAATAATATCCCAGCTCCGTAAGAAACTATAAACCATATTACCAAAAGTAAAAGAACGTATCTTATATTTTCTTTCCAATAAGCCTTTGCGTTGTTATTTTTTTTCATAATCTATCGTAAATAAATTTTTATTGTTTGTGTTTAATATTCAAAATTAATAGAATTTATATAATTAAGGAGGTGTATATCCATCTAAAACAAGGTAGTATTAGGTCTAAAATTTCAAATTCGTTTTAAATATGCTCTAAATTCTTTTATAACTTTTGGTGCTAATATAATTGTGGATAACATGGTTGGAATAGCCATAAGTGCAAATACCCCATCAATTAAATTAAGCATCATACTGAATGGTGTGGTTGCTGCCAAAATAATGCTGATGATATAGATGTAATTGTAATAGTGTTTGTTATGGTCTCCTATTAAAAAAGAAAGACACTTGGTTCCATAATACGAATAAGAAAACAATGAAGAAATACTAAAAATAGCAACACAAACCATTAACAAGTATTTACCATATAAAGGCATCGTATGTGTAAATGCAGCAGCTGTTAAACTTACACCATTATCTGAAGTCGTTTCCCAAACGCCTGTAACTAAAATGACTAAAGCAGTTAGTGTACAAACTACTAATGTATCAATAGCAGGTCCTAACATGGCTACTAAGCCTTCGCGAATAGGTTCGTTTGTTTTAGCTGCACCATGCGCCATGGGTGCTGTACCAATTCCTGCCTCGTTTGAAAAAGCACCTCTTCGGATACCTAATAAAATTAAAGCTCCCAAAATACCTCCGTAAAAAGAATCGCCTTTATAGTTTTCAGCAGAAAAAGCATCCGTAAAAATCATCATGAAATATTTTGGAACTACTTCATAATTTGATATCAAAATAAAGACTACCAAAGCAAAATATAGTATTACCATACTCGGCACCATTTTAGAAGCTGTATGACTTATTCGTTTTAAGCCTCCCAAAATAATTGAAGCCGTTAAAATAACCAATATAAATGCAAAAATAAGATTCGATTTAAAACCTACTTCTACACCATTAGGGATTAAGATAATGTCGTTTATGGCCTGTGTTAGTTGATTAACATTAACAACTGGTAAAGCACCTAGCATGCCAAATAAACAAAACATAGCTGCCAATGGTTTCCAAGATTTACCTAAACCTTCCATTATAAAATACATGGGTCCGCCTTGCAAATAACCAGCACTATCTTTACCACGATACATAATGGCTAGTGTGCAAGTAAAAAATTTAGTGGACATACCAACTATGGCACTTACCCACATCCAAAACATGGCTCCTGGTCCGCCAACAGAAATAGCTACTGCTACACCTGCAATATTTCCCATACCAATAGTGGAAGATAATGCGGTAGTTAAGGCTTTAAAATGACTAATCTCTCCTGCATCGTCTACATTATCATACTTACCGCGTAACACTTGAATAGCATGCCCCAAATACCTGAAAGGTAAAAATCTAGATAGTATTAAAAGATATAAACCGCCTCCTATTAACAAAATTACTAATGGTATCCCCCAAGCTAAATCTGAAAAGGTTTTAATAAGCTCATTCATCAATAGTGTCGTTTTAAGTTTTAATTTTATAAATATATCATATAACCAACATAAACTTTTAATATTTAAAACTATATTTATACTTAATAAACTAACTAATCTTGCAAACTAATCGTTTATACTTCATAGATGCTGTTAGAGCATTTGCTATTTTAATGATGCTTCAAGGGCATTTTATAGATACCCTTTTAAATCCCGTTTACAGAAATCCTAACTACACAATTTATAATATTTGGAGTTACTTTAGAGGTATTACGGCTCCTGTTTTTTTTACTATTTCGGGGTTAGTTTTTGCTTATTTATTATTGCGTGCTTATGCTAAAGGTGCTGATAAAGAAAGAATGAAAAAAGGCATTTTTAGAGGTTTGTTGCTCCTTGTTATTGGGTATAGTTTGCGCATCAATCTTTTAAGCTGGTTAGATGGTTATTTTAGTTCGTACTTTTTGGTGGTTGATGTTTTGCAATGTATTGGCTTGTCCCTTTTATTGCTGGTACTATTACATAGTCTATTTAAAAAACACAGTTATATTTTCTCAATAGTACTTTTTACCATTGGATGCTTATGTTTTGTAACTGAACCACTTTATAGAGCTTTAGTTATAGAAGATGTGCCTTCATTTTTTGCTAATTACATATCCAAAGCCAATGGGTCTGTTTTTACAATTTTACCATGGTTTGGTTACTCTGCCTTTGGCGCTTTTTTATCAACTATATTTTTTAGGCACTCAAATAAATACCATTTTAAAAACATAACAGTCACCACATTTTTTGTAGTTGGTTTGCTTTTAATTTATGTATCAACTCCATTATTAATTTTTCTTTCAAAAATTACAAATATTGAATTATTTCAGTTAAGCGCAGATTTTAATTATTTGTTTATCAGACTTGGTAATGTGTTTATTTTGTTTGGTATATTTTATGGCTTAGAACGCTTTTTAAAACAATCATTAATAACAAAAATTGGAGAAAAAACACTTTCTATCTATGTAATTCATTTTGTTTTACTTTACGGAAGCTATACTGGATATGGCCTTAAACGTTATTTTAATAAATCATTAGAACCTTTGGAAGCTGTTTTAGGTGCATTAATTTTCATGATTGTTGTTTGCTTTATATCTTTCCATTATGCAAAAACCAATCATTTTGTATATAGCCTAATTAGAAAAATGGTTAGTAAATTTAAAAAGCGTCGACGTAAAAGAAGTTACTAGAGTTAAAAATTAAAATTATTAAAAAATCCCTTTTTATATGAAACGCCTTCTATCCGAAATTTTTCAAATAGCACTTGGTATTCTTTTGGCTAGTATTGGCCTAAAAATGTTTTTACTCCCAAATGGTTTTTTAGATGGTGGCGCTACTGGTATAGCCATTTTACTTAGCGAACTTTTTAATTTTGATATCTCATATTTTTTATTACTTGTAAGTATCCCGTTTCTTATACTAGCGTGGTTTAGTTTATCTAAACGCATCTTTTTTAAATCGGTACTATCCATTATTGCATTGGCTATTATGATTCATTTTGAAAACTTTGAAGCCATTACAGATGATAAATTACTAATTGCCATTTTTGGAGGCTTATTTTTAGGCGCAGGTATTGGTTTAACCATTAAAAACGGTGCTGTTTTAGATGGATCAGAGATTCTGGGTATTTTTATAAACGACCGTTTAGGTATTAGCATTGGTAAGGTTATTTTATTATTTAATGCCATATTATTTGCAGCAACTGCCCTTTTACTTTCTATTGAAATAGCCATGTACTCGATACTTACCTTTATAGTTACGGCAAAAATAATAGACCTTATGATTGAAGGTTTTGAAGATTATGTGGGTTTAATGATTGTGTCTGAAAAAACAGATGACATTAATAATGCGCTAATAAATGTTGTAGGTACCGGTACAACCATTTATATTGGCTCTGGTGGTTATGGCAAAAGAGGTATACAAACAAAAAAAGATATTATTCATACGGTTATTAATAGAATAGATATAAGGCGAACTTACAATACTATTGATGCTATTGATGCCAAAGCGTTTATTATAGAATTTGATGTAAATACTATTAAAGGTGGTATTTACACAAAGTTCCTATCCAAAGAAGGATTAAAAAAAATATCCAAGAAAAAAACGGTGAAAAAATAGTTAACTTCAAAAATGTCAAATTGATTATTTAAAGGTATTTGATTTAATTTTTGTTAAATAGACTTATTGTATTAGTTTATAATTTCACATTAAAATTCCGTTAATTTTAATATCTAATCCCATATTATTTAATAATAATATTTTTTCGGGTATACATACCTATTCGTACATTATACGTTTAATATTCGTTTATTATACGACTAAATCATTTTGGTAATTTATATTTAAAAAAAAATCTATTATTCCATCATGAAATTTAACCAACAAATCACTTTAAAGCATCTTTTAATTAATAATAAAAAATGTATCGGACTTCAATTTTACACAAATAAAGTGCTGAATGTAATAGTTAAAGAACTAAATGGTATCGAATGGAACGATGAGTTTAACATGTATTTTTTACCAAATAATAAAGCCAACTTAGATAGTATTTATAATTTATTTAGAGGTATTGCTTGGATAAATTCTAAATATTTTTTTCAAGAATCTAGATCGAAAGAATTAGCCGAAACTATTGATGTTTCTTGGTTTAGAAATAGAACCCGATCAGCCTCATTTAAATTTTGTCCTGAAATTTATCTTCAAAAGTTAGAGTTAAAAAAATATTCTAACAGCACTGTCAAATCATATGTGTCAAGTTTTGAAGACTTCATTAATTATTATCATGATAAAGATATTGATAATCTAAATGAAAATGATGTTAGAGCCTACCTACAATGGTTAGCTCAAAATAAGCGCTCTAACCCTTACATCAATCAATCTATAAACAGTATTAAATTTTATTACGAAGTTGTACTTGGGATGCCTAACAGATTTTACAGTATTGAACGCCCCAGAAAAGAAAAAAAACTCCCAATTGTACTATCTAAAGAAAATGTAAAAAAGCTAATAGACCATACCAATAATATAAAGCATCGTTGTTTAGTTAGCCTTTTATATTCGGCAGGATTAAGAAGAAGTGAGTTGTTAAACTTAAAAATAACCGATATTGACAGTTCTAGAATGTTAATATTGGTAAGAGATGCCAAAGGAAATAAGGACAGGTATACACTTTTATCTGAAACTATTTTAAAAGACCTTAGAGTTTATTACAAACAATGGAAACCTAAAACATTTTTATTTGAAAGTCCAAATGGTAATCAATATAGTACTGCTAGTGTTGTTAAAATCATATCTAATGCTGCAATTAAAGCCGGTATTAAAAAGACCATTTCTCCGCATACGCTAAGGCATAGTTTCGCTACACATCTACTAGAATCTGGAACAGATTTAAGGTATATTCAATTATTACTCGGACATAGTTCTACTAAAACAACTGAAATTTACACACATGTTGCCAAAAGTAGTTTCGATACAATCAAAAATCCTCTAGATTTTTAAGTAAATATTAATATATTAGCAAGTGTATATATAGTGTGGGTATATACACCAGTGTACATATCCCTACGTTGTATGCAATTGAACACTTGGCTTCGTGAACAAATATTAAAGTTGACACAGACTAATTAAAACAAGTATTTAATAATAAAACAATCATTCCTAAATGAACAAACTACTTCTTTTTCTCTTTCTACCTTC
>JANQTJ010000043.1 GCA_030731745.1 Flaviramulus sp. | reverse complement strand
TATTTAAAATACTTTCCTGTTTGGTTTTTCATTACTAAGTTTTGACGGATTTTTCGAAAAAATTTAATCATTTTGCTCATTGTTTGATTTTGTTTTTTAACTATTCATTTATGGCATCTGTAATACCTTTAGTGGGGATTTTTTTTGGATATCTCCAGTTGTATAGGCATTGTAGAGATTTTTAACTATTTTTTTATTATTTGGATTTAAATATTGAGCTAGATCAAGTTCTTCCACAAAGATTAAATTATACATAAAGTCTTGTTTTAGAGTAATTTTGCTATTTTTAATTTTATTAGTGTAGTGAATTTGTTTTTTCAGTTTAATATTCAATAATCATTATAAAATGATTTAATAAAAATTAAGAAAAGGAGGATTTGCAATGCACCAAAAGATTTTGGTAATTGTTTAAAGGTATGATAATACGTAATTTTCATAGTGTCTTTTTATTATAATAGCACTAATAAAAAAGACTTAGGGAATACAAGTTAATATTACTAAAAATATTGAATACTGTCAAATATTTTATTGAATATTTACATATTTAGCTTTGTTGCAGATAATTTATTAACAAATGTTAATTTTATTTAAATTTATTTCAATGTTTATTTAGCTTTTGTAGTTGCTTAATTGTTAAAGTGCTTCCATCATGACTCCAACCTGGTGCGCCAAAAACATACATAAATTTATGGTACCAGTTTTTAGATTTTTTCATGTCTATCCAAATATCTTTGTATTCATGTGTTAGTATAATTAATGGATTATATGAGTTGGGAGCTTTGGTAACACCATATTTTATGTTTATGTTTTCGTCTAACTCTTTCCAAGTTCCAAAAATTTTATCAAAAATGTTTAAAAAGCCACCATGGTTTTTATCCATATACTCAATGTTTTGGGCATGATGCACTTGGTGCATAGTATGTGTATTAAATATTTTTTCAATAATACCCATTTTGGGTACATATACAGAATGCAACTGAAATTGCCATAAAGCTTCAATTCCTAAGCAAACCACTAGCATTTCTGGTGGGAATCCTAATGCAGGAATCCACATGTAAAAAAAAGGTTTGTAAAAAATGGTGAACCAACCGTTTCTTACTGCTGTTCCTAAATTAAAATTTTCTGAAGAATGATGTACAATGTGTGCTGCCCAAAGAATTCGAACATTATGGTTTTGCCTATGAAACCAATAATAACTAAAATCATCTAAAATTTGGCAGATTATCCAAATATACCAAGCGAATCCAAAAGATTCCCAACCCATAATATTGGTTCTAACACCATCAATAATAGGGTTAAAAAACTCATAAACAAAATTAAAAAGGACAATAGCAGCTACCGTTTTAGTTAAAGGAGCTAAAATGGTAGACCCTATTCCCATAGTAAGACTAGCAGCCAAGTCTTTCCATTTATATAAATCATTATTTGTTTTTTTGTGTTTACTATATGTAAGTTCCAGTAAGATTAAACCAAGAAAACAAGGAACACCATAAATTAGAGGGTTTGTAAAATTCATTAAATAAAAAAGTTGATTTTCAAAAGTATAATGATTTTAATTAAAATTACTATGATATCATTTTTTTATTGGTAGAAATTAAAATTATTTAAGTTTATTAATTTTGATTAAAAAAAACAGGAAATTATTTGTTTGTTAATTTTTCTTTATGATGCTGTATATCAACGATATTAGGCGATTGTTTTTTTGTAATTTTGAAAATTAAATATATTTCTAAAAATTCTCAAATGAAAACAAAACTACTCTCGTTATTATTTTTCTCAACTTTTTTAAGTTTTTCACAAACTGATATTGAACAATTGCAAAGTGCAACAGGATCTCAATATACCCTTTTAAACGGTACTGTAGATCAATCGACTACTGGTGCTAATGTGTCATGGGATTTTACCAGTTTGTCAAACACAACAATTTTATTAACAGATACTTATGCTGTTTCAGGATTAAATGCTACTATCCAAACTAACGATGGTGCTACTTTAGTAAGTAGTATTGGACTTGTTAATACTGGTGGTGAAATAGCTGTAACGTCTGCTTTGTCATCAGGAATTCAATTAAATTATTCCAATACAGCAGTAATAGGAACTTTTCCATTAAGTTATGGTTATTCCAATACAGATTCTGTAGATGGCACCTTTAGTGGTACAGTTTCTGGAACAGTTTTGAATACAAGTTCTATTACTGTTGAAGTAGATGGATGGGGCAATTTAAAAGTTGGTACTTTTGATGGTGAAGTAACTAGGTTAAAAATTGTGCAAAATCTAAATTTATTAGTTGGCGGTTTTGTTACTGGAACGGCTACTCAAACTTCTTATTTTTATTATGACGCTAATAATGATGATTTGATTTTTAGATTTACTAGATTACAAGTACCTCTTGCTAGTATAGATGAAACAACACAGGAAAGTTTATCAACCTATACACTAAAAACTAATAATTTTGTTACAAATAATATTGATTTAAAACTATTAAGTAACCCTGTTAAAGATCTTCTTAGTTTTGTTGTTAGTGATTTTATTGAAATAGAATCTACAACTATCTCTGACATTTCTGGAAGAATTGTTTTAAAAGTAGATGATAATATTTCTTCACTAAATGTTAGCCAATTACCATCCGGATTATTTATGGTTTCAGTTTCTACAAATAGAGGTCTTGTAACCAAAAAATTCATAAAGAAATAGATAATAACTTTATATAAATAAAAAAGGGTTTCAATTTTGAAACCCTTTTTTATTTAATTTATTATGCTGTTACCTTTTCCTTTTTTTTACAAAAATCCACTTCAATTTGATTATTTATTATGTCTTCAAAAGTTTCTCTTTTTCTAATTAAATGGGCTTTGTTGTTATACCATAACACTTCTGCAGGACGAAAACGTGAGTTATAGTTACTAGCCATAGAGAAACAATAAGCACCTGCATTTTTAAAACATAAAACATCACCTTCGTTAATTTCATTAATACGTCTGTTGTTTCCAAAAGTATCTGTTTCGCATATGTAACCTACTACGGTATAAAAACGCTCACGACCATTTGGATTTGATATATTAGTAATTTCATGATGCGAACCATAAAACATAGGACGAATTAAATGATTGAATCCAGAATCTACTTGAGCAAAAACCGTAGATGTTGTTTGTTTTATAGCATTTACTTTGGTTAAAAAGTAACCAGATTCACTTACTAAAAATTTCCCAGGTTCAAAAGCTAACGTTAAGTCTTTACCATATTCTTTACAGAAAGCATTGAATTTGGCAGATAGTTTTTCACCTAACTCTTCAATATTAGTTTCAATATCACCTAATTTATAAGGTACTTTAAAACCTGATCCAAAATCAATAAAATCTAAATTTTTAAATTGCTTAGCGGTTTCAAATAAAATTTCACTAGCATATAAAAATACTTCAATATCTAAAATATCACTACCTGTATGCATGTGTATGCCATTTATTGTCATTTTAGTATTTTCTACAATACGAAGTATATGGGGTATTTGATGAATGGATATTCCAAATTTAGAATCAATATGACCAACAGATATGTTGGCATTTCCGCCAGCCATAACATGGGGATTTATACGGATGCAAACAGGTACCTTAGGATGTTTAGTACCAAATTGCTCTAATATTGAAAGGTTATCAATATTAATCTTAACACCTAATTTAGCTGCTTCTTCAATTTCATTTAATGAAACACCATTAGGTGTAAAAATGATTTGATCAGCTTTAAAACCTGCTGCTAAACCTAATTGAACTTCTTGAATAGAAACTGTGTCAATACCAGAGCCAAAAGAATTAAATAGCTTTAAGATAGATATATTAGATAAGGCTTTAACAGCATAGTTGATTTTTAAATTCTTAACAGTTTTAAATGCGTTTGTGAGTCTTTTATATTGAGATTCAATTTTTTCTGCATCATAAACATAAATAGGACTTCCAAATTCTTCAGCAGTTTTAAGCAATTGATTAGCTACCATAATTTTTATTTTTTTTAAAAAATATTTTTTTAAAATGAATTAAAAATTAAATCAATCAAAATTTATTAAAATTAAACATAATGTTAAATAAATAACAATTTATATTTAATAGCTTTATTTATGAGTTTTAGTAATTAATTATTAGTGTAAGTTAACATGATTATTTACTTTTGTCTTGTTAATATATTAAGCAAATTATGAATTTACA
Source organism: Flaviramulus sp. (assembly GCA_030731745.1). Lineage (GTDB taxonomy): Bacteria > Bacteroidota > Bacteroidia > Flavobacteriales > Flavobacteriaceae > JANQTJ01. The sequence continues at coordinate 25,793 of JANQTJ010000043.1, read as the reverse complement.
CGAATATCAAGGTAAACAAATATTAAGTAGTTTTGGAGTTCGTATCCAACGTGGTATAGTAGCCCAAAATGCTCAAGAAGCGGTTGCAGCTGCAAAACAATTAACAAGTGAGACTGGTACTAGTTGGCATGTTATTAAAGCACAAGTTCATGCTGGTGGCCGAGGAAAAGGTGGTGGTGTAAAACTTGCTAAAAACCTTCAAGAAGTTGAAGAAATAGCTGGTAAAATAATCGGTATGGATTTAGTAACACCTCAAACTTCTGCCCAAGGTAAGCGTGTACACCAAGTTTTAGTTGCTGAAGATGTTTATTATCCTGGTGAAAGTGAAACAGAAGAGTTTTACATGTCTGTTTTGTTAAATAGAGGTTCTGGTAGAAATATGATTATGTATTCTACAGAAGGAGGTATGGATATTGAAACCGTTGCTGAGGAAACTCCCCATTTAATTTTTACTGAAGAAATAGATCCTACTGTGGGTATTATGCCATTTCAAGCAAGACGCATAGCTTTTAATTTAGGGTTATCTGGAAATGCATTTAAAGAGATGACAAAGTTTGTTATCAATCTTTATACAGCTTATGTAAAGTCTGATTCTTCTTTATTTGAAATTAATCCGGTTTTAAAAACTAGTGATAATAAAATAATGGCTGTTGATGCTAAAGTTACTATCGATGAAAATGCATTATACAGACACAAAGATTATACAGATTTAAGAGATTTACGTGAAGAAAATCCAATTGAAGTAGAAGCTAAAGAAGTTGGTTTAAACTATGTTGATTTAGATGGTAATGTTGGTTGTATGGTAAATGGTGCTGGTTTAGCAATGGCTACTATGGACTTAATTAAACAAGCAGGAGGAGAGCCAGCAAACTTTTTAGATGTTGGTGGTACTGCTGATGCGGCAAGAGTTGAAGCAGCTTTCAAAATTATATTAAAAGATCCCGCTGTAAAAGCTATCTTAATTAATATTTTTGGAGGTATTGTTCGTTGCGATCGTGTAGCTCAAGGTGTTATAGATGCTTATAAAAACATGGGTACTATTAATGTCCCAATTATTGTTCGTTTACAAGGTACCAATGCTGATATTGCTAAGGAGTTAATTGATAATTCAGGCTTAGCTGTTTTAAGCGCTACAGAGTTTCAAGAAGCTGCTGATAAAGTACAGCAAGTATTAGCATAAATATTTAGTTATATATAATTAAAAAGAGCAACTAATTTAGTTGCTCTTTTTATTTTTATTGAAAACCTTATACTTATCAATTTTCTTTGGTTCAGATTTTATTGAATCATGTTCTTTTGGTTTATCTTCTTTTTTAAGCATCGGCCCACGAAGATGTATTACCAAGCCATTTAAAAAGTTACGTAAAATCTGGTCGCCACAGTCCATATATTTAGGGTGGTCTTCTTTTCTAAAAAAAGCTCCTAATTCACTTTTAGAAATTCTAAAATCTACAAGCTCTAAAATTTTTACAATATCGTCGTCCCTAAGCTTTAATGCGACCCTTAATTTTTTTAAAATATCATTGTTTGTCATATCTGTAATTTAGCTATTAATCCATTATGCATTTTATCGATACTCATCAAAGCAAACCTCTTTTCTCGCTTTTTTTTAGTTTTGTAAATATACTTTAAAAAATGCTTTTTCATATATATCATTTTTTTAAAGAATTTTAATTTTAAGTATTTGTAAATCAGTTTTTTAAATTAAATTTTAATGTTGACTATTTAAATAGTTAAGAAGACAAAGTGCTATTTTTTTGGATGTAAAAAAAGTGCTTATTGATGAAATTAATAAAAATGCCGACCAACTACTATCTACTTTTCGATAAGTTACATTTATCCACGATTATAAAAGTAGATGTTCTGTGTAACTTTACATTATTATAAATTAATCCCCTAAGAAATGGTTAATAGAGTTGAAAAATTAAGTCTTTTATCAGAAATGATAGCGTTTGCAAAATATGATAAAGACATAAGAAACATAGAATATAATTTTTTACTTGGAGTTGCTAAACAATTAGACATCTCAAGAGAAGATTTTGAATATTTATTGGAAAATCCAGTTTCTTATACACATTTAAAATCACACAGTGAGCGAATTGTTCAATTTCATAGATTAGTATTGTTAATGAATATTGAACAAGAATATGGACAGGAAAGTAATAACTCTGTAGGTGCTATAAAATTATATAATTTTGGTTTAAGAATGGGTTTAAGCCATGAGTCTATAACTAAAGTATTATATTTAATGGAAAGTTTTCCTAACAAAATAGTACCACCAGATGTATTAATAGACATCTTCAAAACACAATATAACTAATCCCATAAATGTCTCTCAGCATTACTAAAATGCAAATTTTTAAGTGTTGATTTAAATTTAAGTTTAAGTTCTGCGGATTATAAGAAAAGCTAAAGGTTATACCTTTAGCTTTTCTAGTTTATTTTGGTAGCTTTTAATTTCGTCTCTCAATTTAGCAGCCACAATAAAGTCTAAAGATTTAGCAGCTTCTTCCATAAGTTTTCTTTTATCTTTTATTTTCTTTTCTAATTCCCCTATACTTAAGTATTCGCTTTCGGGCTCAGCAGCTTTTGCAGCCTCTAATTCATAACTATAAGTACTTACTGAGTTTTTGGATAAAGCGTTATCTAAACTTTTATTTAAAGCTTTAGGTTTTAAGTTAAATTTAATGTTATGAGCAATCTGTTTTTCACGTCTATAATTTGTTTCATCAATCGTTTTTTGCATGCTATTTGTTATTTTATCAGCATACATAATAGCTTTTCCATTTAAGTTTCGTGCTGCTCTACCTACTGTTTGAGTTAAAGAGCGTGCTGAACGTAAGAAACCTTCTTTATCAGCATCTAAAATGGCAACTAGAGATACTTCTGGTAAATCTAATCCTTCCCTGAGTAAATTTACACCAACTAATACATCAAATAAACCTTTGCGTAAATCTTGCATGATTTCCACACGTTCTAAAGTATCGACATCACTATGTATATATCGGCATCGTATTTGAATTCTATCTAAGTATTTAGTCAACTCTTCTGCCATTCTTTTGGTAAGTGTGGTAACTAAAGTACGCTCATCTTTTTCAACTCGAAGTTGTATTTCCTCAATTAAATCATCAATTTGATTTAAACTAGGTCTCACTTCAATAACAGGATCTAGCAAGCCAGTAGGACGAATTACCTGTTCTACATAAATACCATCTGTTTTTTGCAATTCATAATCTGCAGGTGTGGCGCTTACATATATAACTTGATTTTGTAAAGATTCAAATTCTTCAAATTTTAAAGGACGATTATCCATAGCAGCTGGTAAACGAAAACCATATTCTACGAGATTTTCTTTCCTACTTCTATCGCCACCATACATAGCGTGTACTTGAGAAATGGTTACATGACTTTCATCTATAACCATTAAATAATCATCTGGAAAGTAATCTAATAAACAGAAAGGGCGTGTGCCAGGTGCCCTTCCATCAAGATATCTCGAATAGTTTTCAATACCAGAACAATACCCTAATTCTCGAATCATTTCTAAATCAAATTCGGTACGTTCTTTTAAACGTTTTGCTTCTAGGTGTTTACCAATTTCTTTAAAGTAATCATGTTGCTTTATTAAATCATCTTGAATGTCTTTTATGGCATTTTGTAATATATCTGGCGATGTAACAAACATGTTAGCAGGATAAATATTAACACGGTCGTATTTTTCAATAACCTGATTCGTTTGAATATTGAAAGCTTCTATATCTTCTATTTCATCTCCAAAAAAATGAATACGAAAAGCATCATCTGCATAACTTGGAAAAATATCTACCGTATCACCTTTTATTCTGAAATTCCCATGATTAAATTCACCTTCTGTACGTGCATATAAACTTTGAACTAATTGATGCAAAAGTTTTGTTCTTGAAATAACTTGGTCACGTTCTAAAGTGATAACGTTTTTTTGAAATTCTACCGGATTTCCAATACCATATAAACAAGAAACCGAAGCTACTACTAAAACATCTCTTCTACCAGAAAGTAGAGAAGATGTTGTGCTTAATCTCATTTTTTCTATTTCCTCATTAATCGATAAATCCTTTTCAATGTAAACTCCAGTAACAGGAATATAGGCTTCTGGTTGATAATAATCATAATACGAAACAAAATATTCTATGGCGTTTTCAGGAAAAAACTGTTTAAACTCAGAATAAAGTTGGGCTGCTAAAGTTTTGTTATGTGCTAAAACTAGCGTTGGTTTTTGTACTTCTTTAATAACATTTGCAACTGTAAATGTTTTACCAGAGCCCGTTACACCAAGCAACGTTTGGTATTTTTCGCTGGTATTTAAGCCATTTACAAGTTGTTTTATGGCTTGTGGTTGATCGCCTGTAGGGTTAAATTCTGATTCTATTTTAAACTTCATTTTGCAAAATTAAGCAAAATAACACGGTTATCGTTTTAAAGTGAAATGTCCTTTGAATTCTCTGCCATCTTGAAGTAAAACTTTGAACCAGTAATCATCCGATTGCATCAAATTACCTTTAAAAGTACCATCCCAACCACTGGAAAGCGGGTTAATCTGTTTTAAAAGTTTACCATACCGATCAAAAATATAAATGTCACTTTGTGGTTGAAATTGAGCATTAATACCGAGTATTTGCCACGAATCGTTAAAACCGTCACCATTAGGTGTAAAGAAATTAGGGAAATCTATAACTGAAATATCAATAGAAGTTGTACCGCATCCATTTTTATCTCTAACAAAAAGTGTATGAACACCTCCTTTAACACGGTCGAAAAATGGTTCATCTTTATAAGAAGCAAATTCATCATCTAAAGCAAATTCATAATCACCTAAACCAAGATTAGCTTCATTTATAGTAATTGTATTATTGTCTGATATGTCAACAATAGTAATATCATCTTGTGTTATGGTTGCTAATTCTGATGCATTAACAAAAACATCTCTGGTTCTAGAACAACCAGTTCCATCTGTTTTAGTTAATGTTATAAAATAGGTACCGGGAGTAGATACTGTTAAAGTTGAATTATTAGATAGCGAAGTTCCTGTTTCATTAGTCCAATCATAGGTGTAGATTTCAGATGGATTATCTTCAAGAGGATCTAAAACTACTGTGAAATTTGGATCAGAAGAACATACTATTTGAGGCGTTTCAATTGAAAATTCAGGTAAAGTATTCACAATAAAATCAATAGTTGTTGAAGCGGTGCATACTAAATTTGATGGATTAACAACGTCAACCGTTATAGTTTGTGTATCAGAAATTAAAGTATTTGGCAATGACGTTGCATTACTAATTAAATTGCCATTTTCATCAAAATAGGTGTAAAATATATCCATATCAGTTTGAGTGCCTAATACAGTACTTTCAATGTTTGTAGTATTGAAAGGGTATAAGCCATCATCATCATCAATATCACCAGAATCTCCATCACAAACAACAAAAGGACTGACAGAATTTGCAACGGGACTGACATCTACAATAAATTCTAAACTAGTTTCATCAAAGCAAGGGCCATCAGGAGCCGAAGTTGTATTATTAGTAACTCTAATCGTTATCGTTTGACTTGCTGTTATAAACGGATTAGGCAGCGGACTAGGTAGCGGATTTCCTAATTCATCAAAATATTCAACAATAACATCTGCTGGGTTTTGAGCACCTAATAAATCATTTTCAACTTGAGAAGTGTTAAAAGGGAATTCACCATCATTATCATCATCACATTGTCTAATAATTGTAACAGGGTTTGCCAACGGTAGAGGTTCCACATTTAATAATATATGAGCTCCTAAACCTAAACAATCGTTAGCAATATTACTGTCAACTCTCACATAGATAAGTTGAGAACCTGGGTAACCAATATTTCTGTAATTCGAAATTTCGGTTATTTCATTTATTTCAGCTAGGGCATCAGCTTCATTTCTAAAGTATCTGGGAGGTAATGGATTTTGTCCTACAGGAATAAAACTTAAAATAGTTGCGTCAACACTACTAAAATCAAATGTAGCAACACCATCTCTATCATCGTTATTTGTGTTATCAACACCATTAATATCAAGAAAATCATCACATTGATTAAAGGTGACTAAAAAGTTTGAAGGAATTACTGTAGTGGAAACATTAAGTTGAATTTCTGAAACTCTAATACAACCAAATGAATTTTCGATTCTTGCCCAAATAATATCAGAGCTAATTGTTCTATTTTCAAAAGTTGTTGGGTTATTAATAAAATTAGGACTGGTAATATCTCCAGATATTGCCGCAGCTTGAGTTAAGAAAAAAGTAAACGTTTCGTTTATTGCATTTGCTGAAATTTCACTGTTAGCCTCAGTTAGATTAAAAGGACTGAAACCAAGTGTTGATGGATCGTCATCATCACACTGAACTAAAACAACTGGGGAATTAATAATTGGAAGGGGATGTACTATTAAATCAAATGTATTGAATGTGTTTACGCAATTAGTTACATTATTTTCGACTCTTACATAAATAGTTTGGTTATTTGGGTTAGCCGTATTTGTATGCGGACTCGCTAAAGGATTATTTCGTAGTTCAGCGTCGTTTAATGACAAATGATAGGTAACAGAATAATCAGTTGCTGCTTGTGTACCCAAAATAGTTGTGGTTTGACTTTCTAAATCCCAAGTTTGAATAATACCGTTGGTATCATTACCATCATCTGTGTTATCACAAGCCTCTAAATCTGGTACTGTATTAGCAAACGGTAATGTGTTTACAATCAAATCAAAAGTTAAATATGGATTTACACAACCTGTTATTATATTTGTAATTCTTACATAAATGGTTTGTAAATTAGGACTTAGTGTATTGGAGTACGGACTTGTTAGTGAACCAGAACCCGTAATGGCATCGGTTACTGATAAATGATAAGTAACTGTGAGATTTGTAGCAGGTAGACTGCCTAAAATAGTTGCGGTTTGACTTTCTAAATTAAAAGTTTGAACAATACCATTTCTATTATCGCCATCAGAGTCATCATCACAAAGTTCTAAATTAGCAACTGGATTTGCAACTGGCAGGGGGTTAACAATTACATTGAAACTTAAGTTTGTATTAATGCATCCTGTTGAATTATTTTCAACTCGAACATAAATGGTTTCAGAGTTTGGACTTGCATTATTTTCATGAGGACTTGTAAGTGCTTGATTGCCAGATGTAGCATCAGCCAGAGATAAGTGGTAAGTTACAGTAAAATCAGTATTAGGTTGTGTTCCTAAAATCGTGGCAGTTTGACTTTCTAAATCAAAAGTTTGAACAATACCGTTAAAATCATCTCCATCATCTAAATTATCGCAAAGTTCTAAATCTAAAACAGGGTTAGCAACAGGTAAAGGATTTACTATTAAATTGACTTCATCAGAATATAAACCACAGCTGTTTCCGTTTCTTTCTAACCTAACTCTATATTGATAGTTATTTAATGATAAAGGTGTACTAATAATAGTTAAATCAGTTGTCTGTGAGCCTGAATACGTGGCATCATCTGTTAGCGGATTCCATGTGATACCGTCTGTACTTAATTCCCATTGTATAGAATCAAAAGGTGTTGAAAGTGTAACTGATAATGTTGTATTCGATAAATGACATACCTCAATATCGATAGGTTGCGTTGTGATAATAATTGGTGCTGAATCTAAATAATCACTATTTGGTAATGTGTAACCATCACTTGCATTTGTAACTAAACCTTGTCCTGTGGTAGAATCTGGCATTAAATCTACAACAACTGCACCATCCCCTAAATAATCATCATTGTTTGAGTCAGAGAATCCTGCTTCAATAACATCACTACATCCGTCACCATCGCTATCAGCATCTATGTAGCTAAAAATAGTGTCATTATCCAAATCATTTATAGTGTATCCAATAAGATTACTATCTGGTGTTGTTTCCGCAGCATCTGCCCAACCATTGGTTCCAAATGAACCACCATCTTCAATTCCATTTAAATCGGTGTCAGATAAAATTCCTAGTAGCCCTGATTCAATTAAATCTGTAATACCGTCATTATCACTATCTAAATCATAAAAATCTGATACGGTATCTCCATCTGTATCTATTGGAAGGGTATTGATATCGTAAACATCATCCAATCCGTTTAAGTCTGCATCAATACCAGAAAGCGGTTGAAGGATTCCTATATTTTCAACAAAGTCAGGAATTCCATCGTTATCACTATCTAAATCTAATGCATCTTCAATGCCGTCAAAATCATTATCATTTGCAACGCATGTTGTAGTTAGTTTGAAAGTGGCTTGATTACTACTTGTATCCGATGTGTTTTTATGGATATAAGTTATGGCATTTACTGAATTGGCAGAAAAACTAAATGTACCAGCTCCCAGCGCTAAGGACGTTCCGTTGAGTTTAAATCGTATCTCAAAAGCTGAAATTTGAGTTACTCCAGTTTCGTAAATACCATCAAAATTAGTGTCAACTAATAATTGGTTATCAGGATTTAAAAGCGTGATTGTTCTTGTATTCGGGACACGAATTATAAATTCTTCGTCATTAGTAAGTAAACCATTACCTAGGCCTGTAGAGGTTGCATATTCAAACAATAAATTTAGATTATTATTGAAAACTAAATCATAAGTTACACTTTCTTCCGCAGCGTTATTTCGGCTTGGGGTTTCGCTCATAAAAGTACCATCAGCTAAACCAACAAAAGGCGTGGTTGCAGCAGTTCCAAAAGTATTGATAGTTCCTGTATAGGTATACCCTCCAACAAGAATACTTCCAGAAGTAGGATTTGAAAGATTAATATCTTGATTTCCGTTAGATTCTGTGCAATTTAAAATACCATCATTATCATTATCAATATCCGTATTATCTGGAATACCATCGTTATCAGTATCATCTGGACAAATACTTACTGGTACTTCAAGAGATTCTAATGTGGTGTTTGTACAATTTAATGTGCCTATTAATTTATATGTACCAGATAGGGCGGGTGTAAATTGTAAAGACGTATTACCTGTTGTAATGAAACCTGCACCATTTCCATCATCAAAAAACCATTCAAAACTATCAAAACTACCAGCATTAGCTACTTCTAAAGTAACGTTGGGAATACAAACACCCAGAGTAGTAAAGATGGCATCAAAATTTATTTCGGGAGGACTTGGAAATCCTGAATAAAAACTACCTGATGTTGCTGCACCATTAAAATTGAAATAAGCACAGTATAACTCATCAGAACTTTGAACCGAAATATTCCCAGTTAAACCTGTTACTTTATAAGTAACATAATCGGGTTTTCCAGTAACATTATTTGGTCCAATAGATGAAAAATTACTAATTGGAGTATTATTAATAGTTACCGTAGCTCCAACTTTGGTTACTATCGATATACCGCCTGTATAAGTTGTACCTCCAATAGATTCAATGTTGGCAATATTATCTAAGTTCCCTCTTGTTTCGCAACTTAAAGGTGGCACAAAAAACATGCCTTGGTTGGCTTCACTTGTTGTAGCACCAACCCCTTGATAAGCAAATACGGGTTGCGATGTTTGTACGTACATATTGCCACTAGCTGTATATTCATTACCTTCTATGAGATAATAATCACCTGCATTAATAGTAGCAACAGGGGTATTACCATTTATACTTATTGTTGTATTATTTGTATGTGCAACAATTAAAACATTTTCCCATCCATTTTCACCATCACCTTTAACAAAAATGTATTCTGTTCCTACTTTGGATAAATCAACAATTTGATCTATTCCGTAATCTCTAGCCCCACCATTATGAAAACTACCGTTAGCAGAACCACAGTTAACCACTATAGGTTTATCTGAACTAACTAAACACCCTATTAAGCCATCTCTATTAATTATGGCATTGTTACTATTAGTAGCTAGGGTATAGCTTTCGCCTTTGTTTAGTGTTGTGGTGACTGGTGTTATTCCTGTATAGTTTTCTATAACTAATCCCGCAGGTAAATCATTAAAAGATACTTGTGTATTGTCTTCAGTAGCCATAACTGAAACAAAATTTAAGTAGTTATCTTGCGGGTTTTCGTTGGTAAAGCTTCCTACTCGAAATGTTGTTCCTAATGCTGCTAAGCCTTTACTAACTAGGGCTCCTGCTTGAGCTCCTGCATTTGCTCTTACAGAAACGTAAATGACATCTTGAGATTCTATTATAAAACCTTTATTATTTTTAACAGTACTAGTTTCGTTTGCATTAACAAACAACTGGGTGTCTCTGCCATTTCCAATATTATAAATAAATGGCGTAGCATTTGAAACTGTTCCAGTAATTTCAGCAGCAACTCCTTGACCAACAGGTTTTATTGTAAAGCTAAATGACGCTGCTTTAGGAGTAGAAATATAGATATAATGATCTTGTGGATTTGATGAGCCTGAGCCAGATTCCGTTAATGGTGGAATATAATGGGTTCTACTTAACTGAGAGAATCCTTGAAGACTTGAAAAAAGTGTAAATAAAAAGAAAAGTCCTTTAAATAATCTGGATAAATTCATTTATTTAATAAAAATTGGTATTAATTATTAGTATTAAAAATAGAAACAAATACTAAAATATAGTATTTAACTATACTTAGACTAAAAGAATGTTACAAGGTTTAGCCTTTTTAGATGAAAAGAACAAAAAGGCCACTAATAAGTATAAAAAGGTAGCTCTTTGACCGTTTTTATAAAGAATTAATTTTTGTAAACTTACCGTTTTAAAGCAAAATGGCCTCTAAAATCAAACGTGGTTCCATTTTGCACAACTTTTGCTAAAAACCAATAATCATCAGCAGGCATATTTTGGCCGTTAAAAGTGCCATCCCAACCAATTGAAGTGTGGGGTAAAGTTTTTATTAGTTTTCCGTATCGATTATAAATATAAACCACAGTTCCAGGTATTTCACTAATACCTACAATATGCCAGGTGTCAAAAAAGCTATCGTTATTTGGAGTAAAAAACTTTGGAACGTCAATAACAACAACTTCAGTTATAACATCTCTACAGCCATTTAAATCTCTTATAGTTACTAAATGAAGACCAAAAGTAACATTCTCAAAAACGTTTGAAGTTTGCGGTTCACCATCATCTAAAATAAAAACATAATCTCCAATACCACTTACATCAACAGTGATACTATTCGGATCAGCAAAATCAACAGTAGTAGTGAAATTTAAATTAGCATCTTCAGAATCAATAACTGTAAAGTTTTTAGTAAAAGAACAATCGTTTGAATTTATATTTGGTGTTGTAGCAGTAACAAAATATTCTCCAATTTGGCTGATATCATTTAACTCAATTTGAGATGAAGTCTCTCCTGTAGACCATAGGTAAGTGTCATTAGGGTTTCCTGTGTATGCATCAATTATTAGTGGTAATCTATTTATACAAAGTGGTACAAAATCTTCAATAGGAATTACAGGTAATGGCGTTACAAAAGTGTTAAATTGAGAAATGCCGTAACAACCAGTAGTATTGTTTTCTAATCTTGCAAAAATGATTTCACCATCAAAAGCAGAATGAGTGCTTGATAATGCGTCCAATGCATTTTCAGCATTATCGATATTGTTATAATAAGTTACTGTAAAGTTTAATGGATTTAATGAACCCATTACTGAAGCATCTTGAGAAGCTAAATTAAATTCTAAAAATCCATCAAAATCATCATCACAGTCAATTAAATCTAATGGTATATTTGCTATGGGATTTGGGTTTATTTGTATATTAAATGAAGTTGTAACTAGACATCCTGTATCTATAAATGAAACTCTAGCAAAAATAATATGACTGTTTAAAGTATAATTAAAAATGTTGTTTAATGGTGATACATTATCATCAGCATCACTTTGTGTTTCATGATATGATATATTTACTGTTGAAGTATTATTTACTAGTATCGAATTAATTGTGGATAAATCAAAAGTATCTGTATCATTATCACATATTTCAATAATTCCTGTAGCATTTGTTGGCGGAGGTAAATCAACTATAAGATCTAAAGGAATTATGGTAAAACAACTGGTTAATATATTAGCTACTTTTATGTAAACCGTTTGAGAATTAGAATTAAAACTAGTTGGATTTAATATTTCGTTAGTATTATCTAAACCATCATTTACATTTATATCTGTGAGATTTTCAAAATAATTTACAATGAGATTACTTTGAACTCTATCTAAAATTTCGAAATCTGCCGTTGTCAAATCAAAAGCGGTAATACCATCATAATCTGCGTCACAATTTACCAATGGGCTAGCATTAGTTACATCTGGAGTAGCAATAATATTTATACCCAATTCTTCAACAACATGGCATAACGAATCTTCACTTTCTATTCTTACAAATAAACTTTGGGGATTTGAAACGTTAGTATAGCTTAATGGTAGTGGGTTTAAATTATTATCTGCATCATTTGGATTTAAGTGAAAAGATATATTAAGTATATCTGGCGAGCCTTGAGATACTTCAGTTATTTTTTCGCTTAAATCAAAGATGTTTATACCGTCATTACTATCATCGTCACAGATTAGATAATCTATTATTGGATTATATACAGGATCTGGTGAAACTTGTAATATGAAAGAATCGGTTCCAAAACAAGAAGGGTCTGTTATATTTTGAACACGAACATAGATAGTTTGTGGGCTAGTTGTATTTTGATAGATATTAAACTTATCAATTGGAATTGTAAAGGCAGCATCTTCAAAATAAAACACTTCTTTACCAGTTTGCCCGTTTAATATTTCCGCATCTTTGTCAACTAATAAAAAGTCTGCTATAGCATCTCCATCATTTTCACAAATTTGAAAATTACTGATATCTGGAAATACAGGGAGTGTATTTACAAAAGCTTCAAATGATTCTAAAGCGAAACACCCGGTACCACTAGCAATATCTTCAACTCTAACAAATATGGTTTGTGTATTTGTGTTGTATACATTTCTCTCAGAATCAGGAATTGCATTTGTATTTGTATTAGCATCATCCAAAGATGTGAAAAAATCAATTTGTAAACCTGTAGTACTCGAAACTACTTCAGGAATTTTATTGTTTAAATTTATGATGGAAAATCCATCTTGATCATTATCACAGATAATAACATCACTTGGCTCATTTGTTGAGGGCGCTGTTAATATTTCGATTTGAAAAGAATTTACCGTTGCACAACCAGAATTTATACTTTCTACTCGAGCATAAAGCGTTTCAATAGGGTTTGTATTGGTATAAAATGGAGGTAATTGATTACTTGTGTTATTATTTTCAGCATCTGTTTGATTTAGAAAATAAGTAACTATAAAGTTAATATTTCCACCTGTAACTGTATCGTCTATAGAAGCCAAATCAATACTAGTTATACCATCATCATCATCATCACAATAAGGTATTGGTGCTAAAGGACTAAATAATAATATGGGATTTACTAATAATGTTATTTCAGTATTTTCAATACAATTTCCACCTTCAATTCGAATGTATAAAACTTGTGGACTAACTGCTAAGTATAGAAGAGTCTTGTCTATTGGGTTTACATTATTATCTCTATCCTCAGCTGTTTCAAAAAATGTCACGTTAATAGGGAATGGCAAGTCATTTGCAATGTAGTTTTCTACAGTAAACAGGTTAAATTCTAATGTATCACTACTATCATCATTATTATCACACAGTGCAAAATCTCCAGTATCAGTCCCAGTTAATAATAAATTTGTGTGTATTTCAAAAGGTACTACTGTGGAACAGCCTGTTACATCATCTACAACCCTTAAATAAAGAGTACTAGAACCTGGTTCTATAACGGCATTTGTATATTGGTAATTTGTTTCATCAGCAATTGGATTATCTCCTGTTTGTGCATCATTAAAACTGATATGAAAAGTTGTAGTTACTCCCATTAATCCATTTAGGATACTTGCAATAACCTCAGTTAAATCAAAAGAAGCATTACCATCCAAATCAGTATCACAAGCATCTAAATATTGTGTATCCCTATTTACTATGGGGCTAACTGTAACATTTACATTTAAAGTTGTAGTATTTACACAACCAGTTAAGGTATTAATCACCCTTACATAAACTAAATCTATTGGTGTATTTGTATTTATATAAGGTGTTGGTATGGGGTTATTACCTGTTGTAGAATCTAAAATATTATAATGATAAGTAACTAATAAATTATTGTTTCCTCCTGTAATTTCATTATTTTTTTGAGATAAATCTATAACAGCAAATCCATCTGGATTATCATCGCCATCACAAAAGTCTAAATCACTTGGTGGGGTAATATTGGGAACTTGGTTTACAATTAAGTTAAATGTTGTGTACGAAAAACAATTGCTATCTAAGTCATCTATTCTAACAAAAATAGTTTGTGGATTCGTTGTATTGGCTGTTGGGTTTGTTATCGCATTTAAATTATTTCTAGCATCAGTATCAGATAAATGATAAGTAAAAGCATAATTAGTAAATGGAATATTATTTATTAATTCTGAATCTTTTGTATTGAGATTAAAAATTTCTATACCATCGGCACTAGGATCATCACATAATAAATAATCAGAAATTGGGTTTATAGGTTCCTCAGTGTTTAAAACAATTACTATTCCATCTTCTTCAATACAATTTGTGCCATTTACGGGTACTGAAACTTCAACGGTATAAGTTCCATCTTGAGTGGCAATATATGTAGCATTTGTAGCAACAGTTATTAAATTACCATTTAAATACCAAGCATATGAGGCTAATGGATTCTGTAAATCGGCATCTAAAACTACTGATGCGGCACAGGTTTGTATATCTTCACCTAAATCTAAAATTCTAAAACTATCTCCTTCTATAAACACAGCAGAGTCAAAAGTGCCATCTGTTTGATCTGCAATAATTAATTTAATATGATAAATTACATTTGGTAAAATACTGCCTGAAGCTGTTAATACGGTAGTTCTTCCATTGTAGTTGGTGTCTCCAATATTATAACCATCAAAATACTGATCGTTTTGGGCGGGACATACACCAAAAATCTCATCGTGTATGGTATTGGTGTTAACAGGGGTTGTTGTGCCTGGTACTAAGGCTATGTTTTGATAAGGATTTGTTGTTCCAGCTTCTCTTATTAAAAACACGAAACCATCTGAAAACTGACAGGGATTTATTCCAAAATATTCTTCTGAAGCTAATAAATAATTAAATTGAAATTGATTTGAAATTGAAACAAAATCGAATTCTATAGAAGTGGCATTAACTGTATTAGTTATTCCTAACGCGGTTTCTAGATCTGTATCTGTACCCCAAGCAGAAGAACCTTCACTCAGAGTTGGTGTTCTTAAACTATTACCACCAGATGCTGCTGCTCCGGTTGATAGCATGATACCTCTTTCAAATGGGAAATTAGAACTCCCTCTTTCAAAATAAGCATAACTTGGTAGTCCACTTGAATTTCCGTTAACTGATGAGCTGATGTTTGAAATATCTACACAGCCATTTACTAAATTATCTTGAATAAGAGATTGTAAACCAACAGTATCATCAACAGTAATTTGTTGTGAATAAACAAAATTACTACAGCAAAAAAGTATTACTATGATATAGTAAGTAATTCTCATAGATTGTAGGTTTTTCTTTTTGGGTTTTGTTTGGGTAAAAAACAAACTTATTTAAATAAGTTTGTTTTCGACTGAAAAGTAATTTTTTTTTAGTTCAAACCCAAAAAAAAGAGCAGTAAAAGTGCTTAAATTAGCTATGATGCTTAATTTTTAAGGGTGAAATGGTTTTTAAAGACCCTTCCGTCTTGAAGTTCTACAGAAAACCAATAATCATCATTAGGTAGGTTACTACCATTTAAAGTCCCATCCCAACCAATACCTGAAGGAGTCAACTCTTTAATCAATTTACCAAATCTGTTAAAAATAAGAATTTTTGTATTTGGTTGAAACTGTTCTGAAACACCAAATACTTGCCAAGTATCGTTAAAACCATCATTATTAGGTGTGAAAAATTTAGGAAAACCAATTACTGAAACTCCAGCATCTACAATTCCACAATCATTTTTTGAATCTCTAACAAGAACCGTGTAGATACCGGGAGAAACATTTTCAAATACGTTGCCTTCTTGATATGAAATTACAATTTGGTTATCACTATTTACCAAACTATACTCATAAACACCTTCTCCAGAAGTAATAACTGTAACCGTATTATTTTCAGTCATATCAACAACATTAATAGTTTGAAATGTAGCTATGTTTGAAGGTTCAATAGTAATTGTTCTTTGTTTAGAACAGCCATTAGCGTTTGTAACTGTTACATTAAAAGTTCCAATTTGATTTATTTGAATGTTAAATGTGTTTTCTCCAGTAGACCACTCGTAAGTATAATTATTAGGCGAATCATTTAAAACGCCAGCATCTATTGTAATAGTTTCAGGGAAAGTATTTAAACAATAATATTCTAAATCTTCGGTAATTATATTAGGTAATTCATTAACAGTAAGTAATAAATCACTAATTCCATAACAATTATTAGCGTTTTCAACACGTGCATAAATTGTTTGTAAATATGGAATGGTATTAGTAAAAGACATTCCTAAATTATTTTGTTCTAATAGGGCCTCTTCATAAGTCTCATAATATGCAATATCGAGTCCTATTGTAGGAAGTCCATTCAGAATAATACTATCAGCTTCACTTAAATCAAATTCATAAAAACCGTCTTCAATTCCATCATCATCACAAACTGCCGGTAAAATGGCGTCATTAGCGTCAGTTAAACTCACATCTAAAATTAATTCAGAATAATTGGAACACCCGGTGATTATATTAAAAACTTCAACATAAATAGTTTGAGGGTTTATAGTGTTATAAAAAGAACTACCATTTATCTCATTTGTTCTAGCTATATCCGTGTAAAATTTAGTGGATTTATCCAAAATGCCACCTGTTAGATTATCATTAGCTTCATTAAGGTTAAATAAAGTAAATCCATCAACATTACCATCTTCGTCACATTGCAAAATGTTATGGTTAAATGCTTCAGGTACTGGGTTTACAATTAAATTTAAATTAGTAATGCTTTTACAATCTGTATTGAAAACATCTTCAATTCTTACAAAAATTTGTTCGTTAAAAGGGTTATTATTATAATATAAGTTTGGTAATGCAGCGTTTTTAATTTCAGCATCTGCTTCACTCATATAATATGATATATTGAAATCTGTAGGGTTTTGTCCATCTAAAATTTCATTGTTTTTTGATGTTAGATCAAAAATTACAAGTCCATTATTATCACTGCCATCATCTAAGTTATCACAAAGAATAAAATCTGTTGGAACACCAAAATCTGGACCAAGATTTACACTCAAATTAAAGTCGGTTAATTCAAAACAACCAGTTATGTTATTAGTGATTCTAGTGTAAATTGTTTGTGGGTTTGTTGAATTAGTAAATGGAGACAATAACTCATTTATTCCAATATTAGCATCACTTATCGATACGTGATAGGTTACTGAAATGTCAGTTTGATTTCCTAAAATTAGTGGTGTGTTATCTTCTAAATTAAAGCTTGTAAAACCATCGTTAAAAGGTAAATTAACATCACAGTTTTCTATGTTTATTGTAGTTCCTGTATTAGAGGATTCGTTGTTTGGCGGGTCTGAAAATTGTGCTGTACCAGTCCATTCTAAACTAAAAGGACTATTACCTATTGGTCTGTCAATAACAATAAAATAAGTTTCTCCAGCTAGAACATCTAGCCACCTTACAAAACTATTTCCATTAGCTCCAGGGCCTTCTGTGGTATCAGTTGAGGTAGCATTCATACCAGTTAAATTATTACCTTGATTTGCCGCTTGGGGGTTTGTTGTAGAACATCGAATTGATTGGCCTAAATTTCCACAAGTAGCATTTGGACCAAATACAAAAAAGTCATAATCCTCAGAAATTGCTGTACTATTTGGAGTTAGGGTAAAACCTAATGTACCATCACTTATTAAAGTTACTTTTAGCCAAATACTATTATTTTCTTGACTTGAACAATTTTGTCCAAAACCAAGCTCTTGATTTCCTATACCATTTACATCTAGGTTTATATTAGAATTTCCGCAAACTACAACTGCATCAATACAATCAGTTGGTTGTTGAGAAAAGCCATGATTAAAACCTAAAATTATACTGAATAATAAAATATACTTTTTTAATTGAATCAAAACTTAGCGTTTAAGTGTAAAATGGTTTTTAAATATTCTACCATCTTCTAATTTTACAGAAAACCAATAATCGTCACTTGGTAAAATGTTGCCACGAAAAGTGCCATCCCATCCAATTCCTGAAGGGTCTAACTCTTTTATTAATTTACCAAATCTATTAAAAATAAGAATTTTAGTGTTTGGTTGAAATTGGTTTGAAACACCATATACTTGCCAAGTATCGTTAAAACCATCATTATTAGGCGTAAAAAATTTAGGAAAACCGATTACAGATACTCCATCATTTACAATACCACAATCATTTTTTATATCTCTTACAAAAACTTTGTAAATTCCAGGAGATACGTTTTCAAATACATTACTTTCTTGATATGAAAATATAATTTGGTTATCACTATTCACTAAGCTATACTCATAAACACCTTCTCCAGAAGTAATAACTGTAACCGTATTATTTTCAGTCATATCAATAACATTAATAGTTTGAAATGTAGCTATGTTTGAAGGTTCAATAGTAACCGTTCTTTGTTTAGAACAACCATTAGCGTTAGTAACTGTTACATTAAAAGTGCCAACTTCATTTATTTGAATTTCATAAGTGTTTTCATCGGTAGACCACTCATAGGTATAATTATTAGGAGAATCATTTAAAACTGCCGCATTAATGATAATAGTTTCAGGAAACGTATTTAAACAATAATATTCTAAATTTTCAGTAATTATATTGGGCAATTCATTTATGGTTAGAATAACTTCACTAATTCCATAACAAGCATTATCATTTTCTGCTCTTGCATACAAAGTTTGCGAATAAGGCGTTGTGTTATTATATGGTGAAATTAGCTCATTTTCTTCTGAAAGAGCATCTTCATAAGTTTCATAATACGAAATAGGTAATGAAATCCCATTTAAAGTTTGTATGTCTGTGGTAAAATCATTCAAATTAAAAGTTCCTAAACCATCTTCAGAATTCAATTCATCACAAATAGCAGGTGCAAAATAGTCATTAATTTGAGTAGACGAGGTTTCTAAAATTAGCTCTCCAATACTAAAACAACTTGTGTTAGTGTTTATTATTTGAACATAAATTGTTTGTGGATTTGCAGTGTTTTGAAAGTTTGTTGCAATAATTATTTCATTCAAACTATTTTCAGCATCTATTTGTGAAGTAAAAAATTTTAATTCTCGATCTGTTAAATCATTGGTTAATATTCTTTCAGCTTCAAGTAAATTATAAGAAGTTAAATTGTCTTTTATACCATCTTCATCACATTGAATAAGGCTTGTATTAGTATATAATGGCAATGGGTTTATTGTTATTTCTATTGGAGGAGTAATTGCAAAGCAATTGTTATTTAAAACATTTTCAATTCTTCCAAAAATACTTTCATTAAATGGTGTTTGATTGAAGTATATAAAACTTAAGGGGTTTGTTTTGTTTTCTGCATCAAGTAATGATTTATAATAAGACATAGAATATAATGACGCATCTTGAGAGCCTAAAATATCAATATCAAATTGGTTAAGATTTATATCTGTTTGGCCATTGGTTACATCAGAATCATTCATTACGGCCGTGTCACAAATTTCTATAGGATTTACAGTATTCGCAATAGGTGTATTAAAAACCTGAATTGTAAAAGATTGAGAAGAATCAAAGCAGTTATTATTACCAGTAATACCTAATCTTGTGTAAATTATTTGAGGATTTTGTGTATTAATAAAAGGAAGGTTAATTTCATTTTGATTTAAATCTGCGTCTTCTTGAGATACATAATATTTTATATTGTAAGTTAATGGGTCTTGAGCACCAAAGGCTTGTTGAGTTTGTAAAGAAAAATCAAATAAAAAGTTACCATCGTTATCGGTATCACAAATTAAAATGTCATTTATTGGGTTTGTTATTGGTACATCAAAATATTCTACTAAGGCTTCACCTTCTAATATATCACAGTCTCCTGTATTGGGTTCTATTAAAACATCGTATAAACCGGGTTGAAATATTTCTAAATCAAAATCATTTTCAGTTAATATAATACCATCTCTACTCCAAGTGTATGTTGCTCCGGGTATATCTTCAGCAATTAACGTATAACTTTCGCCAATACATAACGGTAGGTAAGTGGTTTCAAAACCATTTCTAACAATATCTATTTTTTCAGCAAAAAATGAAGAAATGAATGGAGGTAAACCTTGTCTTGCTGAACTGCTAAGCGTAAAAGTATTATGGTTGTAATTACAAGCAGTGCCAATTTGATTTGGATTATTAATAACAGAAAGAAAAGGTAAGCCATTATTGTATGTACTGCTCATTGATCTGTAAATTTTTCCATTAGGACCTAATTGTAAGGCACCTCTATAGGTTTGTCTTTCGTCAATAACAATTTCAGAAGCATTAATGTCTGGAGCAGTTAAATCATATTGTAACAGGGCGCCATATTGACTATTTGGATTATCAAATTCTGACTGAATAGGGTTGTAAGACGTTGTAACATAAAGTAGTTCATTATTTTGTGAAAATTCAACACCATAAGGCGCTTGAGTTTTACCAGGAGGTGGAGTAAAATTTATGTTTAGGAAATTTGGGTTACTAACAATTCCAGTTGCTTTATCAAAATCAAATAAATATAAACCATCCCTTGAATTAGCACAGGCTAATTTTGTGCCATCTGGTGATAGTTTTAAATAACCCCTTGGATCACCAATAAAAAAATTAAAACTAGAAGTAACTGGCATTGTATTTACACCCGTGTTTGAAACCTCGTAAGCAAAAAAAGTATCAAAAAAACCCAAATCTAAACCCGTAGAATTTGCAAAAGTAATTACCCAGATAGATTTGGATTCACAGTCTTTTAAAACAGCACTAATTTTTTCAGAGCTGTCCTGTAATAGGTTGATGTTTTTGCTAGTTATATCTCCTAAACCACCATTTAAAGTTAAATCGACTGTAGAATAGTTAAAACCTAAATCAGCATCAGTTCCTATTGAGGTATCAACTGTGAAAATGTAATAAATATTTAAATCATCGGGTTTGGGAACAACTATTGCAGATTGTGTACTTGATGGATCTCCAAAAAGACCATTATTGGGCATTGGTTGGTGTAGTCTGTTAAAAACAGTAATTCCATCTGTGTAAAACAATAAATCTCCATTGTTATCAGAGATTGTTGTACAGCCTTCAACAGTATCTAGCATCCCATCTGTTAAATTTGTTACAGTGCCGTCTGAATTAAATTTAATTCCAGCATTAGAACCAAAATACCAGTTTGAAGCTTCTTCTTGACTTATAGAAAAGTTACAAATCAAGAAAAATAAACCAATAAATATTTTTTTCATCTTTTAAATAGCATAGCTATCAAAGATATTATAAATCTCGCTTTTTTAATAATCTATACGATAAAAAGATAAATAGAGCAGTCCAACCTAAAACAACGGCAATTTCATGCCAATGTACTGCATAGTCATAAGTTAATTCTGCTTTATCTGGAAACTTTGTCATTGCTATACGTTGAAAAGGTTGGTCTATTAATTTATACATAGATTCTAAAGGCATAAAGTTTTTTACTTTGAATGCAGAATTTGCATTTCCAAATATTTCGTAAGAACCCCAAAACACTAACCATTCAATAATATATAATATAAATAAGAATGCTAATGCAAATGCAGAGCGTTTAACTAGCATACCGAAAAGTAAACATAAACTAAAAAAACCAATTAATTTAACGAAATAGGCCAGCAAAAATTCAACCTCTCTAAAAATTATGGAGGCTTCGTTATAACTTGAATAGTAAAGACCAATAAAAAATGAAATTAACCCAATAAGAATGGTAGAAACTATTGAAAAGAAAACAATAGTGTAAAATTTTGATAATATAAATTCCTTTTTACTTAATCCATCTATTAGGTTTTGTTTGATGGTTTTATTGCTGTATTCATTACCAATCATACTCACTACAACAATGGCAAAAAAGAACTTAAATTGAGATGCGAAAAAAGTAGTTAAATGCCAAATAATTGGGAAATTAAAAATGCCTAATTCACCAAGTTCCAGTGTAAAAAAACCAAATACATTAATTTTTAATGATGATAAAAGAATAACAAAAAAAGGTAATATGAAGGATACAAAAATAAGTATTTTACTAGTTCTGTTTAGTAAAAGCTTTTGTAATTCTAAATTTAAAAGTCGTAACATCTGGTTGTTTTTAGTTATTTTGATTGTTGGTTAATTTTAAAAATTGCTCTTCTAAACTTTCTTTTCGTTGCACTAAATGAGTAAGAATGATACCTTCTTCAAATAATAGTTTGTTAAACTCATCAGATTTCATAGGCTCATTAAGAAAGGCAGTTACTAGGTTGTCCTGAACTTTTATTTTCCCAAAAGAATCATGATTTTCAAGTAGTTGAATTAACTCATTTTGATTGTGGCATTTGAGTTCAAAAAATCCATGGCTAGAGATCATTTCATCAACCCTTCCAGAATATAATTTTACTCCTTTACGGAGTACTACGACATGTGAGCACACTTTTTCAACTTCATCTAATAAGTGCGAAGCCAGTAAAATAGTAGTGCCTTGTGACGCTATTTGTTTTATTATTTCTCTAATTTGATGAATGCCTTGTGGGTCTAATCCGTTTGTGGGTTCATCTAAAATTAAAATTTCAGGGTCGTTTAATAGGGCAGATGCTATGGCTAAACGTTGTTTCATCCCTAAAGAGTATGTTCTAAACTTACTATCCTTTCTTTCTAAAAGGCCAACAACTTCTAATTTTTCTTCTATTTTACTATAATCAACTCCTTTAATTTTGCATACTAATTTTAAATTTTGAGAGGCGGTCATGTAGGGGTAAAAATTTGGACGCTCTATAATGGCTCCTACTTTTTTTAAGGCATTATGTGTAGAGGTGTTGCCATCAAACCAATGAAAATTACCTTTGGTTTTATTAACAACATTTAAAACAATACCTAGTGTTGTAGATTTGCCACTTCCATTGGGTCCTAAAATACCATAAACATTCCCTTTGTTTATTGTAAATGATAGGTCTTTAACAGCTGTTAAGTAACCAAATTTTTTAGTTAGATTGTTGATTGTAAGTATTGTTTCCAAACTCTAATAGTTTTAATACCAATTGTAAAATTAGTAAGGGTTAGTTTTAAAAGTAAGACGATAGTCTATAAATTTTGTTACAATAGTGTAAAAAAAGGATTAAATTTGAGTAAGTTTAAAGCGCATGAAAGATTTGAAAATTTCAAAAAAAAAGCCTTCATTTCCAATAATACCAAGATTACACGATTATTTATCTGAGTATAATAGGAATATTAAAATTCCAATTTTTTATGATGATTTGCTCCGTTTTCAAGGATCTATCGTGGTCTATGATAAAGATGATAATGATACACTTTGGGTGCGTGTTTATTACAACGAATACGAAAGAGAGGAGATCGATTTATCATTAAAAAAAGTATATACTATTTTTCATTCGGATGGTAATGAAGATACCATTCCTTTTTTAAATGTGGATGCGATTGATTATTGTACGTTTGGAAATTCAAAACCTTTTAGAATAAAAATTAGAAATATTTTAAATGATAATTACACTTATTTTTATGTAAAAACCGCCGATGCTTCTCGAATTTATGGCTTAGAGTTAGAGCATATGTTATCCCCATATAATCTTAACTTTTTGGTTTATAAAAACACTCTTATTGAAGAGCATATTGCTGGAATTCCTGGTGATGAGTTTATAAAAAACATATTGCCTAAATGTGATAAATCTGAAAAATCTCAAATAGCAAAAGAGTTTGTGAAATTTAATGAGCGTTGTATGATTAGGCTTTTAGGAGATATGCGTTCTTATAATTATGTTATTGTTCCCACACATGATTTTGATCATGTGGTTTATAAAATACGACCTATTGATTTTGATCAACAATCTTACGAAGGGAAGTTTAATATTTACAGGCCGCAGTTTTTTAAAGAAAATTTAAAAATGGTTGAATTGGTTTCGGAGAGTATGCAAAAGCTTTCAATAAATCAGTACAAAACTGAGGAGCGCTCTATTTTAGTAAAACGCCTAAAAAGTTTTCATGATAGGATCGATCAACTTTTAGCTTGTATGCTTCATGATAGTATATCTAAGGAAGAAAACATAGATACTTTGAAGATGACAATTTATGAATATACCCAAGATTCAAACTTCAAATCATGTAAAAATATGGGGCAAATATTAAAACACTCTCTGGAATTTTTAACCCGTAATTACGAGAATGTGAATCTGGAAAATTTAAGACAAAAACGAGGTATTAATTCCAGTTTTCGTTAAAATCTAAACTCTCATAATCATCTAAATCTAAGTCGTCTTCAAACTCATTAAAGTAATCATCTTCATCAGCTTCAAATTGTTTTTCGGGAGCATTATCAGGAACCTGACCTTGAACAAACATGAGGTTTGGATAATCATTGCCTTCCATTTCATCAACAATTTCTGCAAGTTCTACATAAAAAGTCCACATACTTAAAAAGTCGTAAATGTAAATAAGTTTCGGTTGCATTTCATGAACTACATCGTTAATGGTAGTTTCATTCATTAATCGAGCAGAAGCATCATCAGTTAAATCAAATAAAGATATTTCTTCCCCTTGATTCCATTGGTCATCACTTAAATAAAATGAAGCCATTTCACTACCATCAAATCCAAAAGATTGGGTTATAATATTATGCAAATCTTCTAGTGTGTCTGTTTCTCTGATTTCTAAATCACGAAAAATATCTTCTTCTGTATCGTTGTCTAAAATAACTCTAAATCTATATATCATGGCGAAAATTATTATGCTAATTTACAAAGTTTGAGGGATGTTTTTAGTATTAAATGTTTCTAAAATGATATAAAATTGAATACCAAATAAAATACTAGCGAAAACAAGATGTATGGTTTGTGTACCAAACGGAAAGTGAAAATAAACCATGGCAATACCAGATAATATCTCCATAATTAAAATTACCATTACCCAATTTAGTTTTTTAAAATTTAGTTTTACTTTTTTTAGCAAATAAAACAAATAACCATTTATTAATAAGACAATTATTGAGAAAGATCTATGAAAGTAAAAGATTAATGTGGGGTTGTTTAACCAAAGATTACTCTTTTGGTCTCCAAAAATCTTAGCCTGTTCATCTATAAATTGTCTAACCTGTGTACCTAAGATTATTTGTATCAAAGTTAAGATTGAAGCTAATATCAAAACATTTTTAAAAGTAGAATGATAATGGTGGTTTTTATTTTTTGTATTAGTTTTATTAATAATAAATAACATGGCAGCCACCAGAACAAGAGCCATAACCATATGTATGGTTATTTTTAAGGGCGCTAAATTAGAATCTACAACTGTTTTGCCTAACCAAGCTTGAAAACCCATACCTAACACTATAAAAATTGAGAGTAACGTAATGGTTTTGTTTTCTTTCCAATATTTAATAGATGCAAAGGCTAAAAGTAAAGTTGCTAAGCCTGCTAAGGCACCTAATAAACGATTGATATATTCTACCCAAGTATGCCAGGGATTAAAAACAGTATAATCATGTTTA
>JANQTJ010000042.1 GCA_030731745.1 Flaviramulus sp. | reverse complement strand
AAAGATGTAACACCCAAATTAAATAGTAAAAAGAAATAAAACTACTGCCAACAATATAAAAAATAGGCGAAACAATAGTAAAATCAAGGCTTTTACCTCTTATAAAAATTTGTGCTTAACCGAAATTTTCGTGCTTAGTAATCGCCTACTTTTGATATACTAACCGTTATATGCAATAATGACCCATTCTGAATAATGACTACACGATTTAAACTATTTTATATGAAACGTTTCTTATTATTAATACTGCTTTTAATAACTGCTATTTCAGTTCGAGCACAATCCAAATTGCTCAAAGCAGATTCATACCTAGATGTTAGAACTGGAAAATTAATCACTCCCGCAAATCTACTCATCGAAGATGGATTGATAAAGTCGATTAATCCAAAGGCGCTACCTGAAGAGACAGAAATAATTGATCTGAAGGGGAAATTACTTTTACCTGGTTTAATGGATATGCATGTTCATTTGGATGCAGACTTTGAAGGCAACTGGGACTATCTCTATAAAGAAAGTGCAAGCCAGGGCACGATAAGGGCAATTGTTAATGCTGAAAAAACATTATTAGCTGGTTTTACCACTGTTAGAAGTATTGGACAATTACACATTACGCCAGAGCTTATTGATGTGGCAGTTGCAGAAGCTTCTGACAAAGGCTTGATTATAGCCCCAAGAATCATAGCATCAGGACATATGATCACTATAAGTGGCGGACACGGAGACGCTTCTTTAGGCTTAGCCGAAGGACTCATTCATTTAGGACCAAAAGACGGAATTGTCAATGGTAAATATGATGCTATCGAGGCGGTTAGGTATCAAATCAAGCACGGTGCAAAATTCATAAAAATACACGCCACAGCAGGAGTACTTTCCATGGAAGATGCTGTTGGAGCACAACAATTGAGTAACGAAGAAATGAAAGCTATAGTGGAAGAAGCTACACGACATCATATTAAAGTAGCTGCCCATGCCCATGGAACCAAAGGCATCATTGCGGCTATTAACGCAGGTGTCTATTCTATTGAGCATGGTTCTTTATTAGATGATGAAGGCATTCGCTTAATGAAAGAAAAAGGAGTATATTTAGTTCCTACGACTGGACTTTCGAATGTAGTAAATGAAATGGTTGATAAAATGCATCCTGTTATGGCTGGCAAAGCAAAATACGTTTTACCCCTCGCCAAAGATAACCTAAGAAAAGCCATAAAATCAGATGTAAAAATAGCATTTGGCACAGATACACCGATTATTCCACATGGCCAAAATGCAATTGAATTTTCAGCTTTGATAGCCTGCGGAATGAGTTCGATAGAAGCCATAAAAACAGCCACTATAAATGCTGCAAATATGCTGGGCCTTTCTGATAGAGGGGAATTAAAAGTGGGCTTACTCGCTGATATTATTGCTGTTAATTCTAACCCTATTAATGATATTAAAACTTTAGAAAGCGTAAAGTTTGTTATGAAGGATGGCGTTGTATATAAAAATGAAAAATAAAAGGAGCATATAACAATGGCTATAAGTAATTGCTTATCCTCGCCCAATTTTGAAATTCCTGCAGAATTTCCAAATTGGTGTGTACTTACAAAATTAAGTACTAAAACATGCAACTACTCATAGCCGAGACGTTGTACAGCATTCTGAACCGTCTTGAATAAAGGCTACATAATTTTAAACATTATGTATAAAAATGACAAAATAATTTGACGTTAAAGCGAACCTTTCAAATTAAAAATTTTAACCAAACTTACAACCGGAAAATACACAAATAGTGAACTAGGTAAACTCTTCTCTATGGTACTTACAACCGTAAACGAGTGGATTAAAAAGTACAATCTTAAAGACTTAATGAACACCAGAATAAAAGTGGAAACTAAAGACAAAATAT
Organism: Flaviramulus sp.; assembly: GCA_030731745.1. GTDB lineage: Bacteria > Bacteroidota > Bacteroidia > Flavobacteriales > Flavobacteriaceae > JANQTJ01. The sequence goes on along the minus strand of JANQTJ010000042.1, from coordinate 28,898 downwards.
CTATAATTAAAGCACTTCAAAAAGAGATTGAACAGTTTATTCATCATTCAGACAGAGGTATACAGTATTTTAGCAACCAATACACAGAAATACTTAAAAGAAATAAGATAGACATTAGTATGACTTAAGAAAATCATTGATACTAAAATGCCATGGCTGAACGTATAAACGGTATCTTAAAAGATGAATTTTACCTAAACCAAAACTTTAATGATGTGGCTCACGCCAAAAGAGAACAAAAAATAAAATTAATTTTTACAACGAAATAAGATTACATTTATCTTTAGAATATAAAACACGAAATATGATACATTTAAAAACAGTGTAAATTTAATTATAACCTATATCCATACTTCAGGACAAGAAAAGTGCTATAATCCTTTTGTATGAAATGCTACCAAACCTTCAATAGGCCTGCGTTCTACATTACCAACAACAAAACCCATTTCTTGTGCAACTTCTTTAATTTGATCTTGAGAAAAATAAGCGATAGAACCAGCAAAATGAACGGGAACTGCTTTTATTTCTTCTTTATATTGTAAAATCATGTTTTTTGTAAACTCACGAATACCATTTTTTATCAAATCTAAAATGTATTGAGAGTCTTTATTTAAAAACATAAACTCAGCAAAATTAGCTAAATAAGCGTTAGGATTAGGTTGCTTATAAATGTTATATTTAACATAATCAGCTTCCATGTTATATTTACTTCCAAAAGCTACTTTTATATTTTCGGGCATTTGGTTAAAATAATAATCTCTAATTAATTGCTTACCATAATAGTTACCTGAAGCGTCATCCATTAAAATATAGCCTAAAGATTGTACACGCTGATGTAATTTTTTACCATCATAATAACTACAGTTGGAACCTGTTCCTAAAATACAAACAACTGCAGCTTCTTCTATATTATTGATAGTACCATAGACTGCAGCCATGGTGTCTTCTTCAACGGTTACTATGGCATTAACAAATATCTCACTTAAAACACTGTTAACCATTTCTTTACCGCGTTCAGTGCCGCAACCAGCCCCATAAAAGAAAACATGTGTAGCGTTATCTTTATTGGTGTTTAAAATCTCATTTTTTTTAATTATTTTTTTTAACTTTTTTTCGTCTAAAATTTCTGGATTCAAACCTTTAGTTCTTAATTTCTCAAAAAGTTGTTTCCCATTATTATCTACTGCTATCCAATCTGATTTTGTAGAACCACTATCAACAATTAAAATCATGAGTTTTATTTAAATAAAAAACTCCACAGACTCTTGTAAATTACAATACTTCTGTGGAGTCGTTAATACTAATATATTTTATAAAATTATATTTTACTAATGTGTTGTGCGAGATCAATTAATTTAGTTGAATAACCAAACTCGTTATCGTACCAAGAAACTAATTTAAGGAAATTATCGTTTAAAGCAATACTTGCATCTGCATCAAAAATACTGGTCATTGATTCTGAAACAAAATCTTGAGAAACAACTGCTTCTTCTGTATATCCTAAAATTCCTTTTAATTCGTTTTCAGAAGCTTTCTTTAAAGCAGCTTTAACTTCATCCCAAGATGCCGATTTTTCTATTCTAACTGTTAAATCTACAACCGATACATCTGGAGTAGGTACTCTAAATGCCATACCAGTTAATTTTCCATTTAATTCAGGAATTACTTTACCAACTGCTTTTGCAGCTCCAGTTGATGAAGGTATGATATTAGCTAAAGCACTTCTTCCTCCTCTCCAGTCTTTTCTAGAAGGACCATCAACTGTTAGTTGAGTAGCTGTAGTAGCGTGAACAGTTGTCATTAAACCTTCAACAATTCCAAAGTTATCATTAATAACTTTAGCTAAAGGCGCTAAACAGTTTGTTGTACATGAAGCATTTGATACAATTGTATCATTAGCTGTAATTTTAGTGTGATTTACACCCATTACAAACATTGGAGCATCTGCCGAAGGTGCAGAAATAGCTACTTTTTTAGCACCTGCAGTGATGTGTTTTTGAGCACCTTCTAAAGTTGTAAAAATACCTGTACAATCTAAAACAACTTCTGCACCAACGGCATCCCATTTTAAATCTTCTGGGTTACGTTCTGCAGTAATTCTAATTTCATTACCATTTACTACTAAGTTTCCGTTTTTAACGTCTACTGTTCCATTGAAACGACCGTGAACTGAATCGTACTTTAATAAATACGCTAAATGCTCAACGTCTAATAAATCGTTTATTCCTACTATTTCAATATCTGGTCTTGAAGCCGCTACTCTAAAAGCAATTCTACCTATTCTACCAAATCCGTTAATTCCTAATTTTAATTTTGACATAATTTTTACCTATAAATGTTAAGTGCTCATAATATCTGAGACACGCAATAATTCTAAATTTATTTTTGTTTTTCCTTTAATAGCCTTCTCTAAAGGTGTTAATTCCATTTTACTATTAAGCAATCCTACCATGTAATTGGTTTTTCCCTCAAGCAAAGACTCAACTGCCTTTACTCCCATTCTACTTGCCAGAACACGATCAAAACACGATGGTGAGCCTCCACGTTGCATATGTCCTAAAACAGATACTCGTACATCATAACCTTCCATATTTTCATCAACGTAATCTTTTAACTGAAAAATATTTTTCCCAATTTTATCACCTTCAGCTACAATTACAATACTTGATGTTTTCCCCGATTTTCTACTTCTATTTAAAGAATCTACTAATCGTTCTAAACCTAAATTTTCTTCTGGGATTAAAATCTCTTCGGCTCCACCAGCAATTCCTGCATTTAAAGCAATATGACCAACATCGCGACCCATTACTTCAACAAAAAATAACCTATTATGTGAACTTGCAGTATCTCGAATTTTATCAATAGCATCAACAACGGTATTCAATGCGGTATCAAAACCTAAAGTGTGGGTTGTTCCTACAATGTCGTTATCAATGGTTCCGGGTATTCCCATCACAGGAAAGTCAAATTCTTGATTAAAAATAAGTGCACCGGTAAAAGACCCATCTCCTCCTATAACTACTAAAGCATCAATATTAGCTTCAACCATGTTATCAAAAGCTTTCTGTCTGCCTTCTTTTGTTCTAAACTCCTTAGATCTAGCAGATTTTAGAATAGTGCCTCCTTTATTAATAATTCCCCTTACACTTCTCGCGTTCATTTCTTTAAAATCTCCTTCAATTAATCCTTCATAACCACGATATACTCCAACACATTCTATATTATGGTAAGCACTTGCTCTAACAACTGAACGAATGGCAGCATTCATTCCTGGTGAATCTCCACCAGAAGTTAAAACAGCTAGTTTTTTTATTGTTTTTGGCATTAAATCATCTTATTTATAATGTAAAATTAATAAACAAAAAGCATATATCTATAGCTTTGCATTAATATTATATAAGTTTTAAAACTACAACGTTTTAGTTCGTTTAAAAAGTTAATAAATTAAAATATTAAGCTTAGTTTCAATTGTTTTTTGATGAAGATTTGATAGAAATATAATCCGGTAAAGCATTTTTTTGTTCAACTTGATCTTGGTCCTCAATTAAATCATTTTGCTTTTCCGGTTTTTTAAAAAGCTTTTGAAGCAGTTCTTTAAACGTCTCAAAATCTACATTATATGAAAGTCCAATTCCTTGTGTATAACCTATTTGCTCTCCAAAATTTTGAATACTATTTTCTCTATTAAATACTTTTATGGTAAGTGTTCCTTCTTCATTTAATAAAAAACTAACTTCAACATCACCAGCAACTACTGTTTGGCTTGCACCTCCAACAGGCACACCAACCTTACCGTTTATTAGCACACGATCACTTATTTGAGTTTGAAGTGTAACACCAAACCTATCATCTGTTTGATAATCTGGCCTATTTTGTCCTGCTTCATAATTTAAACCTATGTTTAGTTTACTATCTCCACTATTAAAAATACCATTTAAAATACCGTTAAGCCTTTCAGCTATAGTTCCTGAAAAATTAACCTCGTTTAAACCTCTAGAAAATGAGCCAGTTGATATTAAATATAATGCTTGATTTTGTTTGTCTTCGTTAGACTCCAAACGATACTGAAGCTCAGATTTGATGTTTGAACTTACATTAGGAAATTCAAAAGTAAATTCAGGATTGGGTTGTTCCAAATCGCCAGTTAAAGCAATTTTTAATTCTACAGGAATACTTCTATTTATTGGATTGTCTAGCAATGGTGACGGATTAGCTTGTGTTTTATATATAGCTAACATATTTATCTCAGCTTCTAATGGTTCACCATCCCAAGCAATCGTTCCACCAGGTTCAACAACAAATTCTTTTTGAATAATCCCGCCGTATGCAAAATTATAAACCCCTTCAAATACCGAGAAATCTCCCCACATATCAAACTTTCCATTCGTATTAATTTCTACCAATAATCCACCTCGACCTCTTCCTCTTAATGAATGACCTGTATTTTTGTCAATTATAATTTCAACCTCGGCATCTTCAGTTACATCTAATTCAAAATCTAATTCAAGCCCTTCAATTTCATTAAAAACAATTTCTTTTCCATATTTTCTAGCTTCCTTTTCTTGTTTGGTAAGAAAATGTATATATGAATTATCTCCAAATGATTCTGCATCATTTAAAGGAATTTTAAACACTGTACCTCGTTGAGTTTCACCAACAACACTAATTACTAATTGCTCTGTTGGTCCAGATAAACTAGCCTTACCACCAATAAATCCTGTGCCATAATATAAAGACTCTTCAGTTTCTTTGGTATCTAAAATCAATAACCTATCTGCTGATATTTCTAAACCTAAACTCCATTTTGAAAAATTAACATGACTTAATGTTCCATTTAAAGCTCCTTTTGAATTGTACTTTGTATCAGTTAACTTAATATTGTTAAAAGTAAAGGTTTGGTTTTTTAATGTTACAGATGCATTATTATTGAAACTATAATCTACATTCAAGTAAGGTATCCCCAAACCTGAATTATTAAGTCGCAAATTTCCATTAATATCTGGAAGTTGTAAATTACCAACTACCTTAACATCTCCAGTTACATTACCTCTTATATTACTTAAAACGCCGTCTAGTAATGGGTTTAAAGGATATAAATTAAAATTATTAAAATCTAATAAAACATCAATTGTTGACTTTTTTCCAGAAACAAAAATATCCCCTTTTGCAGAAAATGATTTTGAAGCATCATCCTTTATGGTAGCATCTATTATATAATTTGTAAGCGATTCGTTTCCAGTTATGGTTGCATCAAATGAGCCTAATAAAAAATCGTTTACTTTAAAACCATCTACGACTATTGTTGAATTTGGCAAATAACTACCGTTATTCTGGAAAATTTCTAGCTTACCATTTACATTACCTGCTAATGATAGACTATCTATATCAGGAGTTATTTTAGCTAAATCTACATTTTTAAAATTGATCTTGAGGTCTTTTTGTGTTGAGTCTTTTAAAAAGCCTGATAGCCTAATTACCTCATTATTATGGTTGATTCTAAATTTATCAATATTAAACTTTGTAAGTTTTTTATCAAATGAAATTTTATGAAACTTATCTTTAGATTCATTAATATGCCATTTATTATTTTTTATGGTAATATCGGATTGTTTAAATCCTATCACAGATTCATTTTCTTCATTTATCGTATGATAAAAACTTAAATTAAAAATATCGTTGTTTCGCTTACCACCATTAAACTCAGATCGCATAAATAGGGTGTCATTGACAGTCACATTAATTAAGTTGAATTTAGAAATGTTATAATATTTTGTATTTAAACTATCAATTTCAACATATGTATTAAAAACTGGATTACTATTATCAACCTGAAGTTCAATTCGTTCAGCGAAATAATCTAAAAGTTTTATTTTTGGTGATCGGAAAGTGAGTTTAAAACGTTCTTCTTCACTTTCAACTCTTCCTCGAATAAAGGTGTTTTTTCCAAGCTCGATATCGGGATAAAAAACTTCAACAATTTTGTTATAAATTTTAAAGTTAAAATCGATGCTTTGATTTTCTTTTAGCTTATAAGGAATATAATTGGTATATATGTAACCTATAGAATTTTCGAATAATTTTTTTATATCTTTAAAGAGAAACCGTCCTTTTAATTCTCCTTCCATGATATCTGGAGAATTAATTTCTATAAACCTAATATTATCTTCATCAAATCTAGAGGATACATAAAATTCATCAAAATTATAGGTGTCATTTTCATTTTTATAAACTGTTTTTTGAAATGCTATTTTACCATAAGCATCATCAAAATTACTACTATTCATATTCATTTTAACTTTACTTGAAAAAATAGAAATACTATCTTTTTTAATAAAGTTTAGCGAATTCAAATTAGCATAATCAACTACAGCTTCAAAATCATATTTTTTAATAGTCTCTGAAAAATCTACTAAACCATTAAAATTTAGTTGAAGATTTGGATCGTTTACAATTAAATTACCATCAAAAATTCGATTTTTTATGGTCCCAGCTACTTTGGTGCCACGGTAATTGTAATCGTTATATTCAATTTCAAAAACCTCTCCTTTTACTTGAGTACTTAATGTTTCAGAAACAAAACCTTTTCCGTTTACATCAAAATTTAGAGAGCCTATTCCTACATTGGCATCGTTTAAAAAAGTTCCGAAATCAAAATTTTCAAAAGCTAAATTACCATTGTAAGAAGCATTATCTATATCATTAATTTTATTAATTTCTAAGTTGGCATCTAAAAACCCTAAGTTGGTATCAATTTCAATATTAGCTATTACTGAAGAAGCGGTTACTTGAGAGTTACCTATGATTGTAAATTTACCTAGCCTATCAAAAGAGGTTGGGATAGCTTCTCCCAGAACATTTGGTAGTAAGGCTTTTAAATCATTATATGTTGAAGTCAAATTTGTAAAATTAGCATTCATATAAAAATTATTCTCTTCTTTATTAAAGAGGTTTTTAAAATTTATATCTCCATAAATCTGAGTTTTTGTACTGGTATTTAATATTAAATTATTTGTTCTCAAATCGTTTAATGTACCTGATAAATCTACACTAAACAAGGCTGTTTGATTAATACCAAATTCATTGTAAAATCTATTAAGTTCATTTAAAAACACTTGCGAATCATTAAAACTAGCTGTTATTTTAACTTTATCTGTAAAATATTGCAAGTCTTCTCTAACATACGAAAACTTTAAATCGCCATTCAAAACCGAGTTTGGTGTTTTTATTTGAAGATTTTCAAAAACCATATCAGTAAGGGTATAAGCAAAATCAGTCATCATATTTTTAACCTCAACACCTCTACTATCAACAAAATTTAACGTATTAATTCTGGAACTAACATCACTCCCGTTGATTAAAAAATTGGTTGCATTAATATTTAAATCTTCTAATTCTAAAACTTTTGTTATTTCACGGTTCTCATCAGAAAGTCTAAAAACACTATTATATATTGAAACATCACTTGATGATAAAAGAAAACTACTTTTCTCGGTCCTAGGATTATCATCTTCAAACTTATTCACAAAAACATCTAAATTTGTTTCTGTTTCTCCACTATAAGTTTTTACGTTAAAAAGAAGATTATCTATATCTACATCTCCAAAATTAAGACTCCCTTTAATGATGTTAGGTATGCTTATGATAGAAGTATTTAACTCTTTGATACTAATAAGTGTGTCCTTCTTATAGTCTTCAATATAAATGTCTTTAAGCTCCACATCACCATTAAATTGCAAACTAACCTTGTTTATGTTAATGTTTGTTTTAAAATCGTCATTAATTAATTTTGTAACGCGTTTTCCAATACTCGTTTGAACAAAAGGAATAGAAAGTATCAACACCAAAATGATGAATAACATGAGTAAAATACCCACTATTTTATATAGTATTTTAAAAAACTTTTTGATACGCTTAAAGTTATGACTTTATTGAGAATAAACTACATTTGCATTTACGATTAAATCATGTTTACAGATGTTTATTTGTTTTCAAAATTAACAATTATTGTGCCTAAAATTCACTAATGTCTTCACAAAATATTTATATTCTCGGAATTGAGTCCTCGTGTGATGATACTGCTGCTTCAATAATGCACAACGGACGTATTTTAAGTAATGTTGTGGCTAGCCAAAAAATACATGAAGAATATGGTGGTGTTGTTCCTGAATTAGCCTCCAGAGCGCATCAACAAAACATTGTTCCGGTGGTTCATCAAGCATTAAAAAAAGCTAATATTACCAAAGATAAAATTAGTGCCATTGCGTTTACTAGAGGTCCTGGTTTAATGGGAAGTTTGTTGGTGGGTACATCATTTGCAAAATCTTTGGCTTATGGTTTAAATATTCCTTTAATAGATGTAAACCATATGCAAGGCCATATTTTAGCTCATTTTATTGAAGAAGATGGGTTTAAAAAACCTCCTTTTCCTTTTTTAGCAATGACAATTTCTGGAGGACATACCCAAATTGTTAGAGTTAATAATTATTTTGACATGACAGTTATAGGCGAAACCATTGATGATGCTGTTGGTGAAGCTTTTGATAAAAGTGGTAAAATTTTAGGATTAGGCTATCCTGCTGGACCAGAAATTGATAAACGTGCTAAACTAGGAAATCCGAAAGCTTTTTTGTTTACGAAGCCTAAAGTGGATGGTTTAAACTTTAGTTTTTCTGGTTTAAAAACAGCTATTCTGTATTTTATTCAAAAGGAAACAAAGGCAAATTTAAATTTTATTGAAGAAAACTTAAATGATGTTTGTGCTTCCATACAATACACTATTATTGGTATTTTGATTGATAAATTAAAAATTGCAAGTAAACAAACAGGAATTAAACATATTGCTATTGGCGGAGGCGTTTCAGCAAATTCTGGAATCCGTCAAGCCTTAAAAGATGGCGAACAAAAATTTGGCTGGACAACCTATATTCCTAAATTTGAATTTACAACCGATAACGCTGCTATGATAGCTATTGTAGGTTATTTAAAATTTTTAGAAAATGATTTCGCTGAACAAAATATTGCAGCTTCAGCGAGATTAAAAATATAACGGATGCAACTTTTTTATAATTCTGAAATAACTGAAAACACCACTCAATTTTCTTTTGATAAAGAAGAAAGTAGGCATATTGTAAAAGTTTTACGTAAATCAGTTGGTGATGAATTACATATTACTAACGGTAATGGTTGGTGGTTTAATGCGAAAATTTCAATGCCAAATATTAATAAATGTACTGCTGAAATTGTTTCTAAAAAACTTCAAAACAAACACGCATACAATTTACATTTAGCCGTTGCTCCAACAAAAATGAATGATCGTTATGAGTGGTTTTTAGAAAAAGCTACCGAAATTGGTTTCGATAGCATTACACCAATAATTTGCGATCATAGCGAACGTAAAATTATTAAGGCTGATCGTTTTGATAGAATTTTACAATCCGCAATGAAACAATCTTTACAATGCTATTTACCTAAATTGAATGAAGCTGTAATGTTTCAAGATTATATAAAGCAAGATTTTAAGGGCAATTTATTTATCGCCCATTGTGAAGAAACCAATAAAAAATCTTTAAAATCCCGGATTAAACCAAAAACAGATATTACCATTTTAATTGGACCTGAAGGTGATTTTTCTGTTAAAGAAATTGAAATGGCTATTAAAAATAATTTTATTCCTGTAACTTTGGGAGAAACCAGATTACGTACTGAAACTGCGGCTATAGTGGCTTGTCATTCAGTAGCTTTTGTAAACGAATAACTTAGTATGAAATTATTTTTTACTTTTATATTTTCACTTTTAACCATTAGCTCGTTTTCTCAAGATTTAGCTATTTTAAAGTATAAGGGTGGTGGCGATTGGTATGGAAATCCAACTGCTTTACCAAACCTAATTGCATTTTGTAATAAAAATATAAAGACTCAAATAAACCCAAAACCAGAAATGGTTGAAGTTGGTAGCCCTGATATTTTTCAATTCCCAATGCTTCACATGACTGGGCATGGTAATGTTTTTTTTAGTGATTCAGACGCTGAAAACTTACGTAATTATTTAATATCTGGTGGATTTCTTCATATTGACGATAATTATGGGATGCAACCCTATATTACTAAAGAACTCAAAAAAGTATTTCCTGATAAAGATTTCATAGAACTTCCATCAAACCATCCTATTTTTACTTCAGCTTTTAATTTTCCAGATGGGTTACCTAAAATACATGAGCATGATGGAAAACGTCCACAAGCATTTGGGCTTTTTCAAGATGATAGGCTGATTCTTTTATTTACTTACGAAAGTGATTTAGGCGATGGTTGGGAAGATCCAGAGGTTCATAACGATCCCGCCAATGTGAGAGAAAAAGCTCTTAAAATGGGTGCTAATATTGTAAAATATGCTTTCGAAAATTAATTGTCACTTAAACACCAATAAATTTGAAAGAACTATTAATATCCATTGTTGATATCATTTTTGAAAGTGCCTCTAATAATGATTCTTCAATAAAACAAATACTAACTGTAATTCTGAAAATTTTTATTTTTATTTTAATTACTTCTTTTGTTTTATGGATATTATAGTGAAAATGATTCATTCTTTAATTTATAGCCTTTAAATAAATCAACGATTAAAAAATAAAACCTATTGCAACTAACCCATTACAATACCAACTTTAAAAAACAAATATTTCCGATAACACTTATATGTAATAATGTAACTAACGCACCAAATATTGGGAGTTTATTTAGAATTTGTGATGCTTTTGGAGTTGAAAAACTAATACTTTGTGGTAATGTTTCTTTAGGTAGAAAAATAACTAAAACATCGAGAGCTACTGAGAAAGTGATTGATTTTGAAATTTGCGATTCGGCTTTAAATAGTATCGAAACTTTAAAAAATACTGGATATCAAATTATTTCATTAGAAATTACCGCTAGTAGTAAACCAGTTCATTCGTTTAGATTTACTAAAGAAAAACCCATTGCATTAATAATTGGCGATGAAAACTTTGGAGTTTCAGACGCTATTTTGAAAAATTCTGATGCGATAATACATATTGATATGTTTGGTCAAAATAGCAGTATGAATGTGGTGCAAGCAACCAATATTGCTTTATATGAAATGACTAAGCAACTTTTATAAACTGTTTATTATATTTACTAAATGAATTCCAAAACGATTTCCAACGGTATTATAAGAGCAGTTGCAATTATCTTAAGCGTTGCTTTATTAATGTATTTTTTATATCAAATACAATCTGTTATTGCTTTTATAGCCATAGCAGCAGTTATATCATTAATAGGTAGACCTGTTGTTTTATTTCTAGAACGTAAATTAAAGTTTAAAAACACCATAGCTGTAATCGTTACAATGGTTTTGTTATTAGGCATATTTGCAGGTTTAGTAGGCTTATTTATACCATTAATTATTAAACAAGGTCAGAATTTATCCCTGTTAAATATTAATGAGTTACAAAGTAATATTGAAAATTTATACCTTGAAATTATCACCTATTTTGATTTACACCAAATAGATGTTGAAGAGTCTTTTAAAAACTCAAATTTACTTTCAAAAATTGATTACACACTGATTCCAAACTTTTTCAATGCAATCATCAGCGGTTTAGGGAGTTTTAGTATTGGTTTATTTTCGGTACTTTTCATCTCTTTTTTCTTTTTAAAGGATAGCAAACTTTTTGAGAATGGCATCCTTACTTTCATTCCAGAAAATAAAGAATCGCGTTTAAAAACGTCTTCAACAAAAATTAAAGACTTATTATCTAGATACTTTGTTGGCTTAATTTTTCAAATATTAATTTTATTCATCATCTACACTATTGGACTTTTAATTATAGGTGTTGAAAACGCTATTGTCATTGCTTTTTTATGTGCTTTACTTAACTTAATTCCATACGTTGGTCCTTTAATTGGCGCCTTTTTAATGCTAACTTTAACGATGACAAGTAACTTAGGAGCATCCTTTAGTGATATTATTTTACCAAAAACATTTTGGGTATTTATGGTGTTTATTATTGGACAATTAATTGATAATTTTGGGAGTCAACCTGTTATTTTTTCAAAAAGTGTTAAATCGCATCCGCTTGAAATATTTTTAATTATTTTAATAACAGGTATCCTTTTTGGTGTCATTGGGTTGGTAGTTGCCGTTCCTGCTTACACAGCTATAAAAGTGATTTTAAAAGAATTTTTATCAGAGAATAAAATTGTCGAAAAACTTACTAAAGGTTTATAATTTCAATTGAATCATTCTATATTAAATACTGAAATTCAAGAGTTTATAAATGATAACTTAAATTCTGATTTATCCTCATTGTTACTAAAAGGTACTTCCTTTAATTCAGTAAATTCTAGAGAAATCATAGAACAAATTGAAGCCAAAAAACGATGTGAAAAAAAGTTATCAACTTGGTTTCATATCGAAAAAATATATTACCCAAATAAACTTAATATTGAGCAAACATCCTCTGAAATTACAGCTAAATATAAATCAGAATTACTAGAAGGTGAGCATATCATAGATTTAACAGGTGGTTTTGGTGTAGACTGTTTATACTTCTCAAAACGCTTTAAAAACGTTTATCATTGTGAGATAAACGAGAGCCTTTCGGATATTGTAAACCACAACTACAAACAGTTAAATATTCAAAATATAAGAATTACCAAAATTGATGGTATTATTTTTTTAAAAGAAAGTAAAAAGCAATTTGATTGGATTTATATGGATCCATCAAGAAGACATGACACAAAAGGTAAAGTGTTTTTTTTAAAAGACTGTTTACCAAATGTACCTGAACATTTGGATTTACTTTTTAAGCATTCAAAAAATATTATGATTAAAACATCGCCATTACTAGATATTTCTTTGGGCATTGGTGAATTAAAGTTTGTAAAAACCATTCATGTAGTTGCTGTAAATAACGAGGTAAAAGAATTGCTTTGGATTTTAGAAAATGGATTTGAATATGATATAAAAGTAGAAACCATTAACCTGAAAAAGGATAAAAACGAAAAGTTCTCATTTTTTTTAGAAAATGAAAAAATAGCAGAAAGCACATTTAGTGAACCTCTTAGGTATTTATACGAACCCAATGTTGCGCTTCTTAAAGCTGGTGCCTTCAATGAAATTTCTAAACAATTAAAGATTTTTAAACTCCATAAACATTCTCATTTTTACACAAGTGATGTGCTGATTGATTTTCCTGGACGAACTTTTAAAATTGAAAATGTATTACCATATAATAAAAAAGCATTAAAAAAATTAGGCATTTCTAAAGCTAATATAACCACTAGAAACTTTCCTGAAACCGTTGAACAATTGAAAAAAAAATTCAATATTAAAGATGGTGGTACATTGTATCTTTTTTTTACAACAAATATTTATGAAGATAAAATAATTATTATAGCTAAAAAGCTAACTTTATAATCTCTTATATCGAAAAATAAAAATTTATGAAAATTAAAAAAATCATACTTACTAATTTAATACTTACAATTTTATTCTTGGGTTGTAAAGAAAAAGTAAAAGAAGAATTTGTAATTGAAAATAAAGAAATTGAAAACATATCTGCTCCTGAAGGGATGGTATGGGTAAAAAGTAAAACTTTTATACAAGGGGCAAAATCCGGAGATAATTATGCAATGCCAAGAGAAAAACCTGCACATCAAGTTACTGTTTATGGTTTTTTTATTGATATTAACGAAGTTACAAATAAGCAATTTAAAACTTTTGTAGAATCTACAAATTATGTAACTGTAGCTGAAAGAAAAATTGATTGGGATGAAATGAAAAAGGATTTACCAGAAGGCACAACAAAACCTCATGATTCTATTTTGCAACCGGGAAGTTTGATTTTTAATAAAAATGTTAATAAAGTTGCCAGTATGGGTGATTATTCTCAATGGTGGATTTGGAAAATAGGAGCTAATTGGAAACATCCTGAAGGACCTAACAGTAATATAGAGGGTAAAGATGATTATCCAGTTGTACATATTGCTTTTGAAGATGCTTTAGCATATTGCAAATGGGCTAATCGCCGATTACCAACGGAAGCTGAATGGGAATCTGCGGCTCAAGGAAATTCTACAGATAATATTTACACCTGGGGAAACAACTCTGATGTTTTAAACGATAATGCAAATACTTGGCAGGGAGTCTTCCCTATAAAAAACGAATCAGTTGATGGTTTTGAATTTATAGCTCCTATAAAATCGTACGCACCAAATAGCATTGGTATTTATGATATGATGGGAAATGTTTGGGAAATAACTAGTGATTTATTTAATGTCAATTATTATGAAGAATTAGATACAACCAAAGAAATTATCAATCCACAAGGTGCTTCAAAAAGTTACAGCCCAGATAATCCTTACCAACAAGAACATGTTATTAAAGGAGGTTCATTTTTATGTAATGCTTCTTATTGTGCAAGTTTTAGAATTTCTGCTAAAATGGGTATGACTCCAGATTCTGGCTCAGACCATACTGGATTTAGAACGATTGCTACTAAAGAAATGCTTACTAAATAAAAGAAACAAAAAACCTAACGAACAAACGTTAGGTTTTAATGCCAAATCTTAAAAAAATTCGAATATTAATTATAACCTTAAAACTAAAACATTAAAAATGAATTAATTTCTAACAGACTTGATAATATCTAATGCCTCTTTTACTTGTTCTTCAAGTTGTTTATAAGATTTATTAGTTATTATATCTTTAGAGATTAATTGAGATCCCATACCAACACAAGTTACACCTGCATCAAACCAACCTTTTAAATTTTCAACAGTTGGAGATACACCGCCTGTTGGCATAATACTAGTCCATGGTTGAGGGCCTTTTATACCTTTTACAAATTTAGGTCCGTATAAATCACCTGGGAATAATTTCACTATTTCACAGCCTAACTCTTCTGCTCTAGCAATTTCAGTTAAACTACCACAACCAGGGGACCATAAAACTTTACGTCTATTACAAACTATAGCAATATCCTCTCTTAATACAGGCGTTACAATAAAATTAGCGCCTAATGACATGTATAATGAGGCTGCTGCTGCATCTGTTACTGAACCTACACCCATAATCATACCGGGAAGTTCTTTTACAGCGTATTTTGTTAATTCGCCAAAAACTTCGTGAGCAAAATCGCCACGAGAAGTAAATTCCATCAATCTTGCACCACCATCATAACATGCTTTTAAAATGTTTTTACTTAATTCTAAATCGTTATGAAAAAACAAAGGAATCATTCCTGTTTCTTTCATAGCTTGTGCTACTTCTAATCTTGAAAATTGAGCCATTTTGTGTAAATGTTTATTTATTTTAATATTCTATCTATTGAAATATAAAAATTCTATTAGATTTTAAACTGTTCAACTATTAAACACGTATATTTTTTATCTAGCTACTCTACCAGAAGCGTCACCCCCCATCAATTTAGTTACCTCATCTACAGTCACTAAGTTAGCATCACCTTTTATGGTGTGTTTTAAACAAGATGCTGCAACAGCAAAATCTAAAGCGTTTTGATCATTATCGGGATAAGTTAATAAACCATAAATTAAACCACCCATGAAAGAATCTCCTCCACCTACTCTATCAACAATATCAGTAATTTGATATTGGCGCGTTTGTAACATTTGTTTACCATCATATAAAACACCAGCCCACGAATTATGAGATGCTGAAATAGAACCTCTTAAAGTTGTAATTACTTTTTTAGCTCTTGGAAATTTTTTCATCATTTGCTGACAAACAGATAAAAATGCTTCAGCTTTAACATCATGCCCATGTGTTTGAACAGCAGCTCCATCTGGTTTAATACCGAAATGCATTTCTGCATCTTCTTCATTTCCTAAAACAACATCACAATAAGATGTTAATTCTGTCATTATTTTTTCTCTATGAGCAGCATCACAATATTTCCAAAGTTTTGCTCTATAATTTAAATCTGTAGAAATAGTAATTCCTTTAGCACTTGCTGCTTTAGCAGCTTCAAGACAAACATCAGCAGAACTTTGAGAAATAGCAGGCGTAATACCAGTCCAATGAAACCACTCTACACCTTCAAAAACGCTATCCCAATCAACCATACCAGATTGAATTTCAGCCATTGCAGAATGTGCTCTATCGTAAACTACTTTACTTCCTCTTGATACGGCACCGGTTTCTAAGAAATAAATACCTAAACGATCGCCACCCCAAACAATTTTATCAACACCTACACCACGCTTACGCATTTCCATCATCGCACATTGACCAATATCATTTTTTGGTAAACGCGTTACAAAATCTACAGAAATACCATAATTAGCTAATGAAACCGCTACGTTAGACTCTCCACCTCCATAAACAACATCAAAATTATCAGCTTGAGAAAATCTTAAAAATCCTTGTGGAGCTAATCTTAACATGATTTCTCCAAATGTTACTACTCTACTCATTTAAATTGGTTTTTTTAATAAAAATTAATTTTGGTTAAACGATTAACCATATACTTAAAAATAAAATCAAAACAACATATTAAATGTCTTGTTTTGATTATAATAACTAATATAATATATTTGCTTAAACGATTAAGCGAATATATAAAAAAATTGAATACTAAAAAAAAAATAACAATAAAAGATATTGCTAACGTCCTTAACATCTCCCCTGCGGCAGTGTCTAAAGCATTACATGATGATTCGCGTATTAGTAAAAAAACAAAAGAAGCTGTTAAAAAAGTTGCTGAAGATTTAAATTATCAACCAAATCATTTAGCTAGTGCTCTACGAAAAGGTAAAAGTAATTTAGTGGGTGTAATTGTGCCAAGAACAAATAGTAATTTCTTTTCTTCTGTTATCGAAAATATTGAAGATGTTTTAAATAAAGAAGGGTATAACATAATAATAACCCAGTCAAATGAATCTTATAAAAAAGAATGTGCCAATATTGATACCTTATTGTTTACTCAAGTTGATGGTATTATTGCATCCATGGCGAATGAAACCGTTGATTTAACTTATTACGAAAAAATAAAATCTAAAGGTATTCCGCTTATTTTATTTGATAGAGGTGAAAATGATTTGAATGTAGATTATATTGGTATTAATGATTATGATAGTAGCCACATGATCATTGAACATTTAATCTCCAAAGGTTGTAAAAGAATAGCCCATATAGGTGGATTTAAAAGGACTCGAATTTTTAATAATAGAATTAGAGGTTATGTAGATGCTATAAAGAAATATAATTTGTCTTTTGAAAATGAGTTACTTATTGAAAGTGATTTGACACTAGAAGATGGACGTATTCAAATGCAAAAATTATTAGAACTAAATACAAAACCAGATGCTGTTTATATTGCAAGTGATTATGCTGCTTTAGGTGCTTTACAAGTTTTAGAAGAAAACCATGTGAGAGTTCCAAATGAGATGCGTTTAGTTGGGTTTGGAAATGAGCCTTTTACCTCCTTCGTCTCCCCTTCTATTACAAGTATAAATCAACACAGTAAAGAAATCGGTAAATTAGCTGCGCAAACATTTTTAAAATTGGTAAAGTCTGAAAATTTGAAACAAACTCTAACAAAGCAAATTTTAGATGCCGAATTAATTGTTAGAGATTCTTCAAAATAAAAAAGTGACACAAATTAACTGTGTCACTTTTTTATTTATATAGTTTTATATCAAATAAATACGCCTTATTATCTTTAACTTCATATTATTAATGCAAATTTCAGTTTTAATCTAACGCATTTTTATATTTTAGTTTAACAAACTAACAGAAAAGAATTTAGATTCCTAAAGCTTGTCCACCACCAATTTGGATGGTTTCAGCGGTTATGAAAGACGCATCTTCACTTGCTAAAAATGAAATTACACCAGCAACGTCTTCTGGTTCTCCTAATCTTCCTAACATAATACTGTTTGCCCAAGAAGCAAATACTTCTGGTTTTGTTGCTTTAATTTGCGCATGAAAAGGTGTATCAATAGTACCTGGAGATACAGCATTTACTCGAATGCCATATTCAGCCAAATCCTTAGCTAATGCACGAGTTATTGCATGAACTCCAGCCTTAGATGTTCCGTAAATTCCTGCTCCAGGTCCTCCTGCTGTCCATCCTGCATTTGATGTATAATTAATTATAGATGCATGTACTCCCTTTTTTAGGAAAGGAATAGCTGCTCTTGAAGCAAAAAACACAGAATCTAGGTTAAGTGCCATAACAAATCTGTAAAATTCAGTTGTCATTTCTTCAAACCTAGATCTACCACCTAGTCCACCCGCATTATTTACAAGTACATCTATGCGTCCATATTTTTCACCAATTTTATTGATATTTTTGGTTACTTCTTCATCTTTTGTTACATCGAACCCGTAATACTCTGCAGTAATTCCTTCTGCAGTAAGCTCTTCAACTCTTTTTGCTCCAGCCTCGTCTTCAATACCATTTAAAACAACCGTATATCCATCTTTACCTAACCTTTTTGCCACTGCGAAACCAATACCACCTGTAGCTCCTGTAATAATTGCTACTTTTCCTTTATTTTTACTCATTTTATTAATTTTATATTTTTAATTTTTATATTATATTTTTTTCTTTAATAGTTCGATTTTTGGACATAAAATCCAAACGCTTGCTAATACTATTAATGTTAAAATCGCACCAACTATGAATGCCGGTGTATAATTTCCACCCATAGTTAAGGTAGCTACTAATGACGTAAGACCAACGCCAGCAAATTTTGCTGACATTCCAGATAAACCAGAGAGTGTTCCAACGGTGTTTTTACCAAACAAATCACTTGGTAATGTTTGAATATTACCTATAGCTGTTTGAAATCCAAAAAGGATAGTTGCCATAATTATTACTGCATTAACAGGACTTCCTGGATCGGATAATAAATAAAAACAAGGTAACATTATAAAGCAACCTAAACTTATTACAAATTTTCTAGTTTTGTTTATTGACCAACCTGATTTCATCCGATTTTGAGCTAAAAGCCCTCCAAACCAAGCACCAAGCATAGCTCCTACATAAGGAACCCATCCATAAATAGCTATTCCTTTAACATCCATATTATAAACTTCAACTAAGTACGTTGGAATCCAAAAAACAAATAACCACCAAATTGGATCAATTGCTGCTGAAGCAATTATGACTCCCCAACTTTCTTTGTGAGACAAAACCTTAGCTGTAGTTGGATTATATTCATCTTCAATTTTGTCTGTTTCATTTTTATTAGCATGTTTGTTTTGAGACTTATCAAGGATATAAACCCTTTCTTCTTCAGTAAGCCAAGGATGTTTTTCTGGTGGAGATTTTACTATTAACATCCATGGGATTAACCATAACAATCCTATAACACCTACAATAATAAAAATCATTTGCCAACTAAAATGAATTGACATATAAGCAATCGCTGGAATTGAAATAATGCCACCAACTGCTGCGCCTGAATTAAAAATACCTTGTGCAAATGCACGCTCTTTTGCTGGAAACCACTCTGCATTTCCTTTTGCTGCTCCAGGCCAATTTCCAGCTTCTGCAACTCCCAATATAGATCTAAAAATTGCAAAACTTAAAAACCCTTTTGCTAATGCATGTAATGCTGTTGCTATTGACCAAAATCCTATTGAAAAAACAAAACCTAAACGTGTTCCTATTTTATCGAATATCTTGCCAAAAATAGCTTGACCAAATGCATAGGAGAATAAGAAGATAGAAGAAATCCAACCAAAAATTTCTTTGCGTTCATCCATGTTCTTATCTGGATATAATTCCTCAGAAATTTGTGGCCAGAGAACATTTAATGATTGCCTATCTATATAATTTATAACTGTTGCTAGTGCAATTAAACCTACAACCCACCAACGTAAACCCTTTATTTTCATTAATTTAATTTTTGAATGAACGTGTTATATGTCCATAAAATTAGTTTAAACAACTCAATAATATAATTGCCTAAATAATACTTACAAAAGAGTTTTCTTAGAAAAAATCTGAGAAGAAAATCTTTAATAAAGTAATGTTTGTTTTTGTTTCTATTCCTCCTATTATTTCATAATTAAGATTGAAAGCGTGCAATTTCAATCTCAATAATTAAATTAAATGTTATAACAATATTGATATAATGCTTTAAAATGAATTTTCATTTTTTCTTTAGCTAATTGAGGGGCTTTATTTTTAATGGCCTCAAAAATATCTGTGTGTTCTTTTATTCCTGTAAATGCTTGATTTTCATCACAAACATGATATTTTTCAAAGTTTGTAATAATTTCTGGGGTAATTGTTAACATAAAAGTATTCATAGTACTATTACCACTTGCTTTAGCAATTGCTAAGTGAAATAATAAATCTTCTTGTACAGCATCTTCTCCATTTAAAACTTTCTTTTTATATGCATAAAGCGTTTGCTTCATATGTTCTAAATCTTCCTCGGTTCTTCTCAACGCAGCTAATCTTACTGTTTTAAGTTCTAACAAAATTCTTGTCTCGACTAAAGATTTAAAATCTGGGGTTTCTAAACGTAGTATATCTTCAATCATTCCATTCATGGCTATAACACCAATATTCGCAACAAAAGTACCGCTTTGTGGAATCGATTTTAAAAGACCATAAAACTCTAATCTTTGAATGGCATCTCTAACATTACTTCTACTTACTTCAAATTTTTCAGATAGCATCCTTTCAGATGGTAATTTATCACCAGTATCAAGATTTTTAAAATTTATTAAATCTTTAATTTTATTGATGATATAACTCTGAACGTCTTGATTTTCTCTTGTTGTTACAACTTCTAATTTCATTTACCTATTGTTTACAAAATTGGTTTACCACATATTATTTATAAATTTAAAAAAATATAATTAACCTCTTTAATTAAAATCTAGATTTTTATAATATTTAAATTTCTTAATGGGATACACTTAACTCATAATATTTTAGCTTTGCATAAGCATCTTTATCTATTGTTCCTAAATAATTTCCTGCTTTAAAGTAGTTTTCAAAGATATCCCATTTTTGAATGTTGATATCATTAAAAACTACAGTCTCTTCATTATTAAGTATGACTTCCATTTTTCCGCTTTCTACTTTTACTTCTAATGTAAACTTATCAAAACCAACATATTTTGAAAAATAATATCCAGAATCGTCTGTCCACGAACTTGTTCTTAAAATATCGATTTCAGAAGTATTAACGTCTTTTAAAACCTTAGTTTTAACTCTCACTTTACCATCTTGCCAATATATTTTTAACATAGGAGGTGCATTATTATCACTTTGTCCTATTAGATTTTTTTGTTGATCTGTTAATCTTCCATGAATTTGCATGATGATTGTTCTATGAAAATCTCCATCAGAATCTTTCGATATTTCATCCATTTGAAGTGTACCTTTCATCTTTCCACCTTGGGAAAAAGTCCAATTTGTTTTACCTCTATCTGAGGGATTCATTAATTCTCTTAATTCTGTTCTAGAATAAGAGGAATTTGCAGTTGAAGATTGCGGATAGGTATAAAAAACTAATGCTCCATTGATAGAATCGTTATAAAAAAATGGTTTTAAAGTTTCATTATTTCCGTAATCTAAAATTTCAGGTGGTAATACTTCAGTTGGATCGCCAACTGGGAGTGTTACTTTCCAATTTGTTAAACTAATATTTGGTAGTTTATAAGTTGGACTTATTGTTTCATTATCTGGAGTTTCATCATCATTATCTATAACAACTGTAAACTCTTGTTCTGTTATTTCATTATTTTGGCAACAAAAAAATACTAATAAAAACGCTATTCCTGAAATTGGCATTTTTAAAAAATCGAAAAGATATTTAACCCCTATTTTATTCATTATTTAATGACTAACTTCTAACTCGTAATATTTTACTTTTGAAAAAGAACCTTCATCTCTTGATTGAAAATAATTTCCAGCTTTAAAATAATTTTCAAAAATACCCCATCTACGCATATGAATATTTTCGTAAACTTTATATTCTGTATTATTTAATACAACTACCATTTTACCATCAGAAACTTTAACTTCTAAAGTAAATTTTCTAAATCCTACTTCTTGATCAAAATTAAAACCTTCATCATCATCCCAGGCAGCTTCATGAAGTAATTCCTCATCGGTTGCACTAGGATTTTTTAGAATTTTTGTTTTAACTCTAACTTTCCCATTATCCCAATATATTTTTAAAATTGGTGGTGCATTATTATCATCAGCACCTATTAAATCACGTTGTTCATTAGTTAAACGACCATGAATTTGCATGATAATAGTTCTATGATATTTACCATCAGAACCTTTTGTAGATTCTTCCATAGCTAACTTACCCTTCATATATGCTCCTTGGGCAAAGGTCCAATTCACATTATTTTCACCCGAAACCATTTGTTCTCTCAGTTCAGACCTAGAATACTTCGTATTTCTTGTTTTAGAGTCTGTTGGCATTGCATGAAATATTATTGCTCCTTGTGTTGAATCAATATACATATAAGGTTTTGCAATCTCAATGGAGGCAAAATCTAGAATTTCAGGGGGATCTATTTCATAAGGCTTACCTTCATCGTTGGCTACAGGAAGCGTAACTTTCCAATGACTTAAATCGATATCTGGCAATCTTACTTTAGCCTTTCGTTTCTTTTTGTTAACTTTTGTTTCCGATTCTGCTACGCTACTCTCATTATTTTGAGAGGTAGCGTTAACAGTTAGAAGTGTTATTAATAAAGTTACTAATATTTCTTTTCGGAATCTTTTCATTATTGTATTCTATCTTCTTGGATATACTTTAACATTATCTGCATATAAATCAACAGGAGTAACCGCCCATAACCATATAGAAATTAAACCAGAATCGTTTGAAGTAAAATCAACTTTAACTTGTGTAAATGTTGTTTTACCTTTTACCTCTGTACCTACATGAGTTACTAAAGCACCTCCTGCAATAGATTGATTATAGGCATCAACGCCATCAGTAAAATGTCCATCAAGAATTTCTGCAACAAATCGTCTTCCCCCTATTGGATCCACTGCAATATCATCTTTTATAGCATATTCAAACTCTAAAGTATATTCCCAATTAGGTGTTACAACTATTGATTGGTATGCATGTCTCGTGTTTGGGTTAGCCCACTCTGCAGCAGATCTATTTCTATTCCATTTTGCTCCTTTTGTTTTTGCCCCATTATCAGTACCATCATAAAGCAACCAAGAACCATCACTACTAGACTCAAAGCCAAAACCTGACCAACCATTTGAAAAGTCGATTCTCCAGTTATTACTACTATTTTCAAAATCACCATTTATAACTTCTGGCGAAATAGGTACAAATCTATCAACAACTTCTATATCAATTGTTTTTGTTGCTGATGCTCCATTTTCATCACTAGCAGTAAGTGTTACTGTATAGGTACCTTCACCATCAACAAAAGTATAAATTGGATCTTGTTCTGTTGAAGTATCTCCTCCTCCAAAATCCCAAAGAAATTTTGTAGATTCAGTAGCTAGATTAATAAATTGAATTGTATTAAAATTTCTTTCGCCAGGAGTAAACGAAAAATCAGAAGTTGGTAAAAAATTATCTACCTGCGAACTCGCATCTGGTAAATCATCTCTAAAAAGACTTGGATCACAACTATAAATAAAACTAGCTGTAACTATACTTAACAGTAATAGTGTTGTTTTACGGAAAATATTTACTTTATTTTTCATAGTTAATTATTTTTAAATTAATACCCAGGATTTTGTGTTAATAAGCCACCACTTATGTTTATTTCTCTTGCTGGAATTGGTAATAATAAGGCTCTAGAATTGAAGATATACCCCATTTCTATGGCATGTGCGCCTAATACAGACTCTGCAACTCCAAATCTAAGTAGATCAAACCATCTTTGGTTTTCAAAAGCTAGTTCTACGCGTCTTTCACGCAATAATTCTTCTTTTGTTATACTAGCTATGGCGTTTGGAGCAGTTGCTGGGAATGCTCTATCTCTTATTCTTTGGAAAGACGTTAATGCATCAGAATCAACAGTTGCAGCACCTCCAGCTAAAATTGCCTCTACATGCATTAAAAGTACATCAGCAAAACGCATAGCTATATAATCATTACCTGCATTACGTGCATTTGGACCATAATTATCGGTATAGTCAAAACCATCTGGTAAAAATTTAGCTACCTCATTTTCATCATCATCAAGACTACCATCTAAATTTGTGATAGAAACAGTTGTTCTATCTCCTCCTATAGCATCAAACTCAGCCTTAAGATTTGTATTAACAATATTTTGTCCATCTTCTCTACCAGCGCGTATTGTAGAGGTAAATTCAGATGAAAAACTTTGGCTTTCTTGAGCATTTCCTGATTGATATTGTATAGCGAAAATAATTTCATCATTTAACTCTGAATAAAATACATTGGCATAGTTTGGTTCTAAATCATATTCCAAACTATTAATAATAGTTTCACACAATTGTTGTGCTCCTGGATAATTGGGTGTTGACTGTGTTAAATATACCTTAGCCAATATCGCTTGTGCAGCAGCTCTTGAAGCTCTAGATTTACTAGAATTATCTAAAACACTAATTGCTTCTTGTAAATCTTCTATAATTTGTGTATAAATCTGTGCTACTGGTATTCTAGTAAAAAGAACTTCGTTATCCAACGGACCTGGTACAGTTGTTACTAAAGGCACATCTCCAAATAATCTAACTAATTTAAAATATGCATAGGCTCTTAAAAATTTAGCTTCTGCTGTATATTTAGCTTGATTAGATTCGTCTGCTATACTAATAAAGTTTAATACATTATTAGCTCTAAAAATAGCTTGATACATAGATGCATAATAATCTTCAGATTCCACGTTATTGGCTTCAACTATATATCTGTGAAAATCAGACTTTGAACCCTCTAATGTTGCGTTTCTTGTATTATCTGTACGATGTTCTGTTAGAAGGTGCTCAAATTGAACCCCTCTGTTAAAGTTACCAATATTTGTCTCGGTATTTTCATTAACACCCTGAAAGGCATCATAAATACCTATAACTCCAGACAAAACATCTTCATCCGATTGGAAGTAGGCATCAACAGCAACTGCGGTATCTGGAAGTGGATTTAAAAACTCATCACTACAAGAAGTAAAAATAAACCCTGTAATGGCAAAGATTAAATATTTTATATGTTTCATAATTTATAAGTTTTTTAAATTAAAAATCGATGTTCAAACCAAGTGTTACTGTTTTAAATATTGGAGTACCTCCTCTTTGAGAACCATAAGCTCTTGGATTACCATTATCATCATGCTCAGGGTTGAAACCATGATAATCATCAGCAGTTATGTATATCAAGTTCTGAGCCGTAGCATAAAGTCTTAGACCAGATACACCTAATTTAGTTGTTAAATCTTCTGGCATATTATACCCAATATTTATGTTACGTAATGAAAAATAGTCGGCACTAGCTATAACTTCACTAGTTAGTACTTTCTCTTGAATGAAAGAAGGGTGTGTAACTAACCCATCTGCTACAGCTTGTAACTCGCCACCATTTCTTGTTGAATTACCAAACCAGTTATAGAAATATTCATCTCCAATATTATTTACTTGAGCTCCTACACTACCTTGTAACATAAAAGAGAAATCAAAGTTTCCAAATTTAAACTCATTAGTAAAACTATATACTAAGTCTGGATATGGATCACCAAGAATCGTTTTGTCATCGTCTGTAATGATACCATCTCCATTTAAATCTTTAACTATCACATCTTGTGCTTGACCGTTAATACGGTTCCAAGGATTATCAACATAAGTTGTTCTAAACTCAATTTCATTATAAGCTTGTTCATCTACAACAAATCCCCAAAAAGAAGATATTGGCTCACCAACACGATTTATCCATTGTGAGTTTCTTCCGTAAGTATCTTCTATTAAAGCGTTGTTAGAATCTCCAAAACTTAATAATTCATTTTGGTTAGTTGATGCGATTATGGTTGAATTCCAAGAAAATTTCTCGTTTGCAATATTTTTTGTTCTTAACTCAAGTTCCCATCCTCTATTTTGAACTTCCCCTAAGTTTACAATACCTCCATTAAAACCTGTAACGTATGATACAGGATTATTTAATAATAATTTATCACTAGTGCGTTGGTAATAATCAATAGAACCTGAAATTCTGTTATTAAAAAACCCAAAATCTAAAGCTGGATTAAATTCTTCTGAAGCCTCCCACTGTAATAATGCGTTAGCAATATTAAGAGGAGAAACACCTGCATCGATATTACCATCAGTAATAGCATTAGAGTTTTGTAATAATGCTAAATACGGCCATACATTTACTACATCATTTCCTACATTAAAATTCTCAGCTCCTGTGAAACCATAACTAGCCCTAAACTTTAAATTGCTTACAAAATCACTATCTTTTAAGAAGTTTTCTTTAGCTACATTCCAGCCAACAGATGCTGCAGGGAAATTTCCCCATTTAGTATTTATTCCAAAAACAGAACTACCATCACGTCTAAAAGATATGGATGCTAAATATTTATCGGCAAAAGCATAATTTATTCTACCAAAATAACCTACTTTTTTAAGTTCTGTATTTACTTCTATGTACTCAGCTATTGCAGTAGCACCTTGTAAATTTTTAAGTAAATCGTTTGAATAACCATTACCAGTTACTTCACTATTCTCGCTTTTTCTTTGTTGAATAGTCATACCAGCTAAGACATCAATTTCATGATTACCAAAAGCTTTATTGTAATTTAATGTGTTATCAGAAATTAATCTTGTACGATATCTGTTTTGTAAATTGTATTGGGCTCTACTATTACCAGCAGCATGATGCTTTGTACCATCCCATCTAGTTCTTTTTCTTTGTTCTAAAGTTACACCTAATGATGTTTTAGCTGTTAGTCCATCTAAAATTTCATAACTTAAATATGTAGAACCAAATAACTTTGTATTAAACTCATAATGTTCTCTTTCAACATATTGAGCATAAGGATTTGAATCTCCTGAAGTACGAGGTCTTTCTGAGTTACCATCATTATCTAAATCTAAATTAACTAAATGATTCTCATAAAAATAATCACCTACGCCAACATCTGGATAAGAACCTCTGTTAATAAACTGAAGTGTTTCTTCTGTATGATAAATGGGCAACCAAGGTGATTGACGGGTTGGATTATGTATAGATGTTGGTAAATTTCTTTGCTTAGAATAAGAAGGCGTCGCATTGATTCCGAATTTAACTTTTTTGCCTAATTTTGAATCCACCTTTAAGCTAGCAGTGTATAATTTATAGTCATCAGTAATTACCACACCTTCATCATGAAGTGCTCTTAAAGAAGTGCTAAACTTTGTATTTTCACTACCACCACGGGCAGACAAAGAGTGACTAGTAATATTACCTCCATCAAAGAAAACATCTTGCCAATCTCTATCAACTCCTGTAGTCGCAACTAATAGTTGCGCATATAAAGTTTCTCCAGAAAGCGTTCCCGTTGCTGCTTGTTCTATTTGAGCCCATTTTGCAACGCTTTTTCTGTAATCATCACTTCCATGTGCTTCTTTACGACCTGTATAAGCTTCGTAGCTAAATTTTGTTTTGCCTGATTTACCACTTTTAGTAGTAATCAAAATAACACCATTAGAGCCTTCACTACCGTAAATAGCAGCCGATGCAGCATCTTTTAAGACTTCAAAAGATTCCACATCATTCATATTCAAATTTCCAAGAAAATCAGAACTTACTACGACACCATCAACAACTAAAGCAGGACCGGAGTCTGCAGTTATAGAACCAAAACCTCTAATAGTTATGGTAGGAGCTCCACCAGCTTCTGCGTTTGTAGCTTGAATATTAACACCTGATACCTGACCAATTAAAGCATCATCAACCCTCGAAACTGCTATTTGATCTAGACTTTCGTTTACTACTTTTGAAATAGCTCCGGTAAGATGAGATTTTTTTTGAGTACCATATCCAACTATTACTACCTCGTCTAACTGAGATAAATCCTCAGCTAAAGCAATATTTATATTATTTTGATTAGATACTATTACCAATTGTGTAACAAAACCTAAATAAGAAAACTGAAGAACTTCTCCCTCATTGGCTTGTATTTGGTACTTACCATCAAAATCAGTAGTTGTTCCTTTAATAGTTTTTAATACAACAACATTTACACCTGGTATTGGTATATTATCTGTTGCAGATACTACAGTACCCTTTATTATGGTACTGTTCTGGGCAAAAATGGTGATATTGAATATCAATAAAACCATTAAAATTAGCTTAGTTTTTAAATTCATAATTAGTTTTTTTGTTTTTAAAATATTAGTTTTTCAGTTTGCTTGTAACTGATAATTAGAATTCTTTAAAAAGAATTTTAACCTTAATTAAAAACAATTGTTCTTATATTTTTTTTGTAATTTTGTAGAACACATGTTTTTATTAAAGTAATTGCGTGTTTTTGTTTTTACTTCCCTCCTAAAAGAAGTAAACGATTTAAAAGGATAGGCGTGCACCTATCCTTTTTCTATTTATTTACATATGCGAATAATTTTAAGGTAGTTATACATTAGTTTAAGTTGGTTTTTGATTGGTTTACCAGATTGGTTTACCAAATATATATTAATTTTATGTTAAAAAAAATTAATTTTATATTTTAATAGTATTTTAAATGAGATTTATAAATATTGGACAATAATATTTTTATATTTTTCCTATTTATTTCCAAAATATGACACCTTGCCCCCACTTAAAAAATCTTCTCTTACAGGACTAAATGTGTCTATTAACATGCCTTCTTCCAAACAAACTGCACTATGCAATAAATTAGGCTCGATATAAACACCATCTCCTGCTTCTACAATTTTCTTTTCTCCATCAATTTCGAATTCAAATTTACC
>JANQTJ010000041.1:46010-72159 GCA_030731745.1 Flaviramulus sp. | reverse complement strand
CCTACTTCTTCAACAATTGCTAGAGTATTTGATTATGAAACTCTTGCAATTGAAATTCCTGAATTGGATAATATTATTGAAACAAATTCTGAACTACTTATAAAGAGAAAAAATCTAATTTCAGAGTTTAGAGAACTCAAATTTACGTTTAATCGAGTGAAAGAAAGTCAAGCTTTTTTAGATGAATTTTGGAATTCAAAAGTGACTAGTTTTTTTATTTCCTGTGGTATTTATTTAATACCGAATCAAAATAAAGAGAATACAATAACTCTTAAAGAAATGATTGATAATGGTTATTCAATAAAACAATTTAAAGCTTTAGTTTATGCGAAACAAGGACTACTAAAAGTTTGGAGTAGAGATCAAAAAATCGCATTACAAAAATCAAAAGAAGTGTTAGGGCTTTTAAACAATTCAGAAAATGATTAAATTCTTTCGTCAAATTCGTCTAAAACTCGTCTTGAAAAACAAAACAGGTAAACACATTAAATATATTATCAGATAAATTGTTATTGTCGATATTTAATAAAAAAGATTCCACAACACTATTAAGATAGTTGACACAGGAAACGAGTATGTTAATTTATATACTAAAAAAAATCTACCAGATTAAATTAATAAATAAACATTATCTTGTTACTATGAATAGTTTTAATATTATAATGGTAATAGCCATCATCTTGTTTGCAAGACTTGGTGTAAAGTTAGTTACTGGTTATATAAAAATGAAGAAAGAGAAATACAAAACAAAAAATTAAATCTATTCTCTCACCGTTCCTGTAAAAACGCTAACTTTTGAGTTAAAAGAATTACCGGAAGCGCGTCTTAACATAACAACCTGTCCACAGTGCCAAAGTGCATCAGAAATAGGACCATTGATAATATTCCAAAAAGGAAATTTATCATTATCAAACTGAGACACATCATCCATATTTCGTAAAATATCAGAAGCTTCCTTTATATTTAGAAGCGTTTGTTTACGTTTCTCTTCAAAAGACAAAAGTGCTTCATTAGTTCTGCTTTTATCTGATGATACACTGTTAAGTATAAAACTAGATAAGCCTAATATGTGATCAATAGTTTCTGCACTTGTACGTCCTGATTCGCTGGCTTTAAATTCTAAATCGTTTGATTTCAAACCTTCAGTAGCCCAATAATATCGAAAACCTAAACCATCCATCATTCTTGAAGCTACGGTACCTGCTGTATAGCGCTCTGGTTGTTCTGGTATTTCGTAATAAGGTAATTGATTATCTTTTAAATCTTGAGAACTAATAGTTATTGATAAAAATGTGAGACTTATAATTAAGAGACTTTTCATAAAACTAGTTTTTAATTTTCTTAGAATTTGTTATTGGATTGACACCATATTTATCAAATAAATAAACCAAAGCTGTCATGGTAGCAGCACCTAATTCTAATTCTCTTTTGTTTATGGCATCAAAAGTATCATTACTAGCGTGATGGTGATCAAAATAGCGTTGACTATCTGGACGCAAACCCGCTAAAACATTAGACTCTGTTTTTAATGGTCCAACATCAGCACCACTTCCTCCCTTTTCAAAATAATGAATAAGATATGGTTTAAATAACGACTGCCAACTTAACACTTGCTCAAAAACAGCATCCGTACAATCAAAACTAAATCCCCGTGGTGTAAAGCCACCCGAATCACTTTCTAAAGCAAACACATGATTTTCTCCTTTTTGTTTTGCTACCTCAGCATATTTTCTACCACCTCTTAAACCATTTTCTTCATTCATAAAAAGCACCACTCTTATGCTACGCTTTGGTTTAATTCCTGACTCTTTTAACAGTCTTAAAACATCCATAGATTGCACAACACCTGCACCATCATCATGAGATCCATCTCCTAAATCCCAAGAATCTAGATGTCCTCCAACTACCATATATTCGTTTGGGAACTCGCTTCCTGTTATTTCTCCAATCACATTATGAGATTCTACATCTTTAAGTTGTTTACAATTTTGTTTGAAATAAAATTTAATGTTATTGTTTAAAGTTAACATGGCACTTAATAATTCGGCATCATTAGTACTGATGGCTGCTGAAGGAATACGTTTTTCAACTGGCAAGTCTCCATAATTCATATTACCTGTATGAGGAAAATCATCTAGTCTTAAATTCATTGATCGCACAATAACCGCGATAGCTCCATATTTAGCAGCTTGAACAGCACCTTGAGCGCGTTGATTTACGCAACCACCATAGGCTTCAAAAGTGTGAATTAAATCGGCTTGCATGGGCCTATTAAAAAACACGATTTTACCTTCTATATTTTCTTTACCTAAAACCTCAAGTTCTTCAAAATTTTTAACCTCAACTACTTGCGCTTTAATACCTAAAGCTGGTGTAGCTACAGAGCCTCCTAAAGCACAAATATTTACTGTAGTTGTTTTACCAGGTGCGCTCTCAATATAGGCAAACTCTTTAGCACCTCTTACCCATTTTGGTACCATCACAGGTTGTAACCAAACTTTATCTAACCCTAATTTTTCAAGTTCTTCTTTGGTGTAGGTAACTGCTTTTTCTGCACCTAAAGAGCCAGATAACCTACTTCCAATTTGATTGGATAAATAATTTAACCAATCGTAACTTTTACCATTTGTTAGTGATTGTTTATAGATGGTTTTTATAACGTCTTCATCAGTTTGAGAAAATATTAATAGTGAGGAAAAACTTAAAGCAATTAAAAATATTTTTTTCATGTTTTATGTTGTGATATTAAATGAATTTATACAATAAAATGATGTTAGTAAACTTGACGCCATAGCGTTAACGATTGCAGTGATATCCTTTTTTGAGGTACGATAAAAAGATAAAACGGAAAGCGTCTTAAAACGCCCAAAACCTATTCACTATTTAGTTGATTTTTATATAACTCAAGATTAGCTTTAATGTCATCATCTAGTTCTGGTTCTTTAATATCGCTGTATTTACTTAAAGTATCAAACATGATTTTTGCTACCAAATATCTGGCTGTTGGCTTATCATCAGCAGGAATGGTATACCATGGTGCGTGCACGAGAGAGGTTCTATTGATGGCATCTTCATAACAATCTTGATAAGCATCCCAAAGTTTACGTTCTTTCAAATCTCCGGGTGAGAATTTCCAATTTTTTTCTTGCTTTTCTAAACGACGCAGCAAACGATTTTTTTGTTCTTCTTTTGATAGATTTAAAAAGAATTTGAAAATGATTGTGCCATTTTCTGCAATATGCTTTTCAAAATTATTTATTTGCTCAAAACGCTTATCCCAGAAAGCATGATCAATATCATCAATGCAATTTAGTGTTGGAATGTTTTCTCCTAATATATAACCAGGATGCACTCTTGTAACTAAAACATTTTCATAATGTGTTCTATTAAAAACTCCAAACTTACCACGTTCTGGTAGCGCAATGTAATGGCGCCATAAATAATCGTGGCTTAACTCGAGTTCGGTTGGCACTTTAAAACTATGAACATCTACACCACGCGCATTAAACTCTTTAAAAACTTCACGCACCAAACTATCTTTACCAGAAGTATCCATACCTTGTAAACAAACCAATACCGCATATTTATTATGGGCGTACATGGTATTTTGAATATCGCCTAGTTTTTTACTTATTTTTTTTAACTCTTTTTCTGCGTTTTCTATAACAATTTTGGTTTCAGAATTTTTTAAGGAGATCTTTGAAGTTACTTTGTATTTATCTTCTGTCATTATAAATAGGTTTTAAAAATTTATTTTGAAGCAAACAATTTAACATCTTGCTCACTTACTTCATTGCCTCCTAAAATAATTAAACGTTCAATAACATTTCGGAGTTCTCGAATATTTCCAGTCCAATCATATTCTTGAAGCAATTTTACAGCCTTATCTGAAAAAGTTTTTTTTGTAGTACCCTGTTCTTCTGAAATTTTTTCAGAAAAATGATTTATTAAAAGAGGAATATCATCTCTTCTTTCATTTAAAGAAGGCACTTTTATTAAAATTACTGCAAGCCTGTGATATAAATCTTCTCGAAACTTACCATCTTCAATTTCCTTTTGAAGATTTTTATTTGTTGCTGCTACAATTCTAACATCTACTTTTATATCCTTATCACTACCAACGCGTTGTATTCTACTTTCTTGCAAAGCTCTAAGTACTTTTGCTTGTGCAGGCAAACTCATATCGCCAATTTCATCAAGGAAAATAGTACCGCTGTTGGCTGCTTCAAATTTACCAGCTCTATCTTTAGCAGCACTAGTAAAAGCACCTTTAACATGACCAAATAATTCGCTTTCTATTAACTCTGAGGGAATTGCTGCACAGTTAACCTCTACCATTGGACCTTTAGCTCGTTCACTTTTTTCATGTAACCAATGGGCAACCAACTCTTTGCCTGTCCCGTTAGGTCCCGTAATTAATACTCTAGCATCAGTTGGAGCAACTTTATCAATAATATCTTTTATTTGGGAAATAGCAGGACTATCCCCAATCATTTCGTACTTCTTGCTGACTTTTTTCTTCAGAATTTTGTTTTCGACAACCAATTCTTTTCTATCCAAAGCATTACGTACCGTGTTTAATAATCGATTTAAATCTGGTGGTTTGGATATATAATCAAAAGCTCCTAAACGCATGGTATTTACTGCTGTATCTAAATCTCCATGGCCAGAAATCATAACAATAGGGATTTCTGGTTTTATCTTTTTAACGGCTTCCAATACCTCAACACCATCCATTTTTGGCATTTTTATATCACAAAGTATAAGATCGTAGTCGTCATTTTTTATTTTTTCGATTCCCACCAATCCATCTTCAGCTTCTTCAACTTGATACGCTTCATTTTCTTCTGACAGAATTTTAACTAGTACTCTCCTGATGGCTGCTTCGTCTTCTATGACTAATATTTTTGACATCTTTATATTTTATTTTTGAATGATATGAATATCTCTTTGAGGGAAAGGAATTGTAACATTGTTCTCTCTAAACAATTTATCAATTTCAAAACGAATATCACTTTTAGGAAATTGCGCTTTAAAACTGTCATCAATAGTAAAAACAAGTTTAAAATTTAAAGAACTATCACCAAACTCTGTAAAAATTACTGATGGTTCTGGCTCGCTAAATACGTCAGGATGCGAACTAGCGGCTTGTAATAATAATTTTTTAACTAATTGTACATCACTACCATAAGCAACTCCAACTTCAACAGACTCTCTGGTGGTTGTCCCGTTTTGAGTCCAGTTATATAAACTGTTTTCTAAATATAAATGATTGGGAATTACCAAAACTTTATTATCAATAGTAACAGCTCTAGTAGTTCTTAATTTAATTTCCTCGACTCTACCAACTTTTCCATCAATTTCGATAATATCACCAACATGTACTGATTGATCAATCAAAATAAAAACCCCCGAAAATATATCTTGAAACAAGGTTTGTAGTGCTAAACCAATACCAATTAATAGGGCTGCGGATGCTGCAAAAACTGCTGTAACATTAACACCTACAGAGTGCAAAGTAATTAACAGTATAATTAAATAAATAAGCCATCTAAAATACCCATAAACTACATTAAACTTGTTTTTATCATCTATTGGAAGATTTCTGGTAATAATTCTTAAAATTAATCTCAAAACAATTGTTGTAACAAAAATTACTGTAGCAATAACTATAAGATCAAGTAAAGAAATACTTATTTTATTTGTAAAATCGATATGAAGATTAAGAAAATGTTTAATTTTTTCCAAAAAGTTACTTTTTGAAACAGCTTCTTCTATTTTTTCTAATTTTTGATTCATTTTAATATTTAATCCATTTAATTAGCTCTTTGTAAGTTGGTTTTTTTCCATACATTAAAATACCGACTCTATATATTTTGGCAGCTATCCAAACTGTAAATATAAAAGTGCCTATTAATAATAATAATGACACCAATTGTTGCCAAATTGGAACGCCAAAGGGAATTCGCATTAACATAACAACAGGTGAGGTTAATGGAATAAATGAGAAAACCGTTGAAACTGTTCCATGTGGATCCTCAATTACTGTAAATAACCCAATATAAACTGCTAAAATTAAAGGTAACATGATTGGTAATAAAAATTGCTGAGTATCGGTCTCATTATCAACCGCAGCACCAATAGCTGCATAAAGCGAACTATACAATAAATAACCACTAATAAAGAATAAAAGAAAGGCTATAATTAAATTAGTAATTGGCAAATTGTAAAATGCTGTAATTAAATTTTCAACCTTTGTATTTACATCAGGATTTGCCATGGCTTGCTGCATAACTTCTTGTTGTGGGGTTTGCATTTCTGCCACATCAATTCCAAAAACTAAAGAAATAATCGTCATTAAAACACCACCTAAAATAATCCAAATTACAAATTGTGTAATACCCGCCAATGAGGTACCAATAATTTTACCAAGCATCAGTTGCATGGGCTTTACGGATGAAATGATAACCTCTATGATTCTACTAGTTTTTTCTTCAATCACGCTTCTCATAATCATGTTACCATAAATAATGATAAACATAAATAACAAATAACCTGCAATCCCACCAAAAATGAGTTTAACAACACTATCAATTTTTGATGTTTTTTCACCATCAAAACTTTCTTGAGCTATATCAATACTTATTTTAGAAGCATTAATCATAGCTACATCAACACCTTGTTGTTGTAATTTAATATTGGTAAGTTTTTTTTCTAACTGACTTTCTAAATCTGATATCAGTGTAATAGAAGGCGATTCTTCCGAAAAAAATTTTATATCATTTGAAATGGCATCAATATCTTTAGATTTATTAATGTGTAATAAGCCATAAGATGCCGTTTCTTTTACAATTTTTTTAGCATCTTCTAAAGATATATCTCGCAAGATAGTATACTTCGTGTTTTCTGAGTTTTTAAAAGTATTTTCTACAAGTTCAGATTCGTCTAAAACTGTAATAGTCCTAACTTTATCATTATTTAATTGAGATAAATATGCCACTACGGATATTAAAACAATCATAATCATAGGACTTAAAATAGTCATGACTATGAATGATTTATTTTTAACCTTCGTTAAATATTCGCGTTTTATAATAAGAGGTAAATGATTCATAAATTAATTATTCTTTACAGTTTGAATAAATATATCGTTAACACTTGGTATCAATTCTACAAAATGAGATACCATACCTTTATTGGTTAAATAATTTAATAAATCGTTTGGATTATTATTGTTTAGCTTAATATTAAGCTTTAACTCGTCCTCCAAAGTTTTAAAATTAGCAACTGAAACTTCAAATTTATCTGACAATTCCTTTTGAAGTGCCAGTTTATCATTAGCACGAATACCAACCTCAAATGTGTTAATTTTATATTGACGTTTCACATCTATTAATCGGCCATCTAGTATTTTATTTGATTTGTGGATTAATGCGATGTCATCACATAATTCTTCAACAGACTCCATTCGATGTGTTGAAAAAATAACGGTTGCTCCATCTTCGCGCAAGCGTAAAATTTCGTCTTTAATAAGGTTCGCATTAATTGGATCAAAGCCCGAAAAAGGCTCATCAAAAATTAATAATTTAGGTTGATGTAAAACCGTTACAACAAACTGTATTTTTTGAGCCATTCCTTTAGAAAGCTCCTGTATTTTCTTATTCCACCAATCACCAATTTCTAAACGTTCAAACCAATATTTTAAACGCGTTTTAGCTTCAGCTTTACTCAACCCTTTTAATTGCGCTAAATATAATGCTTGTTCACCAACCTTCATAGACTTATATAAACCACGTTCTTCTGGCAAATACCCAATATCTTTTATATGATTAGAGTTTAATATAACCCCGTCCAAAAAAACACTTCCACTATCTGGCATAGTAATTTGATTAATAACCCTAATTAGGGTTGTTTTTCCTGCGCCATTTGGACCTAATAATCCAAATATACTTCCTTTTGGAACCGAAATAGAAACATTATTTAGGGCTTTAAAATCGCCAAAATTTTTTGAAACGCTATTAACTTCAAGTAAGTTACTCATTCGTGTTTTTATTAGCTTATTATTTGTAAATATATTAAATGTTAAGCGAGATGCTTAATAGATTTGTTATAAATTATAGTTAAACTAACTATGTTTATTGTGGGGTTTTAATTAGGAAGTGTCTTAAAAACAAAACCCACCCTTAATAAATTAAGGATGGGAAAAAAATTGCTATGAAAAAGAAAAATTATCACTAAATAAATAGTGATAGTCAAATATAGTTTTTTTTTTAATAATAAAAGTAAAACTATTAAATAAGTTACCTCATAAATAAAAAAATTCCGTAATCTAACGGAATTTCTAAAAATGTTTAAATTATTTTTAATTAAGAAAACATATCCTTGACTTTTTCGAAGAAAGATTTGTCTGTACTTTCAGGTTTTGGAGAAAAATGCTCATCATCTTTCATGTTTTCAAAAAACTCTTTTTGTTCTTTATTTAAGGTTTTTGGAGTCCAAACATTCACATGTACTAATAAATCACCTTTTCCGTAGCCATTGATACTTGGAATTCCTTTACCGCGTAAGCGTAATATTTTACCAGATTGAACACCTGCTTCTACTTTTATGCGAACTTTACCCGTAACAGTATCAATTTCTTGAGAGGTTCCTAAAACAGCATCAGGAAAACTTACATACAAATCATAATGTAAGTTATCTCCTTCGCGTTGTAATTTTTCGTGTTGTTCTTCTTCAATCACCACTATTAAATCACCTGAAATCCCATTACCTGGTGCTTCATTTCCTTTACTAGAAACTTTTAACTGCATACCATCAACAACACCTGCAGGTATTTTTATAGATACCGTTTCTTCTGAGATTATTAAACCTTGCGCATCAGCGTCATTAGATTTTTTATCAATCGTTTGTCCAGCACCACCACACACATTACATGGTGATGAAGTTTGCATACGGCCTAAAATAGTATTTGCAATTCGGGTAACTTGTCCACTACCATTACAGGTAGAACATGTCTTGTAGGTTGTACCTGCCGCCTGTACTTTTCGTTTTACTTTTACTTTTTTATCAACACCATTGGCAATTTCTTCTAAAGTAAGTTTTACACGAATACGCAGGTTGCTTCCCTTAACACGACGCTGACCACCGCCAGCACCAAAACCTGAAAAACCACCACCAAAGCCCCCACCTCCAAAAATATCACCAAACTGACTAAATATGTCATCCATATTCATGCCACCGCCATTAAATCCGCCGCCGCCATTCTCAAAAGCTTGATGACCAAATTGATCGTAACGTGCTTTTTTATTGTCGTCACTCAAAACCTCATAAGCCTCGGCAGCTTCTTTAAATTTACCTTCAGCAGTTTTATCGTCAGGATTTTTGTCAGGATGAAATTCTATTGCTTTTTTTCGATATGCCTTTTTTATTTCGGCAGCCGACGCACCCTTACTTATTCCTAAAATTTCGTAATAATCTCTTTTTGCCATGCTTTGAATTTATTGTCCGATAACAACTTTAGGGAATCGGATAACTTTATCACCTAATTTATAACCCTTTTCGATAATATCAATAATTTTTCCTTTCATGTCTTCAGTTGGCGCTGGTATTTGCGTTATGGCCTCATGATCATCAGCATTAAAGACATCACCTTTTTCTGTTTTGATTGATTTTAATCCTTTTAGCTCTAGAGTATTTACCATTTTTTGGTAAATTAATAAAACTCCTTTTCTTAATTCTTCTGCCTCTTTATCTTCGTCTATATGACTAAGTGCTCGCTCAAAATCATCAAGTACAGGTAATAAGGTTTTCATTACATCCTCACTAGCAGTCGAAAATAATTCAATACGCTCTCTGGAAGTACGTTTTTTATAATTTTCAAACTCAGCAAAAAGTCTTAAAAACTTATCCTTTTCTTGTTGTAATTGGCTTTGTAATTTTTCTTCAACAGTTTGTTCTTCTACCTCGGTAGTTTCAGTTTGCGAAGTCCCAACTTCTTCGTTTTCTATATCTTCTTTTTTTTCCTTTTTACTCATCGCTAAATCAAATTTTTGCAATACTAAAATCAATTGGCAAAAGTACTGCCAATATTATTAAAATGCCATAATGTCATTTAAAATATTTGAATAATTAATTTGTTTATATTTTTTTTCTTTTTTTTAAACAAAATAATTATTTTTACACAAAAAACTAAAAACATCTTTAATAATGAAACGTAATTTTTTAAGTATTTTATTTATTTCAGTCTTATCTCTAACAGTATTATCTTGCAAAGATAAAGCCCAAGAGGCAGCAACTACAGAAGCAGAAGAAGTAACAACATCAATTTCAGAAGCTACTTTTAATGCTGATTTAGAGGTATCTACTATTGAATGGAAAGGTTTTAAACCTACTGGTTCTCACAACGGCGTAATTAATATTAAAAGTGGAATTTTAAATACTACAGATGGTATGATTTCTGGGGGTACCTTCGCTATAGACATGGCTTCTTTAAAAGTAATAGATATTCCTGTTGAAGATAAAGGAAATGCCAATTTAGCTGGACATTTAATGAGTCCTGATTTTTTTGACGTAGAAGCTTATCCTACTGCTAATTTTGAAATTACTGGTATTGAAGAGGTTGATGGCAACATGATGTTATCTGGAAACTTAACCTTAAAAGATGCAACAAATAATATTACATTTCCAGTATCTATTTCAAATGAAGGAGATAGTATGACTTTAACAAGTGAAACTTTTACAATTAATCGCTCTAAGTGGAATGTAAAATATGGTTCTAAATCATTTTTTGATAATTTAGGAGATAAATTTATAAATGATGATATTGAATTAAAAATAATTGTTAAGGCTGCTAAGTCTTAAAACTAAATAAAGTATTTATTTACTTAAAAACCACTTTGTAAAAACAAAGTGGTTTTTATTTTTTAACAAATTTCAAAACTTGAATTTTTCGGAAAAAAAATATAAATTCGTTTAACATTTAACATAAAAAATTATGACGATTTCTAATAAAGTAGTTAAGCGTTATTATTAATAAACCGAATGAGAAAAATAATAATCTTACTTTTTTTATTTTTATATATTTTTAAAATTAACGGTCAAAACACTTCAAGTGACTCGTTAATAAACAAGAACAATATTCGATTGAGATACAAATCATTAATAATTCCAACAGTTTTAATCGGATATGGGGTTTTTGGTCTTGAAAATCATACAATCAAATTATTAAATAAAAGTACTCAAAATGAATTAGCAGAGCATATCGATTCTAAACTTACAATAGATGATTTCTCTCAATATGTTCCTTTTCTCTCCGTATATGGATTAAATGCAATCGGAATTAAAGGACAAAACAATTTCAAGGATATAACAATAATTTTAGGAATTGCTTATATAATAATGGGTGGAACTGTGAATATTTTAAAAGGAACTGGAAATGTTGAAAGACCTGATGCTACCAGTAAAAACTCTTTTCCCTCCGGACATACTGCAACAGCGTTTATGGGAGCTGAATTTTTATATCAAGAATATAAAGATGTTTCAATTTGGTTCGGAGTTGCAGGTTACTTGATGGCAACAGGCACAGGAATGTTCCGAATGTATAATAATAGACATTGGCTAACTGATGTTGCAGCAGGTGCTGGAATTGGAATTTTAAGTACAAAAATTGCATATAAGATTCATCCTTTGATAAAAAGAACGATATTTAAAAATAAAGAAAATACAAATGGAATTGTAATGCCTTTTTATAATGGAAGAGAATTTGGATTAAATCTATCAATGACATTCTGAAAAGAAAATTATTCAAAATACCACTTAAAATTAATTGTTATTGCAAGCTTACTTACAAAAATCCTTGCATATTTCTATTTGGCTTGTATTTTAAATTAAACTCTTAAAACACGCAAAAAACCTATTTAATAATATTAAAAGAACACTTCAAAAATACTATTTTCTATTTTTAAGCATGTTTAAATACATGTTTTCTACTTTAGTCCTAGCCCAAGGCGTCCGACGCAAAAACTTCAAACTAGATTTTAAAGATGGATTATCAGTAAAACATTTAATTTTTACAATGGTTCCCATATATCCCCAACCGTAATATACTTCCAAATCAGTTATGATTTGTTCAAGCTTAACACCATGTAACAGGTTGTTTGGTTGAGAATACATTAACAAATTTATTAATTGCGTTTTTGTCTTCTTGATTTGTTATTTCGTGTTGAATTTCCAGAATTATTAGATGCTTTTCGTGGAGTTCTATTTTGTCGTCCCTGACCTGGTTTTACCGGGTCTGTAGATGCATTTGGATCGGGTTCAAAACCTTCTATAATATCAACAGGAAGTTTCACTTCTATCAACTTTTCAATATCTTTTAAAAATGTTGTTTCGTCTGCACTTACTAAAGATAATGCTTCACCAACAGCACCAGCTCTCCCAGTTCTCCCAATTCTATGAACATAATCTTCGGGTATATTGGGTAATTCAAAATTAATAACATGAGGTAATAATGGAATATCTAAACCTCTCGCGGCTATATCGGTAGCTACTAAAACACGTACACGTCCGTTTTTAAAACCATCTAAAGCTTTTGTTCTAGCACCTTGACTTTTATTACCATGTATAGCTGCTGAGGAAATCCCAGATTTACTCATTTTTTCACAAAGCTTATTCGCCCCATGCTTGGTTCGAGTAAAAACTAATACTTGTTTCCAATTACCATCAGAAATCAATTTGATAATTAAATCTGTTTTTAAACCTTTTGCAACTCTATAAACTTTTTGACTGATAGCGTCAACTGTTGTGTTTTCTGGTGTTGCCTCAACTTGTACGGGTTGATTTAAAATACCATGAGCGAGTTTTTTTATGTCTTTTGAAAAAGTTGCCGAAAACATTAAATTTTGGCGCTTTTCAGGCATCGATTTTATAATCCGTTCAATATCTCTCAAAAAACCCATATCAAGCATTCTATCAGCCTCATCTAAAACAAAAATCTCTACGCGTTTAAGGGACAACAAACCTTGATTTTGCAAATCTAATAATCTACCTGGTGTAGCAACCAAAACATCAATACCTTGTTTTATAGTAGCAGCTTGTGGTTTTTGATTAACACCTCCAAAAATAACAGCCGAACGTAAATTTAAAAATTCGCTATACTCTTTAACATTCGCATATACTTGTGCTGCAAGTTCTCTAGTAGGCGTTAAAATTAAAGCACGAATTGGTCGGTATTTTTCTTTTGGATTTTCAGATAAAATATGTAAAAGTGGCAAAGTAAAACCAGCTGTTTTCCCAGTGCCTGTTTGTGCAGAAGCCAGCACATCTTTACCTTGTAAAATGGGTGTTATGGCTTTTTGTTGAATTGGAGATGGGTTTGTGTATCCTTTTTTGCTAATCGCTTTTAGCAAGGCTTCAGATAAGCCTAAAGATTGAAATGACATATAAAGTATTTATGAAGACCCTTAGGGGCTTTTTGAGATTATAAACCTTTATGTTTTCAATCTCCTTCTAATTAATGCGTAAAGGTACATCTAATTTTATCATTTTGATTTAAATCTTAAACTTTGTGAGAAAATTTATCGAAATAAATTCTAAAAAATTAAAAACTATTATTGGGATATTGCTTTCTAATATTTCTAATTAAATCCTCCAGCCCATTTAATTTTAGTTCATAAATCTGTTTAAGCATATCACCTAATTTTCCTTTAGGAAAACCTTTATTATGATACCAAACCACATAATACTCAGGTAAATCAATTAAATATCTATCTTTATATTTCCCAAAAGGCATTTTAGTATGTGCTAAATCTATTAGAAATCTTTTATCTGGAAGCATGAGTTTTAGTATACCAATTTATATTGAGATAATTTTTCAATTCGATTTCAACTAAAGTCTTACATTTCGTTTAGTTTTATAAAATACTTAAAAATATGAAATAATAATCACAAATAAACTAATGAAACATTACGCTACTGATTCAAAGCTTACTGTTTTACTTCAACAATTGTTAAATTATCGTACTTAACTAAATAAACAGCGTTATTATAATAACCTCCAAAAAGTTTTTTTTGATACTCAAATTTGTTTTCAACATACTCTGTTAAAGGTGCATTTTTTACTGAAGTGTATAAATTCTCGGACGATACTATACGTAATAACACATCCATAGTTAAATCAAAACCTTTTACAGCTCTTTTATTTGGAGTAATATTATAAGTTTGTTTATATTTTTCTACAAATGAATTACTTTCATTTTCGCTATAATCTTTTGTTGTTGAAGCAAAATGGAAATTAAGTTTTGATAAATGCGTGTTATTTATTTGGTCGCCTTCAAAAGCAGCATTTATATTGGTTGTCACCAATGTGATTTCTATAGATTCTTTCTCCAATTGGATATTTTCTTTTTGTAATAAAGAAGCTAAAACACTTGTTACGTTAGAAGCAAAACCTTCATTCTTTGTTTCTAAAAAAACAATATTTTTTCCTGGTTTTAAAACCTCTTGAATATCTTCTTTGGTTAGAAAAAATTCATCTTTCCCTTCTTTATTTTTTCTTGAATGAATTTGCTTAGCATAATTAAACTGGAGTTTAAGTTCATTACTTACATCTATAGTCTTACTGTCAGCAATAATTACAATATTACTTTTCAGACTATCTTTTTTAACAAATTCTATAATCTTATCTTTCAATAAATCATCAGATGGTCTTGATTGAAAAACATTGTCATATAATTTTAAATTAGTGCCAATCGGAGAAATCACAGGCACATTAAAAGCTCGTAAATCTGATGAAACCTTATCAAAAGCATCTGAAGTTAATGGTCCAATGACAGCATCTAATTTTTCAAAATTATTGTCATCTATTATTTTTGACACCTCGCTCACTTGATATTTTGTATCGTAAACATCAACTTTTAAAGATATCCCCAGATTTTTTAGTGAATCAACTGCAATTAAAATGCCAGAATAAAAATCCAAAGATGCATTTAAATAGGGGTCTTTTTTTATACTATTTTTTGTATCAGTTATCGAATCAAAATCAACTCTATTCAACCTAAAAGGCAACATAACCGCTATATGTTTTTTACTAAAATTAGCGATACTATCAATTAAATTAATTTTATCCGTTTCTGGCACAAAAACATCGTTTGCAAAATTAACATAAGGGATTTTCAAAATCAT
Source organism: Flaviramulus sp. (assembly GCA_030731745.1). Lineage (GTDB taxonomy): Bacteria > Bacteroidota > Bacteroidia > Flavobacteriales > Flavobacteriaceae > JANQTJ01. Next base: position 56,979 of record JANQTJ010000041.1, on the reverse strand, counting down.
ATCGTCTTTTAATCCGTCTACTTTTAATTCAGGATTCAAAGCTTCTAACTCAGATTGCTCTAGTCCTAGTTTAAGTTTTAAACGATAAAATCCTTCTTTTGGTAATACTTTATAATAGCTATACTTTTCATCAACCTCTCTTTCTAATCCTGCTTCTAAATTAGGTACTTTAATAATTTGTCCTTCTTTTAAAACAGATTCTATTTCTGGGTTTAGAGCATCTAACTCAGTTACAGTAATACCAAATTTGTAGGCAACTCGCCATTTTCCTTCTTTTGGCAAAACTGTATAGTCTTTTGTTAATTTATTTTCTTCAACAACTTCAGTAATTTTAAATTTTGGTATTTTAAGATTATCTCCTTTTTTTAAAATATTTGCGTATAAGAATGTGTTGTGTTTTTTTATATCATCCTCAGAAACACCATATGCTTTAGCAATGCTATATAAGGTCTCTTTTCGTTTTGTTTCGTGCTCTGCAAAACCTACTAACTCTTTATTTATGGTAACTGTTGGTTTTTTAGATTTTGAAATAGGAATTATTAAAATAGTATTTGGTTTTAACTCATTTTTCGCATCTGGATTTAAAGAATAAATATCTGTTAGTGTTACATAATAACGTTTAGAAATTTCTTCAATTGTTTCACCTTTTTTAACTTGATGTGTACTGAAATTTTGTGCTTGTACTGAAAAAAAACCAATAGCTAATACAAAAATTAATGCTAATAAAAATCTATTCATGCGTTACTTTTTTTTGAACTAAACCAATATTAATTAGTTTATATACGACATATAATTACTATGCAGATGATACATTGTTAAATTTATAACAATAAAATCGCCATATTCTATTTAATACATATAATATGCCAAAAATATCAATCAAATATTAGACACCTACTTTTCTAAAAAGACACAACTATTCCCATTCAATAGTTGCAGGTGGTTTAGAACTAATATCATAAACTACTCTATTAACGCCTTTTACTCTATTTATTATATCGTTTGATGTTTTTTGAAGAAACTCATAAGGTAAATTTACCCAATCTGCTGTCATACCATCAGTACTTTCAACAGCTCTTAAAGCAACACATTTTTCATAAGTACGCTCATCTCCCATAACACCAACACTGTTTACTGGAAGTAGCATCGCACCTGCTTGCCATACTTTATCATAAAGACCCCATTCCTTTAAACCGTTTATAAAAATAGCATCAACTTCTTGAAGAATACGTACTTTTTCAGCAGTGATATCGCCTAAAATACGAATACCCAAACCAGGACCTGGAAAAGGATGACGTCCTAATAATTCAGGATCAATACCTAAAGTAGCACCAACACGTCTCACTTCATCTTTAAAAATAGCACGAAGCGGTTCTACAATTTTAAGTTTCATAAAATCTGGTAATCCACCTACATTATGATGACTTTTAATAGTTGCTGATGGTCCGCCAGTAGCAGAAACACTCTCAATAACATCTGGATATATGGTGCCTTGAGCTAACCATTTAACATCAGTTAATTGATGTGCTTCATCATCAAAAACCTCAATAAATGCATTACCTATGGCTTTTCGTTTTTTCTCAGGATCTTCAATACCTGCCAAAGCATCCAAAAAACGTTTTGATGCATCAACCCCTTTTACATTAAGCCCCATACCTTCATATTGACTTAATACATTCTGAAATTCATTTTTACGAAGTAAACCATTGTTTACAAAAATGCAATATAAATTTTTACCGATTGCTTTGTTTAAAAGTACCGCTGCAACAGTAGAATCAACACCACCAGATAAACCTAGTACGACCTTATCATCACCTACTTTAGCTTTAATCGCATCAACAGTTTCTTCAACAAAAGAATCCGGTGTCCAATCTTGATTTAAACTAGCAATATCAACTAAAAAGTTTTTTAGAAGTTGTTTCCCATCGGTTGAGTGATATACTTCTGGATGGAATTGAATAGCATAAGTTTGTTCGCCTTCAATCTTAAAAGCAGCATTTTCAACATCATGAGTACTAGCTAATAAAACACCGTTTTTTGGTAAATGTTTAATTGTATCACTATGACTCATCCAAACCTGACTTCCTTTATTGATATTAAAAAAGAACGTTTCGTTAGATTTTATAAATGATAAATTAGCACGCCCATATTCTCGTGTACTAGATGGAGCAACCTCTCCACCAGAGAAATGCGCTAAATATTGTGCGCCATAACAAACTGCTAACATGGGTTTTTTATATCTGATTTGAGATAAATCAGGATGCAATGCATCTTCACCTCTAACTGAATTTGGACTTCCTGAAAGGATTACAGCTTTGTAGTCTTCAATATTATTGGGAATTTTATTAAATGGATGTATTTCGGAGTATATATTGAGTTCTCTTACTCTGCGCGCAATAAGTTGTGTGTATTGCGATCCGAAGTCTAAAATTAATACCTTGTCGTGTTGCATGCGCAAAAATAGGAATTGATTTTATAATGAGGAATTAGGAGTCCTGTTTTTTTTAAATTTTTAATTCATAGAATTTAAAATCAATCTTATATCATCTTCTGTAGTGTCTGGATTTATAAAACAAAAACGAGATACAGTTTCGAAATTATCACCAGTTTTCCACTTTGTAGGTGTTACTAAAGCAACACCTTTGGTATGATTCTCATAAGTCCAATGGGTATAATCTTTGGGTTTCCATCCTATCCTCCTGTATAAAACACAAGATAAACTTGGTTCTCTTACTAATTCGACATGAGGCATTTCATTTATCATTTCACCTGCAAGCTTGGCCAACTCTATACCACGTTCTACTGCTATTTTGTAGCGATTTGTTCCATGTGTAGCCAATGAAAACCATAAAGGTAAGCCTCTAACTCGACGTGTTAATTGAATTTGATAATCTGAAGGATTAAAACCATGAGCGCCTTCATCTTTAAAAATATCTAAATAAGATCCTTCTTGAGAATGTGCGTTTTTAGCTAGTTCTGGGTTCTTATAAATAATAGCACCACAATCATATGGAGAAAACATCCATTTATGTGGATCTATAGTGATACTATCAGCTTTTTCAATGCCATTAAATAAATGGCGAACAGAATCGGCTACTAAAGCTCCACCTCCATAAGCAGCATCAACATGAAACCACAAATGCTCTTTTTTACAAATTTCAGATATACCTTTTAAATCATCAACTATTCCAGCATTAGTTGTACCTGCAGTTGCTACAACAGCAAAAACCCTTTTTCTTTGGGTTTCTGGTAATAAATCAATAGATTCTTTTAAGATTGTTGCTTCTAGTCTATCTTCTATATCAACTAATAAAACATCTATATCGGCTACTTTTGCCATCGCTTTTATAGATGAATGTGACCCAACAGAAGTTATTATTATACCTTTTTCAAATTTATTTTGGTTGTTTAAACTTCTCCAATATTCTCTAGCAGTAACAATAGCTGAAAGATTTGCAGCTGTTCCACCACTTGTAAAAACCCCAAATGCCCCATCTGGTAATCCTGTTAAAGAAACTATCCAACGCATAGCTTCATTTTCGCAAAAAATACCTCCAGCACCTTCCATCCAATAAGCGCCATGAATACTTGATGCTGATGTTACCAAATCAAACATAATAGCTGCTCTTGTTGGTGATGCTGGAACAAATGCTAAATGTCTGGGATGGTCTATAGACACATTAGCTTTCATCAAGTGATCTTTCCATAAATTGAAAGCTACTTCTCCTCCAATTCCTTCTGTAGTAATAGTTTCGCCTACTAAAGCTTTTAAGTCTTCTTCTTTAAGAGGCTTACCAATTTTAGGATTAGTTTCAGAAATTCTATTGATGGCATATTTCATCACATCCATAGTCATCTCAACTAAATCAATATCTATTTTGTGCATAAATTTTATAAAGTTAATATTGAAAATTCTCCTTCTAAAGGATTTAAATTTTCAATAAGCTTAGGAATCAATTGTTCTCCATATTCTAAATAAAATTCAGAAAAATTGGTATTTCTTTCTTGTAAGCTATTGTTAGGGAATAATTCATTTTGAATATCTGTCATCATTAAAACCTCGTCTGCTAGTTTACTTTTTTGTGCTTTTAGTAAACGTTTTTCAAGATTTTCAAGTCCCTTAATCTGTTTAATTTCTTGTGCTTTAACAGCGCCAAGAAAGGATTTATCAGTTTGTTCTGCAAGTTTATACAAGTATTCAAACTGGTTTTTTAAAGTTTCTTTTTGTTCAGAAAAATCAATATCAATATTAGATATCTCTCTAACTTTTTTATTAATAAGAGCATCTCTTTTTAAAAAAATATCTTCAGTTGATATCTTTAAATTTTGAAGTTTTTTATGCTGACTTTCTGTTTTAATTAATACGGAACTACGCAATAATAAAACTGGAAAAGGTATTGCTACTTTATCAAAATAATCTTTTAATTGAAACCAATAAGCCAATTCTCCGCCACCACCTATATAACATAGATTGGGCAAAATAACTTCTTGATACAATGGCCGCATAATAACGTTTGGTGAAAACCGTTTTGGAAAGTTTGAAACTTCACTTAAGATTTCCTCCTTTTTCCAAGTAATATTTGTGTTTACAACTTTATAAACATCATCTTCATAAACAATACGTTCCCTTAAATTTTGATTTAAATAGAATAAATTAATTTCTCTTGGATTAACTTGAATTTTATAAGTAGTTGATAAATTATTTAGATGATTATTAGTTTTTGAAACGGTCCCAAAAGAGGTTTGATTTATTAATTCATTTTCTATAAACGGAATAAATAGTTTTTTTAGTTCAGTGTTATTAGCATCAATTATTACCAATCCAAAATCCTTAAATAATTCGTTAGCTAAATAACGAGTTGCATCGGCTAATTTATGATGTTGTAAATAAGCATTTTTAAAAAGATTTTTTAAATAATCAGCATGTTTAGTAACTCCTAAATCTTGAGAAAACAAATTAAAAACAGCCTCTAAACCTTCTGTAGACAATTCTCCAACTGCACCATTGGAAACTTTATTCCAATGCACTTTTTTTCCTTTAAAATTGAAATAATTAATTTCATCAAAATCATGATCTTCTGTCGCCATCCAATAAACAGGTACGAAATTGTATTCTGGATAAACAGTCTTTAATTCTTTTGAGAGATTTATTGTTGAAACTATTTTATAAAGAAAGTATAACGGACCAGTAAATAAATTTAGCTGATGCCCTGTGGTAATTGTAAATGTATTACTAGAAGATAGACTTTCAATATTTTGAAGAGTTAATTCTGACGTTGCAATAGTGTTGTATTGATTTTTTAGAACCTTAGTTAAAATTATTCTTGATTGCGCGCTATGTGAAACACTTTTTTCTTCAATTTGTAATTTAAAATTTTCAATACTTGGAAAACGGTTATAAAATGGTTTTAATTCCGATTTTTGAGATAAATAATCATCAATTAAAGATGAGAAATAACCAGTTTTATTGAAAGGTATATAGTTTTGCTGCATGTTCTAATTAAAAATCATGTAAATATACAGCTATTCTATTTTTTGAAATCTAAAAATTAAGTTAAGAGTTTTTTTATTGCACTTTAAATTGAAAAGTACCGGATTCTGAAGTATTTCCTAAGACATCTTTTGTGATTATCCTCCAATAATAAATATTTCCTGAAGCTACTGAAACAGAAGCTTGGTTATTGATAATACCCGAAGCAAAAATATTTGGTATTGGTTGTGTACCAAAATAAACATCATAACCAACAATATCATTATCAACATCACTACCTGTCCATTGTAAAGTCACTGAATTTCTTGTTGATAAAGTTTCAGCCATATTTGGAGCTACAATTACAGCTGGAAAAGGCGCATAACTTTGAACACCAGGACCCGCATTATAAAATTGCCAAGTCGGACTTCTATCGCTTTTTGAGCCTTTAACTGACTCTACATACCATTTAAACGGTGTAGCTCTATCTATTCTAACTGGAATAATATCATTTGCTGTTTCTTGTTGAATAATATTTCCAGTAAATAAATTTTCAATTGTAATTTTATAAGTATTTGAGCCATTTGATTCCCACTCAAAGTAAACAGTACTTTCAGTTGGAGTAACATCTGTACCCAAATTACATAGAGCATTTTCTTGGGGAAAAAATAAATTAACACCACCTTCTGTTCCTTCAATTTCTATATTATCAGGGTTTTCTGCACCAGGAATTACATCTACAGGAGAATTACTGCATCCAAAAACTAAAAAAGCCAAACAAAGACTATTTAAAAACTGTTTCATTTTTTTATGATTTTAAATGTTGAAAAAGAATTAGCTGTTTGAACTGATACGGTATAAATTCCTTCAGTTAATGAACTTGTCTCAATTTCCACTTCATAATTTTTTTGATTTATTAAAGTATTTGAAAAAACAAGTTGACCCAAATAAGAATACATATTTATTGTAATGCTTTCTGAACTTGTATCACCTAAATACAAGTTTACTTTCTCTTGAAATGGGTTTGGATAAACAAACATTTTATCAGACATCAAAATGGCTTTTTCATAAGTACCTTGACATTCTATATCGGTAGTAACTTTTAAACTATTTTTCCCTTCTTGTAAGGTTAAAGTGATTTTACTTTTTGATGTGTTAAACTTAAGTCCGTTGAATTCAATATTATAATTCGAGCCGCCAGTCATGTTTAAAGAAACAACTTTACCGCTTTGATTTTTATTGGTTAAAACACCCAATGGTTCTGGTTGGTTAATTACTACATCGTAACAATTGATATAATCTGGCCATTCTTCAATAGTAATGCACATTTTGTAGGTACCTGCTAACAAATTCAAAATATCAATTTCATTAGTAAAACGGTATTCCTTACTAAAACCTTCTTTAGTTATAGTTGCAGTATAGTTATAATACTCCAGCGTTTTAATATTTATTTTCCCATCGTTATTATTTAAACATGTTTCACTGGTAATTAATACCGTAAAGTTATTATTAGGAAGATTCAAAATAGTACACCCAAACAAATCTACTTTATCACCAAAAGGTGTTCCTGGGCATTGATCATCTGCATTTGCAACGCCATCATTATCCGCATCTTCACAGATCGTTTGATAATTTGCAGCAACATCTTTAAACCAACCGTCATAAACCCCACCATTATTTGTAATTACGGTAAATGGATCATCCACCAAAATACAACTCAACATCGGATTATTGGAAGCATTGAATATTTTAAGATTTTGATTATTGCCATTTTGAATGTTCAATTGATCGCTTACAAAAAGATTGGATTGACAATATAATTCCAGTAAATTAGGATTTAATGTAGCATCAAAATCAGTCAATTGATTTGATGAGCAATCTAGTATTTCTAAATTATTTAATGAAGCAATATCTATAGCTGTTATAACATTATTGGATATATTCAATTCTTTTAAATTAATATTAAGATCTAAATTTAATTGCATTAAGTTATTGTTTGAAGCATCCAATAATATCAAATTAGTATTGTTGGTAATATCCAAATTAGTTAAATTATTATTTGAAGCATTTAAATTTCTTAAAAGGATGTTATCACTCAAATCTACACTACTAAGTGTGTTACCGTTAAAGTTCAAATTAGTTAAACTAATAAAGGCCTCAATACCTGTTAAATTAGAAATACCTTTGTTGCTTATATTTAAAAAAGAAATGTTTTCTATGTTTCTTGTTAAAACATAATCATCTAATACACCTGTATCAAAACCTAAAGAAATAAGTGCTTGTTCAAAAGCATCATCAGGTACGAATGTTTGACCATAAAAACAATTAATAGCATAATTAGCTGTTGCATCTTTTAACCAAGTTACGCCTCCAGGTATTACTCCTGTATCAGTTTCAATACAATTTAAACTTAAATTACTTTGAGAATTAAAGTTTGCTAAATTTTGATTTTGACCATTTTTAACATTCAATTTTTCTAAATTATTAAATTGACATGTTAAACTGGTTAATGCAATATTAGATTGAAAATCAAGATCTATCAATAAATTAGAGTCACAATTAAAAATTTGAAGTGATGGAATTGTACTTGGATTAAAAACTGAAAAAGTATTATTGGCTATATTTAAATTAGAAAGACTAATATTAGCTGTTAAATCTATATTACTTAAGGTATTATTAGAACAATCAAAAGATGTTAATGCTATATTGGTTCCTAAATCTATTACAGAGAGTGTGTTATTTGAGCAATTAAAACCTGATAAATTTACATTCTTTCTTAAATCTATTATGCTTAAATTATTATTAGAACAATTTAAGTTTTGTAATCCTTTAAAATCCTCAATGCCTGTTAAATCCGAAATATTATTTCCGCTAATATTTAAATTAAGTAAACCTTCAATATTAGCCGTTAGCACATAATCATCTAAAGGACCTGAATCTAAGTTTAATGCTATTAACGCTGATTCAAAATTATCATCTGGAACGTAGGTTTCACCAAAACGGCAATCTAAACTATATTGTGCTGCTGCATCTTTTAACCAATTTGCACTGATACTATTGGCATCATCAACCTGAATACAACTTAGCTCAGGATTATTTGTAGCATTAAAGTTTGAAATCTGACCATTTATGCCATTTTGAATATTTACAAATTTAAATTGATTACCAGATACATTAATTAAAATGTTATTAGGACAAAAATCTTGAGGATTATTTGAATTAGGGGCGGGACAAGCAGCTGTACCCATATTACTTAAATCTATACCACCCGTTAATTGATTGTTGCTAGCATTAAATGTTTTAATTAAACCGAGATTATCAGATAAGGTTAAATTTGTTAATTGATTTGAACTAATATTAAGCTCTATTAGATTAAGATTGGTACTTAAATCTAAATTTGTTAGTTGATTTGAAGCGCAAAAAAGAGCTTTAATATTAGGCGTTTGAAGGTTTAGTATACCTATTTGATTGTTATTTAGGTTTAACGTTTCTAAAAAAGAGTACAAATTTGTGTTTAAATCAATTTGAGTTAATTGATTTTGAGATCCTAACAAAGAAATTAAACTTACATTAGCAGTTAAATCTATGGTACTAATAATATTATTACTAAAATCCAAATTTTCTAGGCTTAGATTAGCATTCAATAATAATTCACTAATTGTATTAGAACTACAATAAAGTGTTTTAAGGGATAAATAATTTTTAGTTAATAGTTCAGATAACTGATTATTATTTATACTCAAAAATTGTAAAGTAGAATTAGTAAAAGCAAACCCCGTTAAATTATTGATTTGATTGCTATTGCAATTTATTTCTTCGAGTAAAGTATTATTACTAAAATCTAAATTAGCTAAACTGTTATTAGAGGCATTAAGCACTTTAAGTTGTAGATTATTATTAATATCGAGAGCACTTAAATTATTATCAAAACATTCTAAGACCTCCAAATTAGCATTTAATGCTAAATCTAAATCTTCTAAATTGTTACTTGAGCAAAGTAATTTAACTAGGTTGGCGGTACCAGTAATATTTAGTAATCCATCTAAAACAGGATTAATAGCATCAGTAGTTAAAAAATAATTTGAATTACAATTAAGTTGTTTTAGATTTATCATTCCGCTTACATCCAGCCTGCTTAAAAAATTATTGCTACAATCTAAATTCTGTAATAAAGTAAAATCTCTAATACCAGTCAAATCAATAATACCTTTATCATTTACATCTAGATTTAAAAGATGCTCAATATTAGCAGTAAGCACAAAAGAATCAATAACATCGTCTAAACCTAAATCGATTAATGCTTGCTCAAAAAAAGGATCTGGAATACTTGTTAGTCTATTATTTTGACAATCGTCATTATAATTTGCGATGGCATCTTTTTGCCAACCAGCAGGGTTCGTGCCCACAATAAAAGCATCCGTATTGATACAAAATAAACTTGAGTTGTTTCTTGAATCTAAACTTGTTATGTTGTTATTATTGCCATTGTTTATATTTAGACTTAATAGATCATTATCATTACATAAAAGAGTAGTTAAACTGGTATTTAAACTAAAATCCAACTGTTGTATTTGATTAGTAGAACAATTAACAACAGTTAAAGCTGTATTGTTTGATAAATCTAAATCTATCAACAAATTATTACTACAATTTAAATTTTGAAGTACTAAAAAATCTTGAATTCCCGTTAAATCCGCAATTGATAAACCTGAAATATTTAAAGGTCCTGAAAAAGCATTTACTGATGTTGTTGTAACGAAATTGTTATTAGGAATCCCATCTCCTAAACCATTAGCCTCAAGGTAAGCTTCAAATGCATTATCTGGAACAAAAGTTCCGCAGTTTACATTATAATTATTTGAATCATCTTCCAACCAACCTGCATTATTTTGAGAAAATGCTACATTATCAACTTCAATACATAATAAATCTGGATTGTTTTCAGCATTAAAAGTTGCCAATGTACTTACATTTGTTCCGTTCTTAACATTTAATGTGAGTAATAAATTATCGTTACAAAGTAATGTTGACAATAAGGTATTGGAAACAAGATTTAAATTTGATATTTGATTAAATGAACAATCAATAGCATTGAGTAAATTATTTACGCTTAAATCTAAATTAACTATTGAATTGTTTGAACAGTTTAAACTTTGCAGTGCGCTATTTGAACTCAAATTTAAAGTATTAAAACTATAATTATTACTTGGATCTTGAACATCTACAAAAGGAGTTTGAGATGAACAATTAAGATTTACCAAAGCAGTATTATTACTAACATCAATAGTTGGTAAATTATTATTTGAGCAATTAAGGATTTCTAAAGCAACATTATTTTTAATATCTAAACTTTTTAAATTGTTACTACTACAATCTAAGTTTGTTAATGCTAAAAAATCTTCAACACCAGTGAGGTCAGAAAGACTCAACCCACTAATTGGTAGGTCTGTTAAAACATTAATATTTGAAGTTAATACAAAATTATTATCAGCAATATTA
>JANQTJ010000041.1:0-46000 GCA_030731745.1 Flaviramulus sp. | reverse complement strand
GCAATATTATCTCCAAAACCATTAGCTTCAAGATACGCTTCAAAATTATCATCAGGTACGTAAGTGTAAATATCTGCACAAAGATTTTCGCTATAATATGTCCAATCATCTTTAACCCAATTTAAAGGTGGTGTAAATCCACTATCAGTTTGAATACAAAATAAATCTGGGTTATCTTCTGAATTAAATGTTGAAATCAAATTATTAAAACCATTATTCATGGTTAATGATGATAATTGATTTTTTGAAATATTAATGGTTGCTGGCCCTTGACATAAAGTTGCTGGGTTCGTTTGAGGATTGGGGCAAGTTTGAGAATTAAATTTACTTAAGTCCAAACTTGTAATTAAATTATCGGAAGCGTCCAGATTTTTTAAAACAGTATTAGCTAATAAATTTAAATTTGTTATTTGGTTTGATGCACAAAATAAACTTGTAAGATTAGTATTGTTATTAATATTTAAATTGGTTAATTGATTATTGGTTACTGCCAAAAACTCTAAACTACTATTTTGACTAATATCCAAAACCCCTAATCTGTTATCTGAACAAGTAAGTCTTTTAAGAGATGTATTACTTAAAATATTTAAAACTGAAATTTGATTATCTGAGATATCCAAAACCTCCAATGCTACGTTTGAGGTAATATCTAAAATTGATAATTGGTTTAATCCAATTAAAAGTGTTTTTAAGTTAATGTTTGTTGAAACATCAAGAAATGTCAACTTATTACCGTTACAAATTAAAGTTTCTAAGCTTACAAAATCTTCAATTCCTGTTAATGCTAAAATACCTCTATTACTTATATTAAGATTTATAACATTTAATATTTTAGAGGTTGGCACATTATCATTATTAATATTTCCATCACCTAAACTATTAACATCACCTAATGGTACAAGGTTTCCATTTGCATCATGGGTTTCTAAATAGGCCTCAAAATTATCATCAGGAACTAGGGTTTGCCCATTAATTAATGAAGCAAAGTTTATCATTAAAATTAAAACTAGATAATTATTTTTCATATTTCTATTAATGTATAATTCTAGATTAATTTTAATTTCCAGACTTTTTGTTTATTTCTTTGTGATAATGAATTTGGTTTTCAAATTTGCTTTTTATGGCATTTGTAATTTTAATTTTAAAATTAGCATCCTCATTTATTTTTTGCCAAACAACATGATTTGATGTATTAATACCATCGTCTTGCATCATTTTTTCAGCCAATTTTAAACCATTTTCAATGTCAGCATCAGTTATTTCAAAATAAATGATATCATTCTCAATCTCATATTTGCGTCCATCAGCTGATTCACCCCTAGAAGATATTTCCTCAATGTGAAAATCATCACCTTTATTATTTGATAAATTATTTTCAAGTACGGATAATCTGTTAATTGTTTCTTTTAAAAGCTTTTTTAAATCGCTTATTTCGTTGGCTTGTGCTAAAAATTGTTCCTCAAGTTTTTCTATAAAAGGACTGGTATCATTAGAATTTAATCCTACTGATACATTAACGTAATTAAAACCAAATCTAGTTTCAATAGCTTCCCATGCTACACCTACTATCTTTTTAATATCTCTAGGTTTAATTTGAGCGGGAGATACCGCTATTCCTAAACCATCATTATTCCCACTAGGCAAAATATAATCACCAATATTTACTTTACCATAAACTTTTACTGGAACTTGCCCCATGAAAGCTACTTTTTCATAAAACTTCTCAAGTTGAGGTTGAGGTAAAGCACCAAGTACTATTGGTTTATATGAAACTACCATCATTCTTTGTGCTGCATCCGTGTTTTTTGAAATTCTCCCTCCATTTACTCCAACTATATCTCCATAAGACATCGTTTCATCTCTATTTTCTCTTAATAAATATTCTGCGTAATCCCCCGCACCAGATGCATAAGAAACCCCTCTATATTTTGACTTATTATAATCAAAAACCACTAAGTTCCTTACGGCAAACACTTCATTTGCAATCGCAGCAAGCTCTTTAACAACTGCAAGTGCTAAACTAGCTACATTTGCAGCTATCATGGCTGGACCAGGAGAAGTTACACAAGCTCCGAATCCAACACAAGGTCTAACATCTGCTGATGAACCTGCTAAGGCAATACCTTCCATTGCAACATCAACAGTCTGCCAAACTAAATCTAAAGTCCCATCTACAACATCGTATACAGCTCCTAACCTATCTAAGTTGTAATCAGCGTTATTTGTAAATTCATTTTCATTAGTTTCACCCTCTATTCTACCCCATAACATTGGACCGTTAACATCTGGCAGAGTTTCTCCTGAAACAGTGTTGGCATTACCATTAAGCAAATTAATATAACCCTCAAAAGGGGCCCCAAGTCCAACAACATTAAATAAACCTTGAATTGCTAATGCTTCTAAAGGAGGTTTAGGTAATGAGGTACTTACTGGGGTTTCATCCCAAAATGAAATGAAATTATTTTCATTTTTAGCTCCAACAGCATTCACTTTAATAGCTATACCTTGTTTACCACCCTCAACCAATAAAGGATAATTATTGATGTCATATTGATCTTGATCTCCATCTATACTTGAAGTTATTTTAACCTGTTTGTTTGAATTCACAGACAACTCTCCAGTTATTCCAATGATGTCAGTATAACTATTCCCTATCGTAACCAGACTATCCAAAACCGTGGACTCATTTACTTGTAAGGTTCTAGCGGTTAACTCATTAAAAGTAGAAGCTCCAGTTGCTTCAAAATTAGCCACTGTAGTATCTCCATAAACATCTAAAGTTCCATTAAGAGTTGTTGGAGCGTCAGTATCAACTCTTAGAGCTGCACTTCCTACATTTAAGGCTCCAGATAAATTTGTTACACTTTGATTATTAACATTTAGAGTGTTTTCCAGATTTGTTATACCATCAACCGTTAAATCACCCGATAAATAAGTTTCGTTACCACCAGTAACGTCTAGTGTGCTATTAAGAGTAGTAGGGCCATTTACAGCCAACTCTCTATTTAAAAAAGTATCGCCATCTACATCTAACGTTCCTGTTGCTGTTATATTTCTGTGATAAGCGTAAGGTACAAACGTTAATATTTCTCTACTCATATCCACATAACCATTGCCATTTTGAAAATCAATTTCAACTTTTAAATCTTTTCCAGTTCCATCCCATTCAATAGCTTCAAACTCGTCATGTTCAACAGAACCAATGATAAGGTTAATTCTACCGAACTCATCTGTAGTTGCAGTTTGTATTTCCTCAAATTCGATGGCATTTCCTGAGTTAAAAATTATAAATTTAACAAGTATAGTTGCATTTGGAAGATAGTTGCCTTCTGAATCTACACCGGGTAATTCTAAAACATCAGGAGCAATAATAACAGCCTGATAACTAATGCCGTCTGTTTGTGCAAAAGACTTTACAATTAATAAAAGAAATATTCCTAAAGTTAGTATGTGTTTCATAATTGGTTAATTTTAGTAGGCTATGGTTATTTTTTTATGAGTTTAGAATTAAATATTTTATTGTTTGAGGATACTTTTAATAAGTAAGAGCCGCTAGAAAGATCTTCAAGATTTAAGAATATATATTTTAATGGCTGGTAAGTTTTAGAGAAAATAAGTTTACCTCCAACATCAAAAACTAAAATAGAAATATCGTTTTCTATAGCTTCATTAAAAGAAATAGAAACTGATTGTTCAAATGGGTTTGGATACACTATTGCATTTAAATTGTTATTGTTAAAACCGTCTTGACTGACATTTATTTTATTTAACGGCTGCTGATACCCTTGCCTAAGGTAATAACCATTTTTATTAGAAGTACCTATGACGCTGGATTGACCAATACTTTGACTCACTGTATAGTTACCTTTTGAGGTTGCTATTTTTTGTGATGATCCACCAGCACCCATATTGGAACGTATAATTTTGTACGTATTTTTATTTTGGGCTTGTATTGAAAAAACAAAACATAAAATGCAAACTAAAAGTAAATTTATTTTCATGAATTTTAACTTTAAGAGTTAACATATTAACCTTTTCTTGATAACTAAGTTAATACAAAAACTGTGTTGTTTAATGGGTGTCCATACTTTGTCCACCTTAAAATATGTGTTATAATATTAAAAATCACAAAAACAATTGGGAAGGTTTATTATAAAACCTATTCCAAACTGATGTGCATTTAATTTTAATTTTTCGGCGTTTTCACCACTGTTTATCAATACAGATTTTCCATATGAGTATCCTGAAAAAATAGCTGTACTATTTGAAATTGGATATTGCAAACCAACTCCTAGCCTTAAAAACAGAATATTATTATTAAATTCTTCTTCTCCAACTAAATTAAAAACATCATTATTTATAATTTGGTTTCCTCTAATTAAAAATTCAGAGGCTATCGATCCTTTAGCGAAAAATGATAAATCTCTTAATTGAAATAATTTATAGTCTAGACCAGCTCTGACACCCAGATAGCTAACATCCCATTCAAAAAAATTATCTATGCTATTCTCACTTCCAATAGCACCATAATTATTGTAAGATGCTCCCAAAGCTAAGAACAATGTTTTTTCATTATTAATAACTTGTCTATAACCCATTCCAAAATAACTTTTAGAAGTTGACAAAAGATTATCTAAAGGTAACCCTTGTGAGTTTTCATAATCAAAAGAGGAGAGTGTGGAACCAAGTTCCATATAGAGTTGCTGACTGAAACTTGAAAAACTAATTAAAGAAACAACAATTACAAGTAATTTTTTATGCATGTAAGATATTTATAAATGAACTAATTTAGTTGCTAACCTTTTATAAAACAAATAAAAACCTTCAAAGTCCATAATTTGTCTATGAGTTGCATTTAAATAAATTATTTGAGTTTTTGATAAACACGGCTTATTTTGAGTAATTTTATACTCTAATTTTTAAATTGTGTTCGACTTTTTATTTACAAGTGATGCTATAATGGCATTATTGACTTTAACCTTCTTAGAAATTATTTTAGGTATCGATAATATTGTATTTATATCTATCGCAGCTAATAAATTACCAAAACATCAACAATCAAAAGCAACTACTGTTGGGCTTTTATTAGCTATGCTACAAAGAATTATATTATTATTTTTTGTGAGTTTTTTAATTGGTTTAAAAGATCCTTTTTATTCTATTGAATATACATGGCTATACATAGCAATAAGCTGGCAATCAATCATACTATTTGCAGGAGGTCTATTTTTAATATATAAGAGCACCTCCGAAATTCATGAAAAAGTAGAAATGCCTAATCATGATGAAAACTACCTTAACAAGAAAAAAATAAAAAGCTTATCTCAAGCAATCGTTCAAATTTTAATTATAGATTTTATATTTTCAATAGATTCTATTTTAACAGCCGTTGGAATGACTAATGGCTTGCATCCAAACCATAATTACAATTTAGTTTTAATGATTATTGCAGTAATAATTTCTATTGGAATCATGATTTTATTTGCAAACCCAATAAGAAAATTTATAAGTGAACATCCCAGTATGCAATTACTTGGACTGGCTTTTTTAATTCTTATTGGCTTCATGCTTATAACTGAAGCAGCTCATTTATCAGACACAAAACTATTAGGTAACGAAATAGGAGCTATTCCAAAGGGATATTTATATTTTGCTATCGCATTTTCATTATTTGTTGAATTTTTAAATTTAAGAATTCAAAAAAAGAATTAATATTAATTTTCATTAAAACCTAAATGTTATAAAGAAGTTAAAAAACTTTTATAATTAAAATATGCTTGATTATTTGACTAGTTTTTAGTATTTTAACTGGAAAAAAGTTATGAAAAAAATAACACAAACATTATTAATTTTTTCCTATATACTATTACTATCATTTAAGGTAGAATCTCAAACTGAAGGTTTATTTAAAGAACTTGAAGGTAAGGTTATAGATTCTAACACTAACAACCCTTTAATATTTGCTGATATTGTTATTAAGGGCTCTAATATTAGTACCGTAACAAATACTGAAGGTGAATTTCTATTAAAAATTCCGGAATTTTTTTTTGAAAGTATCATCATGATATCGCATTTAGGTTATCATAAAAAAGAGATAAAAATCTCAGAATTTAAAAATAATGAAATCTTAAAATTGGAACCTGCAATAACTGAATTAGATGTAATTAGTATTACTACCATAAATAAAGATGCAGAAGCGCTTATAGTTGAAATGCTTAGAAAAAAAGCTGAAATTTACAACAAGAATAACACTTTAATGACTGCTTTTTATAGAGAATCTATAAAAAAAAGAAAAAAAAATGCATCTCTCTCTGAGGCTATAGTTAAAATTCATAAACAATCTTATAATAGTCTTAAAAAAGATAATATTGAACTAATAAAAGCAAGAAAAAATACAGATTATTCTAAATTAGATACCCTAGCATTAAAACTACAGGGTGGTCCATTCAGTAATTTATACACAGACATAATTAAGTACCCAGAATATATTTTTAATAATGAAGACATATCTGCATATAAATTTAGTTTTGATAAATCTACACGAATTAATGACAAGTTAATTTATGTTATAAATTTTGAACAAAAAGAAAATGTTATAACACCATTATATTATGGTAAACTATACATAGATTCAGAAACTTTAGCTTTAACAAATGCTACTTACAGCTTGAATGTATCAAATAAAGAATTAACTAGTAAGATGTTTGTTAAAAAAAAACCAAGAAAGGTTGATGTTTATCCAACCGAAGCTACATATCGAGTTAATTACAGAATTAAAAATGGACAATGGCATTATGCATATAGCAATATTGCACTAAGTTTAAAGGTTAACTGGAAAGGGAAACTATTTAACAACACTTACACGCTGAATAGTGAAATGGCTATCACAGATTGGGAAATTAATGACAGCAGTATAATTCATGTTAAAAATGAATTATTACGACCTAACACTATATTGACTGATAAAGCATCTGGTTTTTCAGACCCAACTTTCTGGGGAGCTTATAACATTATCGAACCAGAAAAATCAATTGAAACTGCTATTAAAAAAATTCAAAAACAACTTAATAAAACCTAATTTAATTTCTATTTGAATTAGGTTTTTGTGTTTTAATTATAATTAATATTGTTTTTTCTTGGATTTGTTAGCTATTTTAAATTAACTTGAAATTTCAGAATAGTTTTTTTATCAAAAAAATTATATAAATTATAATTGAGATACTCATAAAAAAATCATATTCAATGAAAAAAACTATTTTAGTTGTAATATTTTTATTTTACACATTAACAATATTAAGTCAGCGATTAGTTTACTCTGGCCAAAACCAAATCAATCGATTTTTGGAAGACCCCTCATACCTTTCATTAAATGGAGAATATAATATGACTGGTATCATTCAAGCTTCAGATACTGATATTTCTAACACCTCACAATATATATTAGCTCAATTATCACCTTTTGATAATGTTGCATTTGGTGTAGATTATTCCAGACATAGTTATCAAGTATTTCGCTATTCTCAAATGTTTTTTAGCAGCCGAGTTAAATTTAATTTTGGAAACGAATTTCATTATTTAAACGTAGGTACTTCCATAGGTATTGATAGATTAAATGAAGATAGATCATCCAGAGAAAATGACATAAATAGTGTTTTTAAATTAGGATTCCATTACACTAATTTTAATCTAACAATTGGAGGTTTTATAAATAATTATCCTTTACAAAACAACCTTTTAAATGCTTCTTTAGCGCCTTTAACAACATCTCAAGGCTATACGGCATACCTTTCATACAAACTCAGAATTTCTGATAATTTCAGATTAACCCCCATTGCTAGATATAACGCCTATTCAGATTTAACTTTTTTTGAGGGAGTTACGAGCTTAAATTATAAAGGAAATTATGAATTAGCGCTTTCATATAAAAATGATTATTCAATAAACGCTGCTTTAAGTGGCAGGTTTTTAAAGTTTATAAGAGTAAGTTATTCATTTGAAAATGCTATTGGAATTCAGAATTTTAATAATATCCATTCCGTTGGAGTTTCTGTCGATTTATCACCAAAAGAAAATGAAATACCTGAATGGTTAGCCAATGTAAAAAGAAATAGCGAGAAAATTAATAGCATTAGAAAAATTAAACAAGAGCCTATAATTGCTATAGAAGAACCAGAGATTATTATTGAAGACATTAATACAGAAAATAATGAAATATCAAATGCAGTAGTAGATACTGTACAAGAAGAGCTGATTAAATTTCCAGTAATGACAGAAGATGCACCAACTGATATTGTTAACAATCGTTTAAAACCTGGTTATTATATTATTCTTGGAAGCTACAAACAAATCAAAAATGCTGAACAAGAAATAAAGCGATTAAGAGAAAATGGTTCTTATGCTAGATATGGCAAAAAAGATATAAACGATGCCTTTAATTATGTTTATGTAGATAGGTATGATGATAAAGACATTGCTTCAAAACGAACCAAAGCAAAACAAAAAGAAAAAGGATTTGAAAGGGTTTGGTTACTTAGAATAAAGTAATATAACCTTTAAAACAATTTAATTTGTCCTTCACCATCTATACCAGGATCTGATTCATTGTCATCAGTAGTATTTAAATCAATATCATTAGTTACTATTTTTGATAAATCTTCTTCATCAGTAACTTCTAACTCGTCTGCATGTACTTCTTCAGGTGCTTCATACGGCAATGGATCTAACAAATTAATTTGATTCACCTTCTCTTTAGTGAGTTGATTTCCTAATGCAGAAATACCTTTTATAGTTATAAATTCTTCTAAGTTAATTTCAAAATTATCTTTTCTCTCTTTACCTCTCTCTTTTGCAAAAACAATTTCTGCCATAGGTTTCCAATCGGTAGAAACAATTTCTAACTGCGAACTTGGGTGTTCAGAAATAAAAGATTCTTCCTTTCCTTCTTGCTCTATTAAAAATCGTTTTACATAATAAAGATCTTTTTCACCATGATAATAAATAGCAGAAATTGGTTTTTTAGGAATCCACTTTTCTAAAACAATCATATCATCATCAAAATGCATAGTAACTTCAGGTGTTACCGTTTTAATAATTCCTGACTGATTTATTATTAACAACTTATCTTCACCTCTAAATTCACCTACTAATTCACCTCTACCATCAACATTTAAACGCTGTACAGTATCATCAAACCAGATTTTTCTGGGTTTCAATGTAGAAACCCCCTTCTCTTTAAGTTCTATACGTTTAATAGAATATTTAGTAACTAAGTTACCTTTTGATACACGCCCTTTTATAAGAATATCTGCAAAATCAATATCCCATTTTAGTTTTTTTATACTACCAACTTGTCGTAATAAAACAGAAACAACTTCTGCTTCTCCATTTGGATTAGCTGAAAAATACAAAATCGATGAATTTTTATTACCGTTAGTTAAATCGTATTCTTTATCACGAGTTATACTTGTAACAGCAAAACGCTTAATGTATGAAGGGCCACTTTTACCATCACGGTAAATCATGTTATAAATAGTACGATTATCTTTTTTATCAAAAACTTCAACATTAATAATATCTTTCCCAATAAAGGTTTTAGCATCTACTTTTGTAATAATCATTTTTCCATCTGCTGTAAATACAATAATATCATCAATATCACTACAATCACAAACATATTCATCACGTTTAAGAGAAGTTCCAACAAAACCCTCTTCTCTATTTACGTATAACTTAGTATTTCTAATTACTACTTTGGTAGCATCTACATCATCAAAGGTTTTGATTTCAGTTTTACGCTCTCTACCAACACCATATTCTTTTTTTAATCTTGTAAAATAAGCTATTGCATAATCAATTAAATGCTCCAAATGATGTTTTACTTCTGCAATTTGATCTTCTAAAGCATCAATTTTTTGTTGTGCTTTATCAATATCAAATTTAGAAATACGCTTGATTCTAATTTCTGTTAAACGAACAATATCCTCTTCAGTAATAGCGCGTTTTAAATGTTTGATATGAGGCTGTAAACCTTTATCAATAGCACTAATTACACCTTCCCAAGTTTCTTCTTCTTCAATATCGCGGTAAATTCTGTTTTCAATAAAAATACGCTCTAAAGAAGCAAAATGCCATTGTTCTTCAAACTCACCAAGTCTTATTTCTAATTCTTGTTTTAAAAGTTGAACCGTATTATCAGTTGAACGACGTAACATTTCGGTCACCCCAACAAAAAGCGGTTTATTATCCTCAATAACACAACCTAAAGGAGATATGGAAGACTCACAACTAGTAAAAGCATAAAGGGCATCAATGGTTTTATCAGGTGATAAACCAGATGGTAAATGAATCAATATTTCTACCTCAGCAGCTGTATTATCTTCAATTTTCTTGATTTTAATTTTCCCCTTTTCGTTAACCTTCAAAATCGAATCTATAATAGATGATGTTGTGGTTCCAAAAGGAAGCTCTGTAATTACAAGTGTGTTTTTATCTAGTTGCGAGATTTTAGCACGAACTCTAACTCTTCCGCCGCGTAAGCCGTCATTATAGTTTGAAAAATCTGCTTCTCCTCCAGTAGGAAAATCTGGTAAAATAGTAAATCTCTTTCCTTGTAAATGCTTGATTGAAGCATCAATAAGTTCAATAAAATTATGTGGTAATATTTTTGTAGAAAGCCCCACTGCAATTCCTTCACCTCCTTGTGCTAAAAGTAAAGGGAACATCACAGGAAGGTTTACAGGCTCTTTACGGCGACCATCATAACTGGATTGCCACTCTGTAATTTTAGGATTGTAAACAACATCCAAAGCAAATTTTGATAAACGTGCTTCGATATAACGTGATGCTGCTGCACTATCCCCGGTAAGTATATTTCCCCAGTTACCTTGGGTATCAATTAATAAATCTTTTTGCCCGATTTGAACCATAGCATCTGCAATACTCGCATCACCATGGGGATGATATTGCATAGTATGCCCTACGATGTTAGCCACTTTATTGTATCGACCATCATCTAAATCTTTCATAGAATGCATAATACGACGTTGAACAGGTTTAAAACCATCTTCAATAGCTGGAACGGCACGCTCTAAAATCACATAGGACGCATAATCTAAAAACCAATCTTTATACATACCCGTTACACGAGTAATAGTTTCTTGTGGATTATCTTGTTCGTTTGCTAATTCGTCGTTTTCTTCTTCTATCATTAAAAACTTCTAATTTTTAGGCTTACCGTTAAGGTATGTTTTTTCTTTTTTAAGTTTATTTACTTTTTTTTTCAATGCTTTTCTATGCAAATGATCGTACGACCTTTTTTGGTTTTTATTTGTTTTATTGTACAACATTCTAGTTTAATATGATTTAGTTTAGTTATCATTTATTAAATCTAATTCTACTTTTAAATTATCAATAATAAATTCTTGACGCGTTGGTGTATTTTTACCCATGTAGAATGATAATAAATCTTCTATAGACATACCATCATCTAACATAACTGGATCTAATCGAATGTTATCTCCAATAAAATGTTTGAATTCATTGGGCGAAATCTCTCCAAGACCTTTAAATCTTGTTATTTCTGGTTTTGGTTTTAATTTTTCAATGGCATTTCGTCTTTCTTCATCAGAATAACAATAAATAGTTTCTTTTTTATTTCTTACTCTAAAAAGTGGTGTTTGTAAAATATATAAATGACCTTCTTTTATAACTTCTGGAAAAAATTGAAGAAAAAAGGTTATTAATAATAAACGAATATGCATCCCATCCACATCGGCGTCGGTTGCTATAACAACATTGTTATAACGCAAATCCTCCATGGATTCTTCAATATTTAAGGCTGCTTGCAAAAGGTTAAATTCTTCGTTTTCGTAAACAATTTTTTTACTTAATCCATAGCAATTTAAGGGCTTTCCTTTTAAACTAAAAACAGCTTGGGTATTTACATCGCGAGATTTTGTGATACTTCCTGAAGCAGAATCACCCTCTGTAATAAACAAAGTAGACTCTAAATTTCTTTCATTTTTAGTATCACCAAAATGCACTCGACAATCCCGGAGTTTTTTATTGTGTAAACTCGCTTTTTTAGCCCTATCTTTTGCTAGTTTTCTGATGCCTGATAATTCTTTACGCTCGCGTTCTGCTTGCATAATTTTTCTCTGAATTTTCTCTGCAGTTTCTGGATTTTTATGTAAATAATTATCTAGATAAGTTTTAATAAAATCGTTTATATAAGTTCTAACTGTAGGATAATCACCACCCATATCAGTTGACCCTAGCTTGGTTTTTGTCTGACTCTCAAATACAGGCTCCATAACTTTGATAGCTATAGCACTTACAACAGATTTTCTAATATCGGAAGCATCGTAATTCTTACCATAAAACTCTCGTATTGTTTTAACAAAAGACTCTCTAAATGCATTTAAATGCGTACCTCCCTGTGTTGTATTTTGTCCATTTACAAAAGAATGGTACTCTTCACTATACTGAGATTTACTATGCGTTAATGCAATTTCGATATCATCTCCTCTCAAATGAATAATGGGGTATAACCTATCAGATTCATTAATGTTTTCACTTAACAAATCCTTTAATCCATTTTCGCTGAAATATTTTTCTCCATTAAAAACTATGGTTAAACCGGGGTTTAAATAGACATAGTTTTTTAACATTTTAACTATATACTCATTTCTAAATTTATAGTTTTTAAAAATTAATTCATCGGGGATAAAAGAAACCTTAGTCCCTTTTCTTCTTGAAGTATCATCAAGTAAATCTTGATTAATTAAATTTCCTTGTTCAAATTCTGCTGAAGCACTTTTATTATCACGAGTAGATTCTACTCTAAAAAAAGATGATAAAGCATTAACCGCTTTGGTACCGACACCATTTAATCCAACTGATTTTTTAAAAGCTTTAGAATCGTACTTCCCTCCAGTATTCATTTTAGATACTACATCAACAACCTTACCTAAAGGGATCCCACGACCATAATCTCTAACCGTTACTTTAGTGCCTTGAATGGAAATCTCAATGGTTTTTCCAGCACCCATAACAAATTCATCTATTGAGTTATCTAAAACCTCTTTTAAAAGTATATAAATACCATCATCTGGTGAAGACCCATCTCCTAATTTACCAATATACATTCCTGGTCGCATACGGATATGCTCTTTCCAGTCCAATGAACGAATATTATCTTCAGTATATTTGGTTTCTTCAGACATAAAAATTGTGAGAAATTAAGATGGATGCTAATATAACATTTCGTTATAAAAAATAAAACCTTAATATGGTAAAGTAATTAACAATAAAAGCCAATTTTGTTGAGAACATGGGTTTGAAATTAAACCTCATACCTTTTTCTTTAAAACTAAAGACTCTGCTTGGTTTTTCAAAAATGAGTTTCTAGTTTTCAAAAGCTTAATCATATAAGTTTTTATGAATAACCAATTAGTTAATTTACCTATAACCCCAAAAGGAGATTAGAAGTAAAAAACATCTTTCAATATTGTTTTCTTTTCGCTTTCACGAAAATGATGTTAATGACTAAAACATTTGAAAGCTCCGGAAACTATTTCATATGCAAAATAATTTGGATTTTCAAATCCTGTAATTTTTGAAGTTAATTGCTCTTTATTACCAAAGTGAATACCCTAACAATCAACTATTCATTTAACTCGATTAAACCGAAATTTTGGCTTCTACAAACTTTTCATTGGAATGTTTTAAAGAATTTTGATAAAATCTATATTTATTGCTTAATCAAAACAAGTTTTTAGATCTAAGTTAATAAAAGTTTAAAATAGGTTTCTGTAATTATACATTGAACAAGAAGTGCATCACATCACCATCTTTAACAATATAATTTTTACCTTCTACTCGCATTTTACCAGCTTCTTTAACTTTAGCTTCGCTACCGTATGTAACATAATCTTCATAAGCGATAACTTCACCACGTATAAAACCTTTTTCAAAATCCGTATGAATTACACCAGCTGCTTGTGGCGCAGTAGCGCCAATATCAATTGTCCAAGCTCTAACTTCCTTAATACCAGCTGTGAAATAGGTTTGTTGATTTAATAATTTGTAGGCGCCACGAATTAACTTTGCAGATCCAGCTTCATCTAATCCTATATCTTGTAAAAACATTTGACGCTCTTCGTAATCATCTAACTCATTAATATCAGCCTCTGTACCTACAGCTAAAACTAAAACCTCAGCATTTTCATCTTTAACGGCATCTTTTACTTGCTCTACATAAGCATTACCAGAAACTGCTGATCCCTCATCAACATTACAAACATACATAACAGGTTTTTCTGTTATAAATTGAGAGGGTTTTACAAAATCAATATAATCCTCTTCAGTAAAATCAAGAGCTCTTATTGATATTCCTGCTTCTAAACTCGACTTAATTTTTAACAAAATAGCCTCTTCTTTTTGAGCCTCTTTATTTCCTGTTTTAGCTGCACGTTTTACTTTATCAAGTTTTTTATCAACCGTTTCAAGATCTTTAAGTTGTAATTCCATATCGATAGTTTCTTTATCTCTAATAGGATTAACATTACCATCAACATGCACAATATTATCGTTATCAAAACAACGCAATACATGTAAAATAGCATCAGTTTCTCTAATATTTGCTAAAAACTGGTTACCTAAACCTTCACCCTTACTAGCTCCTTTTACTAGTCCAGCTATATCAACTATTTCAACCGTTGCAGGTACAACGCGCTCTGGATTAACTAACGATTCTAACTTTTCTAAACGTGGATCTGGAACGTTTACAACACCAATATTTGGCTCTATGGTACAAAACGGAAAGTTGGCGCTTTGCGCCTTAGCGTTTGACAAACAATTAAATAAAGTTGATTTTCCTACGTTTGGTAATCCTACGATGCCTGCTTTCATGATTTACTTTTATTTTTGCGAGTGCAAATGTAATTAATTCCTTTATTATTTTTTGTAACATTTCAAAGCTTTAATAGTTTAGTTTACTCAAACCATCAATAAAGAAACATATTTTAATTGTCTTAACTATGTATCCATCTTAATTTATAACCTCTCCTAAAGTTTTATAATGAGATTAATTAATGAAAAAATCAATCATTTAATACTTAACTAAATTAGCTTTTAACTTAATTACACCTCATGAAACCATCAAATTAAAAAAAAACACTTTAAAGCCAAGTAAAAAGCTAAGACTCTTAAAATTGAGAATTAAAAATTCTTAAAATATAATTATTGAATTGATAGATATCTTATATTTATCTCTTGATTTATCTTAAATTTTCAATCTGTATGAGCAAGTTTTTTATTGTTATTCTTATAACCATATCTTTTAATTTTAGCTTTTCTCAAAATGATATTAAAGTAGATTTTGGATCTGTTTTTAAAAATGAAAAAAGAGAAATTCCTTTGGATATAGTTGGGAAGGATGAAAATGGTTATTACCTATTATACTCTGAAGGCAAATTTGGTCAAGGAAATGATATGTTTTTGAGAAAATTTGATTTAGAATTAACACCTACAGATCAAGAAATAAATTTAAAAAAGCGAAACCTATAAAGGTGATTTTAACTCTCTTGAACTCGTAAAAATAAAAGATAAAATAACACACATTTTCTATTTATTTACAGAAAGCGGAAAAAGTTACTATTAACATATTAAGTCAATACCAAAATACCATTTGGGAAAACGAAGAAACTTTAGAGCCTTTACAGGAAATAAAAACGTTTAAAAGTGATGATTGATTTTGGCGTTACGCTTATTGATTTTGTGTATGGTAGTAGCTGAAGGTTAATGAATTGCAATGAATTCCGATTATGTACTTAGCAAAACTTTTTTGTTTTATCTTTTTTTTTACAAAGCCAAATCAAAAAGATTTGGAAAACTTTGTTAAAAATTAAGTTTCACGCGAAACAACATACAAGCCTTCATAAACTTCAAAATTATCAAACCAAGCGTAAACAGTAGTATAATTACCATTATTGTCTTTTGGTGCAAAATCTGGGGAATTACCTCCATGAAAGGTTGAAAAAAGAAAATTGTTAATTTCAGTATCCTTCCCTTCGACAGCTCTTAATTGCAACCCTTTGTAAGAGGATATTTCCTTTCCATTGGCGTAAATAATGACTTCACCATTAGAAGCAAAAGCCGGCGTATTAATTTTAACGTAAATAGCCATTTGATAATACTGTCCTTTTTTAAAATAAAAGTTTGGAGATGGCTTACCCTCCCCATATTTTCCTTTTAAATCTTGGTGGTAAACATAGGAAGTAACAACACCATTTTTTTTGAAACAAATACGTGCGCTCCATCCATCTTTTTGCATTGGTTTTCCTCCTGTAATTCTTTTTTCTGGTGCGAGACCATGTAATTTTCCGCCTCTTGGAAATTGAAAATCTTCGTCAAAAGCAACAGCATAATTAAGTGTTGCCTCATTATATGATTCTGGTAGCCGGATATTATTTACCATGCGCTCACTTCCTTTATCAAAACCAACATAGCTCGCTTTAATACCAGTTGACCCATTAATACCTTTTCCTTCAGCAATTTCAATGTTTTTAAGATTAATAATAGCATTAAATTCTTTTGAATTAGTATTATCATCAAAGTTTATCTTCAATAGAGGCTTAGGATTTTTGGCAGATAGGTTTGATTGTAAAAAAATAAAACCAAAACATAATAATGAATAAAAGGCGAAATACGGTTTAAGTTTCATAATAATATATGCTTTTAAAACTGTTGATTATTTTGCAGATAGTGAATTGAATTAAAATCTTATCCAAAAAAAAACCCAAGCTTACGCTCAGGGTTTACATATATTTTACTGTCGATTATCTACTATCAATCAGGGTGCATAAAACGCTGTTTAGCTAATAGTTCCTCTTCGGTTTCAACATGACTATCATCTGGCACACAACAATCTACAGGACAAACTGCAGCACATTGTGGCTCGTCATGAAAACCTTTACACTCCGTACATTTATCTGGCACAATGTAATAAACCTCATCACTTATTGGTGTTTGTGCCTCATCTGCATCAACTTCAGTACCATTTGTTAAAACTACAGTACCATTTAAACTAGTACCATCTTTATAGCGCCAATCATCGGCACCTTCGTATATTGCTGTATTTGGGCACTCAGGTTCACAAGCACCACAATTTATACATTCGTCTGTTATTATAATTGCCATAGCATTTTTTTCTTTCTAACTTTGCAATTGCAAAAATAAAGCCAAAACCATTCATAACCAAATTAGAATGCAATTAGAACAAAGAATTAACGCTTTTATAAAATTAGGAGAGTTTTTAGAGCAATTTTCTAACGAAGTCTATCAGAAAAATAATAATATTGAACACAACGACACTTTCTATGACGGCTTTAAACACCAAATAAAACTTGCTGAAGAACATAATGGTTGGTTTACTAAAGAAAACATAACCTTTGCTTTAAAAGGATGGAGTGATTCTTTAAAAAAAGAAAATTTAATCTCATGGCTTCAATCTTATAATATTAATGCAATAAGCCCTAAAAAAGTAGCTATTATAATGGCTGGGAACATTCCTTTAGTTGGCTTTCATGATTTTTTAACTGTGTTGATTACTGGTCACCACGTTATTGTAAAGCAATCTTCAAATGATAAACATTTACTTCCTTATTTAGCTAAATATTTAGAATTTGTTGAGCCTACTTTTAAAAGAATTATAACTTTTACAGAAAATAAATTAGAAAATTTTGATGCTATTATTGCAACTGGCAGCAACAATACCGCTCGTTATTTTGAGTATTATTTTAAAGATAAACCTTCCATTATTAGAAATAACAGAAACTCTGTAGCTGTTTTAAATGGCGACGAAACTCACGAAGAATTAAAAACACTCTCAGAAGATATTTTTAGATATTACGGACTAGGTTGCAGAAACGTTTCAAAAATATTTGTTCCCAAAGATTACAAATTTGATACTTTTTTTGAGGCTATGTACCACTGGCATCCAATAATTAATAAAGCTAAATATGCCAATAATTACGATTACAACAAAGCTGTTTACTTAATGAGCGAATTTGAAATGCTTGAAAATGGTTTTTTTATGATTAAAGAAGATAAAAGCTATGCCTCTCCCATAGCCACTTTGTTTTATGAATATTATGAAGATAAAAACCAGTTAAAAGAAAAATTAAAAACAGAAAAAGAACAAATTCAGTGTATTGTCTCTAAAGGATTCTTAGAAAACGAAATTACATTTGGCTCTACCCAAAAACCGAAACTTTGGGATTATGCGGATAGTGTCGATTCTGTTGAATTTTTGTTAGCAATTTGATGAAAAAATTATTGAATTTTCAATATGAAATAACCAATTAATTAGGAACTTTACATCTTTAAATTTCACATCATAAAATGAAGAAACACAACTTTAGTGCAGGACCAAGTATTTTACCACAAGAAGTTTTACTTAAAGCTTCAGAAGCTATTATAGATTTTGATAACAGTGGGTTATCATTAATTGAAATTTCACACAGAAGCAAACCTTTTGTTGATGTTATGGAAAAAGCTCGAGCACTAGCCTTAGAACTTTTAGGTTTAGAAGGCAAAGGCTATAAAGCTTTGTTTTTACAAGGCGGAGCTAGCGCACAGTTTTTAATGGTTGCAATGAATCTTCTCGAAAAAAGAGCAGGCTATTTAAATACAGGAGCATGGAGTCAAAAAGCTATTAGTGAAGCTAAACTTTTAGATGACATTTATGAAGTAGCATCTTCAGAAGAAGCTAATTTTAATTACATTCCAAAAGGTTTTGATATACCAGAAAATTACGATTATTTTCACTGTACTTCTAACAATACAATTTTTGGAACTCAAATTAAATCTTTTCCAAACTCACCTATTCCTATGGTTTGTGATATGAGTAGTGATATTTTTTCTAGAGTTTTAGACTTCTCAAAATTTGATTTAATATATGCTGGAGCACAAAAAAATATGGGACCTGCAGGAACTACCTTAGTAGTTGTTAAAGAAGATATTTTAGGTAAAGTATCTAGAAAAATACCTTCTATAATGGATTATAAGTCACACATTAAACAAGGAAGCATGTACAATACACCTCCTGTTTTTGCAGTTTATACGTCTATGTTAACATTAGAATGGTTAAAAAGCGTTGGAGGGATAGCTGGAATTGAAAAAGAAAACGAAAAAAAAGCGAGATTAATGTATTCTGAAATTGAT
Organism: Flaviramulus sp.; assembly: GCA_030731745.1. Lineage (GTDB taxonomy): Bacteria > Bacteroidota > Bacteroidia > Flavobacteriales > Flavobacteriaceae > JANQTJ01. Next base: position 26,776 of record JANQTJ010000041.1, on the reverse strand, counting down.
TTAAACCCATTATTTAAAGGTTTCGCTATGAAAGAAGATCGTTCTCACATGAATGCTACTTTTAACTTAGTAAATGATAATTTAAAAGATACTTTTGAGACTATGTTAAAAGAGGCTGGTATTAGCGGCGTGAATGGTCATAGAAGTGTTGGTGGATATAGAGCCTCAATGTATAATGCTTTACCAATTGATAGTGTAAAAGTATTAGTTGAAGTTATGAGTGAATTAGAAAGTAAAGCATAAAATAGTTTTTAGTAAGTAGTTTCATTTTAAAATACTTACTAAAATTTTTAAAAATAAAAAAATTAATTACAAGTTGAACTTTTAAGTATTCAAATAACTTTTAACTTTTAACTTTTAACTTTTAAATAAAAAAATGAAAGTATTAGCAAACGACGGAATTTCAAAAAGCGGTATTGAAGCACTTGAAAAAGGCGGATATGAAGTAATAACTACAACGGTAGCTCAAGAACAATTAATCAATTATATAAACGAAAAAAACATAGTAGTTTTATTAGTAAGAAGTGCAACCACAGTGCGTAAGGATTTAATTGATGCTTGCCCAGGCCTGAAAATCATAGGCCGTGGTGGTGTTGGCATGGATAATATTGATGTGGAATATGCTCGTGAAAAAGGTTTACATGTAATAAACACGCCAGCTTCTTCATCACATTCAGTTGCAGAATTAGTTTTTGGTCATTTTTATGGACTAGCTCGTTTTTTACATAATTCTAACAGAGATATGCCTTTAGAAGGAGATACTAATTTTGGTAAATTAAAGAAAGCGTACTCAAAAGGTATTGAATTGAAAGGTAAAACTTTAGGAGTTTTAGGTTTTGGTCGAATAGGTCAAGCTACAGCTAAAGTAGCTTTAGGAGCCGGGATGAAAGTAATAGCATTCGATCCGTTTTTAGAAAAAGTTAATTTAGAGTTAGACTTTTTTGATGGACAAAAAGTTAATTTTGAAATTAAAACGATTTCGAAAGAAGACGTTTTAAAACAGTCAGACTTTATAACACTTCATGTACCCGCTCAAAAAGAATATGTTATTGATGAAGCAGAATTTAACATCATGAAAGATGGCGTTATTATAGCTAATGCCGCTCGTGGCGGAGTAGTTAACGAAGTGGCACTAGTAAAAGCTATTGAAAAAGGCAAAGTAGCAGGAGCTGCACTAGATGTTTTTGAAAATGAACCAAAACCAGAAATGCCTTTATTAATGAATCCAGCCCTTTCATTAACTCCACATACTGGTGCTGCAACTAATGAAGCTCAAGATAGAATTGGGACTGAATTAGCATCACAAATAATTAGTATTTTAGGATAACCTAATAATAAATGTGACCTAAATGTAATATTTGAGTCCTAACTATAAACGTTAGGACTTTTTTTGTACATTGAAATCCTAATTATTAATCATTTTAAAAATTAAAATACAAAATCATGTCTGGAATTTTAGATTTATTAAACAGTGACCTTGGAAAAACTATTATTAGTGGCGTTGCAGGTCAAACCAATCAACCACAAAATAAAACACAGGATGTTTTAACAATGGCTCTACCCGTTTTAATGCAAGCTATGAAACGTAACGCATCTACGCCTCAAGGTGCAGAAGGATTGTTAGGAGCTTTAAGCAGCAAACATGATGGAAGTATACTTGACAATTTAGGAGGTTTATTTGGTGGCGGTGTAGATTCAAATGTTTTAAATGATGGTGAAAAAATATTAGGTCATGTTTTAGGAAACAAACAACAAAATGTAGCAAATACTCTAGGTGTAAAATCCGGAATGGATGCAGGTTCTGTTGCTCAAATACTAAAAGTAGCAGCTCCTATTTTAATGGGGATTTTAGGTAACCAAGCTAAACAACAAAACGTAAGTAACTCAGGTGGTATTGAAAGTTTACTTGGAGGTCTTCTAGGTGGCAGTTCAGCCAAAAATGAGCAAAGCTTTTTAGAATCAATTTTAGATGCTGATGGAGATGGAAGTGTAATTGATGACGTAGCAGGAATGGTGTTAGGAGGCAATAAAAAGAAAGGTGGCCTTGGTGGTTTATTAGGCGGTTTATTTGGAAAATAATTATTTACTTTCTCAATATATCAAAGAGTTAAGCCCACAGCTTAGCTCTTTTTTGTTAAATCAATTAAAAACCAAAATTTTAAGTAATGATTTTCGTAACTTTAATAAGTAAAGTTTACTCACTTAAAAGTAGCATACACTCATTATAATTATTCTAAGCTCAGAATGTGTCCTACTTTTGAAGTATAAATAAACTTAAACACTATGAAAAATATTTTTTACACCTTACTAATTTCTGTACTAGTTTTTAATTGCAAAACATCAAAAACCACATCAAACAAAGAAGATGAAAAGCTGGCAAACATAAAACAAAATGATACGGTTACCATTGCAAATGATGATTTAGAATACGAAATAATTATAATTGAACCAGGCTTTAATTATTGGTTAATGAGTACAGCACGACCAGAAGGATATTATTCTCAACAATTTTTAGAAATGCGAAATTATCAATATGTTGTTGCATGGAATCAAAGGGTTTTACAACCACTAAAATTTGACCCTACTTTATATGAATTACAAATTGATTATCAAACGGGTATCGATTATGGATACGATGTTAATTACAAACTTTACAATTACTTTATTTATTTTCAATTAACATATAATGAAAGGTTAACTCAACTGTTGCCTAGAATTTAAATACTTTTTCATTATTTTTGCATAAAATTGCAATTTTGGAAAAATTAAAAGAACGTTGGGGCATTGAAAATAACTGGCAAATTATTGTCATATTATTAGTGTTTTCTTTAACTGGTTCTTTTGCATCTTTAATAGGTAAACCTATTTTAAGTTTCCTAAATATTACCTCCGAAAACTTTGGAACAATAAGTTATTGGATTATACGCATAATTTTACTTTTTGTTATGTATCAGTTTATGCTAGTTTTTTTTGGTTGGATGTTTGGACAATATAAATTTTTCTGGAATTTTGAAAAAAAGATGCTTATAAGGTTGGGATTAAAACGCTTTTTAGATTAATGAATCGATTGAAGGAACATATTTGTTTTAAAATACTAACAGTTTTGTTAGTATCAATATTGATTGTTCCAAGTGTTGTTAAACTCAATCATATTTATGCTCATCAGAAACATGAAATATGTAAAGGTAGTACAACAACACATATTCATAAAGTTGATTTAGATTGTGATTTTCATAAATTTCAAATTAATAACCACTATTTTTTTTCCACCAATCTTAAAAAGTATAACCCGCAAATTTCACATAACAAAATTTCATTTTTAACATATAATTTTTTTTATAATCATCGGCAATTATCGTTTTCTCTTCGCGGACCTCCATTTTTAGTTTAAAATAATTTATTATTTAAACTAAAAATCTATAAAATGAAATACTATGTATTGATTTTAGCTTGTACAATATTAAATCTAGCTAACAGTCAAAATTGCACTTCAAAATTTTTTGGAGAAGTTCATGATTTTCACGATGGAACACCTATTGTAGCTGCTGCTATTTATATTGAAAATCTTGATAAATATACTACCTCTGATATCAATGGGAAATTTTCAATTGATAACCTATGTGATGGTAAATTAACTATTGTTGTCTCACATTTAGGATGCGAAACTAAACGTTTGAACATTCTAATTAGTGGTGATACGTTTTTTGAAATTAATTTAGAACATCATTTTGAGGAACTGAGTGAAGTTAAAGTTGAAGGAACTTCAAACAATAAATTAACTAATACATCTCAAGAAATACTTCTTAAAAGTGAAGATATTGAACGTTATAGTGCTTTTAGTCTTGGAGACGCTTTAAAACAAATTAGCGGTGTATCTTCTATAAATACAGGAAACTCTATTGTTAAACCTGTAATTAATGGCTTGCATAGTAGTAGAATTATAGTAATGACCAACGGGGTTCGTTTACAAGACCAAGAATGGGGCATTGAGCATGCTCCAAATATTGACTTAAATACTGCAGGAAGCATTAATGTAATAAAAGGGGCTAATGCATTGGCTTTTGGAGGCGATGCTATTGGAGGTGTTATTGTATTAAAACCATCTAATATTAGTTTAATTGATTCACTTTACGGAAATACAATTATTAATGGTCAAAGCAATGGTAATGGTTATAGTTTAAATTCTTCATTAACAAAAACCTATCAAAAAGGTTGGTATATTAATGGACAAGCATCTATAAAACGTTTTGGTGATTTTGAAACGCCAAATTATAATTTAACCAATACTGGTTTAAAATCTTCAGGCTTTTCAATCAATACAGGATTTAAAAAATTTGAACAAGGTTTTAATGTATTTTATAGTTACTTAAATAATAAAATTGCCATTTTAAGAGCTTCTCATATTGGAAATATTGAAGATTTAGTTAACGCTATTAATAGTCAACAACCTTTAGTGGTTGAAGGTTTTAGTTACGATATCAACTCACCTCGCCAAGATGTAACCCATCAAATCATAAAGGCTGATTTTTACAAACGTTTTAAAAAATTTGGACGCGTCGAATTACAATATGATTTTCAAAATAATCAACGTTTTGAATACGATATCCGTGTTGGTAATGACAGAGACAAAGCAGCCATAGACCTAACTTTAAAAACACATTCTATTAGAACACGTTTGAAATTAGATTCTAAAAGTAATACTACCAATGAATTTGGAGTTAGCGCTGCGTATCAAAATAATTTTGCAAATCCTGATACTGGTGTAAGACGCATAATACCAGATTATTATAAATATGATTTAGGTGTTTTTGTTATTTCAGGGATGAGATTAAATGATAAAATTAGTTTGGATTATGGCTTTCGTTATGATTTTAATCGTATTGATGCTAAAAAATTCTATCAAACCAGTCGTTGGATAGAACGTGGCTATGACCAAGATTTTGGGAATATTGTTATAGAAGATTTAGGTTCACAATTACTTACTAATCCTATTTTTAACTATCATAATATATCTGCTTCTACTGGAATGTCATATAAAGCAGATGCATATAATACTTTTATTTTTAATTATGGATTATCTAATAGAGCTCCAAATCCTTCTGAATTATTTAGTGATGGATTACACCACTCAGCAGCAAGAATTGAATTAGGAGATTTACGCATTAAAAAAGAAACTTCTAATAGAGTTTCTGGGACATATCAGTATAATAAAAAATCTTTTTCAATAAATCTTGAAGCTTTTTATAATCATATTAGCGACTATCTTTTTATTGAACCTATAGGAACAGAACAAACCATTCGTGGCGCTTTTCCAGTTTGGAGTAATAATCAAACTAACGCCGTTTTGTTTGGAATTGATATTACGGCTAATTATAAAATTAATGAGCAATGGTCATTTAATAATAAATCTTCATTTATAAAAGGCAGAGATATAACTAGAGAGCAAGCGTTAATCGATATTCCATCATTCAAAACAGTTAATGTCTTGGGATATTCAAATAAAAAATGGTTAGATTTCAATTCGGAATTACAAAGTGAATTGGTATTAAGACAAAACGATTTCCCAAATAACAACTTTGAAGTGTTTATACCAAGAACACAAGAAATGGTATTAGTAGATGTAAGTTCTCCTCCACCTGCCTATCATATTCTACATTTCCAAAGTGATATTACCCTTAATTTATCAAACAAAACAAATCTAAATATAGGTTTCAATATTACTAATATTTTTAATGTTTCTTACAGAGAATATCTTAACAGACTACGTTATTTTGCCGATGACCTAGGAAGAAATTTTATGTTACAATTAAAATTAAATTATTAACATATTTAAAAAAAACAAAAATGAAAACATTCAAAAAATTATCAATTTTATTTTTATCAACTCTTGGATTTTTAGCTTGCTCTAATGATGATGACAATCCAACTCCTGTAAATGAAGAAGAAGTTATAACTACATTAACAGCTGTTTTAACTCCTATTAGTGGTGGCACAACAGTTACTCTTCAAATAAGAGATTTAGATGGTGATGGTCCAAACGAACCCGATTTAACAGTTTCAGGTCCGTTAGTTATTAATACAACTTATAACGGAAGTTTAACCTTGTTAAATGAGACAGAATCTCCAGCTGAACTTATAAATTCAGAAATTGAAGAGGAAGATGACGAACATCAATTTTTCTTTCAATCTTCAAATAATATAGCAACATTTACTTATGCTGATAGCGATAGGAATAGTAATCCAATTGGTTTAGAATTTGCATTAATTACTGCTTCTTCTGCTGGTTCAGGTAACATAACTGTTACACTACGCCATAAACCAAATAAAGCTGCTTCTGGTGTTTTTGAAGGAGACATTACAAACGCAGGGGGTGAAACGGATATTGAAGCAACTTTCCCAGTTACATTACAATAAGTCTCATAAGATTTAATTAAATCATCAATATGATTCCTGTTTGAATCATATTGATGATTATTTAACGAAAACCAATGCCTTCAAGTAGTAAATTATTATAAGATTCTTCATCAATACTATAAAGAAAAGGAGCCTTATTTGAAGCTCCTGTCATTAATTTTTCGTGTTTATCAAATATTCCTAATTTCAACATTTTTCTTTGGAAATTTCCTCTATCTAAACGTTTTTGTAATATAGATTCATAGAGTTTTTGCAATTCTAACATAGTAAATTTGTATGGCAATAATGATTTTCCAATAGGGAGATAATTTATTTGAACCTTTAGATAATTTAATGCCATTTCTATGATTAACTTATGATCTAATACTAAATCTGGCAATTCTGAGATTGGTTTCCATTCGCAGCATTCACTCAAATCATCCGCAGTAAGAGAGGCTTTATCAACTTGTATTAAAGCTAAATAAGCAGTTGAAATAAATCGTTGATTAAACCAAGACTTAAATTCTTCTTGATGCTTTTTAGGCCACATTAATTGCAATTTTTCCTTCGCTACTCTACTTTGAATATTTTTATCCCATCCTCTATTCAGACTACTAAAAGTTTGAAATTGAGTTAGAAAAATTTCTTGAAGACCTGTACGATTAAATAAAACATCATTAGCAGCTTCTTTCATCTCCATATCATTAGGTAAAAATCCTCCTGGTAAAGCCCATACATTAATATCAAAATATTTTAACAGTAAAACATGCAACACACCATTTCTATAACCAAAAATAACACAGTCAAGAGAAACACCAGGGACATAGGTTTTTATATGTTTTATAAAATCTTCTGTAAGATTTTTACTTTCCATTTACAATTATTTTTTTATTGTGTTAAAGTAATAAAATTAATCCATATCTTTATTGTGTTAAAAAGACATAATAAAATAATAAATCATGAAATTAACAATTAAACTAATATTTGTTATTATTTTATTTGTTTGTTGTGAAACAAATAAAGAAGTAAAACTACCAAAACTAGTAATTAATCAATCTAGTAGCGTATTAACCAAGGAAAGTACTCAATTTAGAGACTTAAATAATAATAATGAACTTGATGTCTATGAAGATATTACTCAGCCTGTAGAAAGACGAATATCGGATTTATTAAGTCAAATGACTTTAGAAGAAAAAGCAGGTATGATGTTTATTCATGGAGCTCCCATAAGTGAAGATGGAATTCCAGATGGCAAAGAAGGTTTATCTGGTTTTGCGGGACGTTTACCTAATGTTGTGGAAAATATGAATATCCGTAAAATGACTCATTTTAATATTTGGTCAATTCCTGAAGATCCAAATATTTTTGCCAAATGGTATAATAATACTCAAAAAATTGCAGAAAAAAAGCGATTAGGTATTCCTGTTACTATAGCTTCTGATCCGAGGCATCATCTTGGTAAAAATGTGATAGCAATGACATCTACAGGTTTTAGTCAATTTTGTGAGATGCCAGGTTTTGCTGCAATTGGAGATGAAGCAATTGTTAAAGAATTTGCTGAAATTGTAAGGGAAGAGTACCTCGCTATTGGAATCAGAGAAGCACTTCACCCACAAATCGACTTAGCTACAGAACCACGTTGGGCTAGAATTAGTGGTAACTTTAGTGAAGATGCTGAATTAACTGCTAGATTAGTAAAGCCATATATTGAAGGCTTACAAAATAAAAACTTAACTGATGGTGTTGCTTGTATGACAAAACATTTTCCTGGTGGTGGACCACAAAAAGAAGGTTTAGATCCACATTTTGCTTTTCAAAAAGGACAAATTTATCCAGGTAAAAATTTTGATTATCACTTGATACCTTTTGAGGCTGCTTTTAAAGCTAACACAGCAGCAATCATGCCTTACTACGGTGTGCCTACTGATCAAACAGATGAAAATGTAGGAATGTCTTATAACAAAATGATAATCACAACATTATTAAGAGAAAAATACAAATATGATGGTGTGGTTTGTACCGATTGGGGTTTAATTTCTGATGCCCCTATGGGATCAGAAATAGTTTGGAAAGCTAGGGCTTGGGGTGTTGAAGATTTAAATACTAAAGATCGTGTTCAAAAAATTATAGATGCAGGTTGTGATCAATTTGGTGGGGAAATGATTCCTGAGTTTATAATAGAATTGGTTAAAGAAGGAAAATTAACAGAAAAGAGAATTGATATTTCAGTAAAAAGATTACTTCGCCAGAAATTCCAATTAGGATTATTCGACAATCCATTTGTTGATGAATCAAAAGTAAATACTATAGTTGGTAATGAATCATCAAGAAAATTTGGTGAAAAAACACAACAAATTTCTATGACACTTTTAAAAAATGATAATACTACATTACCATTAACCAAACGCAAATACAAAGTATACGTTCAAAATATAGATTCTACTACAGTATCAAACTATGCGAGAGTAGTATCGAAGCCTGAGGATGCAGATTTTGCAATTGTTAGATTAAATACACCTTGGTATCCAGCAGAATCTAAAGTACCGTTAGCGCTTAGTTTTCATCATGGTGATTTAGACTTCAAAGGCGAAGAAAAAGATAATATTTTGAAACTATTAAAAACAGTTCCAACTATAGTAGACCTTTATTTAGACAGACCTGCCGTTATACCAGAAATAACTGCAAATGCAGTAGCATTAATTGCAGATTATGGAGCTAGTGACATCTCTGTTTGTGAAGTCCTTTTTGGAAATACAAAACCGATAGGAAAACTACCTTTTGAATTACCATCATCAATGAAAGCAGTAGCAAATCAAAAAACAGATGTTCCTTATGATAGTGAAAATCCACTTTTTAAATTTGGATTTGGATTAAACTACAAGTAATTTGAATAGAGATAAAAAAATAAATTATGGCTAAGCGAAAAACACCTTTTTCATTTCAAATTAGAATCATACACAGATATTTAGGATATTTTTTAGCAGGAATAATGGCTGTTTATGCTCTAAGTGGTATTATAATGATTTTTAGAGAAACTGACTTTTTAAAAAAAGAAGTTGTATCACAAACTCAATTAGAAACTAATCTAACAGTTGGAGAATTAAGTCCTAAATTACGGATGGCTGTTAAAGTTGAAAAAACAGAGGGCTATATACTTTATTTTAAAGATGGAAATTATAATCAAAAAACCGGAATGTCGACCGTAAAAAAAATGGAACTTCCATTTTTACTTGAAAAAATGGAGCGCTTACATAAAGCAACAACTAATAGTCCTTTATATTATTTAAACATTTTTTTTGGTGCCTCTTTATTGTTTTTTGTACTTTCTGCTTTTTGGATGTACACGCCAAAAATGCCCGTTTTTAAAAAAGGTATGTTCTTTGCCATCGCTGGGATAGCATTAACTTTAGTTTTAGTTTTTATTTAATAGATAACAAACATAAATAGATATAATCAAAAGGCCAAAGCAAAATACTTTGGCCTTTTGATTATATCTATTTTAAGTGAAAAAATTATCTCGAGTAATTAGGAGATTCTTTAGTAATAGTTACATCATGCGGATGACTTTCATTAATGCCACTAGCTGTAATTTTCACAAACTTCCCAGTTTCTTTTAAAGTTTTAATATCTTTTGCACCACAGTATCCCATACCAGCACGTAAACCTCCAATAAACTGATGAATACTTTCATATAAATCTCCTTTATATGGCACTCTCCCTACTATACCTTCTGGTACAAGTTTTTTAATATCATCTTCAACATCTTGGAAATAACGATCTTTACTACCTTCCTTCATAGCTTCAACAGAACCCATACCTCTATATGATTTAAACTTACGTCCTTCGTAAATTATGGTTTCTCCAGGAGACTCTTTTGTTCCTGCTAATAAAGACCCTAACATCACTGTATCTGCACCAGCTGCGATAGCTTTTGGAATATCACCAGTATAACGAATACCACCATCTGCAATTACAGGTACACCACTTCCTTTTATTGCTGCCGCTACTTCTAAAACAGCAGAAAATTGAGGAAACCCAACACCAGCAACAACTCGAGTAGTACAAATTGATCCTGGTCCAATACCAACTTTTACAGCATCAGCTCCTGCTTCAACTAAATATTTTGCAGCTGCACCTGTTGCAATATTACCAACAATAACATCTAATTGTGGAAACTTTGATTTTATATCTTTTAATACACCAACTACACCTTTTGTGTGCCCATGAGCAGTGTCAATAACAACCGCATCAACACCAGCATTAACAAGAGCTTCAGCCCTTTCAACAGCATCTGCTGTAACTCCAATAGCAGCAGCAACTCTCAAACGGCCATACTCATCTTTGTTAGCCATTGGCTTTTGATTTAATTTAGTAATATCCCTAAAAGTAATTAATCCAGAAAGTTTATAATAATCATCAACAATCAATAACTTTTCAATTTTATGTTGTTGTAAGATTATTTCAGCTTGTTTTAATGAAGTTCCTACAGCAGCAGTAACCAAATTTTCGCTTGTCATCACTTCAGTTATTAGGCGTTTATTATCTCTCTCAAACCTTAAATCTCTATTGGTAACAATACCTTTTAAAGTTCCAGAATCATCAATAATAGGAATACCCCCAATACCATGTTCAGCCATGTTTTGTTTAGCATCTAAAACTGTGGCAGTTAAAGGCAATGTTACAGGGTCTATAATCATTCCACTTTCTGCACGTTTAACTCTACGAACTTTTAAAGCCTGGGCCTCAATAGTCATGTTTTTGTGTAAAACCCCAATACCGCCTTCTTGCGCCATAGCAATAGCCATTTTACTTTCGGTAACGGTATCCATAGCTGCCGAAATAATAGGAACATTGATAGTGATGTTTCTTGTGAATTTTGATTGAATATTTACTTCTCGTGGAAGAACCTCAGAAAAGGCTGGAACTAAAAGAACGTCATCGTAAGTTAACCCTTCTCCTAAAATTTTATCTTGATGTGCAGTCATGTTGCAATTACTGTTATAATTGCGTGCAAATCTAAGCATTTTTTTCGTTTCCTTAATTAATAATATTCACTAAAAAAATTATATGACATTATCGTCTTCGATAGCCACCCCTTAGACCTCTTCCTAGTCCCTTGGGTATTTCGTTCATATTTTGCCCTGCTACTCTTCCAAATTTAAAAACAAAAGTGACCATGAAATATTGCTCTAAAATATTATTGTCCAAATCTTGAATATAAGTATTTGTAACCATTCTTCTAAAGCCATTATTCTGTCCTAAAATATCATAACCTACAAGCGTTAAGGTGCCCTTATTTTTCCATAATTGAATACCTAATCCTGCATTCCAAAAAACAGCATCAGCATCAAAGTCATCACCAACTCTACTGTTGTATCGGTATGCTAATTTGTTAGAAAAAAAAGCGTTCTTTAAAAAGAAAATAGAGGCGTCAAAATTTAAATTTTGAATAAAGAAACTGTTGTCAACAAACACGTCAGTATCAAAAACGTTGTTATTTATAGAGTAACTATATGTGGCACTTAAATCTAATTTATTATCATAAGAATACCTAAAGGATGTAGATGGCCTTAACGTGGTGTTTCTTGAAACAAACTTAACAGCGTTCTGTAAAGAGATGTTATTATTGTAAGAAGCAAAAAACCTTAAATTAATATTAAAATTTGTTTTTTTGTTGAAATATGATTTTGAAATAGCAGTATTTCCGCTTAACGAATAGTCGCCATTAATGTTATCATAGGTGGTAAATCTAATTAAATATGAATCGGTTATTGTTGAGTTAACAATTTTATCATTAACAAATTGGGCTCTAGCATTTCCTGTAATATTGATGTTGTAAAATGCTAAATTATTTTGATATTCGAAATTTATATTATGATTTACTTCTGGTTTTAAAAACGGATTCCCTATTTTTATATTAGTTTGATTACCAAAATCTTCCACAGGCTGTAATTGTGCTACTGTGGGTAAATCTACACTCTGATTATAGTTTAGCGTTAGGTTTTTATAGCCGTTTTTATCTCGATACCGCAGTCTAGCTGCATAAGTAATATATTCAAAATCTGCATTAAAATCTCGCTCGCTTACAAGTTGATCCGTATATTTTCGGTAGGTATTTGTAAACGCTCCTTCCACTTCAAAACGAAAATAATTATAGTCATATCTTAATCTTAAAGCAGGTTTAACTGTGGTGGTTACGTATTTACTATCAAAACTTTGTAATTCATTAAAATCTGTGTATTCATATTCAATTTCATTAAAATCAAAAACGTATTTTTCATTTTTATTGTGACTTAAACTAGCGTTGTATTTTGGTATAATTCTGAAGTTAGGAAGCAATTGCTTAAACCACATACCATTAAAATTTATGTTAGATGTGCCATTATCTGTATTTATAATTTGATCTTGAATTCTGGTTCTATTACTCGCACATAAAATATTTTCAGAATAATTTTGAGAATCTGAATTTGATTGACTAAAATTAGAATTTAGGTTTACAGTGAAAAAATCGCTACCATTTCCTGTTCTAGAAATAATACCCCAACTATTTTTAATACTACTGTTTTTAGCCACGGATTGGTTTTTAGAATTTACATCGCTTATTAAATCGCCATCAATAGATTTTGAAGATGTTTCTGATTGTGAAAATGAACCTGAGTTATCACTACTAAAATCCAACTCATTGGAAAGCTGCAATCTATTTTTTGATAGTTTATTTTTAGGATTGATAATGTACTTTAAATCTAAACTTCCAATATGATTATCCGTATCACTAGTGCTAGTGCTTTCCGTCTCGGATATATAATTTAAATTGGGTAGAAAATTTTCTCGAACTCGCTTTTGAATATTGTCAACATTATCAGCATTAAATCGATAATTTCCGTTAATCCGAGTTTCATCCCATCTTCCTTTTGAGTAATTAGCACCTATAAAATCTGATTCAATATAGCCGTTACTAGATTTAGCATCTGGAAGTGCGTTGAATCCGCGTCGTATATTTATATTATTAGATCCCGATATAAAACCCAACTGTTTACCATCAATCAATTTAAATAAATTAGCATTGGCTTGATATTTATCATCAGTCCCAAACCCGCCATTTAAATCTCCAAAAAATGCTGTATTTTTCCCTTTTTTAATTTTCAGATTTATTTCTTTTGTACCAGAGTCGGATTCTTCACCAGTAAACTTTTGCATATTGGTTTTAAAATCCGTTACCTGTACTTTACTAATAACGTTACTTGGTAAATTTTTTAAAGCGGTATCCCCATTCTTCTCACCAAAAAAGCGCATACCATCCACATTTATAGCCTCAACATCAATACCATTAACTGTAATGTTTCCATCAATATCGATTTGAACTCCAGGTAGTTTTTTAAGCAAATCTTCTACTCTATCATTAGGAAGTGTTTTAAAACTATCAGCGTTATATTCTATAGTATCTTTCTTTATAATTATTGGAGGAGATCTAGAAATAATAGATATGGTTTCTAACTCTTCCACGGCATCCTCTAAGAACAAAAATCCAACATTTAGATCTCCTGTTTTTGGAACCTCAATTTCTTTGGAAAAGGGTTTATACCCTAAATATGCTATATTAAATAGCAATTTAGAATCTTTTTCTGCATTGACTTTATCGAAAATTGCCCGTCCTTATTGGTTATTCCATAGGCGATAATAAGGCTATCTTGAACACTTTGAACAAAAACCGTAGCAGCTTCCAAAGTAACATCTTGTTTATCTTTAACAATACCTTCAAAAGTAAATTTTTGAGCGAATAATGAAACCGATAATAATAAGAAAAATGATGATAATATGGTTTTCAATCTAAATGGTTTTAATAGGTTATTACTTAGACTAAAGAATTCTAAATTGGTTTAAAACATATTTAAAGCCAAATCTGATTTTCGATTTAACGACTCTGACTAATTTCAAAATATCTGAAAACCAAATTATTATAAATTTTATTTTTATTTATTCTAAATAAACTTTGTAAAAGTAAAATTCATCCTTAAATTTGCACCCAAAAAAATAACTATTTTTAATCAGTCTAAATAAAATGAAAGCTAAAATCTCTTTATTTTTCCTACTAATTATAGGAATTTCGTATGCACAAGAATCAGAAAATGAAACAAAAAAAGACTCCATTCAAAAACTTGAAAAAGTTCTTATAAATGCTCAAGTGATTTTTGGAAGTAAGTATGAAGCTAAAAACAGAACAGGTTCATCTTACTATATTTCACCTGAAGAATTAGAAAAATTTAATTACACAGATATTAATAGAGTTTTAAGAACTGTTCCTGGTGTTAATATTTATGAAGAAGACGGATTTGGATTGCGTCCAAATATCAGTTTACGAGGTACATCACCTGAACGTAGTGCAAAAATATCTATTATGGAAGATGGCGTACTTATAGCACCAGCTCCATACAGCTCTCCTGCTGCTTATTATTTCCCATCTATAGCTAGAATGAAAGCTGTAGAAATTTTAAAAGGTAGTAGTCAAATACAATATGGCCCATTTACCACTGGTGGCGCTTTAAACTTAGTAAGCACCCAAATTCCTGAAACGTTTAAAGGTGCTTTTAGAACAAATTATGGTAGCTTTAATACGGGACAAACATATCTTAAAATTGGGGATAGCAAACCAACATTTGGGTACAATGTTGAATATTTAAATATGAATTCTGATGGTTTTAAAAACTTGCCTGATGGCAGCAATACTGGGTTTGATAAAAACGATTTTGTAGCTAAATTTAGAATCAATTCAAATCCAGAAGCTGCATTACAACAAGCTTTAACTTTTAAATTTCAGTACGCTGATGAAGTATCCAATGAAACTTATTTAGGTCTTACACAAAATGATTTTGACTTAAATTCTTTTAGTAGATATGCAAGTTCTCAAGATGACCAAATGACGAATGATCATATCCAATTTATGGCAACTCATAACATTGATTTTTCTAACCAATTCAGAATCACAACAAACGCTTACTATAATGGTTTTTCAAGAAACTGGTATAAGTTAAATGATATTGTTGTAAATAATAATAGAGTTGGTATAGCTTCTATTGTTAATAATCCTGAAGACTATCCAGATTACATGAGTATTGTTAATGGCACAACTAATTCTGATAATGATGCCATTCTTTTAAAAGCAAATAACAGAAAATACGTCTCTAAAGGCGTACAAACAAAATTTGATTATCATTGGTCTGGTGCGAAATTATTTCATGATATTGAAATTGGTCTACGTTACCATTACGATGAAGAGGATAGATACCAATGGGTTGATGGCTATAATATAATTGATGGCGAAATGAATTTAACATCTAATGGTGCTAGAGGCGGTGATTCTAATAGAATAAGTAGTGCTAAGGCTTTTGCAGGATCGATCTTATATAAATTAAATTATAATAACTTAACACTTACTCCTGGTTTACGTTATGAAAATATTACCTTAATTAGAGAAAATTTTGGAACCAACGATTCAAATCGGAATGGAACCAACTTATCAATCAGAGAAAATAATGTAGATATTTTTATCCCTGGAATTGGTTTTAATTATAAATTCAATCAGAATACATCGCTATATGGTGGTATTCATAAAGGTTTTTCTCCTCCAGGTAACGAACCTGGTGAAAAGCCAGAAGAAAGCATTAATTACGAATTAGGATCCAGATTTAATTTTGAAGGATTAAGAGGCGAAATTGTAGCTTTTTATAATGACTACAGCAACTTGCTAGGAAGTGATTTGGCTGCAACTGGAGGAACTGGATCTTTAGATCAGTTTAATGCTGGTGAAGTAGCCGTAAGGGGTATTGAATTACTTTTAAATTATGATTTAATCGAAAAAAACAATAAATTTTCACTACCAATAACTTTTGGATACACCTTTACAGATACTGAATTTTTAAATAGTTTCGGTAGTGATGATGGATTATGGGGACAAGTTTCAATTGGAGACGAGCTACCTTACATAGCAAAACATCAATTTAACACTTCAATTTCGTTAGAACATAAAAAGTTTGAACTCAACCTGAACGGCCGTTTAAATGGCGCTTTTAGAACATTGGCAGGTACTGAAAAAATCACAGAAGCAAATGGTGTAACTTCAAATTTTATTATTGATTTTTCGTGTAAATATCATATCAACAAACGTTTAAGTGTTACTGGAAATATCATAAATCTTTTAGATAAAACATATGCAGTTTCTAGAGTTCCCGCAGGTTTAAGACCTGGACATCCATTCGGAGCCTATGCAGGTTTAGATTTTAGATTTTAAATATTTTAAAAGAGAGTCCTAATTATTAGTGACTCTCTTTTTTATTGGAAATTTTTAAAAATTTTAGAAGCCTCGTTAAAAGCACTTTCAAAACTCAAAGCGTTCAAATTATTTTTCTTTTGTGATGTAAAATATGATAAGAGTTTCTCAGTTGGCATATTACCCGTTAGTTCATCTTTAGCCATTGGGCAACCTCCAAAACCTTGAATTGCACCATCAAAACGATAGCAACCCGCTTTAAATGCTGCATCCACTTTTTCAAACCAAGAATTTGGAGTTGTATGCAAATGTGCGCCAAATTCAATATCTGGATATCTTGGGATTAAATTTGAAAACAAATAACTTATACTTTCTGGTTCGGAACTTCCAATAGTATCGCTTAAAGATAAAATTTTAACACCCATTTTGGATAATTTCTCTGTCCATTCTCCTACTATATCAACATCCCAAGGGTCTCCATAAGGATTACCAAAACCCATTGAAATATAAACTACAACTTTCTTATTAGAAGCACTAGCAATATCCAAAATCTTAGAAAGAGTCTCAACAGACTGCGCAATTGTTTTATGGGTATTACGCATTTGAAAATTCTCAGAGATTGAAAAAGGAAAACCTAAGTAATCTATCTCTTTAAATAGAGAAGCATCTTCTGCGCCACGGGTATTTGCAATAATAGCCAAAAGTTTACTGGTAGTTTTTGTTAAATCAAGTCTGGATAAAACCTCCTCAGTATCTACCATTTGAGGAATGGCTTTTGGAGACACAAAACTTCCAAAATCAATCGTATCAAACCCTACCCGTAAAAGTGATTGAATGTATTGTACTTTTTGCTCTGTAGGAATAAATTGCTTTATACCCTGCATGGCATCCCGTGGACATTCTATTATTTTTACTTCTTTAGACATTCAATTAAAATAGGGAGATAAAAATACTATTATTTTAATTAAGCATACAATTATAAAAGCAAGTTTAACAAGAGTATTGTAAGACATTAGATTTTAAAACGACTTTTTTTTAAACTGCTTTCTCATGAAAAAAAAATATTCGCTTTCTTGTTATTTATTTTTGATTTTTTCAAGCTCATCAATTGGTCAAAGTGTGGCTGGTTACAATATTATTTTTGAAAGCTTTTGGAATGCAACAGATCATGGAACTTTACCTAATTCTCCTCATTGGTCATCTTTAGTTGGTGCAAATCATAATAACAATGTAATATTCTTAGAAATGGGCGAGATAGCCTCACAAGGTATAGAGAATATAGCTGAAACTGGTAATTTTACTATTTACAGAGATAATGAAGTAAATCTAAGTATTACTAATGGTAATTGTGAACAATTTATTAATGGAGGTGGTTTAGGAAGTGCCATTGGAACTATTCATATCAATGGATTAGAAATAAGTGAAAATTATCCTCTACTTAGTTTAGTATCCATGATAGCTCCAAGTCCAGATTGGATGATAGCTGTAAATGGAATAAACCTTAGGAATAAAGAAAACACTGATTGGTTAAACTTAATTGAAATAGATTTATTTATCTATGATGCTGGAACAGATGCTGGAACAACCTATAATTATGGTGTTTCAGATATAACGCCTCATATTCCTATTAATAGTTTAAAAGGAGTATCGCCATTTAATGATAATCCCGTTGGTAAATTAACTATTAGTTTGCAAAATGTTTTAAACACAAAAAATGTTGATTTGTTTGAAAATATTAAAATTTTTCATGATCCAACTATGGGAAAGATTTATATATCAAATTATAAAAATATAGAATTAAACTACTTGGAAATTTACAATATTTTAGGAGGATTAGTTAAAAAAGTACGCCTTCAAAATAATCTTCCCCAAACACAAGTAGACGTAACTCATTTGAATAAAGGCATTTATATAATAAACTTAAAAAATACTAAAGGAGCTTACAAAATAAAAAAACTTATTATAAATTAACTTAAAACAACGTTTTTAGCACATTAATCGAATTTTTTCTGTCTTCAACGTTTTTTTTCTTTGAATACTTCATTTGCTGATACATTTGCTTGAAATGTTTTGTCCCCAAATGAAGCTTTACAATACTAAAATCAAATTATTTTTATTTTCGATATTTATATCGATTAGTTCCTTTGTTTTTTCACAAAACGAGTCTGAGTCAATTTGTGCTACGGAAACTTCACAGCAATTTCTAAATCATTACAACAGCATTAAAAAACAAGTTAAGAGTTTTGAACAAGAATTCATTAAAATGAAATCAAACAAAAACTACAATACTAGAAAAACCTTAAACTTTATTCCTATAAAAGCACATATAGTTAGAACAACAAATCATAACGGTGGTTTAAGTGAAACTAGTGTAATTAAAGCCATTGAAAACCTTAATGAAATATATGCTGACGCTTTTATGAAATTTTATTTATTTGATGAAATTAATTATTTGGATAGTGATGAGTTATCAAATTTTAAAAAAGGAAACGAACAAACTTTAATAGGTACCAATTACGTACCTAACACTATAAATGTTTACTTTATTGAAGCAATTGAAAATTCGTTTGGTGAAAGTATTTGTGGTTATGTTGAAGAAAAAAACAACATCATTATTATGAAAAATAGTTGTGCTGTAAATGATTCATCTTTAGCTCATGAAATGGGACATTTTTTCTCATTATTGCATACACATGGTCCAAGTAATTCTAGGTTAACAACTGAATTAGTAGATGGTAGTAATTGTGATACAGATGGTGATGGCATCTGTGATACACCCGCAGACCCAACACTTTCTAATAACACAATTGATGATTCTTGTAATTACAGTGGCAACGTGAAAGATTCTCATGGGAATTTTTTCAAACCAGATACTAGAAATATCATGTCTTATTCAAGAAAATCCTGTAGAAACTATTTTTCAGAACAACAATTTTCAAGAATATACGGGTATTACAAAACTATTGAAGATTCACTTAAACCAGATTATCATGAAATTGAAACTGAAAATAATGATTTAATTTCTGTGAAAATTTATCCAAATCCGGTTTCAAATGATAAACTTTTTTTAAAAGTTTCACTAGAAAACCCCTCAATAAATTATACAATAACCAATTTTCAAGGACAAACACTTTCTCAAGGTAAAACTTCTAATAAAGAAATTAATGTAAACAATTTGTCACCAGGAAGTTACTTATTAGTTTTAGACAATGGAACCTCTAGTGTTGTTAGAAAGTTTATAAAGTAACACCTGTTTTTTTAAGCAATTCTTTATTGATTTTTTTAATGAGGCTTGGGCCTTCATAAATAAAACCTGTATAAATTTGAACCAAATCAGCCCCTGCCTCTAATTTTTCAATGGCATCAGCAGCAGAATGGATTCCACCAACACCAATTATTGGAAAAGATTTTCCACTTTTGCGAGATAAATATTTTATTACACTAGTACTTTTATCTTTAATAGGTTGCCCACTTAAACCACCATTACCAATGTGCTCTAATAAATCGTTTGAAGCTTTTAAACCGGTTCTATCTGTAGAGGTATTGCTAGCAATAACCCCATCTAGTTTGGTAAAGCTAACCAGCTCTATAATTTCATCCAATTGATTATTATTTAAATCTGGAGCTATTTTTAATAGAATGGGTTTTTGTTTACTATAAGCCATATTAGCCTTTTGTACAGACCCTATCAACTCCTCTAAGTAATCTTTATCATTTAATTTAGCATGACTTCCTACATTTGGACAACTAACATTGAGGACAAAATAATCAACGTAGGGATGCAAAGCATTAAAACACTCTAAATAATCTTTAGTATAATCTTTAGGTTTTGTTGTTGTGTTTTTCCCGATATTTCCTCCAATTATTAACTGCCCTTTATTCTTTTTAAGTTGTTTTATAGCTGCCCCTAAACCGTCGTTATTAAACCCCATCCGGTTAATAATACCATGATCGTCTTTTAATCTAAATAACCTCTTTTTAGGATTACCCTCTTGTCCTTTAGGAGTTACAGTTCCAATTTCAATAAAACCAAAACCGAAATTTGCCAACTCATTATACAAAACGGCATTTTTATCAAACCCTGCGGCTAAACCAACAGGATTTTTAAAAGTTAAACCAAATACTTGTTTTTCCAATTTTTTATTTTCAACTTGGTATAAACTTCTAAACAATGCCGGTAATCCAGGTATTTTAGAACTTGTTTTTACTAAAGAAAACGTAAAATGGTGAATGTTTTCGGGGTCGAATAAAAAAAATAAAGGGCGAAGTAGTAATTTGTACATCAGAATTATTTTTGCAAAAGTAATTCTAAATAAAAAAATGCGCAATTCAAATGATAAAAATCTCAATAATCGTAACTTTATGCTTTAAATAACATTTAATTCCCCCAATTATACTTTAAAAAATATTGATAAAATATGATTTCTAAAGCACAAATTATTAAACGATTTATAAGTTATGTTACTATAAATACCGAATCAGACCCCGAATCAAGCAATACACCAAGCACAACAAAGCAGTGGGATTTAGCTAACAAACTTGCTGAAGAATTGAAATCTATTGGAATGCAAGACGTAAATATTGATGATAATGCTTATATCATGGCAACTTTATCAAGTAATGTTGAACACGATGTACCAGTTATCGGATTTATTTCTCATTTTGATACTTCGCCAGATTTTACAGGAGCTAATGTCAAGCCTCAAATTATTGAGCATTATGATGGAAAAGACATTGTTTTAAATGAAAATTTAAATATTATTTTATCACCTGATTATTTTGAAGATTTAATTCAATATAAAGGACAAACTTTAATTACTACAGATGGCACCACCCTATTGGGAGCTGATGATAAAGCCGGTATTTGTGAAATAGTATCTGCTATGGAATATCTTATAAATAATCCAGAAATTAAGCATGGTAAAGTTAGAGTAGGATTTACACCAGACGAAGAAATTGGCAGAGGTGCCCATAAATTTGATGTTAAAAAATTTGGAGCAGACTGGGCATATACTATGGATGGGAGTCAAATTGGTGAATTAGAATATGAAAACTTTAATGCTGCAGGTGCTGTAGTTACTTTAAAAGGTAAAATTGTACATCCTGGGTATGCAAAAGGTAAAATGATTAATTCTATGTATATCGCTCAGGAGTTTATTAACTCGTTGCCACGAATTGAAACACCAGAGCACACTGAGGGATATCAAGGTTTTTTCCATTTACATGACATCCATGGGAATGTAGAAGAAACAATTCTCAAATATATTATTAGAGATCACGATAAAGAGCATTTTGAGGCTAGAAAAGAGATGATGACAAAATTAACCAACGAGCTTAATTCTCAATATGGGGGAGAAATTATCTCTATAGAAATAAAGGATCAATATTATAACATGAAAGAAAAGGTAGAACCTGTTATGCATATTGTTGATATAGCCGAAGAGGCCATGAAACAATTACATATAACTCCATTAATAAAACCCATTCGCGGTGGTACTGATGGCTCTCAATTAAGCTATATGGGATTACCTTGTCCAAATATATTTGCTGGAGGACATAACTTTCATGGACGTTATGAATATGTACCTGTTGAAAGTATGATTAAAGCTACAGAAGTTATTTGTAAAATAGCAGAAATTACTGCAAATAGCCATCTCATTTAATTTTTAAAAAAAAGCTTCCTAATCGGAAGCTTTTTTTTTAAAATATTTTATTTAGCAGGCTCATTAAGTTTTGCGCTCATTTCCATAGAAATAGCAGATCTCTCAAACTTTAATTTACCAGCAAGAGTTTCAATAACACAACTGTTATCTTTATCATTTAACTCAGCAATTTTTCCGTGCAAACCACTTTTGGTAATAACTTTATCACCTCTCTTTAATTCTGCAGCAAATTTCTTTTCTTTTTTTGCACGTTTCATTTGAGGAGCTATCATAAAGAAATAAACTACAACAAACATTAATACAAATGGCAATAAACTACCAATACCTTCTCCCATTATTTTAATTATTAATTTCTATTTAGTCGTGATTATGTCCTTCGTGTCCAGGCTGTGTACTAGACTTAACTGGCTGCATACCTGGATTCATTACTGGTGTTGGTGATAATGATGAATTCGCTGGTGTTGGAGTATTCGGATCTGGCTTAACAAAAGCCATAATTTTAACCATTTCACTTCCTTTTTCTGTATTAGCTGTTACAGTTATTGTTTTTGTAACTTTATTAGCTCCACTTCCGTTAAACTTAACGGTAAATTGACCTGATTCTCCTGGAGATAAAGGCTCTCTACTCCAATCTTGAGGCACTGTGCATCCACAAGTACTTTTTATATCAGTAATTACTAAAGGAGCTTCTCCAATATTTTTGTACTTAAAAATAGTTTCAACAGCTGTTCTGGCTTCTATTTCACCAAAATCGTGTTCTGTTTCTTCAAATTCAATGACTGGGAATTTTGAAGCACTAGCATCTCTAACCGCAGCCTCTACTACATTACTTTCATCAATTTTTTTTGCTGCATTTTCCTTACATGATGAAAAAGCTATTAAGCATAAGCTACTTAATCCTAATATAATTTTTTTCATAATAATTATTTATAATATTTATTTGGTGTGTAAAAATAGTAATTATTTAAATGATTAAAAACTTTTGTTAAGTTCTTAACATTTTTAAAGTAAACCTCGACCTATTTTTTTTAATTCATCAGAAACCTCATATTCCTTTACTAATTTATCTAAAATGCCATTAATAAAGATACTACTTTTTGGTGTTGAATATTCTTTTGATATTTCTAAATACTCATTAATAGTTACTTTCACTGGTATTGAAGGGAAGTTTTTCAACTCACAAATAGCCATCTGTAATAAAACATAATCAACATTAGCAATTCGATCGGTTTCCCAATTTTGGGTTTTAAGTTCAATTTCTTTAGCTAATTTGGTTTTATTTAAAAGTGTCTTTTTAAATAACTCAATAGCATATTGTTTATCATCAATATCTTTATAAAGTTTTGGTATAAAATAAGCATCCGAAGATGTTTCTTTAGCTTTTCTTAATAATTTTAAAATGGTGGTATTTACCGTTGGAAGATCATCTAACCAAGTTAAGTTTTTATCTTCTATATATTCGTAAAGTTTTTCGTTTGGCGCTATAACTTCTTTATAAATATCAACAATAAAATCTTTATCTTCTTTAAAATCAGACACCTTAGTTTTCATATATTCAATATATAAATTACTCGATGTTATGGCTTTAAAAACTAAATCAATATACTCTTGGTCTAATTCCCAGTTATTTATTTTATAGATTTCAAATTGATTATTAAGTTCTTGGTTTTCAATTAAAAGTTTTAGAAGTTGGTTGTTCACAAACTTTCTATTCGGATTAATATCTTCTTTGGTAGCTAAATGCTTATTTTGTTTCTTTTTTAAATCTTTTTCTGCTCGTTTTTGAACTTCAATAAGTAACGATATTAATAGCAAGTACAAATTGTACATATTATCTATACTAAATAGTAGAAACTTTTGATCTTTGCTAAAATCATCACTTTCACCACCCTTAAAAGCATAAATGGTTTGCATTACTTTTACACGAATATGTCTCCTATTTAGCATAATTACAAAGAACTTTAATGAAATAAATTGATACTTTTCACGCTGCAAAAATAATACTAAATTTAAATAAATTATAGGTAATAGTGATTTTAATTTTCTATGTCACTTTATAGCTTATTTAACAATTAGTTTCAATATCTCAATCGTATTAATTATCAATATTAACCTATCTTTGCTCTTCTATATTTTCAATCATAAATGAAAGAATTACAGCATTTAAATAAATATTTTCTTAAATATAAGAAGCAGCTTTTAATAGGTGTCGTTATTACCATAGCTGCAAGATTATTTTTATTGTATACGCCCAGATATGTAAAACAAATTTTTATTGTTATAGAAAATTACTCAAAAAACACCATTACTAAAGAAGTATTTAAAGTAAACTTATCCGAATCGATTATTTACATAATTGGAGCTGCCATTATTGGAAGTGTTTTAACATTTTTTATGCGTCAATATATTATAAATGTTTCAAGATATATAGAATTCGATTTAAAAAATGAGATTTATAATCAATATCAAAAACTCTCACTAAATTTTTACAAAAAAAATAGAACGGGCGATTTAATGAATCGTATTACCGAAGATGTAAGCAGAGTAAGAATGTATGCTGGCCCTGCTATAATGTATAGCATTAATACCATCACATTATTTATAATTGTAATTATTTACATGATAAATGCATCTCCCAAACTTACACTTTACACCATATTACCTTTACCCATATTATCAATAATTATTTATAACCTAAGTAAAGAAATACACAAACGTAGCACGGTAGTTCAAGAGTATTTATCAAAGCTATCTTCATATACTCAAGAATCGTTTAGTGGTATTTCAGTTATTAAAGCTTATGGTATAGAACCACAAACATCTGTTAATTTTAAAAGTTTAGCAAATGAAAGCAAAGAGAAACAAATACATTTAGCTCAAGTACAAGCTTGGTTTTTCCCAATGATGATTTTCCTGATTGGCTTGAGCAATTTACTAGTTATTTATGTTGGTGGTATGCAATATATTAATGGTGAAATACAAAGTATTGGAACTATTGCAGAATTTATAATATATGTTAATATGCTTACATGGCCGGTAGCAACCGTTGGATGGGTAACTTCAATAGTTCAACAAGCTGAGGCTTCACAAAAAAGAATAAATGAATTTTTAAATATTGAACCTGAGATAAAAAACAACTTGAATACTCCTACCATAATTAAAGGTAATATTTGTTTCAAAAATGTAACTTTCACCTATGACGACACTAATATAAAAGCAATAAATGATATTAGCTTTGATATTAAAGAAGGAGAAACTTTGGCTATTTTAGGTAAAACAGGCTCTGGAAAATCTACGATTCTCGATTTAATTGGCAGACTTTATGACTTAGACCAAGGCACTATTCTTATTGATAATTTAGAAATTAAAAATGTTAATTTGAATAGTTTACGTGATAGCATTGGCTATGTCCCTCAAGACGCTTTTTTATTTTCTGACAGTATAAAAAATAATATTAAATTTGGAAATGAAGCTGCTACTGATGATGATGTTATTGAAGCAGCCAAAAATGCTCAAGTACACAAAAACATTATTAGTTTTAATAATGGCTACGACACTAAATTAGGAGAAAGAGGAATAACACTCTCTGGAGGGCAAAAACAACGTGTTTCTATAGCTAGAGCTATAATTAAAAATCCTAAAATCTTATTGTTTGATGATTGCCTATCTGCTGTTGATACTGAAACAGAAGAAAAAATACTTAAACATCTAAGTAAAATATCAAAAGGAAAAACAACAGTTATAGTTAGCCACAGAGTTTCATCAGTAAAAAATGCAAATAAAATAATTGTTTTAGATGCTGGCAAAATTGTACAAGAAGGTACACACGATAGCTTAATAAATGATGACGGATATTACAGACATCTTTACTTAAAACAATCCAGTGAAATCAATTAATTAAATACAATAAAATATTTAACCAAAAAGAAACTCTTAAAATTGTTGGTTAATATCTGTTTTTTTTAGATTTTTGATTTATAATGATAAACTAATTCCAATAAAAAATGAATAATAATGATATGATGGAGAAAGAGGAAATTTTTTCGAAAGTATTAAGAGCTGGAAGACGCACATATTTTTTTGATGTGAGAGCTACTAAAGCAGACGATTATTACCTTACAATTACTGAAAGTAAAAAGTTCACTAATGACGATGGTTCGTTTCATTACAAAAAACATAAAATATATATTTATAAAGAAGATTTTAGTGAGTTTAAAGATATTTTAACTGAAATGACATCTTATATTATAGATGAAAAAGGAGACGAAGTAATTAGTGAACGTCATCAAAAAGACTTCAAAAAAGAATATGATGATAACTCAGAAGAAACAGAATTAAAAACACCAGAAAGTTTTACAGATATAGATTTTGATGATATCTAATAATTAAACTAAAAAAAGATTATTTAAATCCGATTCTTAAACTGTTTCGGATTTTTTTATGCTTTAACAACCAA
>JANQTJ010000040.1 GCA_030731745.1 Flaviramulus sp. | reverse complement strand
CTCGAACCCACGACCTGCTGATTACAAATCAGCTGCTCTAGCCAGCTGAGCTACATCGGCGTTTTTCACACTTTTTAAAGCATAAAAAAGTCCGCTATTTCTAACGGACTGCAAATGTATAGATTTATTTTTTTATTCAAAACATTTTTGAGGAAATTTTAATGTAAATTTGATCTAAGCTTTTCTTTTCGCTTTTTTAGCTGTCTTTCAAGGGATGCGATTGCCATATCAGTACCCTCTTCAAAGGTTTTACACTGTTTTTTTACTACAAAACTATCACCGGGAACACTTACTTTAGCTTCAAAAATTTTATTTTCCTTGTCACTTGTATTTTCAACTTTAAGAAAAACGTCAGATTTAATGACTTTGTCATAGAACAAGTCTAACTTATCCATGCGCTTTTGGATAAAACTTATTAATTTTCTGTCTGCATGGAAATTTACTGATTGCGTGTTTACTTTCATACTACTCTTGTTTTGGTTAGACAATAATTCAAATACTATTTTTTACTTCTTGGATGTGCATTTATGTGCACTTTTTTTAATTCTGCTATACTATTATGTGTGTAAACTTGTGTAGCAGCTAAACTTGAATGTCCGAGAAGTTCTTTTACAGCATTTAAATCTGCACCTTCATTTAACAAATGAGTTGCAAAAGAGTGCCTTAGTATATGTGGACTCTTTTTTACTTTTGAAGATGCCTTACTAAAATAATCAATTATTATTCTGTAAACAAGTGTTTCGTAAATTTTAATTCCTTTTCTTGTTAAAAACAGACTTTCATCGTTAATAATATTTTCAAGTTCGCTCCTTAAATTTAAATAATTCATTAAAGTTTCTACAACTGAATTTAATAACGGAATAATGCGTTCCTTATTTCTCTTTCCTAAAACTTTTATTGTTTTATTATGTAAATCTATACTAGTCAATTTTAAATCTATCAACTCAATACGCCTCATTCCAGTTGAATAAAATAGCTCTATAATGAGTTTATCTCGAACACTTTCAAAATCTTTTCCAAAATTAAAATCATCTAACGCCAATTCTATTTCGGCTTCTGAAAATGGTACTTGTATTTTTTTACTTGTTTTAAGTGCTTTATGTTTTGATAATGGGTTGATATTAACACCCCCTACTTTTAAAAGAAACTTAAAGTAGGTATTGAGTGCTGACACTTTTCTGTTGATACTTCTATTTGATATGCCTTTTTCAACTAATAACACAATCCAACTTCTTATTTGTGCATAGTTGATATTTATAATTGAATTTATTCCATATTCAATTTTTATAAATTCTGAAAACGCTTCTAAATCATTTTGATAAGCCTTTACAGTAAGTTTTGAATAATTTTTTTCTAGAAGTAAGTAATCTGTAAATGATTTAAAAGACATGTTTTAATGTATAGTAGTATGATAAAAATACAGCTATTATTTCGTTTTTGTGAAAAAAAAATCCCACTTAAAAGTGGGATTTTATATTATTAAGGGTCAATTATACTTCTTCAGCATCTCTTAAACCTTGAATGTATTGCGCTTTTTGTATTTGTGCTCTACGTTCTACAGATGGTTTTGTAAACTGCTTGCGTGCTTGTAATTGACGTTTAGTTCCAGTTTTATCAAACTTACGTTTGAAACGCTTTAGCGCTCTATCTATATTTTCTCCTTCTTTAATTGGTATTATTAACATAGTATCTTAACCTCCTCTCTTTTTGAATTTTCAGGATGCAAATATAAAAACTAAATTATAATTTGCAATACTTAAAATAATAATTTTTTCAGTTTAAAAATGAAGCTAAAATTTACTGTTTAAAATTCTATATTTGGTATAGAAATAAAATAATCAAATCATATGAAGTCTCTTACCATTTCCTTGTTAATTATTTTAAATACTTCAATATTCATCCAGAGTCAAACTATTGATTTTTCAAACTTAAAAAATTTAAATATCCGAAATGTAGGACCTGCCAACATGAGTGGTCGAATTACGGCTATTGATGTCCTAAATAGTAATCCTAAAATAATGTATGTTGGTGCCGCATCTGGTGGTGTTTGGAAATCAGAAAATGGTGGCTCAGCCTGGATACCTGTTTTTGATGATCAGCCTACTCAAAATATAGGCTCCATTGCTATCCAACAAAATAATGCGGACGTTATATGGGTTGGAACTGGAGAAGGAAATCCAAGAAACTCTATGAATCTAGGGATGGGTGTTTTCAAAAGTATAGACGGAGGAAAAACATGGAAAAACATGGGACTAGAGAAAACTAAGACTATACACAGAATTATAATAGACCCTGAAAATGAAAACACTGTGTACGTTGGTGTTATGGGAGATCCTTTTAACCCTAACGAGCATAGAGGCTTATACAAAACTACTAATGGCGGACAAACTTGGAAAAAGGTTTTATATTCTAATGATCAATCTGGTATTGCAGATTTAGTTATGGATCCTGAAAACAATAATAAACTTTTTGCTGCTTTATATGAACACAGAAGAAGTCCATATTATTTTACATCTGGAGGATCTGGTTCTGGTCTTTTTGTGTCTTTAGACAAAGGTGAAAATTGGAAAAAAATATCAGAGTCTGATGGATTACCTTCTGGTGATTTAGGAAGAATAGGTATTAGTATTGCACCATCTAATACAAATCGAATATATGCTAAAATAGAAGCCAAAAAAAACGCCTTACATAGAAGTGATGATGGTGGATTGAATTGGTATTTAATAAATGATAATCCCAAATTTACTAACAACCGCCCATTTTATTTTCAAGATTTGGCAGTTGATTCTAAAGATCCAGATCGTTTATATAATATTTACCAACCATTATCAGTTAGCTATGATGGTGGAAAATCCTTTGACACAACACCGATGATTCCTGCTGATGAAACTAAAGGTATCCATGCAGATTTTCATGCTTTTTGGGTAAATCCAAATGACCCTAAACATTTTATAATTGGTGGTGATGGAGGACTTGGTATTACTTTTGACCATGGTAAGAGCTGGTATTTCCCTGAAAATATTCCTGTTGCACAGTTTTATCATATAGGTGTGGATAACGATAGACCTTACAATGTTTACGGTGGAATGCAAGATAATGGAAACTGGTCAGGTCCCGGATATACTTGGAAAAGGGGAGGAATAAGAACCTTATATTGGCAATATTTAGTTGGTGGTGATGGATTTGATATTTCCCCAGATTTGAATAATTCAAGATTTGGATATGGTTCATCACAAAATGGAGACCTATACAGATATGACAAATTAACTGGCTATTACGTTAGTATTCAACCACCTTCACCTAATCAAAAAACACGTTTACGTTTTAATTGGAACGCTGCCTTAGCAAGAGACCCTTTCAACATTGATAAAGCCTATTATGGTTCTCAATTTGTACATATAACTCATGATAAAGGAGCTAGCTGGGAAGTAATCTCACCGGATCTAACTACTAATAATCCAGAACATCAAAAAGCAGATTATGGTGGTCTGACTTTAGACGTATCTGGTGCTGAAATTTATAATAGTATTTTAACTATAGCTCCTAGCCCGATTGATAAGAATCTTGTTTGGGCAGGTACTGATGATGGACAAATTCAATTAACTAAAAATGGTGGTAAAACTTGGATCAATATAACTGAACAAGTAAAAGAACTACCAAAAGAGGGGTGGATTGCGCAAATCGTAGCTTCAAGATATGATAAAAAAATAGCTTGGATGGTTGTAAACAATTATAGGAAGGGAGACTACGCTCCATATTTATTTAAAACCGATGACTTAGGAAAAACATGGAAAAGACTGGTTAATGAAAATGACGCTAAAGGGTATGCACTAAGCTTCATACAAGATCCAATTGAACCAAATCTAGTTTTTCTTGGAACTGAAAACGGTTTGTGGATGAGTATGAACGAAGGCTTAAATTGGGTTCAGTTTAAAAATGGGTTTCCTTCTGTATCAACAATGGATATGACAATTCAAGAAACAGAATCTGCCTTAATAGTAGGAACTTTTGGTAGAGCAATTTGGGTAGTTGATGATTTGTTGAGTCTTCGCGTAATGGCTGGTAATAAATTGAAACCTTTTATAACTGCTTTACCCATGAGTGATGCCGTACAAGTAAAGGGTTTATTTATTAATCCTCCAGGAAATATTTGGACAGGTTTTTACACAACTTTCGAAGGAGAAAACAAAGTGTTTCAAGAAACAAAAATACCTTTTTATTTAACTAAAGTACCAGACTCAAGTGATTTAATAAAGGTAAATATCTATGATAATCAGGAAAAATTAATCAAGACATTGCAAGCAAAAAATTTTGATAAAGGATTAAATTATATTAACTGGAAGTTAGATGAGGAAGCAACTTCTTTATCTAAAAGAAGCCTTAATGATTATGACAAAGGTATTTCTGTTCTTCCTGGGGAATATAAGATTGAATTGAATTTTAATGGTATTAAAGACACAACTACGGTAAAAGTAATCTCAGATCCTAGATTTGATATGAATCCTGAAATTGATAAGGAATTATATCTTTTTAGAAAACAAATTGATAAGCAGGTTCGAAATCTAACAAATATTCTTCAAGATATTGATAACAAAAAAGATTGGGTAGAAAAGATTATAAAATTGAGAATGGAAAAAGATATTCCAGAAACTGACACCTTATTAAATTCAACAAAAGAAATGCTAACTGCATTAAATCAAATTAGAACTAAAGGTGAAGTTCCAAAACCAGAAAGACAACTTGGAGCATGGCAATCTTTTGAAAAATCACCTCATTCAAAATTACTCGATGTTCTGCGTATTGCTATGGCACAAACCAGTATGATATCGGAACAACATAAACAGGTGCTTGAGGAAGCTACCAAATCTATTGATTTATTCTCAAAGGAAGTCAACACTTTCAATAATAAGATTTGGCAACCATTTGAAGCATCAATAAAAATATATGGTATAAATTTAACCCAAGATTAATTTTTTTTAGAATTGATTAAATTATTACAGCTTCTGCTTCTATTTCAACTAAATAACCATCACCAACTAGTTTAGCCTCTACTAGAGTGTTTGCTGGATTTATTCCACTAAAACGCTCACCATGTGCTCGAGCAACTGGTTCCCATTGAGCTATATTATTTACAAAAATCCTTGTACGGACTACATCTTTTAAAGTACCTCCTAAAGATGTTATAGCACCTTCAATTTTATCAATAATAAAATGGGTTTGAGCAGAAGGATCGTTTCCACCTATCATTAAACTGCCATGGGTAGCAGTTGTACCAGAGACATGAATTCTATTTCCTTCTTTAATTGCTCTACAATATCCGGCAAATGCTTCCCATTCAGTTCCGCTAAAAATTTGTTCTCTATTTTTTCCTGTTTTAATAGAATTGAATGCCTTTGGAATAGTTTCTAGATGATGGCTAAGATCTCCAGATGCTGTTAAAAAAGGTGGTTTTCTATACTCATCACCACACTCACCAGGTATCGGCTTGAGCAATTGTTGTGCTTTTTTAATAGCAGAAATATCTTCTGAATCTAACAACACATCTAATGTTCGTTTATTATCAAGAATATGTTCGCTCTCTCCAAGTCTTGCGCCAATAATTACTCCAGCTACCACTGGGTTTTCCAAAATATATCTACTAGCAACATTAGCAATAGATACGTTGTTCTTATCAGCTATAGTTTTTACAGTATTCAATAAATTTTGGTATAACTCCCATCCGCCTGAAGCATCAATAAATCTTTTGTACTTCATTTGAGACCACGTTACTAAATCTTCAAAACTTGGCTCTGGTTTATTGAGCCATCTATCAGTTAAAAATCCTCCAGCTAAAGTGCCAAATGCAAGTAATTTAACATTATACTGCTTACATACTTTCGCCATATTTTGGCTGGCACGCATATCAATAAGAGAATGACAAATTTGATTACTAACTATAGGGATACCACTAGCTAGTGCAATACGCAAATGGGCAGCATCAAAATTTGTTACACCTATATGCTTAATTAAACCTTCCTCTTTCAATTCTTTTAAATAAAAAAGTCCATCTAACCAACTAGGATCTGGATAATACCATGCATGAAATTGTAAAAGATCTATGGTATCTACCTGCATTCTTTGTAATGCTTTATTTACAGCATCCCGAACATCTTTCTTATTAATTTTACCGGGCTTAGGAACCCATTTTGTAAAAAGCTGAACACTGTTTTTATCTTTAATATCTTTCCTAAAAATTCCAGAAATAACTTCACTAGAACCATAATGATCTGCCATATCAAAAGTTGAGAAACCATTATTCAGATAAGGTAGCATGAATTTTGATGTCTCTATAGAATTTAGAGTTTTCCCATCTCTTTCCATATCAGCAATTTGCCAAAGTCCAGTAATAATTTTTGAAATTTCAAGCCCTTCAGCTAAAGTAGATTTTTCTTGCATATTTTATTCTTCAGGTAGTTTTAAAAATTTTTCAGAAAGGTTACTATTACTTTTTGATAATTTTCTCCATTTATAAAGGAAAACCAAACTAGCCAATACCATAACAATCATCCATATTGAAGTTGAATGAAAATACCAAGCATCAGTCTCTGCTGTTAAATCCTTATATAAATGAATTGATAAGAATGCTGTTAAGGTTATAATCCCTAACCAACCAATAACTAGTTGTAAATTTCTATTTTTTATTACCACTATGTACTTTGCTAATTGAGGATTTACTTTATTGATAAAAATAAGAGTCACACACATTAATAAGAAATTAACCATCATAGAGGTAACCATAATATCTATTCCTAAAAAGAAATCTCCAGCAAAATGAGATCCTAAAACACTAATACTCGCAATAATACCTGCTATTAAAAGCGCCATATAAGGTGTATTATTTTTTGGGTGAATTTTAGATATTGATGAAGGAAAAATACCGTCTTTTGCCCAAGCAAACATGAGTCTGGATACAGATAAT
Organism: Flaviramulus sp.; assembly: GCA_030731745.1. Taxonomy (GTDB): domain Bacteria; phylum Bacteroidota; class Bacteroidia; order Flavobacteriales; family Flavobacteriaceae; genus JANQTJ01. The sequence goes on along the minus strand of JANQTJ010000040.1, from coordinate 66,568 downwards.
AACATGGCTGGAAGATCGTTAATTAAAGCAATTGCTGCTCCAATCAAAATAGCTACTCCCAAACCCGATGGCAGTAAATAACTTAACAAACCAGGAGCCGTTATATCATTTTGAATAGACTCAGATGCAACAAAACTCCAAGGTACCGCATTATAAACAGCAGCTGCAAATAAAAAATAAAAACATCCAACCCCAAGAATAGCTAGTAATATAGCCTTAGGTATTAATTTTGTTGGATTTTTAGCTTCTCCACCAGCTTGTGCAATGGAATCAAATCCAATAAAGCTTGAAAAAAGCAAAGCTGAAGCTGAAAGAAAAACTCGCCAATCAAAGTCAATTTTAGAAATAATTTCAAAACTTCTATCTTCCTTTAGCTTTAGTGCTAATAAAAAATCGTTGGTGTCGTAACTGAAACCAGCTATAATCACAATGGCTCCTAAACCGAACATCAAAAACATCATCGGTAATAAAATATTTTCATATGATTTTACCCCTTTAATATTTATCCAAACAAAAAACCAAATCAGTGTTAATGCAAGTATTACTCGAATCCAACCAATTTCAAGTAATTGTGAGAGTGTGTCAAAACCTAAATTTATAGTAACATCTCTTATAAAAGGAACAGTTATATAAGCTATGACACCTATGACTATACTTAGGCCAAACCACTGAGAAAAGCTAGCAACAAAACCTAGATATGGATTTAATCCTCGACTTGCATATATATAACTACCACCTGCTCTGGGCATTGCAGAGGCCAAAATACTATAAGCTAAAGCAGCTAAAATAGTTGGAATTGCTGCAAAAGCAAAAGCAAGCAAAACATAGGGGCCAATTCCAGGAACATTTCTATGTATCATAAATGGAACCACATTTATAGAGGCTCCAAGCATAGAACAAACTCCAGTTGCCGTTAAAGCATGTAATCCCATTTGTCGAGTTAACTTTTTCTTTTTAGAGATACCCATTAAAAATATGGTTTATTTATAGCTTGAAAAATCATATTGTAAAGATTGTATTCAAAAAATAAAATGAATTTATAAACAGATTTCATTAAAACTTCTTGCCTGTTAACTCCCAACGACCTAAAGAAATGGGTATATTTCCTATAGAATTTAAAGAATCAAAAAACTCTTTTAAACTAAAAGACTCATTGTTAACCTCTTTAATTCTTGCAAATTCTGCCAAAGTATTTTCAATTAAATATTTGCCTGTTATATAACTTGTACCGTAACCAGGTTGCCTAAGATATAAATGTTGTTCAAAAAGAAGTAATTCTTTTTCTGTTTTCATCCAACCACGAGGAGTATACGTGGCGTGAATCCCTCCTGCCTGTTCCATTGTCATTTCATTAGCATGCGCATATAAAGATCCTAAACCTCTTGCAGCACGTTGTGCTATCATGATATAAACAATCTCTCTAGAACGTGGTTGATCATCATAAAGGCCAGCATCCATAAACATTTCTTCTACTGCAGTAGCCAAACCTTCATTTCTTGAATCAAAAATATTGTATAACAAAGCGCCTTTTCTGATGTCACTTTTGTTAGGTTCTTTATCCATTCTAGCTAATTCAAACCAATGATAAAAATGTGAATAAAGTGGTCTTTGGTCATAATGTGCAGTAATCCAAAAAAAGTTGCGTTTTTCTTTTGGTACAAATCTACCTAAATGTTCTCGAAGAGCAGGTTCAAAGTAGTCTTTAACTGAAAGTATATCATTTTTATCGAGAAATTCTATAAGACTTCTAGCCGAAGCGTCAGCAAGTTCATTATATTCCTCAGGACTACTAGCTTCTGTAAGTTCTGGTAAATTTCTATTTCTGTGTTCTTCTAATTTTAAAGCAGACCAAGCTCTTGTTAATTCCCTTTTTAATAGCATCACTTCATCATTCCATGTTAAAGGCACTAAATGTACATTTTGAAGATACCATGTATAATTTTCTTTACCTATACCTGATAATCCAGTTTTAAAAACAGCTTGTTCCCTTAGCCATTTTACTAAGTTTTCTGTAGATTTTATGGCTGTATTTAATACTTTAAGCAATTCTTTATCTGTTGAAACTCCAGAGAAACTCTCAATATTTTTAAGGTCGTGCATTTGAGTTTCTATATCTCGAATGCCTGCAATCCATAAATCTTTTGCGTTACCCGTTAAATTTAATTGCGCTTGTTCATTTAAAGGTTTTATTACTTTTAAATCTGTTAATAATCGGTTTCTTTCACTTTCAATTAATGGAAAATTATAAGTCCATAATTCGGTTACCATATGATGCGTTGGACCTTCATGAGCAGGCACATCACTTCTATCTGTCCATAAAGATTTATAAAAAGCTGGATCTCTTTTCCAAGGTTTAAGAATACGATGATTAAAATCATAACCATTCATTTCTGCATTAACAATATGCCAATCTACTTGATTAGTTATTGTCCATCCAGATGTATCAATAGCTTTAAGTTTTTGTTGTAACAACTTAAAAGCATTCCATCTTGTTTCAAATGTTTCCTTGGTATAATCAGGAGCTCCATCTCTTAACGGTGGCTTTTCAAAAGCTCTCCATTCCTTAAAAAAAGTAACTAATCCGGGATATGTGTTGTTATTTTGAGCATAACAATTAGAATTTTGGGCTATAAAAAAAACTGCTAAAAGAAAGTTTAAAAAAGAAAACGTATAATGCTTCATCATATTTACTTAAAATCTTGCGAGTAGAGAATATCTCTAAAATTACGGATAAAAGATAATGATTTTTCTAAATTAAAACCACATGAAGTAGCCCTAAAACTTCAATTTATAAAATGAATTTAATGTTTCAGAAAAATCTAAAAATGAATAGAATGAAAATAATGATTAAACCTATTTAAATATAGACCTAGGTTGCTGGCTTGTACTCTTTTTTGTCTATAATTATTTTAGCCAATATTTCTCTTAATATTTCTGACGTTCCACCACCAATTGGACCTAATCTACTATCGCGAAGTAATCTTGCCATTGGGTATTCTTCCATGTAACCATAACCACCTAAAAATTGCAAACATTGATAAATAACCTCATCTGCCATTTTAGTTGATTTCAATTTAGACATAGTGGCTTCTTTTACAACATATTCCCCTTTATTTAATCTGTAAGCTACTGAATAATTAAACTCTTTACAAATTTCCATATCGGTATATAAATCTGCAATAGTATGTCTTAACGCTTGAAACGTATCAATAGTTTTTCCAAAAGCTTGACGCTCACTCATATATTTAAGGGCATATTCTAAAGCAAATTCAGCACGAGCATGTGCATTAATGCCCATTATTAATCGCTCTGAAGCAAAATGCTGCATGATATATGGGAAACCTTGACCTTCTTCTCCCAATAAATTTTCAATAGGGACTTTAACATTATCAAAAGCAATTTCACCTGTATCTGAAGCCTTCCAACCTAGTTTATCTAATTTGGTAGCAGTAATTCCTTTAATCCCCCTATCTAAAACGAATATGCTTATTCCTTTGTTACCTAGCTCTGGGTTTGTTTTAGCGGCTATTATTAAATAATCACTATAAACACCATTTGTTATAAAAGTTTTTGAACCATTTATAATGTAATGCTCACCCTCTTTAACAGCGGTAGTTCTCATACCAGCAACATCACTTCCTCCAAAAGGCTCAGTAATACAAAGACAGCCTATTTTATCTCCTAAAATACTAGGTAATAAATATTCTTGTTTGATAGCTTCATCACCTTCTGCATTTAAATGTGTCATTGCAAGATAAACGTGTGCCCAAATAGCTGCTGCAAAACCTCCTGAATTTACTTTTTGAAGCTCTTCAAGTAAAATTACAGTGTAAAACAAATCCAAATTCATACCTCCATAAACCTCTGGATAGTTGATTCCGAAGAATCCCATATCTCCAAATTTTTTCCAAATAAATCTATCTATTTTTCCCGTTTTTTCCCACGTTTCGATATGTGGAACCACTTCCTTTTGTAAGAAATCTTGAAGGCTTTTTCTAAAAAGATTATGCTCTTCTGTGAAGTACATGCTATTCATTTATTTTTTCTTTTTCAAGATGCAAATATAATTTAATTATCTCTATTTTATTTACAGGAAAGCCTTTTACTTTTATTAATTCATCAAGAGCTTTATAGCCTTCTCTCAATACGCGTTGCTCAATTATTTCATTCGCAAGATTATAATCTATGTGTTGAATTGTGACCAAATCATTTACGTTAGCTTTATTTAAATCTATTGTATTTATTTTTCTAGGTGATTTTACTGTAAATAGTTCAGTAATACTTTCGATGACTTCTGGTGTTAAACCATTAATATCTAGCAGTTGAATATCAGATATAAAGCCGCCTTTAAACTTATTACGGTATGCTATAATTTGTTTTGAATAATACGCTCCTACACCATTTACTGTCTGAAGATCTAATGCTGTAGCAGTATTTAAATCTTGCTTTTGAGCATAAGCTTTTGGCTTATTATTAAAGCTATATATTGTTTTTGAAGTTTGATTCTCATTAACCCATTCTGGAAATTTAAAATAAGGCGACATAGCATTTAATAAAGAATCGGATACTTTTGTGACTTCTTGAAATTGTTTTGTTGAGTTAATCCATTTATTTTGCTTTCGATAAGATAACAATCTGTCTATTTCTTCATTTGACATCCCTAAAACAGAACCTCTATAATCAGTTATATAATTTGGATTGAAAGGGAATATTTTAGGCTTACTTTCATTTAATTCAACTTGTTTTAGTGAATCAATTTCTTTTTGAAATTTTGATAATTGCTCGCTATTTAGCTGAATATTATCTGAACTGAAATCAACAAAAAAATAAAGAGTTTGTAAAATAATAATGATGCAAACCAATAATAAAATCCCATTTCGTTGCTGTTTAGTAAACGTGAAATAGGATTTCATATAAATTAAAATATTTTAATCAACTAGTCTTGTATTGCTTCCTTTTTAAGATTGATAGCATCTAAATAACGTCTTAATTGTTTTTTAACAACTGGGAATAACAAGAATAATCCAACCATGTTCGGGAAGATCATTGCAAAAATCATTGCATCAGAGAATTTCCAAATTGAACCCATACTTGCTGCAGCTCCAATTACAACAAAAGTTAAAAATAATATCTTGTAAACCATATCTGCAGTCTTTCCTCTTCCGAATAAAAATTTCCAGGATTGTAAACCATAATAAGACCAAGAAATCATGGTTGATACTGCAAATAACACAACTGCTACAGTTAAGAATACGTTTGAATAAGGTATATATTCGGCAAACGCTTTAGATGTAATTCCAGCACCTTCAAATGGTAAACCATCAATAAAAACTACTCCTGAACCATCTCCTCCATACTCAAAAAACCCACCGAAATTAAATATTACAATAACTAAAGCGGTCATTGTACAGATGATAACTGTATCAATAAATGGCTCTAACAAGGCAACTAAACCTTCAGAAGCGGAGTATTTTGTTCTTACTGCAGAATGTGCAATGGATGCTGATCCAGCACCTGCTTCGTTAGAAAATGCAGCACGTTTAAAACCTACCAATAAAACACCTATTAATGAACCTACGCCAAAGGCCGTTGGATTAAATGCTTCTTCAATAATTAAAGCTATAGCGTCATCAATTAATGAGAAATTAATTAATATGATGTACAAACAAGCGATAATATACATTAATGCCATAAAAGGCACTACTTTCTCAGTTACTTGAGCAATACGTTTGATACCTCCAATAATAATGATTCCAACTAAAGCAGCTAATACAAGACCTACAATAGCTCCTGCAGCAGTACTTTCCCAATTAAATAACTCCTTTATTACAATAGTAGCCTGGTTAGATTGAGCTGCATTACCACCTCCAAAAGAACCACCAATACAAAAAGCTGCAAATATAGCAGCAGCTACTTTACCAAATGTTTTAAAACCTTTAGCTTTTAAACCTTTACTAATATAATACATTGGACCACCGTATACAGTTCCGTCAGGACCTACATCTCTATATTGAACTCCTAAAGTACACTCAACAAATTTAGTGGACATCCCTAATAAACCACAAATAATCATCCAGAATGTTGCTCCTGGACCACCAAGCGCAATAGCTAATGCAACACCAGCAATATTACCATTACCAACAGTACCTGAAACGGCCGTTGCTAATGCTTGAAAGTGAGAAACTTCACCATCAGAACTTTCATCCCTTATGGTATCAACAATATCACCATCTATAGCTAAATCATTTTTAATACTAACTAAATGCTCTTCAATATCAACATTTGATAAATCTTGACCTTGTGCTATACCATCTTCCCCATAAAGCTCTTTAGCACCATGTTTTTCTATATCTTCGTATTTACCTCTTACTGTGTTTATAGCAGTCCAGAAGTATCGAATGTTTGGAAAGCCAAAGTAAATAGTGAAAAATAAAGCACTACCAACTAATAATAAAAGCACAAAAGGAATTGTAATAGAATCACTTTGGTAAACAGGAAAGAAAATCATCGCTTCAAAAAAATCTGCAACTGGTGTAAATGCCTGATCTATTTTTTGATCAAGACCAATTTCTTCTTGTGCAAAGGTTATTATAGGGCATATTATTGATAAAATTGAAAGAAGATATTTCTTCATAAGTATTGAAATTAGTTAGTTTTTTATTAATTTTTTTATAATGAACGGCAAGATGCTAAAAAAAATTGGTTTTTTAAAAAAATGCTTGTTAAAATAGGCGTTTAAATCAATCTATATCATATTCAGAATTTAAAGCATCTATTTGTTCTGGTCGTCCTAAAACAATTATTTTTGAGTTTGGTTTGAGCTCTAATTCTGCCTCAGGATTTACAATATATTCTCCATTTTCATTTTTGTAACCAATAACCGTACACCCTGTTTTACGTCGTAAATCTAAATCTTTTATGGTTCTTACCGACTTAGTGTTGTATAATTTCTCAACAGCTATTTCTTCAATATTAATATTGGATTTACCTACTATTGAAAGATTATCTATAAACTCCATTAATCCAGGAACCACTACTAAAGACGCCATATGGTCTCCTCCAATTTTATCTGGCAAAATAACATTGTTTGCACCTGCAAATTTTAATTTATCGTATGAAGATTCTTGTGATGCACGACTAATAATATTCATATTTTTATTTAATTGTCTGGCAGATAACACCACAAATAAATTATCAGCATCATTTGGCAATGCTGAAATAAAACATCCTGCACGACTTACTCCTGCTTGCTCTAGAGTTTCATCTTCATTAGCATTTCCTATTACATACAAAACACCATCAACTTGAAGGCGTTCTTCCATTTCTTTATTTTTTTCTACTACTACAAAATGCTTTTTATAAGCCATAAGCTTGCTTGCAGCCTGTTTACCATTTCTGCCATAACCACAAATAACTACATGGTTTTTTAAGCTATCAATCTTTTTTTGCATTTTTTTATATTTTAATTCTTCAATATTGTTTTTACTTATGATGTATTCTGTAATAATCGAAAGTGCATAACCAACTATAACAACACTAGCTAATATTAAAAATATGGTGAAAACCTTTGATTTATCATCTAACGGAATGACTTCTCCATAGCCAACAGTAGTCATCGTAATTACAGTCATATACAAAGCATCAACCCAAGAATAGCCCGAAATTATTTTATAACCAGTAACGCCTATAAATAAAATAATTACTAGCAAAATTAATGCTGTATAGATTTTGTTTCTAAAAAATTTTATAACTGGATTCATAAATCAAAAACCGATGAGCGTTTTGTGTACAATAAATCTTTTATTCGCATCCAAAATGCTAAAAACAAATATAAGGCAAACCCAAAACCAACCGTTACAAAAGTTAAATACATGAACGAGGTTCGAACAACCTTAGCTCTAATACCCAACCTATCTGCAATACGCTGACAAACGTAATAACCACGTTTTTGAAAAAAAAGTAAAAGTTTATAAATACTATTCATCCCGCAATTTAACTATAAAAATTTGATTTTACTCTAGCTTTTAAACTAACTAAATATCGACTTTGATAATTAATATGTTTTTGATAATTTTTTAATAAACTTTTTAAAAATTTTGTGAAATTATCGAATTCCCTACAGCACATTTTAAACATCTATTTTTATCGCAATAATGTGTTTTAAGTTGAATGAGTGCTTGAGAGTCTAGTGCAGAATTTGAAACTTTAATCAGATCATTAAAAGCATTGATGATGCTATTTTTTTCTGATTGAATTGTAGTTCCTAAACTCAAAATTAATTCATCTATATTTTCTCCTTTTTGTTTTGCATAACAAAATTTTAAAGGAATAATAGTATTTATTAATAACAAATCTACAAAAGATTTTGTAAGTAATTTAGTTGACGCTTTTGATACTTTTTGAAATGTGTAATGTGTTTCCCAATGGGCAGTTGTAGAAACTTTAAAAAGATCATAAAACCCTTGTAAAGTATTAATTTCTATAATTTTTGAAAACAAATTTTGATGCTTATAGTATAAACTTGATAATTGAGATATCCGAATGGTTGGAAAATTTGGAGGTCGTAATCTGAAAAACTGCATGGGTAAAACATGATTGTTTTCTAGCTTAAATTTCTGTTTTAAAAAAGCATATTCTTTTACTAACCCTAAATAATACAAATCTTGAAAGTCATCATTTAAAAAACCTGCTTGTCCAAATAATAAAGCTTCTAGTGTTTCAAGGTTGTTTTGGGTTTTTCTGATGACAGAAAAATCAATAGAATTTGCTAAACTAAAAAAGGAATCTCCGTTTACTTTAAGTCCAAAATTTTTAGTTAACATTTTAAATAACACTGCCTCCCAATCGTTTTGTGAAGCTTGTAAAAGCGCTTGTATAGTTTCAGATTTTTGCTCTAAACGCTCAAAATATAAGCGTTCTAACCAGTTTTTTATTAGAAAATCATCAACTGAAGCAAATTCAGTTTCACAATTAATCCAAGTATGCTTTTTATTAAAAAGCTTTTGGTAATTATTCAAAACATTATCAGCAATAAAATCCTTTAGTTGTAAAGTAGGTATAACCGTATTATCTTTTCTAAAAATTTCAGTATCATGTTCCCAAACTACATGTAAAATAACATTATCATAGGCTTTATCCTGTTCGTGATTGTGCAGAAACCAATCAGATGATTTTACATGAATTTCTACGTTACCTGCCCAAAGTTGGATTCCTATTTTAAGTTTCGCATTAAAAAAATCTGGACCACTATTAAAATTATGTTCTCCAACCGATACTATTTCAATAGGTTCTCCAATTTGAGTTTTTAAGGTATTGGTTTGAAATTTTTTAAATTTCCATAAATAGTGGAGAAAATCTTCTTTCATGCTACTAATTTAAAATATTCTATAAAAATAATACTATAAACTTTTAAGTTGTTAAATTTGAACAAACAACTTGTTAATGGAGCAATTAACCCTTACAACACCAGCACTTTTATTTTCGGCAATTTCTTTAATTATGTTAGCTTATACCAATCGGTTTTTAGCCTATGCAGCAATCATACGAAACTTGCATGATAAGTATAAAAAGGAGAAAGATACTATTCTATTTGCGCAAATTAAAAATATTAAACAGCGTTTGTATTTAACACGATCTATGCAAATTTTTGGAATTTCTAGCTTATTACTTTGTGTTCTTACTATGTTTCTAATTTATGTAGAACTGCATATTGTAGCTGTTTGGGTATTTGGTTTTGCTCTTGTTTTACTCATATTATCATTAGCTTTTTTAATTTGGGAAATTCAAATATCTGTGAAAGCTTTAGAGCATCATATTAGTGATATTGAAAATGATGAAGCAAATTGATTTTATCAAAAAAAAATGAAAAAGGTTTAACATTAAACATTAAAACGATTTCATTTTAAGTCGTTGTATCCAATTTTATGAATAAATTCCTTCGATAATAATATTTCTAATTTTAATATTGTCTTGTTCTAGAAAAATAGATAATAATTGGAATTAAAATTCGGAACTTAATAGAACTTGGGTTAAATTAGAAAGAGATTTCAACGGATATCTGATTTAAGAACCCTGGAACGGCATTAATAAATCAATTACCGTAAATAATGAAATAGACATTTATGATCTAAGTCAAGAAACTAATGATACTCTAAAGATTGATTCCATAAAAATACTAAACACACTAAATCAAATAGAATTTTCAGGAAATCACGAATTTTATTCAATTAAGTCAATTACGAAAGTTATTGATTTTGATAAGAAATTGTACCTTTTAAAATGGCAATTAACACCTAAAAACAATACTGACAACGTTATGAAAAAAAATGATGATGACCAGAAAAGACTTATAAGAGGATTTTAGATTTACAGAAAATCCTTTTGATTTTTAAAAAATCGCTGAAAAAGAGTTCCTTCCTATTGAGTGTGAATAGAATAAAAAACAAACAGTACAAAAGAACCAAGCTAAAAAATAAGCTATTTTAAGCTAATTTTGAAACAAAGTTTACGTTGTATAGCATTCCTAATTTACCTTACTAAAGTCCTCGTTAGCAAAATTTAACTATTCTTATATAAAAAACGTTAAATAGGCTTCTTTAATTTCATTCAAAGTAAACGCCTAATAATTTTGATAATAAACTATTAAATAAAAATTTTCACCTCTTTTGATATTATTTAACTATTAACATTTTGGAAATAGTATTTACTTTTAAAATATAAACTCCTGAAATAGTTTTTTTTGGTAATAAAATTTGAGTCGTTTTATCTTTGTCATCAAATATTATATCAAAATTAATCTGCCTACCATGTAGATCAAACAAACTAATAGCATCAAATTTTGTAGTATTTGATATATAAACTTCATTTAACAAAACCGGATTAGGATATACCAATATACTTTGAGTTGATTCTAAATTCAATTCAGAATCAAAATAAGGTAATGCGAAATTAAAAGCATTTATTCCAACTTCTTTACCAATAATCCTACCAGAAATATCATCAACTGGAGGATGTATACCTCCCCAGATACGAGAGAGACTTGTTTGATCAGAAGCATCTCTATATGTAGCCCATTGTAATTTCACATCAACTGATGGTCCTTTCTCAAAAACCAAAAATTCATCTTTCTTGGCTACAAATTCTCCCATACCACCGGGAAAAAAAGCATCTCCTGTTATTAGTGTCATAACTTCAGCTGCTGCTCTTGAAAATGTAGAATGTCCTGAAACAAAACCTGCAAATGGAGGTGTTACAAATGAAGGCCGCTGATATGGCCACCAATTTTCTGCTAAAATCCAACCCACACCAGCCACATCTGTATTGGCATCATTTATTGCATCATGCCCTAACCATGCATGTATTTTCATTTTACCAAGGTTTTCGTTATTATCGCCAATAAGCGGATCATTTTGTTGAATAACTTCAATAAAACCAGATACTAAAGGAATTCCACCTGGATTATAATTTATCAAATTTGGATCTGTACTTTGGCCTAATTCACTCATATAGCGTATGGCCGAAATTGGCCTAATATAATCAAACCAGCCCTTAATACCCCAAGCTGTTATAGCGGAATCATGCATAGCACCAGCTAAAATAAAATAAGCCTTTACATCCCATTCTAATGGAGGTAAAACATCTCCTATACCATTAAATTTTCTTTCAAATTTAGGGTGATCATTGACATAATTAAGTATTGTAAACCAATGTCCAGGTGGTGTTTCAGAATCTGGTCCATCAGCCCAAAACTCAGCTAAAACCCTTGTATAATCACCTCTAGGTACTAATTGGACTTCATAAGATGCTCCTGTTGAAGGATTCTCATTATGCCCATTACTAATATCACCACCATTATCGTAATCATAAAAATCAGAATAAACTGAATATGAATTTGGAAATAAATCAAAATCTATATTACCAATAGAATTTGGTGATATATCCCACATAACACCATCAGTTGCATCTAAATGTGAACTCCATTTAGCTACGAGTGTAAAATTCCATTTATATTGATCACTTGAAACATTTTGTGTAATAACATCTAATTGTGGAGGCATTTCTGGTAAGTGATATACATGAAAAATATTACCCTCTCTTTCTAATAAACTTTTGTTGTTCAGAGCAAATGGAAGTACTTTACCCCATTCAGGTCCTAAAAAACTGGGAGTTGAACCCGGAATAATATTATTACTCTGATCAATAAATGTATCAAAACTTAATGGTTGCCATCTATTTGGATTTATAATTCCTGTTGTTTGGTTAGGTAAGTTTAAACTAAGTGGCGGATTAACCGATTGGTAATAACTATTACTGTAATCATTAATTTCATTAGAACCATCAATTAAACCATAATTAATAAGTGTTGAACCTATATAATTACCTAATGCTGCGGCATCACCAGATTCATAATCTAATGTAGTATTATTTATATCATAACCCAATTGATTCATAATATAATCAAACCTCTTAAGGCTTTCAATCCCTCCTGGTGAATTAACAAATCGGTGAGTTAACAATCTATATGCTGCATAACTCATGGTTTTAGATATTGAAATATCATTTGATTCATTAGGTACAAAAATATTAAGCTTACTCTGAAATTCATTTACTATATTACCAATTAAATAAGGTTTGGCATTTTGACTATAAATTGCCCAACTATCATAAAGCGCTACAGAGGTATGAAATAAGTTTCTGGCATGTACTGTTGGTCTTGCAAAATCTCTTCTAATAGCTTCTAATAATGCCTCATTCCATATTCTAGCAATTGAAATATTATCTGGAATAATATCTAGACTTAAATTAATTTCCAATACAGTTGTTACATTTGAGCAACCATCTAAACTCTCAGTTACAATTATTTTACCAATTGATTCTAAACCCCACTTAACAGTAATTGAATTAGAACCTTGGCCACTTAAAAGCTCGCCACCTTCAACTAACCAACTAATTTCTGAGTTTTCTTTAATTTGGTAATTATATATTTCTATGTTATTAAAACCTGATTCTGTTTCGCCAATTATCTCTTGATCTGATCCTAAGATACAACTACCATCATCTGAAGTAGCTAATGGGTTATACGTGCAAGAATTTGGATCTGTACATCCATAAATCTTAATACTTGGTTCGATATTTAAAACCTCATAACCTTGTCCCTCAATAACTCTTAAAGTTGTATTTGAATTCAGATTATTATAAGTTTCAGTTAATCCCGAAGGCCATAAAATTTCTAATTGATCAATTACATTATCATCTTTTAATCCAAAATGAATAGGCTTTAAGCTCTGAGACAACATACCTATACCATGATGATAACGCACTATGGTTCTATTTGAAGTTGTTACAGAAAGTTTTGATCCAATGGCATCTCTATTTGAAATTGTTCCTTGAAGAATGATTTTAAACCAACTTAAATTAGTATTTCCGTTGATTATTTTATTTTCATACATAAAAGAATTGCCCACTGAATTTGAAACGAACAAATCAATGTCACCATCATTATCAAAATCAAAATCTTGAGCATCTGTACTTACCGAAAATGGATTGAGGTTAGTAGTTTCTGATATATCAAGAAATGTGTTTTGATTTTCTTCATAAAGATTTTCAAAATATACATTTTTAACAGGAATAGTATTTTTAAAACCATTAACAACAAACAAATCTTCATCACCATCTAAATCAAAATCTGAAAACTTGCAGCCCCAACCAAATCCTGTACCTGTAAATGATGTATTATTAGATTCAGAAACTTCTGAAAAAATATTATTACCATTGTTTTCAAACATAGCATTAATATTAATACCTGTTACATAAAAATCGAAACTACCATCATTATTAAAATCTCCAACAGCTATTCCCATATCGTCCAATCTACTATCTAATCCATAGGCTTCTGCTTGATCAATAAAGCTTAAACCGTTTTGATTAATTAGTAAACTATTTGGTTGATTTTTATCATTTGAAATATAAAAATCTAACCAACCATCTTTATTAAAATCAAAGGGAATCATTGTGTAACTAAAATTACTTGATCCAGTTCCAACGTTAGAACTTAAACTAACGTTTACAAAAGTGCCATTGCCTTTGTTTTCATAAAGAACATTACCATCACAACTTCCCCAATCTCCGATGAAAATATCTAAAAAGCTGTCATTATTATAATCTACCCAGGTAGCACCAGTATGTCTGCAGTTGTTAATAGATTGAATCCCAGCCTCAGAAGTTACTTCTCTAAAAGTACCATCTCCTTGGTTATGAAAAAGCTGCACCTTAAAGGAATGTGTAAAAAAAATATCTGGATATCCATCATTATCATAATCTCCCCATGAAGCACCATATTTAAAGCCATCCAATCCTGGAAAAAGATCTCCAGCTTCAGCCGAGGAATATAAATTAATCAAATTAGAAACTTCTGTAACATCTGTAAATGAGCCGTCGTTATTATTACGAAATAACTTACTAAAAGATTTCTCTACCCCATCCTGGTCTATAGCTTTGGCAACTACAAATAAGTCTAGATCAAGGTCACCATCATAATCTGCGACTGCAGCACCATTATTATCAACCAAAACATTTAAACCAGAAGCTAATTCAATTCGTTCAAAACTTTGAGCATATATTTTATTGTTTAAAAGAAAAACTAATATTAAACATCCATAAATAAATGTACTAAAGAGTTGAATTATCCTCACAAATAAAATTTTTACATAAAATATAATATTTACAAATAAATTAAAATATTGTTAAAAAACATTATAAAAGTTAAATAACTAATGAGTTTGATAAATAATAATTAATAAAATGGGTAGATTTAAAGTAGTTTTTTAAATTAAACTTTTACTTTTTCAAAAAAACGCTATGCTGCAAAAGTCTAAAATCAAATGTATTAAATTTTGGTTTTTTAGCTTATGGGGTTAGTACAATTGTATTCTAGCAATAGAAATATTAGCAGTGTCAGAACCTGAGGTTAATAAAATGTTTTTAATAAAAGGTTTATAAGGGTGTTTTTGTTTAAACACGTTTTTACTTGGAATTTTGTGTTAATTTTTGTAACTTATGGATACTAAAAATAAAAAAATCTATGGGAAAAGGTGACAAAAAAACAAAACGCGGAAAAATAAACAGAGGAACTTTTGGAGCAAGAAAACCTCGTATTAAAAAGAGACCATCTTTAGAAAGTAAAATAAATATTGATAATAAAGTTATAGCCAAATAAGGTTTAAACTTTTTAAAAGTTTTAAACCTATCTTAAACAGTTTAATCACCTTATAAAAACCAAATGGTTTGGTTTAGACATAGGCTCACTAAAACTATATCTTTCGTAATTAAATCCTTTTAAATCTTCGATTGTTTTAGCTTCTTTATCTATAATATATCGAGCCATTAAACCACGTGCTTCTTTTGCGAAAAAAGAGATTATTTTATACTGGCCATTTTTAAATTCTTTAAAATCTATATTAATAACTGGCACTTTTAAGGCTTTGGTATCTATGGCTTTAAAGTATTCGTTACTTGCTAAGTTTACAAATAACTCATCATTTTCAAGCTCTGCATTTAAAGCTTTGGTAATGTCTTTTTTCCAAAACTCATATAAGTTTTTGCTAGTTCCTACTGGTAACTTTGTTCCCATTTCTAAACGATAAGGCTGAATCAAATCAGTGGGTTTAAGTAAACCGTACAAACCAGATAAAATTCTAATAGTATTTTGAAGTGTTTGTATTTTTTCTTGAGGAATGGTGTAAGCATCTAAACCTCTGTAAACATCGCCATTAAAAGCATAAACTGCGGGTCTTGAATTTTCTGTTGAAAAAGGCAACTCCCAAGATTGATTTCGATCGTAATTTAACTGTCCTAAAGCATCTGAAATACTCATTAGCTCAGATAAGTTTTTAGCTGATTTTTTTTTAAGCAATTTATTTAAACGCTCTGAATGTTTTAAAAACTGAGCTTCTGAATATTGTTTTATAGGTAATTGGGAATCAAAATCTAAGGACTTTGCAGGTGATAAAACGAGTTTCATGCTTAATTAATTTTATGTTTCAAATTTACAATTACTATCATTCTTAAAAAACTATAAACTAGAATTATTAATAATGCTACTATAAATTGAATTTATTAAAAATGTTAAAAAAAAAATCTAATCTAAATAACCCATTTTTCGCATCCAATCATCATTAAACATTTTAGCAACATATCTGCTTCCATGATCGTGAAATAAAACAACAACAACATCATCTTTTGTAAATTGTTCTTTTAATTGTAAAACGCCTTTTATAGCTGCACCTGCAGAATTCCCTAAAAACATACCTTCTTCTTTAGCCAGTTTTTGGGTGTAAATTGCAGCGTCTTTATCGGTTACTTTTGTAAAACCATCAATAATTGAAAAATCTACATTTTCTGGTAGAATATCTTCACCAATACCTTCAGTTACATAAGGATAAATTTCTTTTTCATCAAAAACTCCTGTTTCGTGATATTTTTTAAATACAGAACCGTAAGTATCTATACCCCAAATTTTAATGCTAGGATTTTGTTCTTTTAAGTATTTTCCAACACCAGAAATAGTTCCACCTGTACCTACGCCAACCACAAAATGGGTGACTCTACCATCTGTTTGTCTCCAAATTTCTGGTCCAGTACTTTCGTAATGAGCTATTGCATTACTTGGGTTATCATATTGATTTACATACCATGAATTAGGGATTTCTTTTGCTAAACGCTTAGATACTGAGTAATAAGATCTAGGGTCTGTAGGTTCCACATCTGTTGGGCAAACAACTACCTCTGCGCCAACAGCTCTAAGTATATCCATTTTTTCTTTGGATTGCTTATCGCTAATTACAAAAATACATTTATAGCCTTTAACAATAGCTGCTAATGCTAAACCCATTCCAGTATTACCAGAGGTTCCCTCAATGATAGTTCCACCTAGTTTTAAGCGTCCGTCGGCTTCAGCATCTTCAATCATTTTTAGAGCCATTCTATCTTTGGTAGAATTTCCTGGATTGAAGGTTTCGTATTTTGATAAAACTAAACAAGGTAACTCTTGGGTAAGTTTGTTAAGCTTAACCAGTGGTGTATTTCCTATTGTTTCTAATATATTTTTTGCGTAATCCATACTGCAAATTTAAGATATTGCTACGAATACTCGAATATTTTAAATTGTTATAAGAAAAATCTCAAATTGCGTTAACGATTGAACGGCTTGTTTGAAATCCTTTTTGCTTCTTTACGCAAAAAGATTAAATAGTAAAATATTTACATCCATAAATTCAAAAATATTAATGAATGAATAAAATGAATCAAAACACCCAAGTATATTTAATTGAAACGAATAGCCTTAATTGGGGATATTTTGGTAATTATGTAAGATGGCACTAAAAGCATGAGAAAACACAAAATAAGGGTCCCTATATTTAACACTAATATGTAACCAAAACTAATATAAACAGGTGCTTCGGCAACGTAATAGACACTTGGGTCTAAAGGAAAAAGTTTTAGATATTTTTGGGCAAACAAAAGTGCTAAACCTAACAAATTACCCCAAAATAAGCCTAATAAGATCAGGTATGAGGCGTTGTACAAAAACAACTTACGGATACTCCAATTATTGCTTCCCAATGCTTTTAAAATACCAATCATTTGTGTGCGTTCAAGAATTAAAACTAAAAGTGCTGTAATCATATTTATCCCTGCTATGAGAATCATGATACCAATAATGCCATAAATATTTTTATCGAATATTTTTATCCACTCAAATATGGAGTCGTACTTTTCTATAACGGTTTGCGTGTTAAAAGTTGATGGTGTATTTTGGTAAATTTCTATGCCTTTTTGTTGAATTTGAGAGTAATCATTTAAAAAAACCTCAAAGTTACCAACTTGATCTTCATCCCATTTATTAATGCGTTGTATGTGCTTTATGTTACCAATTAAAAACTGTTTGTCTAAATCTTGAAAACCTGAGTTATAAATCCCAACTATTTTGCATTTCAAGTAATTGGGCAATTTTTCAGGATCATCTTTTGCAAAAACCATTTGAAATTCGTCGACTAATTTAAAGCCCAACCGATTTGCCAAATATTCTGATATCAAAACCTCTTCATTCCATTTATCTTTAAAAGATGGTAATCTACCTTCTATTAAAAACTCATTAAAATATTGCCAATTATAATCATTATCAACGCCTTTATAAATAGCACCCTCAAAATCAGTTTCTGTTCTTATTACACCAAATTTTGTTGCAACTACTTGTACATGGTTTACACCTTCAACAGATTTAAATTCAGGATAAAAATCTTGGTTTTTTGATATTGGAAAGACACTTTCTTGTGAGTTATTACTATCGTAGTTTGTAATGGTAATATGGCCATTAAAAGCCACGACTTTATCGCGTATTTTTTGTTGTAAACCAATACCCGTAGCTATGGCTATCATCATCACTATCAATCCTATAGTAATAGCTGAAATACCAATTTTTATTATTGGTGCCGATATACTACTTTTATACGCTTTACTACCAATAATGCGTTTAGCTATAAAATACTCGTAATTCAAATTATATGATGCCTTTTAATGTTTTCAAAAATACAGTTTTATTATTTGTTTTGGTACTAATATCTTGTGCAAACTTATCGAAGTCTGAAGCCGAAAAACAAAAGCTCTTAGAAAAAAAACCAAAGTCTGAAATTACAACTATAAAAAGCCAAAAACCAAAAATTATTGTTGGTGCTAATCAAATAATTAACTATTTACCGCTTTTACAAAATAAACGTGTTGGTATTGTTGCGAATTTAACCTCTGTTATTTTTAAAAATGCACAAGATTCTATATTTGAAGTATATCCTAAAGGAGAAGTTGAGTTTAGTCATATTCAAAAAAATGATATTCTTTACACGCACCTAGTGGACTCATTACTATCATTAAAAGTTAATGTAAAAAAAGTGTTTTCTCCAGAACATGGTTTTAGAGGTACTGCTGATGCTGGTGAACATGTAGATAATGGTATTGACACTAAATCAGGTTTGCCAATTATTTCGCTACATGGAAAAAACCGTAAACCAACAAAAGAAAATCTTGAAGGTGTAGATATTATGATATTTGATATTCAGGATGTTGGCGTTAGATTTTACACTTATATCTCTACCTTACATTACATTATGGAATCTTGCGCCGAAGTCAATATTCCTGTTATTGTTTTAGATAGACCAAATCCAAATGGTAATTATATTGATGGTCCTACTTTAGAAATTGAAAACCAAAGTTTTTTAGGAATGCATCCAATTCCTCTAGTGCATGGAATGACCATTGGAGAGTATGCAAACATGATAAATGGTGAAAAATGGTTAGAAAATGAATTGCAATGCTCGGTTACAATAATTCCAGTAAAAAATTATACCCATGATACGTTTTATAGTCTCCCGATTAGACCTTCTCCAAATTTACCTAACAATCAATCTATAAAATTATACCCTAGTTTAGGACTTTTTGAGGGTACAAATATAAATGCAGGTCGTGGTACAGAGTTTCAATTTCAGAGGTATGGCGCACCATTTTTAGATAAAAAAATGCTGCCTTTTATTTATACCCCGATTTCTAATTTTGGAGCTAAAAATCCAAAACATAAAAATGTTGTTTGTTATGGTGAAGATTTAAAAAATGAAGAGCTTAATGGTATGATAACACTAAAATGGGTAATTAAGGCCTATGAAAATTCTACAGATAAATCCTTGTTTTTTAATAATGAAAACTTTACAAAGCATGCAGGCACAAAAAAACTCCAACAACAAATTGAATCAGGCTTGAGTGAAGAAAAAATAAAACTTAGTTGGCAGGAAGATTTGAAAAATTTTAAAAAAACAAGAATCAAATATGTAATTTATGATTAATTATTCAGACTTGAATTTTCAAATATCACATAAATGAAAAGGATTCTTGCAACCATTATGTTGTTTCTTGGCGGACTTAGCTACAGTCAAACAGAAATCAATCAAAATCAAATTAAAACAAGAACTGCAAAAAAGTTAGCGAAAAAATTTTTAAGGAAACAACGCATTCCCGGTATGGCTATATCTGTTTCACAAAACGGTGAACTTATCTGGTCTAAAGGTTTTGGATATTCTAGTAAAAAACCAAAAAAAGTAGTAGAACCAGATATTACAGTTTTTAGAATTGCTAGTATATCAAAATCTATTACTGCTATGGCACTTGCAAAATTACTTGACGATGGTGTTATTAATTTAGATGAAAGTATTTATAATTATTTGCCAGACTACCCTAAAAACAATCATGATTTTAACATCAGGCAATTAGGTGGTAATTTAGCAGGTATTAGGCACTATAAGAATGATAATGAATATGCTTTAAATAAAAAAATGAGCATCACAGAAGGCTTGTCCCTTTTTAAAAATGACTCTTTATTATTTAAACCTGGTTCTCAATTTAATTACAGCACTTTTGGTTTTGTTTTATTAAGTGAAGTGATACAGAAAGCTGCTGACAAACCATTTATTAGTCTTGTAAACGATTCGATATTTAAACCGCTACAAATGGAAAATTCTAGAGCAGAGATATCCGATGAATTTATATCTAATAAAACACAATTTTACAGAAAATCTTTATTAAAAAAACCAGTACTTTCGTCTCCGGTTGCGAATGAGTATAAAGTTGCTGGTGGTGGTTTTTTATCAACCTCAGAAGATATTGTAAAATTTGGAAACGAACTTATTTTTCCTAAAATTATATCTCAGAAAGCATTGGAAAATATTACAAAACCCCAACGCTTAATTACTGGAGAAAATACAGGTTATGGGATAGGTTTTTCATCTGTAACTACCAAAAAAGGAACACCTAAATATTATCACACAGGTGGTGGCGTTGGTGCATCAAGCATTCTTTTGGTATATCCAGAAGAAAAAGTTGTAATTACAGTTTTAACCAATTTAACCGGAGTAAATATGGAAGAATTTGGAAAACAGCTAGAATCTGTATTTGTTGATTAAACCAAAGTTGTTGGCTTTTTATATTTTTGAAAAGGCTGTTTTAACAAATCCTTGATGTTACTATTTTCCTTTTCATCTGGAAAAACATCTACCCCATAAACAATTTGCTCCCTATCAAGTTCCATATAAGTCCCTAAAAGCCTATCCCAAACTGAAAAAATATTCCCGTAGTTTGAATCGGTGTATGGTAAAACATAATGGTGATGTACTTTATGCATATCTGGAGAAACTAAAACATAGCTTAAAGCTTTATCTATTTTTTTAGACATTTTTATATTAGCATGGGTAAATTGTGTGGCTACTAAAGACATGGATTGATACAACATAACAATAGCTATAGGAGTACCAATAACTAAAACTCCTAGAAGTGTAAATGTAAAACGGATAAGACTCTCTATGGGATGATGCCTATTAGCAGTAGTGGTATCTACTTTATGATCTGAATGATGCACCAAATGTATCATCCAAAGTGGTTTTATTTTATGCTCAACAAAATGAGGTAAATATGCTCCGAAAAAGTCCATTAAAAAAACACCTAAAATACCATATAACCAAATGTTCATCTCGGGTAACCAATTTAAAACACCAAAATTATTCTCCACAACCCAATCTGCTGTTTTTAATAATAAAAAAGCTAAAGCAAAATTGATAACAACCGTTGTAAGAGTAAAAAATATATTAGGAAGAGCATGTTGCCATTTTTTGTAATTAAATTTAAATAAAGGGATAGCGCCTTCTAAAAGCCAAAAAAAAGTTAAACCACCTACTAAAATAATACTTCGATGGGAAGATGGAATGGTTTCAAAATAGTTTAATATCGTTTCCATTAAATAAAATTTTATTTAAATATAATAAAAAAGTTAATGATAAATATAATGTAAGAATAAAGAACTAAGAGTCAGGAATCATGAATCTATTAAAACTTTATTTTCTTTTTCATTTCTTCGACAATATTAAAAGCTGCCGGACAAATAGCCACATTTTTCAATGTTAAATTTGAAATTTGCTGAAACTTATTTCTATCTGTATGCGGAAATTCTCTACACGCTTTTGGCCTAACCTCGTAAATTGAACAGTAATTGTCAGCGCCTAAAAATGTGCAAGGCACACTCTGTAATACGTAATCATTATCTTCATCAATTCGTAAATATTGATTAACAAACTGCTTAGTTTTCATCCTAAAATGTTTCGAAATTCTATCAACATCTTTGTCGGTAAAAAGTGGTCCTGTAGTCTTACAACAGTTAGCACATTTTAAACAATCCGTTTTTCTAAATTCTTCATCGTGTAAACCTTGCATTATATAATCCAAATTTTTTGGTGGTTTGCTTTTTAACTTAACGAAGAATTTTTTATTCTCGTTATGCTTATCTTTGGTGAGCTTTGGAAGATTATTTATGATGTCTTGCATGGCGTAAAAATAGTACTTTATATAAGATGCTGAAACAAGTTCAGCATAACAATTTATGAAAGATTTATTCGGAAAAGCTTTATTAGATTATCAAAACGGAAACTATTCTGAAGATATTATCACTTCTACTAATATCTCTGAAGAGGATGATTTACCAATTTCTTATTTATTTCGCAGTTTCAAAGACATGCCTAAAATTGAACAAAAAGCTTTAAAACTATGTAAAGGCAAGGTTTTAGATGTGGGTTGTGGCGCCGGAAGCCATAGTCTCTTTTTGCAGAAAAAAGGTTTTGAAGTTAAAGCAATTGACATCTCTAAAGGCTCTATCGAAGTTTCTAAGCAACGTGGTGTATTACATACCGAAATTTTAAATATTTTAGATGAAACCGAAACCTTTGATACTATTTTACTTTTGATGAATGGTACTGGTGTTTTTCAAGAAATTATTCAAGTATCTAAATATTTAACACATTTAAAAAATCTTTTAAAACCCAGCGGACAAATTTTAATAGATTCATCTGATATTAAATATATGTATGAAGATGATGATGGCGGTTATTGGATGGATATGAACTCGCAATATTATGGAGAGCTCGATTATTATTTAAGTTACAAAGGCCAAAAAGAAAACCCAATGAAATGGCTTTATTTGGATTTTGAAACTTTAAAATTAGCCTGCGAAACTGTTGGACTTACTTGTGAATTAGTTTTAGAAGGTGAGCATTTTGACTATTTAGCGAGGTTAATATAAGTTATGATTCCGTAACTGAAGAGGAATCTATTAAAAATAGAAATTAGAAATTGGACTCGTGCTTTTGTAGGAATATCACAAAGTATTTAGTTTTTATCTTTTATAAACACATGCTGAGAATCTCCTTTTCCGTAAATAAAATTATAATCATTTAACACCAATATTTGCTCAGAGATACTGCCATAATCATATATTAATTCAATAAAATAAACACCTTCATTATATTTAATTTTAACATTTGCGTGTTGATTAATAATAATCTCATTACCTATGGTTTTTTCTGCTTTTGGAGGTAAGTTTAACTCTTCAAGAACTTCTACAAATCCTTTCTCTTCATTAAAACCAAACCTGTAAATAACATTTTTAGCTTCTCCTTTTAGTTTCCAATCACCTCCAATAGCTTTTTTAACAGCTTCAACATCTTTAAAAATTGATAGATTTTGTGAAAAACACATTATAGATATCCCAAAAATGAGCATGCACAATAAGTTTTTAATACTAATAATTTCATTCATTTTATCTTTCCATCAACAAACGTATTAATTACTTTTATTTTGGGTATTTCAGAGGCTTCAACTGCCATAATATCTTTATCCAAAATAATGAAATCTGCAAATTTACCAGCTTCTATACTGCCTTTTTCATCTTCTTCAAAATTAGAATATGCTGCCCAAATCGTCATGCCTTTTAGGGTTTCTTCTCTACTTAAGGCATTTTCCATTTGAAATCCACCTTCTGGATATTGGTCTAAATCTTGTCTCGCTACTGCGGCATAAAAGGTTAAAAACGGACTCACATTTTCTACTGGAAAATCGGTACCTAAAGCAACTTTGCCATACGCCTTTAATAAATCTTTAAAAGCATACCCCCCTTTTATACGTTCGGCTCCTACTCTATTTTCTGCCCAATACATATCGCTGGTAGCATGTGTTGGTTGAATGGATGGAATAATGTCGGAAAAATGTTCAAAATCTTCTGGAGATATAATTTGAGCATGTTCTAAACGCCATCGTCTATTGGGTTTACCTTTCAATACTCTCTTATATGTGTTTAAAACGGCATGATTTGCTGAATCGCCAATAGCGTGAGTATTCATTTGATATTCAGAATTTGAAATACGTTCTGCAGTTTCATTTAAAGTCTCAATACTATTAACCAAAAGTCCTAAATGCCCAGGTTGATCAGAGTATGGTTCTCGTAACATAGCACCTCGAGACCCTAAAGCGCCATCACCATAAAACTTGAAGGAACGTACATTTAGTTTTTCAGTTTTAATGATGCCTTTATTTAAATAATAATCGATATTTTCTTTTGAAGCCGAAACCATGGCATAAACACGCATAGTTAAATCACCTGTTTTTTGTAAACTATCAATCATTTCAATAGTTTCCCTATTTAACCCTGCATCGTCAACAGTTGTTAAACCTAAATCAAAACAGATTTTTTGAGCATCTTTTAAAGCAGCAACGGATTCTTGGATACTTGGTTCTGGAATGATATTTCTAACAATTCCCATAGCTGCATCTATAAGTACACCTGTAAGTTTACCATTCACTTTTAAAATTTCACCGCCATTAACATGTGTATTCTCATCAAGAGTTGTTAAATTAATAGCTGCTTGATTTACTAAAAGTGCATGACCATCTACTCTGCCAATAGCAACGGGTGTATTAGGGAAAATGGAATCTAATTTATCTTTTGTTGGGAACTCTTTAACTTCCCAATCATTTTGGTCCCAACCTCTGCCTGTGATAAAGCTGCTGTTTTTTTCTTTTTGAAAATCAACTAACTTTTGGATAACTTCATCAAAGCTTTTTGTACCTTCTAATTTCACCTTTTGTTCACCTAAACCCATTCTGTAAAAATGGCAGTGCGCATCTATAAATCCTGGTAAAATAGTCTTTCCTTTAGCATCAATAATAGTATCGGCCACATATTTATCTTGAAGAGCTTTAGAACTTCCAACTTCTAAAAACTTGCCATCTTTGATAGCGAAAGCTTCAGCATTTTCAAATTCTTTATTAACAGTATAAACATTTCCATTAATTACTATAGAATCAACACGTTCTTTTGTTTTACAAGACAAAAAACTTAATAATATAAAAAAGGTTAAGATATTTTTCATGAGTTGTTTAATTCATTCTTGTAAAAATAAAAAAAGCGTTCTTAATAGAACGCTTTTGATGATTTAATTGATAAGTTTCTGAAACAAGTTAATAATAACTGATTAATCAAAAATCAAACTTATAAGTAGCTCCTGCCAAAAACTGAATACTTTGTACTGGAAAATTTTGCCATTTTTGATAGGCATTATTAGCTATGTTATTTGCTTTTGCAAATATTGAAAGTTGATTGTTTATATGATATCCTAGATGCGCATTGGCATCAAAAAAACTATCTAAAGTAACGTTGGTTATCAAATCTATTGGTAAAAGTGTTCCTTCTAACTCTAATTGATCTTTACGTTCTCCAATGTAAAACAAGTTAGCACCAGCAAACCATTGTTCGTTTATTTGATAATCTAGAAACAAAGACCCCTTTACATCGGGCAAATTCCAAGCTTCAGCCTCATCATCTGTATTATAAGTAAAATACTCAGCTTTTAATCCTAATTTAAAATTCCTGTTTACATCAACATTAATTTCTCCCGCTACACCAAATGTTTCAATATCATCAAAAACAATTCCGAAGGAATTTCCATAATCATAATTGTTTTGAGGTGCTAAATTTCTAATAATATTTGTTTTAAAAAGTGCTTTATTTCTATCAGCCAAATAACTTCCGCTTATGTTATAACTCATGTTACTAGACAATTTTCCTTTTAAACCTACAAAAGCATTATATAATTGATCTGTTGGTGAAATAAATAATGTTGGTGAAACAAATGGATTTTCGTTTGCAAAATCGTAATATGAATTTTGTATTAAATCACCTTGAATACCTCCGTAAGCAATTAATACATCATTAACCAAGCGGTAAGTAGCTGTGATGTTTGGATAGATATAAAATTTACTATCGCCTGATTGTTTATCATTTAAAAAATAAGCAGATACCCCTAAGTTAACAGTTAAATCGTCTTGTTTTAACTCGTATGTGGGAGATACGCCTATTTGAAAATTACTGTAATTTAATTCTTGATTTAAGAAATAACTTCTATCAAAAGTACCACCTAAATAATCAAATTTGAAATCTGTTGAAATTTCTATATCATTAATAGGAACATCAACTTTTGCTTTTACTATAAATCTATTTTCGCCAGAGCCTTGATTATCTCCAAAACGCCTAAAAAAGAAGCTTCCTGAGTTTATATAGGTGTCTTTAAAAGAAATATCACCTCCAAAATTTGCATCAAAAAATGAATGGTTCACATCTATATTATTAGTTTGTGCTACCGATACTTGAGATTCTGGAACCCCATACCAATTATACATTTGTTGTTGAAAACCACCTTCTATATTCCATGACAAATCACGTAACCGAGATGAATAATTTATATTAATTTTAGAATTAGAAAAACTATCGTCAAATTGCATGCCATCAATACCTCCCGCAGATGAATGATGACTCACATAGCCACCTACACTTTCACTTCTACTAATTGCATGGTTTAAATACACTTCCCCTAATATTGTGGTATATGTTCCAACACCTAAAGTAGCATAATTATCAAATAATTTTACCGGTTCTCGCTTTTCTACCAATGCAGCCTTTCCTTTTGCAGGTGTAAAAGTAGATGCCACAGGAAAGGAGAAAATATTATACTTAATTGATTTTTTAGTTTGAGTTGTTTCATCATTTAAAGATGGAATTTCCTTTACCTTAAAGGCGTCTGATATTGTTGGCGTATAAGGTTTTACTACATCAATAATCCCTGTATTAATAGTATCACTTTTTCTTTCTTGAGAGAAAGAAAGCGCTACATTTAAGGTGATAATCGCTAGTATTATATGTTTTATGTCCTTTCGCATATCTTTTGATTTATTTTATAATTGATGACTTTTAATCTTCTGATTGAATTGATGAATTAGTTTTAGCCTCTTCATTTTTAATTCTGCGTAATTCATTAGTAGCTTCTAGCACTAAATCATCAAATTCTGAGAAATTTTGAATCACACTTTCTAAAATATAAGTAGCTTGAAATGCATCCTTTAGAGCATCATAATTTTTAGCCATAAGTACTAGTCCCTTAGCGCTATAATACTTGTAACCAGAATAATCTTTAGCCAATTTTTGTACCGTTTGATTAGAAATCTCAAACTTACCCTCTTTATTTTTAAAATAAGCATTATAGTATAAGGATTCAGCAGCTGTTTCTCCTGTTGAAAATTTCTCAACCTGATTATAAGCTGTTTTCGCCTTAGCTTCATCACCTGTTTTTATGGCAGATCGTGCAATAATCACATGCGCATCACTTTTAATTTTATTATCAATTTTTGAGCTCGCCAAAACCTTATCTGAATAATTAAACGCTTTATCATAATTTTCTAATTGATAATAAGCTTTCATCAAATTAGATTGCGCAAACACCACATTTTGAGGAAAATTAGCTTCGGTCTCTAATCTTAATAATAACACTATAGCCTGATTCCAGTTTTTGTTTTCTAAGTAAAACTGAGATAATCGTGTAAGTGCTTCTTCTGAATATTCACTTTGTGATGCCCCAACAATAAATTTGTAATGAGGCACTGCATTCTCTAATAAATCTTTCTTATAATATAATTGAGCAACATAAAAATGAGCTTGTAAAACATGTAACCCATTTGGAAACTCATTTAAATAACCATTAAATTGTTTAATTGCTTTATCTGTATTATTATCTAAATATTGTTTTTCAGCAGCTTGATATGTAGCATTATCTAATTCAGAATCGGTAACCTCAACGTAATCAAGGGTTTTTACCCATTTAGCATAATCATCAACCCTTCCCATATCAATGTAAATTAATTTGGCTGTTGATACTGCTTGCACTGCTTCTGTCGATCCAGGAAAGTCACTTGCTACTTTTTTAAATTTATTTAACGCACTTTCATTTTCATTATTATTATAATACACTAAACCTTGTCTTAATAAGGCTTTAGAAACAAATGGACTCGTTCTATATTCATCATTCAAACGATTATAAATAGCCACTGCCTTGTTAATCTCGTTAGTTTTAACAAATGAATTACCAAGCTCGTACATCGCATCATCTCGTAATTTAGAATTAGGATAGTCTGAAATAAACTGTTCTAAAGCTTTTATTTTTTTTGAAGATTGCCCACTATAACCAATACTTATTGCTTTTTGAAAAGCTGGATAATCTGAATCTAATATGTTTAATTTTAAAGCATTATCGTAAGCATCTACAGCATTTTTATAATTACTTGAAACAAAATACCCATCTCCTAAACGTAAATAGGCATCATTCAATCTAACCTTATCTTCTCGTTTTTTTGAAGTAAATTGATTAAAATAATTTATGGCTTGCTCGTAATTTTTCAACTTAAAATACGTGTATCCTAAGTTATAATCTAAATTTTCTATTTCGGGAGTTGAAATAACTGAAGACTCTTGTTGAAACTGTTTTAAACCAATTAAAGCATCGTCATAATTTGTTAAATTATAATCAGTTTCAGCTTTCCAAAAAGTAGCCCGAGCCGTATAATTTGAATCTCTGGGTTCTTTTAATGACGCTTCAAAAAGTAATCTGGCTTCTTGATAATTATTTTCATTATAGAGCTCTAAACCTCTATAAAAAGCTACTTTTTGGTAAGCAACTTTGTTTTCAAAACTCTTTTTATTATCTAATAATTTAAGTGCTTCTTTATAATTTTTAGAAGTAATGTAAGAATCAATTAAAAGAGTTTCAATTTCTTCTTTATAAGTTATATTTGGATATTTATCTAAATAAGCAGCTAAAACCTGTGGTGCAGATTGGTAAGGATTTCCTATCTCGTAACTGATTTTCGCGTAATTTAACCATGAATCTTCTTGAATTTTTAAATCAAAATCCATTTCCGAAGCATTTCTAAAAGCATTTAAAGCTTCTTGTTTTTTATCTAAATTAATATAGCTTTCACCTAAATGATAATAGGCATTTTGAGCTATCGAATTATTTCCACCCACTATTTTGTTAAACTCAGAAATAGCTTTTTCATAGTCTTTCTGCTTATAATAAGCATATCCTAATTGATAATAATCTGTATTATTCCATTTGCCAGTTTTATCTCTTTTTTCCTTTTTACCCTGATAAGCTTTTAGATAAGGAATAGCCTCTGCATATTTTTCAAGATTAAAATAACTTTCACCTATAATTTTTGAAAGTTCAGATATTTCTTCTTGATCACTTGTGTCTAATCTCGCTTTAGCTAATTCTATAGCTTTTTCAAAATTCCCTAACTTAAAATTTAAATCTGCTTGGTAGTACGATAGTTTCTCTTTGTATCGCTCTTGATCACTTACTTGTTCAAAATATTCATTAGCTGCATTGTAATCATCACCTTCGTAAGCCATAAAGCCCATGAAATATTTGGCTTGAGAACCAAATTCTTGAGAGTTTTCAACTTTACTTAAATACTTTTTGGCATCATTAAATTGCTTGCTGGAAAATGCTGAATAACCATTGTTAAAATAAAATTTATCTTTCTCGCTTTTAGAAAGTGCATTCTCATCAACTTTATCATACCATTTTCTGGCATAAGCATACTTTGAGTTTTCGAAATAATAATCGCCCACATCTACAAAAGCAGAATTTCGTTTTGTGCTTGTTGGATATTCTTTTACAAAATCTTCAACTAATTGATCAGCATTTTGTTGGTTTAATCTCACAGCACAATTAGCAATAAAATAAGTACAATCTGATTGTAAAATATTTTCTTTAGAAGTTTTTTTAATACTACCAAATAAGGACTGAGCTGCAAGATATTGTTGATTATTATAAAGTGATAATGCTTTTTGATAATCTACTAAATTACTAGTGTAAGTCGCAGATTGTTGGGCTGTAATTTGAAATGTAAAAATTAAAGCCACCAAAAGTGAAAAACAATTTTTATTACTCATTAACGATTCGTTTTTTATTTGATGATTCAAAGATAATTCAATCTAAAACCTATAACGCAACAATTGTGCTATAATTATAAACCGAGTTATTAAATGTTAATTTTGTTTAGAAAACAAAGGAAAGTTTTAATCTTTACCTTTTAAGATTTAACTTTTTAGTAATACATTTACGATACTTAAAAAATTAATCTATTTTTATGTCTAACCCAATTTTACAATTAAAAGATGCGGCCATTTATCAGGGTGATAGCTTGGTACTTTCAAACGTTAATGTAGAAATTAATAAAGGTGATTTTGTTTATTTAATTGGAAAAACTGGAACAGGAAAAAGTAGTTTTATGAAAACTCTGTATGGCGATTTACCTTTAACTGAAGGTGAAGGACACATAGTAGATTTTAATTTAAAAACTTTAAAAGAAAAAGAAATTCCTTTTTTAAGAAGAAAATTAGGAGTTGTTTTTCAAGATTTTAAATTGCTTACCGATCGAACTATAAACGATAATTTACTTTTTGTATTAAAGGCAACAGGCTGGAAAGACAAAAACGATATGAATACCCGTATTGAAGAAGTTTTAACTAAGGTTGATATGAAAACTAAAGGGTTTAAATACCCTCATGAACTTTCTGGTGGTGAACAACAACGCATTGCAATAGCTAGAGCTTTACTTAATAACCCAAAACTTATACTTGCCGATGAACCGACTGGAAATCTAGACCCACAAACCAGTATTGAAGTTATGGAAGTATTACAAGACATTAATAAAAACGGTAACACTATTTTAATGGCAACACACGATTACGCACTATTACTAAAATATCCTAGTAAAACATTAAAGTGTGATGAAAATCAGGTTTATGAAGTGGTGCAAAGAAAAGGCTAAAGCATTTTTTTAAAAACATATTTAATTAATGTTAAACAAATAAATATAGGAGTAAAAATAATTGAGGACGATAGAGTTTTAAGTAATATTTCTTCTTTATATAAATTTAAATTATATTTTTTTGACAAACCTCCCGTTCCACATTTAGCAATAATTCTATCTAAAATTAAAATTGGTACTTGTTGTTTCCATAACTTCAAATTAAAATCATAGTCAGATAAAATTTTATAGCGAATATCAAATTTATTTTTAAGAAAATTAGATTTGTGATAAAATACTCCTTGATGATGTATTGTGTTTCTTATCCATATTTTTTTTGACCAAATTGGTAATATTAAACCTTCGTTCCTTTTTAAAAAAATAGAGTCTTGTTTTTTATAATTATAAACAATTTTTCCCAATATTAATTTAACATCTTTTATTTCAAATGAAGTAGATAAATATTCCAAAACCTCAAAATCATAGAAAGCGTCATCAACTCCCATAAAGTAAAGCCAATCTCCATTTGCAATATCAATACCTTTATTCATAGCGTCGTAAACACCTAAATCTTTCTCTGAAACAAGTTTAATTTGCAATGATTTAGATTTAGAAATACTGTTCAAATTAACTCCTAAACCTCCATCAAGTACAATAATTTCAAAATCTAAAAAACTCTGTTTTGAAATTGACTCCAAACAGTCAAAAAGTTCTTTTGTTTGATTCAAGCACGGTATAATTATAGATAACTTCAAAAAAATAAATCTAGTTTAGATACAATTCTTCATATATTTGATAGTAGAAGATAGTAATGTATTAAGTTTCCAAATTTACAAAATCATTTAATGGTACCATTTATTTCAGTTGTTATTCCATTATACAATAAAGAAAAATATATTAAAGCTACTATAGACAGTGTTTTAAATCAGAATTTTTTAGATTTTGAAATTATTGTTGTAAACGATGGCTCCACAGATGATAGCTTTAAAATTGTTGAAAATATAGAGGATTCAAGAATACGCTTATACACAAACAAAAATCATGGTTTATCTTATTCTCGAAACTACGGTATTAAAAAAGCCAAAGCAGAATATATTGCTTTTCTTGATGCTGATGATTTATGGGTAGAAGATTTTTTAGAAACGATAAAACACCTAATTAAAACTAATAACAAAAATTCTGTTTTTGCCACAAATGTTAAAGTTTTACAGCCTAATAAGATTCCTATTATAATTAGTAAACCCATAGACAATAATTATATTAAAATCATAAAAGAATATTTCAAACTTGATAAAAACATTTTTTGTCCCAGTAGTTTAGTCATAAATAAATCTGTTTTTGAAGAAGTTGGATATTTTGATGAATCTATAAATTATGGTGAAGAATATGATTTTTATATTAGATGCTTTAGCATTTACAATTTAGTTTATTATAGTGATTTTAAAGTATATTATCGAACAGGATTGCCTGATCAACTCACGGCTCGAAATAAAAATTTCTTACGAAAAATACCAGATTACGGAAAGTATTTAAGAACCATAAAAGACCCTTTTTTAAATAAATATCTTGATTTTATTTATTTTGAACTATTAGTATTGTATAAAATGGAAAGAAATTATAAACTTGTGAGATTTTATAAAGAAAAAATTAGTGTTTCAAACTTAAACTTATTTAAAAAAATGAAATACTACTTACCTACTAATTTATTTTACATACTTAAAAGTACCTACACTTGGTTTTTAAAATATAAATTAAGTTACCTAAATATACTTATTATTTAATACTCCTTTGATGTAGTTGTCCCATTTTACACTTATGCTTTCCATTGAAAACTCTTTGATACTAGTTAATGAATTTTGTTTGCAAATTTTATATAATTTTTCATCTTTTATCATACTATTCATAGCCATAGTGAGGGCTAAAAAGTTTTGATTTTCAACTAGCAATCCGTTATATTTATTATGAATTATTTCGTCTGGACCAGATTCACAATTAAAGGAAACAACTGGAGTATCACAAGCTAAAGATTCCATTATAACTCTAGGAAAACCCTCATTTTTACTTGACAAAACCAAGAAAAGAGCTCTTTTCATATATTTAAAAGGATTCACTTGAAAAGGTAATATCTCTACTGTATTTCGCAAATTAAACTTAACAATTAATGATTCTAATAAATCCTTTTCCTCTCCGTCACCCATGATGTATAAATTGATATTTTTTCCGGGTAATTCTGAATTTTTATAACATTCTAAAAGTTTATCAAATTGCTTAATTGGCTCTAGTCTTCCAACTGCCAAAATATATTTTTCATCTATGCATAAATCTTCGTCAGACTTTTTTTGAATATCCTCTATATCAATAGGATTATGAATGGTAAGAGTGTTTTTAAAACTGTAATTTATTATTAAGTTATTTTCAATTTTAAATGATACTGAATTTAAACCTAAATAATTTTTATAAAGAAACTTAGATAGTATTTTAGGTTCTGGAAGATACAATTTAAGATTAAAACTTCTAATCATACTAATCGTATTTTGCTTTTTAAAAACTAATGTATTTAGTACAATCTCTCTAATTAATGATTCTTTTATTCTGTAATCCAGAATTAAATCAAAATTATTTTTTTTAATCTGATTTTTCAATTGTAAGTATCTGTTTAACTTATTTTTTATCGAACCAGAGGTGTTTTTAATTTTACCAATATTGATTAACTCTGCGTTGTATGGGTAAACAATATCATCAAATAATGTTATTATAAAAACCTGATATCCTAGTTTAGATAAAATAACAGACAATAATCCCGCTGAACGTTCTGCTCCTCCTTTATTTAATGATTCAATTAATAAACAAATTTTAAAACTCATTTGTTTTCTTTAAATTTAAATGATTCAAAATCTAATCCATTATCTATTAATCGCATTTCATTTTTAAAATCTAAACTAAAAATGCTTTTACTATTATCAATAGATTCACTTTCAATTCCCATTAAATGAATTAAACTCTCTGGTAAATCATCCAACATAAAAGATCTATTCTCGTCTATTATAAAATTATTTGGCTCTTCAAAAGAGCTTGCCTTATATAATAAAAAAGGAATTTCGTACATTGTTGAAGTTGGTTTATCTGCAAAATGACCAAAATAATCAACTACATCATAAACCTCTTCACCATGATCAGAAAAATACAAAACAGCACTTTTTTCATTTTTTAGTTTAACTTTTTTAATAATTTCAGAAACTATTAAATCATTGTATAAAATAGAATTATCATAAGTGTCTATTATTTTATTTTTTTTATCTTGTTTTTTAGATTTAAAAACATTAAACTTTTCAGGATATCTTTTACTATAATCATAGTGAGTACCTATTAAATGAACAAAAACAACTTTTTTCTCTTTTATCAATAGTTTTTCATCTATCATTGGAAAAAGAACTTCATCATAAAAAGTTTTATGTCTAAAATCATTGTAACTTAAAAATATACTTTCATTAGCCGCAGAGGCAATTCTTGAAACCAAATTATCATGAAATCCGATAGGCCTTTGATTAGATAACCAATAAACTTTATAACCAGCTTTTTTAATATAATCAATCAAGAAAGTAGTTTGATTACTTTTAGTTATTGTAAAAGCATCATATAAAGAAGCGGTGGTAAATACATGAGAACTAATAACATTGTTGTAAATAAATAATGAATCAGATAACTCTTCTAATTTTGGGGTTGTATTTCTTCTATAACCATAAATACCCATATGATTTCTTGTTGTCGATTCACCAATAATTATAACTATTAAATCATTGTCTGTTACTAAGTTTGCATTTAAATTTATATTTCTTTTACCAAAATCATCAAATACTTTTAATTGATTTTGATATTGAATACCCGATTTTAAAACAACATAGGGAAAGTTCCAATATAGTAAAGCAGTAAATTTCATTATGATAAAAACTAATAGAATTGAGGCAAATGAAAAGAAGAAATTTTTGTTATTATGGTTAATATTCTTGTAAATTTTTTTTGGAAAAAATTTTAATAGTGGAACAAAAAAGAATAACAAGAAAACCAAATTATTCTTAAAATAAATGGTACTAAACTCTTTAACCTCAATAAAATTTGTATTTAAAATTACATGAATGTATGCCGCGTTTAATCTAGTTTGAAATAATAAATATAAGCCTGTTTCAATACACAAAGAGGCATAATATATAACTATTATAATGTTAGCTATTTTTTTTCCATTTTTAAAAAAAGATAGTTGATTGACTAATAAGGTAACAATTACAAAAAATAATATATTTTCTAATAAATTTAAATGAGAGGAAAAACTTAAGTCTTGTAAAAAAAATTCTAAAAGAAAAGCTAATACAATAGGATAGATTAACAGCAAAAATGCTGGAAATTTATGTAAATTAAAAAATGCTCTTAATTTAAACATTTTGCTTGTTTTTGAAATAATTATAGACAAAAAGGAATACAAAAACTAAATAAATAAAATAACTTAAAGCATAAGCTTTTACAACACCAACTAAACCATACCTCTCTATAAATATATAACTTAATACAAAATATAAAATATTTAAAAGCCCATTACAAAAAACATATGCCTTTATCATAAGTTTAGCATGAAACTGTTTTACTAATGCTATGGCTAGTACACTTATAAAATCAGCAATAAGTTGCCAAAAAAACAAACTTGATGTTGGCAGAAAATCATCATTTAAAAAAACTTTTATTAAAATAAATCGTAAAAAATATATTGTAAAAAAAATAATAATTAATAGAGGTATAGATAATAAATAAAAGCTCTTAATCTCTTTCTTAAATAATTGATAACTATCAACTTTAGACAATCTAGGCAATAAGTAAAATGAGGTTAAGCTAGTAAAAAACATTATATAAAAACCTGATATTCTTTGCATAGCCTCCCAATATCCTGCTTCTCTTAAATTTAAATGATCAATTATGAGGTTTCTAATTAATAATAAATTAATTGAAACTATAGCTGCAGAATATATAGCCATTAAAAAATACTTGTTCATATTTCTTAAAACTTCAATTGAAAACAGATGAAATCTAAAAATATTCTTAAGAATTTTTCTATGCGAACCAAGAAAAAATAAATTCAAAATAAAAACTAAAACTTGACCTAAAATTACTGCAACTAAACCTCCAGAAATCCCATAATTAATAACTAAAATAACTGAAGTTAGCATATTAACAATACTTAAAACAGAGCTTACAATTACCATTCTTTTATAATCCTCTAGACCATTTAGTATGTAAATTATTACTAAATTAATAGATAAGAAAGGCAAACAAATACCTATAAGTTTTATTATGTAATCATAATCTATTGTTTGAAAAACAAACCGACTAAAAAAAGAAGCAAACAAAAACAAGAAAACACCAATAATTAAAGAAAAACCTAAACTTAATTGAAAAATAGTTGCTGATATTTTATCCTTTTGCTTTTCGTTATTATCCATCTCAGAAACATAACGAATTGTTCCATTTTGATAACCTTCTGCAGTAAAACTTGATGCTGTTTGAATAAAATTTTTGAGGTTTCCTAATAACGCTAATCCACTTGGACCTAGAAAAATTGCTATAACTTTAGAAGTTATAATGGCAGTAGCAACTTTAACAAAAACTAAAATTGCATTAAAATAGGACGCTTTTAAAAGTGGAGTTGAATTACTAAGCTTAAATTTCATTTAAAATAATACCATTAATCACTAATATAAAAGATTAGTATTTTATTTTTTCTCTACATCCAAACCAAAAAGTGAGCTACCAAAAATGAGTAAAATAATACCGTAATACATAACATAACTGACACAATGGGCAATAACAGCGCCTTTTACACTATCAAATAAATCAATAAAATAAACGCTTGTGGTATATAAAGTTATAATTAAAAAAGCTTCTGTTAAAATATAATGCCAAAACATTTTTTTAGCTAAAAACTGATAAGCAATTACAATGGATAGTATTTTAACAAAATCCCCTATCAATTGCCATAAAAATAAATCTTCTACTGGTTCAAACTCTTCAGTAAATATAGTTAAAACTATATATTTTTTAAATAAGAAAATAAGTAACATACCTACCGCTAAAAACGGTATAATTGTTTTGTAAAAACTAAATACTTCTTTTTTAAACTCTTTACTATCCTCTATTTCTGAAAAACGAGGCAGCAGATAAAGCGCAATAAAAGAACTAACTAACATTAAATAATATTTGGATATTCTTGTTATAGCTTCCCAAAAACCAGCATCTTTATAACTAATATTATCAATAATATAAGACCTGATAGCAATAGTAACTAGAGGTAATAAAAACGCAGTAAAAAGAGCCATTAAGGAATAAAAACCCATTTTTTTGAGAACAATTAAACTTACATTTTCAACACGCACATAAGAAATTAAGCTACGCCTATTAATAATACCTACTAACGTTATTAAAAATATAATAGACTCCGCTATAACAACTGATATTAAAGCACCTTTTAATTTCTCTTGATAAATTAATAATAAAGCTATTGAAACACTTAAAATTTGACCAATTATATTAATAACAATTAATATTTTGTACTTTGAAAACCCATTCATTATTGAGAACGAAAACATGTTTAAAGCATAAAATGGAAGTACTATGGCAAATATTTGAATTACAAATGTATAATTATTGTACTCAGGGAAAATAGCATCATTTATCCACTCTGCATTAAAATAACAAAAGATCGAAACTAAAACTGTGGAGAAAAACCCTGTATAATAAACAGTTGATAATGTTTTACTTAATTCAATAGTATTGTCTTTAAATTCGGAAACATACCTAACAATACCTTTATAAAAACCAACCGTAGCCAAAGTATGAAACGCAGCAACAAAATCTCTAAGATTGCCTATGAGCGCTAAACCAACCGGACCAATAAAAACTGCAATTGCTTTAGAGGTAAGTATTCCTGCTATTATTCTAGTGATAACTGAAGTGGTTTGTAACGAAGCAATTTTTACTAAAACCTTATTATTTATATAATCTAATAATTTTTTCAATTAATAAGAGGTTTAATTGTGTTAATGTATAACAATTTAAACATACAAAATACTTAATATAACATGAATTTAGGGTATTTATTATAAACCCATTTTTAAATGAAACCAAATATATATAAAATGATTTTATGCATCAATACTTTTAAACTAACTAAAAAAATAATTACTAATTATTTTTTAAATAGATAATAAAAATTGATAAGAAGAATAGCTGTATTAGTAATAATAATTGGCTTTGAAATTGGTTGAAGCACAAAGCCATAAAACACGAATAGTAAACATCCAAAGGAGTTTACTATTCTAAGTTTCGTAACAGATTTCATTATGAACGAAAGTAAAACGGCAGCCATTGCTAAATATCCAAACCATTCTACCCACGAAATTCCTAGGAATTGCATGCTATATTGATTTGTTTCTCTTTCTATCTACTTCTGTTAAATAAATTTTACGTAACCTTAAAAAATTAGGCGTTACCTCAACGTATTCATCTTTTTGAATATATTCTAATGCTTCTTCTAGAGAAAATTTAATTGCTGGAATAATTTTCGCTTTATCATCTGCACCAGAACTACGTACATTACTTAATTTTTTAGTTTTAGTTACGTTTACAGTCATATCATCACCACGAGAATTTTCTCCAATTACCTGTCCTTCATAAATATCTTCTCCTGGATCAACAAAAAACTTACCTCTATCTTGTAATTTATCTATAGAATAAGGAATTGCTTGACCTTTTTCCATAGAAACTAACGAACCATTTTGACGCTCTGGAATACCTCCTTTTAATGGTTGGTATTCTTTAAATCGGTGTGCCATAATAGCCTCACCAGCTGTAGCGGTTAGTAATTGATTTCTTAAACCAATAATACCTCTTGATGGAATTAAAAACTGGCAAACCATACGCTCACCTTTTGCCTCCATACTTAACATTTCTCCTTTACGTAAAGTTACCATTTCGATAGCTTTACCAGAAACTGTTTCTGGTAAATCAATAGTCATTTCTTCAACTGGTTCACATTTAACACCATCAATTTCTTTGATAATTACTTGTGGTTGTCCAATTTGCATCTCATAACCTTCACGACGCATCGTTTCAATTAAAACTGATAAATGCAATACACCACGTCCAAAAACTAAGAATTTATCAGCACTATCCGTTTCATTTACTCGTAATGCTAAATTCTTTTCTAGTTCTTTATTTAAACGGTCTTTAATATGTCGAGAGGTTACAAATTTTCCATCTTTTCCAAAAAATGGCGAATCGTTAATTGTAAATAACATACTCATTGTCGGCTCATCAATCGCAATGGTTTTTAAACCTTCAGGAGCTTCCCAATCTGCAACCGTATCTCCAATTTCAAATCCTTCTAAACCAACAAGTGCACAAATATCTCCAGTTTGAACTTCTTCAACTTTTTTACGACCTAAACCTTCAAATATGTGCAGTTCTTTAATTTTAGCTTTTTGAATCACACCATTTCTTTTTACTAATGAAATGTTTTGACCCACTTTTAGTTCGCCAC
The DNA here is from genome assembly GCA_030731745.1 of Flaviramulus sp. Taxonomy (GTDB): domain Bacteria; phylum Bacteroidota; class Bacteroidia; order Flavobacteriales; family Flavobacteriaceae; genus JANQTJ01. The sequence goes on along the minus strand of JANQTJ010000040.1, from coordinate 26,928 downwards.
GTGTTAAACGACCAATAGCAATTCTACCAGTAAAGGAAGAGAAATCCAAAGAAGTGATTAACATTTGAGTGGTACCAGCTTCAATTTTTGGCGCTGGTATGTGCTCAATAACCATATCTAATAAGGGTTCTATATTTTCCGTTTGATTTTTCCAATCATCACTCATCCAATTATTTTTTGCAGAACCATAAACGGTTGGGAAATCTAGTTGCCACTCTTCTGCACCCAATTCAAACATTAAATCAAAAACTTTCTCATGCACCTCTTCAGGTGTACAGTTTTCTTTGTCAACTTTATTAATTACAACACAAGGCTTCAACCCTAAATCAATAGCTTTTTGTAATACAAAACGCGTTTGAGGCATAGGCCCTTCAAAAGCATCAACTAATAGTAAAACACCATCTGCCATGTTTAAAACACGTTCTACTTCTCCACCAAAATCGGCGTGACCTGGTGTGTCAATAATATTAATCTTTGTATTCTTATATATTACAGATACGTTTTTTGAAGTAATTGTGATACCTCTTTCACGTTCTAAATCATTGTTATCAAGTATTAAATCTCCTGTGTTTTCGTTTTCTCTGAATAACTGACAGTGATACATAATTTTATCAACCAGGGTTGTTTTTCCGTGGTCAACGTGTGCAATAATTGCAATGTTTTTAATATTAGCCATAATAGTGCCTTATTTTAAGCGTGCAAAGGTAGTTATAAATAATGGATAATTAATGTAATAATATTTTTTTGGGCATCCCTTTTTTTTTGTTGTAAAAAAAAGGCGCGCTATCCACTATATCTTTTTACCTAAAACACCTTTAATCTTAATAATCAATAGGTTAAAAACTAAAAATATTTTTAACAATAAGGTAAAAAGGATGCCGTTTCTATCGCTTATGCACCTAACAATTCTTATTAAAATATTCCGTTTAAAAAGTGAATATATTTATAAATCATTAATCTTATCTTTGCTGCATTAAATTTAAGTTATGAATCTGCAAAACATCCCAAAAATAAAACATACCGATGCCAAAAATTTCTTTCTATTATGTGGTCCTTGTGCCATTGAAGGTGAAGAAATGGCTTTACGCATTGCAGAAAAGGTAGTTAAAATTACTAATAAACTAGAGATCCCTTATGTATTTAAAGGCAGTTTTAAAAAAGCAAATCGTAGCCGCGTTGATAGTTTTACGGGTATTGGGGACGAAAAAGCTTTAAAAATTCTAAAAAAAGTTTCAGAAACTTTTGATATACCAACGGTAACTGATATTCATGAGATTTCAGATGCAGATTTGGCTGCTCAATATGTTGATGTTTTACAAATTCCTGCGTTTTTAGTCCGGCAAACCGATTTAGTTGTTGCAGCAGCAGAGACCGGTAAGGTAGTGAATTTAAAAAAAGGACAATTCATGAGTCCAGAATCCATGAAACACGCTGTTCAAAAAGTAAAAGACTCTGGCAATAATAACGTATGGATTACAGATAGAGGTACCATGTTTGGCTACCAAGATATGATTGTAGATTTTAGAGGCATTCCAACAATGAGGAAGTTTGCCCCAACTGTTTTAGATGTTACACACTCTTTACAACAACCTAATCAATCTGAAGGTATTACAGGCGGACGACCAGATATGATAGAAACCATTGCCAGAGCAGGTATAGTAAATAATGTAGATGGCTTATTTATTGAAACTCATTTTGATCCTGCTAATGCAAAAAGTGATGGCGCTAATATGCTACATTTAGATAATTTAGAAAAATTACTCACAAACTTAGTAGCCATAAGAAAAACCATCAATAGTTTGTAATAAAGTGTATATTAGTAAAAAATAATTACCCTATGGAAAATAATACGCGTGGTGGAGATACACCTATAAAATGTGAATTAGAAGCAAATAAAAAATATGCATGGTGCACTTGTGGACACAGTGAAAATCAACCATTTTGTAATGGATCTCACAGAGCTGTTAAAGCAACACCATCATTAGCTTTTTCTGTTGAGGAAGACAAAACCGCCTATTTGTGTACTTGTAAAGAAACCAAAAACCCACCTTATTGTGATGGTTCTCACAACCAATAATATGTAAATTATTTCTTTCTAATTAATTTAAACGGATTGGTATTAATTTGAAGTTGTTTTTTTAAAATATAAAAAATAACATCATCGTTTATATCATCAACCGCTTTATAACGTAACGATCGTATGGATTTTCTATTATCATCAATAAAATATTCTGTATGATTTTCCATGGCCTCAAAATGCCAAAAGGCTAAATCTACATAATCTTTAGATTGATTTAAAAAACATAAAGGAACGCCATTACAATAATAAAAAGGTATTTTCCATTTATATAACAACTCAGCATTTGGAACAGTAGCTTCAATAACACTTTGTAGTTGCAATAATATCGTTCTATATGGTTCTATTTGTTTTAATATGTATGTTTCAGCAGGATTCATTTCGCTCATATAAAAATTTAAGGTTCACTCCAAACCATCCACATAATTTTGCAAATAACTAAAACGCTCTGTCAACTTTCCGTTTTCGGTAATTTTAGCACGTTGTAAAATACCATTGGCATCATTGTTAAAAAAAGCAGGAATAACATGTTGTAAAAACTGCTCACCAAAACCTTTGCTAGCATCTTGTGGTAATTCACATGGTAAATTATCAACAGCCATAACAACAATGGCATTTTCATCTTTATAATCTATTTCAGTTTCAGTTTGAGGGTTGTAACCATAAATGGGATCTGCTATAGTTGATGCCCGTAATGTTGTGGCTACTGGTCCGTCTACATCACAACTAATATCTGCAACCACTTTAATATTAAAATCTTTCGATTTTACATCAGTTCGAGTATACAAAAATGGTGAGCCATCACCATAAAAATGTCCCGCAACGTAATAATCGGTCACTTTCGCAAAACGCATAAAATCAGATACATAATCTTGAGGATTATTATAAAAATCATAAATATCTTTTACAACTCCATCTTTACGTTTATTGTAATCTAAAACATCAATTTTACAGTAAACTGGCTCATTAAAAGTTATATTTAAATAAGCATCAGGTAAAACTCTTTTAATAACCATCGCATCTAGCATTTCTTGTACTCCGTTAGCTACTTTACCACTACCTGTTAGTAATATTTTAATTTTTGGTAGTTGTATTTTATTTAGCTCATTAATTAAAGCTTCTTGATTTGGTAATGGCCCGGCTTTAGGTAAATACCATGTATTGTGTTTTAAACCCCATGCTCTAAATCCATTGTAAGTACCAACAATGCCTGCATAACGCCCAAAACCTATTAAACGATAACCTTTTGCGTTAACTATAGTTTCGTGATCGTATAATTCGATATTTTTATCTAAAATAGCTTTTAAAAGTTTTCTGTTATAGGGCTGTTTTTTTATGGTGTGTGAAAAGAAAAAATATTTTTTGTTCGGAATAAGTGCTTCAATTGGGACTTCTTTTACGCCAATCATCACATCACAATCTGAAACATTATCTGAAACTTCAAACCCCAGTTTTGAATATTCAGCATCTGAAAATACGCGAATATCTGAGGTTTCTACCTTAAAATAAGCTTCTGGGTATTGTTTTTTAGCTGCTTCTAATTTTAATGGTGAAAATACTACACGGCGATCTGGTGGATTTTTACGTTCTTTTATGATTGCGAATTTCATAATAATAAGATTATTGAGGTATTTGTTTAGTTAAAAATAAGCTGGTATAAATTTTGCACTAAAATACATGGATTTGCATGGTTGTACAAACTTTTTGGTACCTTTGCAGGCTGAGTTAAGGATTGTAGCAACATCCTTTTTTGACATAAAAGCAAAAAAGATATAGCGAAAAGCCTGACCCTTTAGGGTAACGCCAAAATACATTTTATTAATGGGGTCGACTGGTTTTGACAGCGAGATTAATGGGATGGTAAGCACGTGGTGCAATGATTTTGAAACACCTAAAAGACCAAATCGAACTTTAAACGGCGAGAATAACTACGCTTTAGCTGCTTAATCTGAATTTTAGTAAGATTAGCCTAGGTACACAAGGTGTACAAGCTTTATGTCTCCGGAAAGCCTTGGTTAACGGCGTTCCTTTTTGAGGCATCGTAAATGTTAACATAGAGAGTAGAATGCTTTGATTTACTTTTGAAACTAAAGAAGCTAAGTTAAAAGTAGGTTGTCTTTAACCAGCTTTTAATCGAAAACCCAAGAAAAGAATAAACGTGTAGAAAGCCTTTTTGTTACTTGTTTGGACGAGAGTTCGATTCTCTCCGACTCCACAATAGAAACTTAAACCCTTTAAAGAAATTTAGAGGGTTTTGTTTTTATACATAATATTCAAATCGTAATAAAAATAGTTTGATATCACTCCCTTTGACTCCAAAAAAAAACACAACTAAATGAATTTCAATTAGTTGGGTTATTTATATATTTTTGCTTTTCATTACCAATAATCTAAATATTATACATAATGATAGAATATTAATTATAAGTATGATAAACGCTTTAAAATAATTAATCAAATATTTATAGATTTTTGATTAATAGTTAATCTATTCTTAGCCCAATTGAAGTTAAATAAAAATCTCAAACACAAAATGTTTCTAAATCTCGTTTAATTGAAATTAAAAAATAAATGTTGAACCTTTTATTGTTTTAATTGAAAAAGTTTTCATCCGTTTTAAAAATCCAAATAATTAGTTCAGATATCTAAAACAAAGTATTTAAAAGATCAAGGTGCTAGCTTCAAAAAAACTTCAATTAACATTGCCTATTATTATTAATATTATTTTAATAAGGATATATAAATTTTCTTATTTCTGATTCAGTTATTTTAGGATTAGCCCCTTCACTTTGTGCAACCATAGCGCCAACTGCACATGCAAAATCTATCGCTTCTTGTGGGTTCACTTTATTTAGTAGTGGGTTCACTTTGTATAATAATTTACTTATTAATGATCCTAAAAATGAATCACCTGCTCCAACAGTATCAATCACTTTTATAAGATAGCCGCTGTTGTAATAAAACTTGTCATCATATAATAAAACAGCTCCATGATGTCCTTTAGTCACGCAAATATGTTTCGTATTTGTTTTCTCAGAAATTAATCTAATATTCTGTTCCATAGAACGGTATTTAGAACCTAAATACTGACTTACTTCGTATAGCTCATCATCATTAAACTTAATAAAATCGGCTTCATTCATCAATTTTATTAAAAGCTCCTTTGTATAATATGGAGGTCTTAGGTTTAAATCGAAAATTTTGTATTTGGCAAGTTCTATGAGTTTGAATAAGGTATTTCTTGAACTTTCATCTCTTGCTGCAAGACTACCAAAAACAAAGGCGTCGGAATCTTTAACAGCACTCTTATTTATTTCTGTTAACCTTATTTTATCCCAAGCCCTCGGGTATTTAATATCGTAAGATGCAGACCCTTTTTCATTCAGCATGACTTTTACCTTGCCTGTTTTATATTCGTTATGAACTTGAATACAACTAGGGTTAATACCTACCTCCTTAATGTAATTAAGTAATTTTTCACCATTTTCACCTTCTCCAATAGCGCTAATCATGGTAACTTCATTACCTAATGCTTGTAATCTATTAGCAACATTTAAAGGCGCACCACCAATTTTTTTATGTGTAGGGAATACGTCCCATAACACTTCTCCAAAACATACTATTCTAGACATAATATTTCTTTTAAAAAAATTCCAGAAAAAGTTAAATCTAACTTCCTCTGGAAAATTCAACTCAACTAAACACTAACTCAAATATTTATTTTTTTACTATTTTATAACTTCAAGACTCTTTAGTGTTTTCATCCAAAAAGAAAGTTTATTAAAAAAAATAACATTAAAATATAGAATATACGAATCTTTTTCATTTCTTATTTTTTGTGTAGTTTTCTGAATTTAAAAATTTTTAAATTAAATTTGAATTTTTACTTATGGTATTTAAATATTAATTTTTGTTCAAATGTAATTAATTACTTTAAAGTAGACATATAAACCTTAAAACCAAAAAGGCTGAAAGTTCTCTCTAAAAAGAAGTTGAATTGAACCTGAGAACTCTCGTAAGATGGAAGATTCTATTTCAAGCAGAGTAAAAAAAATTATCTTCTTCTAAAAAAATTAATAATTTAAAAAAACCAAAAATTATTATTAAAATATAAAGCATGACCTTATTAACTGAAAGATATACTGGTTTAGTTAATCATTGTAAATAATTCAATTATATATGGTTAAGCCTTAATATTAAAACATGCTCTCCAGATAGATATAAAGCATTGAAAACAAATAATTTACAGGATTTTATTTTTAAAAGTTATAAAGTAGATTATAAATAATATTGTTTATCTAAATTTTAAAAAGATTTTCAACCAATAGCATTTATTCTATATTTGCTTAAAAAAAGACCAAATGAGATTAACTTTATTAGCATGTATTTTAATTTTTATCACTTCTTGTGGTAATGATGAGAACTCTATAGATTACGTGTCCAAGAATGATGCAGACATACAAACTTACTTAGCAGATAATAATTTAACTGCTCAAAAAAGTAGTTCTGGATTGTATTATATAATTGATGAACTTGGTGATGGTGCCCAACCTACAGCTATTGATAATGTGACAGTTGCTTACAAGGGCTATTTTTTAGATAGTTCAGTTTTTGATCAAAGTAGTGACGCTGGAATTTCGTTTAACCTACAACAAGTTATTGCAGGCTGGACGGAAGGTATTACTTACTTTAGAGAAGGCGGAAGTGGTATACTTTTAGTACCTGCTCATTTAGGATATGGTAATAATAACTTTAGAGGAATACCAGGTGGCTCTGTTTTAATTTTTGATATCAATCTTATTACAGTCAATTAATAATTTTATTAGTTATAAGAAAAGAAAACCACCGTTTTAAATTTGGTGGTTTTCTTTTTAAATCAAAATATAAATTATAATAAAAATTATTTTACCCTAAACTTGCCAAACTAGTTTTAAGCGTTTCTATTTTAGCTAAAGCATCTGCTTCTTTTTTACGCTCGTTTACTATAACTTGCTCTGGTGCTCCTGCTACAAAACGTTCGTTTGAAAGTTTCTTTTGCACCGATTTTAAAAAGCCTTCTGTGTAATTTAATTCTTCAGTAAGTTTTTTAATTTCAACTTGTAAATCAATGGAACCTGCCATCGGAACAAAATACTCGTTAGATTTTACTCTAAAGGATAAAGCGCCTTCTATAGCTTCTTTAACATAATCTATAGCTTCTAAATTTCCCATTTTAGAAATAATCGTATCAAAAGTTGTATGTGATTTTTCATTATTGATTACTGAAAAACCAATAGCATCTTTAAAAACTATGTTTTTTTCTTTTCTAATGTTTCTAATTCCAGAAATGACTTCCGATGCAAATTCAAATTCTGAAATAATAGTTTCGTTTACTGGTTTAGATTCTGGCCATTTAGAAACAATCAATGCTTCTTGTGGCGTTCTTTCTTTAATGTAATGCCAAATATCTTCAGTTAAAAAAGGCATAAAAGGATGCACTATTTTTAGATTATCCTCAAAAATAGCCATCACACTTTTTAAAGTTTCAGCATCAATAGGCTGTTGATAAGCTGGTTTTATCATTTCTAAAAACCATCCACAAAAATCATCGAAAATAAGTTTATAAATAGCCATTAAAGCATCGCTTAATCTGTATTTACTAAAGTGGTCTTCAATTTCTATTAATGCCTTTTGGAATTTAGATTCGTACCAAGCTATCGCAATTTTACTAGATTCTGGCTGTGGAATTGTATGGTTAACTTCCCAGCCATCTACCAATCTGTAAGCATTCCAAATTTTATTACCAAAACCTTTACCTTGTTGGCATAAAGTTTCATCAAACATTAAATCGTTTCCTGCGGCAGAGCTTAACAACAAACCAACACGGACTCCATCGGCACTATAATTATCTATTAATTTAAGAGCATCAGGTGAATTACCCAATGATTTACTCATTTTTCGGCGTTGCTTATCACGAACTAAACCTGTTAAATACACATTATTAAAAGGTTTTTCTCCTTTGTATTCATAACCTGCAATAATCATTCTGGCTACCCAGAAAAACAAAATATCTGGTCCTGTAACTAAATCATTGGTTGGGTAATAATATTTTATATCGTTATTTTCAGGATTTCTAATACCATCAAAAACACTCATTGGCCACAACCAAGAAGAAAACCAAGTATCTAAAGCATCATTATCTTGAAGCATGTTGGCTATTGTTAATTGTTGGTTCTTTGTTTTTTGTTTAGCTAATTCTAATGCTTCTTCTATTGTTTCTGCTACTACAAAATCGTCTTTACCATCGCCATAATAATATGCTGGTATTTGCTGACCCCAAATTAATTGTCGAGAAATATTCCAATCGCGAATATTTTCCATCCAATGGCGATAAGTATTTTCAAATTTCTTTGGAAATAGTTTAATGTCTTCATCAACCAATACCGCCTTTATTGCAGGTTTAACCAAATCTTCCATTTTTAAAAACCACTGATCACTCAACCTAGGCTCAATAACAGCCTTAGTTCTTTCAGATGTTCCAACTTTGTTGGTATGCATTTCAGTTTTTACTAAAAAACCGTGCTCCTCAAGTTCTTTTACAATCTCTTTTCTTGCAACAAAACGATCTTTACCTTCATAATGTAAACCAAAACTATTCAAAGAGGCATCTTCATTAAAAATATCAATAACTTCTAAGTTATGTTTATCTCCAAGATTTTTATCGTTTTCATCATGTGCTGGCGTCACTTTAAGACATCCTGTACCAAATTCCATATCTACATAATCATCCTGAATTATTGGGATAACACGATTGCTAATAGGCACAATAGCTTTTTTTCCACGTAAGTTAACAAAGCGTTCATCATTAGGATTGATACAAATAGCTGTATCTCCAAATATAGTTTCAGGACGTGTTGTAGCTATGGTTAGTGTGTCAGTACTTTCTTCAATTTTATATTGTAAATAATATAAGTTTCCTTGGCGCTCTTCATAAATCACTTCTTCATCAGAAAGCGTTGTTTTAGCCTCAGGATCCCAATTAACCATTCTATAACCACGATAAATTAACCCTTTATTGAACAAATCAACAAAAACCTTAATTACGGCTTCACTCATATCATCATCCATGGTAAATTTGGTTCTGTCCCAATCACATGAACACCCTAATTTTTTTAACTGTTGAAGTATCACTCCACCATACTCATTCGTCCAATCCCAAGCATGTTTTAAAAATTCATCACGAGATAAATCATTTTTATCAATTCCCTGTTCTTTTAATTTCGCAACAACTTTAGCTTCAGTTGCTATAGATGCATGATCTGTTCCAGGAACCCAACAAGCATTTTTACCCAATAGCCTAGCACGTCTTATTAATACATCTTGTATAGTATTATTAAGCATATGTCCCATGTGCAATACACCAGTTACATTGGGTGGTGGAATTACAATGGTATATGGCTCTCTTTCATCTGGTTCTGAATGAAAATAGTTGTGTTTCATCCAGTAGTCATACCACTTATTTTCTACCTGACTTGCATCATATTTTAAAGGCATTTGCATACTTTGGAATAGTTTTTGAATAATGATTGGCAAAAGTACTTATATTTCTTTTTCTATGAAAGATTTATTAGTTAATGATAAAAATGAACAAGACTAAATTTAACAGTTTTTAAACTAAATTTGAAAAAGTTGTTTGTACTTTTAACTTAGTTAATCATGTTAATAAACGTGCATTACATCTATTATTTTTGCAGATTGTAGAAAAAGTAAGTATGTTTGACAGGAAACTGAGTGTGATTTAACTCAACACTTTTTAATATTTTTGATTATTAAGGTGTTACAATAAAAATAAAAAGATAAAACCATGAAACAATTAATTACTATTTTATTTATCGGATTATTCAGTTTTGCTTTAAACGCACAAGCAAAAATTGAATTTAAAACTGAAACTATTGACTATGGGACTATAGAAAAAGGTTCTAATGGCCTAAGAGTATTTGAATTTACTAATACTGGAAATGAGCCTCTTATAATTTCTAAAGTTTCTTCAAGTTGTGGTTGTACCATTCCTAAAAAACCTGAAGACCCAATTTTACCTGGTAAAACTGGCCAAATTGAGGTTAAATATGATACCAATAGAGTTATGCCAATTAGAAAAACAATAACTGTTATATCTAATGCTGATACTCCAACTGTAGCTTTAAAAATTAAAGGAGAAGTAATTGACTCAACAAAATTAAGCTTACTTGATAAAAAAGAAAAAAGCATTATTGAGCAATAAAATAATGATATTTTAAAACAAAACACCCAAGCAGTTGCTTGGGTGTTTTGTTTTAATTAGACTTTCTAAGGTTAAAAAAACTATATAAAATTTCCCCTTTTCTGTCTACTCTACCTTCAATCGTATTTTTTTTTGCTGGCTTTTCATAAAATTTCTGATAGATTAAGCAAGTTGTAATGATGTGAGGATTTTTCATTTATCCTAATTATTTTATCGCTTTTAATAAACTACTTTTCCTGCAGAAGAACCTTTAAAACAGGCTATCTATTTATACCCGTTTTTTAAAAAAACTTTAAGATAATTTTCTCAACTTTGTAAATTAAACTGAATTGGATGCCAACAATATCAAAAAAAGGGCAGTTAATGCCTCAATCACCTATACGTAAACTAGTTCCTTATGCTGAAGCTGCTGCAAAAAAAGGAAAAACTATTTACTACTTAAATATTGGACAACCAGATATAAAAACACCTGAAATTGCATTAGATGCAGTTAAAATGAATTCCTTAGAAATTTTAGCATATACAAGATCTGAAGGCTCTGAAGATTACAGAAAAAAAATTGCACATTACTACAAAAAAAATGATATCCAAGCAAAACACGATGATATTATTGTTACTACAGGTGGTAGTGAAGCACTTTTATTTGCATTTGGAAGTATTATGGATATTGATGACGAAGTTATAATTCCTGAACCTTTTTACGCAAATTACAATGGTTTCTCAACAGCATCTGGTGTTAAAATCGTTCCTGTAATTTCAAAAATTGAAGATAATTTTGCATTACCTCCTATTGAAGAATTTGAAAAATTAATAACGCCAAAAACAAAAGCAATATTAATATGTAATCCAGGAAATCCTACAGGTTATTTATATTCAAAAGAGGAAATTCAAAAACTAGCTACTATAGTTAAAAAGTATGATTTATTTTTAATTGCAGATGAAGTTTACCGCGAATTTGCTTATGATGGAAATACGCATTATTCTATTATGCAAGAACCTGGATTGGAAGACTATGCTATCATGATTGATTCTGTTTCAAAACGATATAGCATGTGTGGTGCTCGTATAGGCTGTTTAGTATCAAAAAATAAAAGTGTTATAGAAACCGTATTAAAATTTGCTCAAGCAAGATTAAGTCCACCAACATTAGCTCAAATTGCTAGTGAAGCGGCATTGGATACACCACAAAGTTATTTTGATGCTGTTATTGAAGAATATGTTGAGCGACGAAATGTTTTAATAGAAGAATTAAGTAAAATTGAAGGCGTAAAAGTAGCAAAACCTAAAGGCGCATTTTACTGTATTGCAGAATTACCAGTGAAAAACTCGGATGATTTCGCTCAATGGCTACTTGAGCATTTTGATATAGATGGTGAAACTATTATGGTTGCTCCTGCTGGCGGATTTTATTCTACTCCTGGAGTAGGTTTAAACCAAATTAGAATTGCTTACGTACTTAATAAAGAAAGCTTAAAAAAATCAGCTAATATTTTAAAAGAAGCTCTAAAAGCATATAAAGACTAGTGAAAATATTTAAAAACATATCCTTAAAACCATACAATACATTTGGAATTGATGTTAAAGCTAAGCAATTTGTTTCTGTAAATAATATTGATGAATTAAAATATGTTTTATTATCAAGTAAAAAAAAAACCAAGCTTATTTTAGGCGGCGGCAGTAATATACTTTTAACCAAACCTTTTGATGGCATTGTAATTCACATAAACTTTAAAGGGATAGAAATTATTTTTGAAAATGAAGACTTTGTTTATGTTAAAGCCAATGCTGGAGAAAACTGGCATGAATTTGTAATTTGGTGTATTAACAATGATTTTGGTGGTATTGAAAATTTATCTTTAATTCCCGGAAATGTAGGTACCGCACCAATTCAAAATATTGGAGCTTATGGTATTGAACTCAAAGACGTTTTTGAATCTTGTGAAGCTATTTCTTTAGAAAATCATGAAATAAAAACATTTAGTAAATCAGCTTGTAATTTTGGATATCGAAACTCCATTTTTAAACAAGAAGCAAAAGGAAAATACATTATTACAAGTGTAATTTTTAAACTTACTAAACAAAATCATCAATTACATATTAACTACGGAACCATTACTTCTGAACTTAAATCAATGCATATTGAAAAACCGAGTATACAAGATATTTCAAAAGCCGTTATTTCGATCAGAGAAAGTAAATTACCCAATCCTAAAATTATTGGAAACAGTGGCAGTTTTTTTAAGAATCCTATTATTTCAAAAAATCAATTTAACCAACTACTTGAAAATTTTAATGACATACCAAGTTACCCAGTTAATGATGAAGAAGTAAAAGTTCCTGCTGGTTGGCTAATTGAAAAAGCTGGTTTTAAAGGAAAACGTTTTGGTGATTATGGAATACACAAAAATCAAGCCTTGGTATTAGTTAATTATGGTAATGCTAAAGGAAAAGACATCTTGAAACTTTCAAAATTAATTCAAATAACCATCAAACGCCTTTTTGACATTTCAATCGAAGCTGAAGTAAATATCTTATAATTTAAAAGAAATTTCTAACTTTGATTTTATTATTTAATCAGTAAATCAGTAAACTAAACCAACTTAACTTGATTTCATCCATAGAAAAAGAAATAGTTTCATTGTTGCAAAAAGGCGATAAGAAAGCCATTAGTTTATTATATGAAAACTATGCAGACACGCTATATGGTGTTATTAAAAAAATAATCACTGATGATGATACTGCTCAAGATGTCCTTCAAGAAAGTTTTGTAAAAATATGGCGTTACTCAAAAAAATACGATGCGAGTAAAGCTAAATTATTTACTTGGCTATATCGAATTTCATATAATACGGCTATTGATAAAATAAGATCTTTAAAAAACAAAAACAGTAACGAAATCCAAATTGAAACTTCTTCCGTATATAAAATAACATCAAACGCATTAAATGAAGATGTGCTAGATATACAAAAACATCTTAAAAGCTTAGATGAGAAGTATCAAATTGTTTTAAATGCACTTTTTTTTGAAGGTATGACACAACAAGAAGCTAGTGAAGAACTTGATATTCCACTTGGAACAATAAAATCGAGATTAAAAATTGGATTGAGAGAATTAAAAAAAATCTATAATCCTTAATATAACAAAGTCATGAATGAGAAAATAAATACTTTTTTAAATTCTGGCCTATTAGAAAAATATCTATTAGGTGAAACTAATTCTGAAGAAACAGAAATGGTGGAATCTTACATTTCAAAATACCCAGAAGTACAGAATACATATAACACATTGCAATTTAATTTAGAAGTGGTTGCAAAAAGTAACGCTATTGAAGCGCCAAAAAGCATCTTAGATTCTATTTTACAAGAACTAGATGAAAAACCTGTTGTTAAATTAAAACCTCAGATAAATTATAGCAAATGGTATAAGTTTAGTGTCGCTGCTAGTATTGCTGCACTAATTTTTGCAGGAACTTCTTATATATTTTACAATCAGAATCAGAAACTCTCTGAAGAAAACCAGGTGGTTGTTGACGAAATTTTTGACTTAAGAGGTGATATAGAGAAAAATAATAGAATGCTTGATAATGTAATGCGTCAACTTTTAAAGCTAAATAATCCTGATACTGAAAAGTATATTATAACTGGAAATGAAAGAGCTAAAGATCTTAGAACTGTTGCTTACATCAACCCAAAAGAAAAAACATCTATGATTGATGTTGTTTCTTTACCAAAATTACCTGAAGAACAATGTTACCAAATATGGGCAGAATTGCAGGGTAAAATGGTAAGCCTAGGTATTTTAAATGAAGCTGACAGAAAGTTGCAAAACATCCCATACATGGAAGACGCTTTGGCGTTAAGCATAACTATAGAACCTAAAGGTGGAAATAGCGTAGCATCTACAAGAAATTCAGTGGCACAAATTAGCTTACAATAAGGCTAAAAACACATATTAAAAACCCTCATTTTTTTTTAAAATGAGGGTTTTTTAGTTATAAAATTTTGCAAAATTATTCTTTATCAAATAATGCTTTATGAATAAAACCTGCCACTATAGCTCCGGCTATTGGAGCAACCCAAAACAACCAAAGCTGATTCGTATAGTCAGCACCAGCAAATAAAGCTTGACTTGTAGAACGTGCAGGATTAACCGAGGTGTTTGTAATTGGGATACTTATTAAATGTATCAAGGTTAAACCTAAACCAATAGCAATAGGAGCAAATCCTTTGGGAGCTCTTTCATTAGTGCTTCCTAAAATGATTAAAAGGAAAAACATCGTCAATAAAAACTCAGCAATTAAAGCGGCTGTCATTGAATAACCATCAGGTGACAAATCACCATATCCATTGGATGCAAAACCACCAATAGTAGAAAACTCAGCTTGGTTTGATAATATTAAGTATAAAGCTCCAGCAGCAGCAATAGCTCCAACTAATTGGGCTAAGACATAACCTAGTAAATTTTTAGCTTCAAACTTGCCACCTGCCCAAAGGCCTAATGATACTGCAGGATTAAAATGGCCTCCAGAAATATGTCCAACAGTATAAGCCATGGTTAATACAGTTAAACCGAATGCGAGAGCTACTCCAGCAAATCCAATTCCTAAATCAGGATAACCAGCAGCAAACACAGCACTACCACAACCCCCAAAAACAAGCCAAAAAGTTCCAAAAAACTCTGCAAATAATTTTTTCATAAGATTAATGTTTTAATAGTTAGTTAATTAAATGTACAATTATTTTTTTTGACACAAAAAATAGTAGTTAGTCACAAACTAGAATTACTGTAAGTTCTAAATTAATGCATAAAAGCATTATCTTTGTCCAAAATAATTTAAAATGAAACTTCTTTTAATTACCATTGTTTTATTAGGTCTTGGATTTGCTGGAATTGCCATTAAAATTTGGGCAAAAAAAGATGGTAAATTTGCAGGTACCTGTGCAAGCCAAAACCCAATGTTAAATAAAAATGGAGAGGCCTGTGGATTTTGTGGCAAAACCCCAGATCAGTTTACCGATTGTAACGAACCTCAACATTTATAACATTTGATGGTGTTGCTTGACGTTATTTTCTACACATTTATTGTTGTAGTTTTTATTCAAGTTGTAGTTTATATTTTTTTATACGGAAAGTTCGCTTTTTTAAAACAGCTAAAAGAGCCTTCCAAAAAAATCCCAATTTCAGTTATTATTTGCGCAAAAAATGAGGCCGATAATTTAAAAACTTTTTTACCCTATATCATTAATCAGGATTATCCAGATTTTGAAATTGTTTTAATTAATGATGCTTCTCATGACAAAACTTTAAAAGTGATGCAAAGTTTTGAAAAACTACATGAAAACATAAAAATTGTTGATGTAAAAAGTATTGAGGCTTTTTGGGGAAATAAAAAATATGCCTTAACCTTAGGTATCAAAGCTTCAAAAAATGAATATCTTTTATTTACAGATGCTGATTGTAAACCTATATCAAATCAATGGATTAAAGAAATGAGTTCTCATTTTAACAACGAAAAAACTATTATTTTAGGTTATGGCTCATATTCAAAAATTAAAAAATCATTTTTAAATAAACTCATCCGTTTTGAAACTTTAGTAACAGCAATAAATTATTTTTCACTTGCCAAATTAGGCACGCCATACATGGGTGTTGGTAGAAATTTAGCTTATACAAAAAAAGAGTTTTTTAATGCTAATGGTTTTATTAAACACATAAAAGTTAGGTCTGGTGATGATGATTTATTTATTAACCAGATAGCAAATAAAACAAATACCGCGATTTGTTTTTCAAAAGAAAGTTTTACAGAATCAAACCCTAAACCAGCCTTTAAAGACTGGTTTAGACAAAAAAGACGACATGTTTCAACTGCTAATCATTATAAACTCAAGCACAAAATCCTTTTAGCTCATATTTACAGTTTACAATTTTTATTTTGGATTTTATCAATAATTCTAATTATGGCCACTTTTAAATTGCAAATAGTTGCTAGTTTAATTTTATTTAGAATTATTTTACAATATGTCATATTTGGCAACTCTTCAAAAAAATTGGGTGAAATAGATTTATTGATTTTGCTTCCTTTTCTAGAAATATTTTTACTTTTTACACAATTAACTATCTTTATAAATAATCTTGTTTCAAAACCTAACTATTGGAAATAGAGGAAGCTATTAAACGTGCCAAAGCAAATGACCAAAAAGCATTTAACTATTTATTAGATACTTTTTGGGAGGATATTTATGGTTATCAATTAAAACGCACTCAAAATGAAAATGATGCTGAAGATATTAGTATTCAAACATTCTCAAAAGCTTTTGATAAAATCGAAACTTTTGATGATAACTACAAGTTTAAAACTTGGTTAATTACTATTTCGAAAAACATACATATAGATTTATTGAGGAAAGAAAAAAACTCTATAACTCAAATAATTTCCAAAGATGAACGTGAGATTTTTCAAATTTTAGATGAATCACCTTCACCTGAAGATGAACTAATAACTGAACAAAATCTAGCAAAACTACTACGCGATATAAAAAAATTAAAGCCTCATTATCAAGAAGTTATAAATTTACGCTATTTTCAAGAATTAAGTTATAAAGAAATTTCAAAAGAGCTTAAAGAGCCCATTAATAATGTTAAGGTAAAATTACTTCGTGCAAAAAAACTACTTGCAGAAATCATAAGAGAGGAATAAATGATAAAAAAAATTAAAAACTTAGGTCCAGGTTTATTGTTTGCTGGTGCAGCGATAGGTGTATCGCATTTGGTTCAATCTACCAGAGCTGGAGCTGATTTTGGATTAGGCTTACTTTGGGCTCTATTATTAGTTAATTTATTCAAATATCCCTTTTTTCAATTTGGACCAAGATATGCTACTGCTACAGGCGAAAGTTTACTTGACGGTTATAAAAAATTAGGCAAAGGTGTTTTAATGACTTATTATACTCTAAATATAGCTACTATGTTTACCATTCAAACTGCAGTAACCATTGTAACTGCGGGTTTAGCTTCAACTTTATTTGGTGATTTTATTAGCATAGAAATTTGGACAGTAATAATACTTTTTGTTTGTTTTTCATTATTGGTTTTTGGCAAATACAAATTATTAGATAATCTTATGAAAGTTATTGTTGTTACTCTAACAATTAGTACAATTTTAGCTGTTTTTATGGCACTTTCATATAAATCAAGTCCAATTTCATTGAAACAAATACTTCCAAGTGGTGCTTTAGAAATTACTTTTTTAATTGCTTTTATGGGTTGGATGCCTGCTCCATTAGATGTTTCTGTGTGGCAATCTTTATGGGCTATAGAAAAGAATAAGGACACTAAAAAATACAATACAAAATCAGCATTGTTTGATTTTAATATAGGTTATTTAAGTGCGATTTTAATAGGCATTGGCTTTCTTATGTTAGGAGCTTTAATAATGTTTAATAGTGGAGAAACATTTAGTAATTCAGCAGGTGTGTTTTCTGGTCAGTTAATAGATTTATACACCAAAAGCCTAGGTAATTGGGCACATTATATTATAGCCATTGCAGCTTTTACCACGATGTTTAGTACTACTATAACCACTTTAGATGCTTCTCCTAGAGTTATGAATAGAACAACTGATCTATTATTTAATAAATCTTCAAAATATGGTTATTTAATATGGATTCTTATACTCACTATAGGTACTATTGGTATCTTTTTCTTTTTAGATTCTGAAATGGGATTATTAATTAAAATAGCCACCATATTATCGTTTATAACTGCTCCATTTTATGCAATAATAAATTATAAACTCATATCTAGTGTTCATACCCCAAAAGAGTGGCGACCTTCTAAAAAAATGCATTTTTTAAGTTGGTTTGGTATTACTTTTTTAATAGGATTTAGCATCTGGTATCTTACCACATTATAAGAATATTTAAATGAATACTTTGTATCTTTGCTATCTTATTTGATTAATATGAATACAGAAATAACCTCAAACATATTACCAGAACGCCAAACTAAACCAAAATGGCTTCGCGTTAAACTTCCAACTGGAAAAAAATATACCGAATTAAGAGGGTTGGTTGATAAATATAAGTTGAATACCATATGTACTTCAGGTAGCTGTCCTAATATGGGTGAATGTTGGGGAGAAGGCACAGCTACTTTTATGATTTTAGGAAATGTTTGTACTCGCTCTTGTGGTTTTTGTGGTGTAAAAACAGGACGCCCAGAAACAGTAGATTGGGATGAACCAGAAAAAGTTGCTCGTTCTATAAAAATTATGAAAATTAAACATGCCGTTTTAACCAGTGTTGATAGAGATGATTTAAAAGATATGGGTAGTATTATGTGGTCTGAAACTGTAAAAGCTGTTAGAAGGATGAACCCAGAAACTACTTTAGAAACTCTAATACCTGATTTTCAAGGTATCGAACAACATATTGACAGAATAATTGGTGTAGCACCAGAAGTTGTGTCCCATAACATAGAAACAGTAAGACGTTTAACTCGTGAAGTAAGAATTCAGGCACAGTACGATCGTAGTATGGGTGTTTTAAAATATTTGAAACAACAAGGGCAACGCAGAACTAAATCTGGAATAATGCTAGGGTTAGGTGAAACAAGAGAAGAAGTTATAGAAACGCTTCACGATTTAAAAGCTAATGATGTAGATGTAGTAACTATTGGTCAATATCTTCAACCAAGTAAAAAACATTTACCTGTCAAACAATTTATCAACCCTGATCAATTTAAAGAATTTGAAGAAATTGGGTTAAGTTTAGGATTTCGCCATGTTGAAAGTAGCGCTCTTGTAAGATCATCTTACCATGCACAAAAACATATTAATTAATCATGATACACATCGCTATCAATGGTTTTGGAAGAATTGGTAGACGCGTATTTAGACTTCTTCAAGACTATAAAAACATAAAAATTGTTGCTATAAATGATTTAGCAGATTCTAAAACTTTAAGTCATTTATTAAAATACGATAGTGTGCATGGTATTTTTAATGGCATTATTTCTTTTGACGAAAAGAACATCATTGTTAATAACATTAAAATACCTTTAATAAATCAAAAACATCCTAAAGACATTAATTGGAAACCTTTTAAGTTGGACTTTGTTATTGAGGCTACAGGAAAATTCAAAACTACTCATGAACTAAATTATCATATCGAAAATGGTGCTAAAAAAGTTATTTTAAGTGTCCCACCTATTGAAGATGATATAAAAACAATAGTTTTAGGAGTTAATGAAAATAGTTTAGATGGTTCTGAAACTATTATTTCTAACGCCTCATGTACTACCAATAATGCTGCACCAATGATTGATGTCATCAATAAACTTTGTGGTATTAATCAAGCATATATCACTACCATTCATTCTTACACAACAGACCAAAGTTTACATGATCAACCACATCGAGATTTAAGACGCTCTAGAGCTGCCAGTCAATCTATAGTTCCTACAACAACAGGAGCAGCAAAAGCATTAACAAAAATTTTTCCAAAACTATCAAATGTTATTGGTGGATGCGGGATTCGTGTACCAGTAATTAATGGATCGTTAACTGATATTACTTTTAATGTTAAAAAAACTGTTTCTATCGAAGATATTAACACTGCATTTAAAGAAGCATCACTTAATCATTACAAAAAGATCATAGAATATACCGAAGACCCTATTGTTTCTATTGACATTGTTGGAAATACACATTCTTGTATTTTCGATTCTCAAATGACATCAGTAATAGGAAATATGGTTAAAATAATAGGTTGGTACGACAATGAAACTGGGTATTCTAAAAGAATTATTGATTTAATATGTAATTTATCGGAAAAAAAGAGCTTTTAATCGGTAAAATAATTATATTTGTCAGTATTAATTGAAAGATATGCACCTAAAAAGCAACTACATAATAGTTTTACTAATGCTAATTAGCATCAGTATGTCTGCTCAAAAAAATATTGAAGAAGACCCAGAAATAGTGCAAAACAATATTAATTATCGTATTGCACAATCTCAAATTGAGTTAGACAATTACAATTATTTTAAAGCGCAACAAAATTTAGATGAAGCATTAAAACTTGCAGAAAAAATTGATAATAAAGAAAGTTTAGGTATCATTTATAGTAACAAGGGAAGACTTCAGCTAATAATTGAGGAATACGAAAGATCGATCAAATCTTTAACTAAAGCTATTGAGGTTCAAAGAATTACTAACGATAATAAAAACTTAGGTAAATCTTATAAAATTTTTGGTGACGTATATGTTGCTAAAAAAGATTATTATCAAGCTTTAGATTCTTACAGAGCAGCAAAATCTAAATTTGAAGAAGAAAATTTAAATTCTGATTTGGCAGAAACTCTTTTGTGCGAAGGGATAACTTATAATTTTCTAAAAAATTATAAAAAATCAAGAGACATCATTGAGCAATCTTTGGCAATTGCCAAAAAAGATGATTATTTAAAAACTCAAAGTGAAGCACTCATAAATTTAGCCATTGTTTATAGTAAATTAGGAAATAATGAAAAAGCACTAATATTAGCAAACGAAGGTATTCAAATAGCAAAAAACAACCAATACACAAGTATACTAAACCAAGGTTATTTTACTATTAGCAATATTTATAATGATGTTGAAAATTATAAATTTTCTAGAGATTTTTTAGTTGCTCATTTAAACCTATCAGATTCAATAAAAAATTTAACAAGAGCTAACTCTTCAAAAAATGAAGAAACTCAATACCTTTTAAATGAAGAAATAGAAAAAAATAAAGTAGTTGTAGAGCAATTAGAACAAGCAGAAGACGATAAAAGTCTTGGAACTTTAATCTCTATTTTGAGTGTTGCCCTAATTACTATTTTATCGCTGCTAACCTTGTCTCTCTATAAAAATAACAACATAAGGCTAAAAACTAATAACATGCTTCATAAAAAGAATGGAGAACTTATCATTGCTAAAGAAAAAGCAGAATTAGCATCAAAAACTAAAGCTAACTTCTTATCCACAGTTACTCACGAACTTCGGACCCCGCTCTATGCTGTTACTGGTTTAAGTAATATGCTATTAGAAGAAAACCCAAAACCTGAGCAAATACAACATCTCAAATCACTAAAATTTTCAGGAGATTATCTCTTAACATTTATTAATGATATTCTTCAAATTAATAAAATTGAAGCCAATAAAGTTGATATTGAACCAGAGCCATTTAACCTAAAAAAGAAAATAAACAATATTATTTTGGCGCTAAATAACTCGGCTCAAGAGAATAATGTTAAACTTCATTTCGATTTCGATAAAGATTTACCTGAGAATTATATTGCAGATCAATTAAAAATTTCACAGATACTTATTAACCTTGTTGGTAACTCTATAAAATTTACTAAAGATGGTGATATTTGGATTAGAGTTTATAAAATTGAAGAAAAAGATAAACAATACACGCTTCGTTTTGAAATAGAAGATAATGGAATTGGAATTAGCCAAGAAAAGCAAGATCATATGTTTGAAAGTTTTTCTCAAGGTTCTATTCAAATTAACAGAAAATATGGTGGCACAGGTTTAGGCCTTTCTATTGTAAAAGGATTAATTGATATATTAAAAGGTAAAATTTATGTTAAGAGTGAATTAGAAATAGGTACTACTTTCTTTTTTGAAATACCACTAGAATACACAGATTCTGCTAAACCTAAAATTGATCAAGTATCTTATTTCGAGGGTAATAAAAGCGACATTGACTTAACAAAAGTTAAAATTTTGGTAGTTGAAGACAACAAAATAAACCAAATGATTACCAAGAAAATTTTAACCAAAATGGAACTATATTGTGAAATTGTTGATAATGGAGAAGATGCTGTTGAGAAGATAAAAGCTAATAAATATGATATTATTTTAATGGATATTCACATGCCTGGTATTAGCGGTATTGAAGCGACCAAAATTGTGAGATCTTTTGATAAA
The DNA here is from genome assembly GCA_030731745.1 of Flaviramulus sp. Classification (GTDB taxonomy): domain Bacteria; phylum Bacteroidota; class Bacteroidia; order Flavobacteriales; family Flavobacteriaceae; genus JANQTJ01. The sequence goes on along the minus strand of JANQTJ010000040.1, from coordinate 4,634 downwards.
GAACTTACTATTTTCGCACTTACTGCTGTTACCATTGAAGATAAAATGCATGAGTTTGAAGAAGCTGGTTTTACCGATATTATTCCAAAGCCCTTTAAACAGGAAGAGTTTGAGAAGAAACTTTATAACGCTTTAGCTAGTAAAAAAGACACATCAGCTAGCGCTTAATATACGCTTTAACAAGTGAGTTGAATAACGACGTATTATCTATTTTTATAAAAATAGGTAAATAAAACAATGTTTCCCTCAAGGATGCATACTGTTGTAAACGCATAAAGTCTTTTTCAGTAGTAACTATAAGCTCTTTTCTATTAAGTATTTCAATGTCTTTGTCAGAAAAATCATGATGGTCTTTAAAATTTAAATGCTCAAATTTTAATTCTTTTTCTTTTAAAAAATCTACTAAAGGATTTGAATTTGCAATGCCTGTAACTAAAGTGAAGCTAGGTAAAGTAGTAATATTTTTTGTTGAATTAATAGAAATTATTTCATTAGAATACTCAATAGAACTGAAGAATATATGCTGATTAGCTTCAGAATATATTTTCTCAATAATAGCATCTTTTTGAGCTTGATTCAAGTTTTTAGGAGATTTTGTTACCACAACAATATTAGCTCTTTTCACACCATTTATGGGTTCTCTTAAATTACCTGTTGGTAAAACCATATCATTAAAATAGGGGTTACTGTAAGTAGTGAGTAAAATATTAAAACCTGGTTTTACTTTTCTGTGTTGAAAAGCATCATCAAGTAAAATAACTTCTGGAATAATATCTAAATTTCTCAACTTATTAATACCATTCGCTCTATTGGAATCAACCGCAACAATAACGTTACTTCCAAATTTATTATAAAACTGTAATGGCTCATCACCCAATGTTTCAGAGGTCGAATTTATATCTGCTAAGTGAAACCCTTTTGTTTTTCGTTTATAACCTCTACTTAGAGTTGCTAATTTAAAATCATCTTTTAAAAGATTAATCAAATACTCAATCATAGGAGATTTACCAGTACCACCAACACTTAAATTACCTACACAAATTACTGGAAAATCAAATGAAATAGATTTTTTAATGCCTAAATCATATAATTTATTACGCACCCAAGTTACCAGAAAATAAACTGGCACTAGAGGCAAAAGTATATTTCTAATAAACTTCATTTAAATTAAATTGATAGCAAAATATTAATCAGGCTTCGAATATAATCAATATTTAAATCATATAAGATTTCAAAAGACTGCTAAAAAAGAATAAAAGCAAACTAGTGAAAGTATAATATTTTATATTTGAATAAACAAATTAATTATGATTGTACAAGACGTTATAAATCATCTTGAAGAACTTGCGCCTTTAGCTTATGCTGAAGATTTTGATAACGTTGGCCTTTTGGTTGGAGATAAAAACACAAAAATTACTGGCATTCTCGTTACTTTAGATACTCTTGAAGCAGTAGTAGATGAGGCAATTTCTAAAAATTGCAACTTAATTGTCAGCTTCCACCCCATTATATTTAAAGGAATAAAAAAACTTTCCGGAAAAAATTATGTAGAACGCGTTGTAATGAAAGCCATAAAAAATGAAATAGCTATTTACAGTATTCATACAGCTCTGGACAATGCCCCAAATGGCGTTAACTATATGATTTGCAATCAATTGAAATTAAAAAATAAACATATTTTAATTCCGAAAAGCGAAACTATAAAAAAACTTACTACATATGTTCCTAAAAATGAAGCAGAAGCTTTAAGAACAGTTTTATTTAAAACTGGAGCTGGCAGTATTGGAAATTACACTGATTGCAGTTTTAACGTTGAAGGCATTGGAACCTATAATGGGAATGAAAATTCAAATGCAACAAAAGGAAGAAAAGGTGCTATTCATAAAGAAGAAGAAATAAAAATAACGGTTACATACTCTAAACATTTAGAATCAAAAGTATTAGATACACTTTTTAAAAACCATTCGTATGAAGAAGTAGCTTATGAAATAACAACTTTAGAGAATAAAAATCAGAATATTGGCATGGGAATGGTTGGCGAATTAGAAGAACCTATGAATGAATCTAGTTTTCTCAGCTATTTAAAAATTAAAATGAACACAGAATGTATTCGACATTCTGATTTTTTAGAAAAAAAAATAAAAAAAATAGCTGTATTAGGTGGTTCGGGTAGTTTTGCCATTCAAGCAGCTAAAGCAGCTGGTGCTGATGCATTTATAACGGCAGATTTAAAATATCATGACTTTTTTACTGCAGAAAATAGCATACTTTTGGCAGATATTGGACATTATGAAAGTGAGCAATTCACAAAAAATCTTTTAGTAGCATATCTTACAAAAAAAATTACTAATTTTGCAATCATTTTATCAAACACAAACACCAATCCTGTTAAGTATTTTTAAAGTATGGCTAATAAGAAAGAAGCAACTGTAGAAGAGCGTTTAAGAGCGTTATACGATTTACAACTAATCGATTCTCGTATCGACGAAATAAGAAATGTACGTGGAGAACTTCCATTAGAAGTTCGCGATTTAGAAGATGAAGTAGCTGGATTAAATATCAGATTAGAAAAACTAGTTTCTAATTTAGAAGTTATCGATAATGATATTGCTAATAAGAAAAACTCAATTGAAGAATCTAAATCTTTAATTAAAAAATATAGCGAACAGCAAAAAAATGTTAGAAATAACAGAGAATTTAATTCTTTAACTAAAGAAGTTGAATTTCAAGAGCTTGAAATTGAATTAGCTGAAAAGCATATCAAAGAATTCAAAGCACAAATAGAACAAAAAAAAGAAGTTATTGCTGAAACTAAAGAGCGTTTAAAAGAGCGTGATACTCACTTAAAGCACAAGAAAAGTGAGCTAGATGCCATTCTTGCTGAAACTGAAAAAGAAGAGCATGCTTTAATGTCAAAATCTGCTGAATATAAAGAGCAAATTGAAGAACGTTTAGTTTCTGCTTATACTAGAATAAGAACCAATGTAAAAAATGGTTTAGCTGTGGTTGCTATTGAAAGAGGTGCATCTGGAGGATCTTTCTTTACAATTCCACCACAAGTACAAGTAGAGATTGCATCTCGTAAAAAAGTAATTACAGATGAGCACAGTGGTAGAATTTTAGTTGATGCAGCATTAGCTGAAGAACAAAAAGTGAAAATGGAAAAAATGTTTGCAAAACTTTAATTCATTTTTAAAAATAAATATTTAAAAAGTCTTCATCAAAATGAAGGCTTTTTATTTTAATAAAACTTTCACATAGATATCCTATTAAGGTTTTGTATTTTTATGCGTCTATAAAAAATAAAAAAAGTGTATCATGAAAAAGTTATTCTCTGTTTTAATACTTGCCATATTTTTTAGTTGTCAAAATACTGCTCAAAACAATAAAGCCCAAGAAGCCGTTATAAACGCAAATCCTATTGAAGTGCCCTTAAAAAATGAAAAAGCACGTGCTTATTTTGCTAGTGGTTGTTTTTGGTGTGTTGAAGCTATTTATGAAAGTATAAAAGGCGTTGAGGAATCAATTTCTGGATATTCTGGTGGGTATACTAGCAATCCTACTTACGAAGCTAGCAATACCGGTAGAACAGGTCATGCGGAAGCTGTAGAAATAATTTACGACCCTAAAGTAGTAAGTTTTGAAACGTTAGTAGATGTATATTTTGCATCACAAGATGTTACACAAGTTAATGGACAAGGAAATGATAGAGGTTCTCAATACCGTTCTATTATTTTTTATCAAAATGATAATCAAAAACAAATCATTTTAAAAAAGAAAGAAGCTTTATCTAAAACATTAGGCGTTAAAATTGCTGCAGAAGTTTACCCTTTTCAAAAGTTTTGGGTTGCTGAAGATTATCATCAAAATTATGAGAAATTACACCCAAATCATCCCTACATACAAAATGTTTCGATACCAAGATTAAAAAGATTTAAAGCTAAAATGCCAGAGGTTTTAAGAGATAGCCATTAAATTACCAAATTATCTAATTTGACTTCGCGAAAAATTTAACTAACTTGATGAATAAAATAAAGTTTCTAATTTTAGCCTTCGCTGTTAATTTAATTAGTTTCGGACAAATTAACACAGAAGCAGATTTAATAGGAAAATGGGCTGTTAATGAAATGATAGACAAACCGACAGAGGCTCAATTTAAACCAATTTTGGAAGCATTTGAAAAATCCACATTCAATTTTAAACCAAATAAACAGATTGAAATTACTACAACAAATGCAACAGAACTATTCAACTTAATGAAAATGGAAATCTTCAACGAAGAAGCCAAATGGCAATTTGATGAATCTGAGCAGTTGATAAGAATTGGCAATGAGAATGAGGGCTTTTCATGGATGATTATCAAAATAAAAAGTAATAATGAAGAACCTATATTTCATATTGAGGAAACTGAGCTAACAATGCGCCTAAGAAAACTTTAATAAAAACTATCTACAACACAGTATATTAAAAATTGCTAGATTTATTCTAAACCAAAGTTAGTAGCTAGTTTACTAGCTTCTGATTTTCCTTCGGAAAATCCTCTCACTCAAACACGCAACTTTACATATACATAACCGTTAAACGAACTCATGACCCGTCCTGAATAAAGGCTACATAATTTTAAACATTATGTA
>JANQTJ010000039.1:63230-74083 GCA_030731745.1 Flaviramulus sp. | reverse complement strand
TAGTTCGATTTTATTAAGAAGTATTCGTCTTTTCTTAATTATTCGCACAATGGTTACAAAAATCACACTTTTTTGAAGAAATTTTTTAATAGTGTATAAATCGGCTCTAAATTTTAATGTTTAAGAGAAGAAGTTTGATGGTAATACTGAACTTTTTTCAGCTTTCACATAACTTCAAGATATGAAATCGTTTTAATGTTTTATATAAGTCGTTAAACGAAGTTAGTATTTTTTTTCATAAAGTCAATAAAAACTTACAAGCATTAAAGCGTTATTTTGTTAATAACTAAACATAAATTCAAAGTTTAGAATTCTTAATTTTAAACTGAATTTTTAACTTTGTTACTTTAAGATTTTTAATGGAACACTTTGTAGTATCGGCAAGAAAATACAGGCCCCAAACATTTAAAGATGTTGTGGGACAACAAGCTATTACAAATACCTTACTTAATGCCATTGATAACAATCATTTAGCACAAGCCTTACTATTTACAGGTCCTAGAGGTGTTGGTAAAACTACCTGTGCACGCATTTTGGCTAAGATGATAAACAGCGATGGCACCGAAACAGGAGATGAAGATTTTGCTTTCAATATTTTTGAGCTGGATGCCGCATCTAACAACTCTGTAGATGATATTAGAAGCTTAACCGACCAGGTTAGAATTCCACCACAAGTAGGCAAGTACAAAGTATATATTATTGATGAGGTGCATATGCTTTCTCAAGCGGCTTTTAATGCTTTTCTTAAAACATTAGAAGAACCACCAAAACATTGTATTTTTATTTTAGCAACTACTGAGAAGCATAAGATAATCCCAACTATTTTATCGCGTTGTCAAATTTTTGATTTTAAACGTATTACGGTTAAAGATGCTAAAGATTATTTAAAATACATAGCTTCCGAGCAAGGTATAGACGCTGAAGATGATGCGCTACATATCATTGCTCAAAAAGCAGATGGCGCCATGCGTGATGCGCTTTCTATTTTTGATCGTGTTGTAAGCTTTTCTGGTAAAAATTTAACCAGACAAGCCGTTACTGAGAATTTAAATGTACTTGATTACGAAACCTATTTTACAAGCACCGATTTAATTTTAGAAAACAAAATCCCAAACCTTTTGCTGCAGTTTAATAATACGCTTTCAAAAGGCTTTGATGGCCACCATTTTATTGCTGGTTTAGCATCTCATTTTAGAGATTTATTAGTAAGTAAAACACCAGAAACTATTGAATTGCTTGAAATTGGCGATGATACTAAAAAGAAATACTTAAAGCAATCTACAAAAGCCTCTCAAGCGTTTTTGATGCAAGGTATTCAGTTAGCAAACGATTGCGACCTCAAGTATAAAACCAGTAAAAATCAGCGCTTATTAGTAGAACTTTGTTTAATGCAACTTGCCTCTATCACTTTTGATGGAGAAAAAAAAAATAGCAAACATTACATAATTCCTGCTTCTTATTTTAAAAATAAAGGTATCACGCCTGTTCCTTTAATTATTCCTAAAAAAGAAGCAAAACCAACTAAGGAAAAATCAGTTACACCCGAAGATTCTTATAAATCAAATTCGCAAAACACTGTAGTTGCATCTTTTCAAGTACAAGAACCACCAAAAATTGTTTTAAAACAAGATACTAAAAGAGCATCCGGTCTATCTTTAAGCAGTATCAAAGCAAAAAAAGAACATCTTATTAAGCAAATGGATGTGGTTATTGATGAAGAAAATTTACCAAAAGAACCATTTTCTGAAATAGATTTTGTAGAATCTTGGAAAGCCTATACCGAAATATTACGAAATGAAGGTAAACATAACCTAGCCTCTATCCTTTCTATTGATACTCCAAAAGTAAAAGGTGTTACTGCTTATTTAGAGTTTCCGAACGAAACCAATAAATTGGAGTTAGAAAAAAACTTATACGAGATTCTTTCATACTTAAGAAAAAAACTAAACAACTTTGATATCAATTTAAATATCATTGTTAATGAGGAATTAGATAAACAATATGTTTACTCTGCAAAAGAGAAATTTGAAAAATTAAAGGAGAAAAATCCTAATTTAGATATTTTAAAAAAAACTTTTGATTTAGATGTTTAAATTATTATATAACAGCGTATTAGCAATTATTTTTTTTCTATCTACATTAGCTTTAATTAGTTGTAATGGAAACCAAAATAAAAGAGACCTTTTAAAGGAATCTGTTGCAAAATTTAAAGAGTCTAAAAAACATATAACACTTGTTGAATATATTCCAGAAGTATATTCTGAAGTGAAAAAAGACACCATTTTAAGTAATGGTTTTACGGTTTGTATTAAAACATATTCGATTGATGAATATTCTGTAACACATGAATATAAAACAGACACGCTCACTAATCATATGGATATTTTTAAAAATTGGATTTCTGAAGTGACTATTACAAAAAATGGAAAGCTAATTTTTAATGAAACCATTAATAATGCCTTTTTATTAAAAAACAATATTGTTAATAATGAAGCGCTTATAGATGCTATAAATCTGGGGACTAGCTTGGAACAAGACAAAAGTTTTAATCAAGACTATATATATTTATATACCGGTATAGTATATCCTAAAGAAGTAAATAATATAATTTTCACCCTTAAAATAGATGATAAAGGCCGCTATAGTTTTGAAGAATTAGAAATTGTATAAAATATGCTAGGACTTAAATTACCAACAGACCCACGATGGGTAAATATTGTTGAAAAAAACATAGAAGAAATACTTACAGACCATGCCTTTTGCGAACAGAAAGCAACGAGTACAGCAATTTCATTAATAGTTAGTTTTCCCGAATACAATGAGCTTGTACAAGAAATGACGGCTTTAGTTAAAGAAGAAATTAGCCATTTTAAAATGGTACATGATAAAATAATAGAACGTGGTTGGACTTTAGGAAGAGACAGACGTGACGATTACGTTATAGAATTGGTTAAATTTTTTCCTAAAGGAGGAAGTAGAACTACGCAATTGGTTCATAGATTGCTTTATGCTGCTTTAATTGAAGCCAGAAGTTGTGAGCGTTTTAGACTATTATCAGAGGAATTACAAGATAAAGAATTAGCTGGCTTTTACAGAAAACTAATGATTAGTGAAGCTAACCATTATACCATGTTTTTAGGATTTGCTAGAAAATATGGCGAAAAAAAAGAAGTTGACACCAAATGGCAACAACTTCTTGTATACGAAAGTGATATTATAAGTAATTTAGGCACTAAAGAAACCATTCATGGTTAAAACTTATAACCTACACCTAATTGAATATTAGTGTTTGTAGCTGTAGCCAATAACTTATCATCAAAAATATTTCTGATGCCATAAGTATATCTAGCATCTACAAAAATAGCGTGGTTAATTTTATATTCTACACCAGCTAATGCTGAATAGGCTATATTGTTTACTCTGTCTTCGTATTTATGAACCTTTAAACCAACTTGAGGACCAAAACCAGCATGGAATTTTTCACTGATTCTAAATCTCAATAAAATGGGCATTTGAATATAGTCTAAGTGTAAAACTTCTTCATTAGCACCTTCAGCTGAAAATTGCAATTCTGGAACAACTGATAATAGTTTTGATAATCCAATATTTGCAAAAGCACCAAAATACAAACTGTTTCTGTGCTCATTTTCAATATTCACATTACCGTCAATAGCTAAGTTTGAGATATTGAATCCACCTCTTACACCATACTTAACACCTTGAAATGTTGATTTTTTGGAATTATTAACTTCTGGAGTTTCAGAATAAATAGAATCTTTAATAACTTGATCTTGAGAAAATCCGTAAAATGAAGTGCCAATTAGTAAAACTAGTAGTAATATTTTTTTCATAATTAATAGGTTTGGGATATAATTTATAATAATTATATCCAACGAATATATATTATAAAATTAAAATTACACAATTATAAGAGGTAAAGTGCAGAATTTTACTGTGTATTGCTTGAAACAGTATCGTAGTATATACTTTTAATAATTCCATCTGCAAGACCTATTTTAGGAACATAAATGTTCTTAGCACCGCTCCATTTCATCGCAGAAAGGTATATACGCATGGCAGGAATGATAACATCTGCTCTATCTTGATTTAAATCAAGTTCGGTAATACGCTCTTCGTAAGAATACGTTTGGAGCATGTTGAAATATGATGTCATGTAGAAATAAGAAAGTGGCTTACCCATAGCTTTTCCAGATATTTTGAAAATTTTATTGATATTACCTCCAGATCCTAAAACATCAATTTTATGGAACCCTTTGGCGTGTTCGCCTATCCATTTTTCTAATTCTAACCATGTTTCTTTTAAAACCATATCGTTTAAGAGTCTAACAGTCCCTATTTTGAAAGATTTAGATATGACTTGATTGCCTTGGTTTATGATTGTAAATTCTGTACTACCACCACCAACATCAACATACAAATATGTTTTTGAATTATCTATATATTTATTTAAATCTGTGGCAGCAATAATAGCTGCTTCCTCTTCACCCTCAATAACATCAATACTAATACCAGCTTGTTTTAGAACTAAATCTACTACTTGTTTTCCGTTTTCTGATTCTCGCATCGCAGAAGTTGCACAAGCTTTATATTTTACTACTTTATGAGATTTCATAAGCAATTTAAAAGCAAGCATCGTATCAATAATACGCTGTGTGTTTTCTTTTGATATTTTATTTTTTATAAAAACATCAGCACCTAAACGAATAGGAACACGCACTAAGGAGTTTTTTTTAAACTGTGGAGGTTTACCTTTTTGTTCAATTATGTTCGATATCAATAATCTTACTGCATTGGAACCAATATCGATAGCTGCATATTTTTTTATTGAGAGCATCTTAGTTTTCTAGTTTTTTAAGATAATAATTGTACATAGCAAACTGAGACCTTATTTTTTCTTTATTATTAACTCTATACTGATTTTCTTGTGAATCGTTTAATAATCTAGCTTTTACATTATCATTCCAGCTTATGTTAAAAGTATCTATAATTTCTTCTTTAATAGCCTTATCGTAAATTGGACAACTCACTTCTACTCTATTTTCAATATTTCTTGTCATCCAATCGGCAGAAGATATGTATAACTTAGTGTCTTCATTACTTCCAAAAATGTAAATTCTCGAATGCTCTAGAAATTTATCTATAATACTAATTACCTCAATATTTTCACTCATACCCTTTACGCTTGGTATTAAACAACAAATACCCCTAACGATCATTTGAATTTTAACTCCCGCGTTACTTGCTTCATAAAGTTTATCAATCATTAAGTAACTAGAAATACTATTCATTTTTAATCTAATAAGTCCTTCTTTACCATTTCTTACTTTTTCAATTTCATTATCAATAAGTTTGAAAATGGTTTTTTGCGTATAATGAGGTGAAACTATTAAATGCTTGTAACTGAAAATTCTATAGTTAGTTTCGAAAAAACTGAAAATTTTAGTGACATCTTTTAGTATTTTTTGATTACTTGTAAATAGCGTGTAATCTGTATAAATTTTAGCCGTAGATTCATTGAAATTACCTGTACTAATAAAACCATAACGTTTTATTTTTTTTCCTTCTTCACGTTCTATTACACACATTTTACTGTGAACTTTTAAACCAGCTACACCAAAAATGAGGTTAATACCCTCTTTTTCCATTTGTTGTGCGTAATTAATATTTGCCTCTTCATCAAACCTAGCTCTTAACTCAATTGAAACCGTTACAGATTTTCCATTAATTGCAGCATTTATCAATGAACTAGCAATATGAGAGATTTCAGCTAATCTATAAATCGTTATTTTAATCGTTTTTACATTTGGATCTAAGGCTGCTTCTCTTAAAAACTTAACGATGTATGAAAATGTTTGATAAGGAGCATGTAATAAATAATCTTTTTTAGCTATCGCCTGAAAAATACTGTTTTGTAAACTCAATCCTTTTATAGGTAAAGCTTCAATTTTATCGTATAATAAATCTGTTCTTCCTAAACTCGGAAAACCCATATAATCTCTTCTGTTATGATATCTTCCTCCTGGTATTATGCTATCTGTATTATTAATGTTCATTTTAGACATTAAATACTCAAGTGTTTCTTTATGTATGGTTTTATCATAAACGAATCTTACAGGCTCACTAACTTGTCTATGCTTTACACTATCAGAAATTTTTTCAATAAAACTTTTACTTAAATCACTCTCAAAATCTAACTCACCATCTCTGGTGATTTTTATCATGTGGGCTGAAATACTTTTATAATCGAAAATATTAAAAATATCGCTTAAACAATGACGAAGTAAATCATCTATCATAATGATATAACTCTTGTTTTCTTGCTTTGGTAATTCAATAAACCTGTCAACAGATTTAGGGATTTCTATTAAAGCAAATTGTTTTTTATCATCAGTCATAACCATTTTTACAGCTAAATATGCTGCACTATCTTTTAGATTTGGCAATTCAATCAAATCATTTAAAATGATAGTAACTAGTGCTGGACTTACTATTCTTAAAAAATAATTTTTTATAAAGTCATGCTGAATGTCGTCAATTTGAGTCTCGTCTATAATATATATGGCTTCATGTTCCAAACTTTTATGAATTGATTGTAAAATATCCAAACTTTCACTTTGTTGTTTTATAACAATTTGAGTAATTATTTCTAGAAGCTCTTGAGCTCTTATACCACCTAATTCACTTTTACCAGTCTTTCCTGCCTCTACAATTCGCTTAACTGTTGCGTATCTTACTTTAAAAAATTCATCTAAATTATTAGAGAAAATACCTAAAAATCTTAGTCTTTCAATTAAAGGTACTTTTTCATCAGATGCTTCTTGCAAAACCCTTGCGTTAAATTGAAGCCAACTAATTTCTCTATTCACATAACTATTGCCTGTAGTTTCTGTTTTAATCATTAAATATTATGAATTTTAATTACTAAACAAATATATTCTATTTAGGCTAAATTATAGGTTTGAAAATGATAAGTAATTTTTAAATTTATTTTAAATCTCTAGGGAATATGGTTTTTAAAGTATTGCCTTTTTTTATTTCATTCCAATTTATTATATCAAATTCTAAAATAACAACGCCACAAGTAGGTACATTTTCAATAAATATATTTCCATAAATATTTACAAATGCTGTAATAGCATGATTATGGCCAAAAAGCATCAAATTATTTACTAAAATATTAGTGCTTTTAATAGTCTGTAGTAAATCTTGACCAGAAAAATCATATAAACTATGATTTACACTACAAATATTTTTATCAATTTCTAAATTAGAAATAAAGATGTCTGCTGTAGTTTTAGCCCTTAATGCACCACTTGAAATAAGTAAATCAAGTTGAAATTTATAATTACAAAGTTCTTTAGAAACCAATGAAGCATCATTAAATCCTCTTTCGCTAAGAGGTCGTTCATAATCTTCAAGATTGAATTCCCAAGAAGATTTTGCATGTCTAACAAGTATAATTTTTTTCATAAATTCGATTAAATGTAAATTTTATCGATTAAAAGTTGTTTTTATCGATAAAATTCATGTTATTTGTCCATTATAAAGTTAAAATAAAATTAAAAAATAATAGATTGAAAAACAATCCTAGAGTTAAACATCAGAATATCAGTAAATTAACGTTTAATAACTTTTTAAAACGATTAAGTGTTTTTATATGCTTTTAATCGGAATTATAAGTAATTTATCATAAATGTTTTGAACTTAGTATTAGATATATGTTCTTTTGTTTTACCTGCTTAAATTAAAAATTAAAAATTATGAACCCAAATCTAACACCTAAATATAAACAGGCTTTATATTTTGAGTATCATTTCCTCTACGTTTTCCTTCTAGTCTTTTATTTTTTTACCATTTAAACTAATTTTTGTGACTAATAATTTCACAAAGTGTCATAAATTATTAATATAAGATACATTTAATCTTTTCAATCATGAGAAAAAAATACAATTGTATTTCATCAGTTATAACTACAAAAACTCTTTTGGTATTGTTTTTTGTTATTTTAACTAATTCATTGTTAGCTCAAACTCAGGCGCCTTCAATTCAGACTGGAGTAACATTTCAATGGTCACCAAATCCTCAAGCAGGAAATGCTGGACCAGCGGTAATTGAGTCTATTACAATTGATGGAACCATATATAACACATTCGTTATCCCAAATGATTATGAACTTACCAGATTAGGTCCTGATGGACATGAACCAAATGAGATTAGAGAAAATGGTGTTTTAATAGCTACTGCAAGTAATGTACCTAATTGGGATGCTTTGGCTTTATCTGCTTTTCAAGATAAGAATCTTAATCATTATTTTACAGCTAATCCAAATGGTCAAAATATTTGTAATAATTTTAACGCAATTGCAACAACAAATGCTCAAAAACAAACTATTTTTTACAACCCAGCTATTCCTTCTAATCAAGACGGTGTTTTAGCTGTTACTGAAAGAGGTGGAAATAACTGTTTTTATATTGAAGTATGGGGCATACCAGTTGGTGGCGGTGTAGAACAAAAATTGGGTGAAACTTTTGTTAGAAATAGTGGTAATTATACAGGTTCAATACCGGGGGTTCCAGTAGCAGGTTCTGATTACTGGAGATCTGGTAGAGTAAATGAAAATGGTCAAACCATAGCTGTAGCTTTATTTTATTTAAATGAACTTGCACCAACAGGATCTAATATTACTAAAATTGAGTTTGTAGGCGCTTCTAGAGATCATGGAGATGGAAAGTTTTTTTTACTTCAAAAATACGCTGTTGATCAACAAGATTTTAATTGTGTTGATGAAGCCCATAATGGTGATTTATCAATAAATAATAATGTACCAATAAATTCAACATATAGTTTAGTCTCAGGTCCAACACCATCTTCAGGTGTCCAAGCTTTTAATCTTAATTCTGACGGTACTTTTAATTTTACACCAGCGAATGGATTTGTTGGTGATGTTACGTTTGATTACGAAGTTTGCTTGCCTGCACCAAACACTTCAGTTTGTGACCAAGCTACGGTAACCTTAACTGTAGTGGACTTACCAACAGATCCAGTGATAGATATTGAATGTGGTACAACTAGTAACTCATTTAATATTAAAGTAACTAGTCCTTTAGGAAATAATTTCCAATACTCAATAGATAATGGATTAACTTACCAATACAGTCCAGATTTTCTAAATTTAGCAGAAGGATTATATAATTTATTGGTTAAAAATGATTCTGGTAATTGTGCTACAAGTTATAGCGGCAATTCTATTGTTTTAGATGCTTTAGAACTTTCAGGTAATGTTTCTAATGCTATTTGTTCGTCGGGTAATGACGGTTCAATTGATATTTCAGTTTCTGGTGGATTTTCGCCATATTCATTCTTGTGGAGTAATGGAGCTACAACTGAAGATATAACAGGATTAAGCTCTGGTAATTACTCGGTTACTGTAACTGACAATAATGGCTGTACTATTACAAATGATTTTGATGTAGTAGTAGACGTAGATAATATACCTCCGACCTTTACAGCGCCAGTTGATATTGAAATATTTACAGATGCTACTTGTAATTATAATGTTGATGTTGCCATTACTGGTGATGTTATTGATGAAACAGATAATTGTGATACAATATTGGATGCTACTTATTCTGATAATTTAGTTTCAGGTCCATGCAATGGCTCATATATTTTATCAAGAACATGGTCTCTACTTGATACAAGCGGAAACTCTGCAGCTGATCAAGTACAAACTATTACCATTACTGATAATACACCTCCAATTATTAATACACCATCAAGTGATTTAACTGTAGAATGTGATGGCGATAATTCTGCTGATTTAATTGCGTGGTTAAATTCTAATGGTGGTGCTACTGCTACAGATGCTTGTTCTTCCATTACTTGGTCTAATGACTTTTCAAACTTAAATTTAACTTGTGGTGCAACTGGTAGTGGGCTTGTTGCTTTTACAGCTACTGATGAATGTGGTAATTCAGTTTCTACTTCTGCTACTTTTACGGTTGTTGATAATACACCTCCTACTTTTACAGCACCTGCTGATATTGAAATATTTACAGATGCTACTTGTAATTATGATGTTGATGTTGCCTTTACTGGTGATGTTATTAATGAAAATGACGGATGTTCATCTGGTATTCAAGCTACATTTATTGATTCTGCTCCTGTTACTGGTTCTTGTCAAGGTTCATTTGTTATTTCTAGAACTTGGTCTTTAACTGATGCATGTGGAAACTCTGCTGCTGACCAAGTACAAACTATTACCATTACTGATAATACACCTCCAATTATTGATACACCATCAAGTGATTTAACTGTAGAATGTGATGGCGATAATTCTGCTGATTTAATTGCGTGGTTAAATTCTAATGGTGGTGCTACTGCTACAGATGCTTGTTCTTCCATTACTTGGTCTAATGACTTTTCAAACTTAAATTTAACTTGTGGTGCAACTGGTAGTGGGCTTGTTGCTTTTACAGCTACTGATGAATGTGGTAATTCAGTTTCTACTTCTGCTACTTTTACGGTTGTTGATAATACACCTCCTACTTTTACAGCACCTGCTGATATTGAAATATTTACAGATGCTACTTGTAATTATGATGTTGATGTTGCCTTTACTGGTGATGTTATTAATGAAAATGACGGATGTTCATCTGGTATTCAAGCTACATTTATTGATTCTGCTCCTGTTACTGGTTCTTGTCAAGGTTCATTTGTTATTTCTAGAACTTGGTCTTTAACTGATGCATGTGGAAACTCTGCTGCTGACCAAGTACAAACTATTACCATTACTGATAATACACCTCCAATTATTGATAATACAAATATTG
>JANQTJ010000039.1:0-63130 GCA_030731745.1 Flaviramulus sp. | reverse complement strand
GTAACACCAGTGCTAACTTTACTCAAACTATTACCGTTGTAGATACCACAGCGCCAATACTTGAATTACCTGCGAATGTTAGTGCGGAATGTAGTGATGATTTATCACCTACAACATTTGGAATGGCTACTGCTATAGATAATTGCGATTCCAATCCTATAATTACTTTTAGTGATGTAAGAACAGATGGAGCATGTTCTGGAACTTATACAATAACAAGAACTTGGACTGCAACAGATGCTTGCGGGAATTTTACAAGTGCTGATCAAATAATATCAACATCAGATACAACAGCTCCGACTTTTGATCAAACATCTTTGCCAATTGATATCGTAGTAGAATGTAATGCTATTCCTGCATCAGAAATAATAACTGCAAGTGATAATTGCGGTTTAGCTGTAGTAACTGTTGAAGATATTAGAACAGATGGTAGTTGTGATTATAACTATATTATTACAAGAACTTACACAGCTATAGATGAATGTGGATTAACAAATACTCATGTTCAAACTATTACTGTACAGGATACCATTCCTCCAACTTTTGTTGAAACACTCCCTCTAGCTAATATAGTTGTAGAATGTGATACTATTCCAACGGCTGAAATATTAACAGCTATTGATAGTTGTGGTCCTGCAATTGTAAATGTTAGTGATACTAGAACAGATGGTAATTGTCCAAATTCATATATTTTAACTCGTACTTGGACTGCTACAGATGAGTGTGGTTTAACTACAACCCATACACAAAGAATCGTTGTACAAGACACAACTCCTCCTGAGTTTGTTGAAGATTTACCAAGAGACACAACAGCAGAATGTGATTCAATTCCTGAAGTTTCATCATTAACAGCTACTGATAATTGTGGAAATGCAACAGTAACTGCTACTGAAACAAAAACTAATGGTGACTGTCCTAATAATTATATTTTAACTAGGACTTGGATTGCAACAGACGAATGTGGATTAACAACTTCACATATTCAAATAATCACTGTTCAGGACACATCAGCTCCAGAAACAATAACTACATTTGATGATGTGCTAAATGTTAGTTGTACTGATATACCAGATGCTCCAGAATTACAATTTTTAGATAATTGTTCAACAAATCTAAGTGTAGTTTTCAATGAAACTAATTCATTTGAAGAAAATGTATTTATAGATTATCAAATCATTAGAACCTGGACTGTTAGAGATGAATGTAATAATGAAGCCATTTTTACTCAAACATTAAATGTAACACTTGATGAAATTTACTCGGAATTAGTGGCTCCTGATAGATGTTTTGATGAAGGTGTGATAAATCTTAACGATTTAATATCTGGTACACTTAATATTGATGGTTCTTGGGAAGTATTAGAAGGAAACACTGATGCTACACTCGAGGGAAGTATTTTCGACCCAACTAAACTTGAATTAAGTGAAGACTTCTTACCAGACGATGGTGGAATTGATTATCGATTTAGATACACAACTACTGATAATGGATGTATTAGTATTACAGAAATTATAATGAATATTCATGCTGATTGTGTGGTTTTACCATGTGGTGAAAATGATATAGTTATTTCTAAAGCTATCACACCAAATGGTGATGGATATAACGAAACTTTTGATATAGCTGGAATCGATTTATGTGGATTTGTAGCAGAAGTAAAAATATTCAACCGTTGGGGAGCACTAGTTTATGAGTCTAACAACTATACATTAGGTAGTATTGAAACTTCCGGTGCTTTTGGAGATTGGGATGGTTCATCACCAAGATCTTCAATAGGAACTGCTGGCAAATTGCCAAATGGAACATATTATTATATTATTAAATTAAGAAATAGTGGATTGAGCCCTTTAACAGGTCCTGTTTACTTAGGAACCAAATAAATCCTTAACCTATGAAATTTATAAAAAATCATATAATCGCTATTGCATTGTTTAGCTGTACGGTTGGAGTTGCGCAACAATTACCGCAATTTACACAGTATATGTATAATACAATCTCTATCAATCCAGCATATGCTGGTAGTAGAGAAGCACTAAGTATTGTTGGATTGCATAGAAGCCAATGGGTTGGTTTTCAAGGTGGTCCAATTACACAAACACTTTCTATTCATACACCTCTTAGGAATGACAGAATAGGTTTAGGATTATCTTTTATTGAAGACGATTTAGGCCCGCAAAACTTCTCATATTTATATGCAGATTTTTCATATGCGATACCAACAGGAACTAATGGTAAACTTGCCTTTGGTTTAAAAGGTGGTTTTACTCAATTTAGTTTTGATACTGATTTTAGATTAGATCAAGCTAATATTAACGACCCGTTGATTTTTGGAATAGAAGACAGATGGTCTCCTAATATTGGTGCTGGTATTTACTGGAGTACTGAAAGACTTTACGCAGGTTTATCTGCTCCTAGAATATTAAACAATGATATTAATAATAGAAATGATTTTGAAGCTTTAGAGAGAATAAGTTACTACTTAACTGCTGGTGGTGTAATTGATTTAACTAAAACTATAAAATTTAAACCAGCGGCTTTAATTAAAGCAACCAATGGGGCTCCTATTTCATATGATCTTACTGCTAACTTTTTATTTAATGAAAAATTCTGGTTAGGTGGATCTTATAGAATAAATGAGCAAACAGCTGCTATAGGTGGTATAGTAGATTTTCAAGTGTCTAGACAATTACGTATTGGCTACGCTTACGAAAAACCAATTTCTGACATTGCAGACTACACCACGGGTACACACGAAATATTACTAATTTACGAATTTAAATTCTTAAGTTCAAAATTAAAGTCACCTAGATATTTCTAATAAAATTTATATGAAAAATAAAAATTACATATTAGTTTGTATCCTATTAACTATAAGTATTTCTATGTTTTCTCAACAAGGAAAACAAAAAAGAGCTGATACATTATTTAACAAATTTTCATTTGTAAAAGCAGCCGAAGTTTATAAAGATCTTATCGCTAACAATTATAATAAAGATTACGCAACCAGAAAACTTGCTGATTGTTATGCATTTTTAAGAGACCCAAGAAATGCTTCTAGATATTACAAAAGTGTAGTCAATCAAAAAAATGTTCCTTTAGAATATTATTATAAGTATGCACAGTCACTTCGGGGGATGAAAAAATATGATGAGTCTCAAATTTGGCTGCAACGCTATAAAGATTCTGGAGGAGTAGTTAATGCTAACGATTTTTCAAAAGACATCAATTTTATTACAAGTGTTTTTGGTGCTAAACAACAATACTTTTTAGATAGAGTCCGATTTAATTCTAAGTTTAGTGATTTTGGAGCTTTTGAGCATAATGGAAAAGTATATTTTACTTCTTCTAGGGATGAAGGTGTTGGTATAAAACGCTTATATGGTTGGGACGAGCAACCCTTTTTAGATATTTATGTAACTGATGTTGGATCTAAAAAGAATGTTGATCATACCGATAAAGTAAAGGGGGACGTAAATTCTATTTACCACGACGGACCAATTACAATTACAAAAGATGGAAAAACCATGTATTTTTCAAGAAACAACTTTAATGAAGAAGTTGAAACTAAAGATAAAAGTGGATTAACTAATATGAAAATTTATCGTGCTAAACTTGTAGATGGTGAATGGACAAATATTGAAGATCTACCAATAAATGGTGATGATTTTTCAACACAACATCCTGCTTTAAATAGCGATGATACCAAATTATATTTTGCTTCTGATAGACCTGGCACTAAAGGTGGATCAGACATTTGGTCTATTGATATTTATCCAGATGGTACATTGATGAATATTCAAAATATTGGAGATGTTGTTAATACAGAAAGTGCTGAAGGTTTTCCTTTTATTAATAATGAAGGTGTTTTATTCTTTTCTTCAGATGGACATACTGGTCTAGGTTTACTCGATATTTTCGCTACCATAAAAAATGAAGATGATGATACTATAGCAGATGTTATTAATTTAGGAACCCCTGTTAACTCAAATGAAGATGATTTTTCATTTAGTATGAATACAGATGGTATTACTGGATATTTTGCTTCAAACAGACGTGGTGGTCGTGGTAGTGATGATATTTATGCGTTCCACAGGGTACCAATTTTAAGTGTAGAAGGTGTCGTTACAGATGCTATAAATACAAAACCAATCCCTGATGCTAAAATAACTTTATTTGATAAAGATAATAATCAGGTAGCATTCATGGAAACTGATAAAAATGGTTACTATCAAATAAACATAGATAGAAATCAAGACTATAAAATAGTAGCTAGTCAAAATAAGTATATTGATGATTACAGAACGTTTACATCAAAAAACATACAAACAGAATTGATAACTATAGCTGCGAATTTATTATTAAATCCTGTACCAGATGTTGTAAAACTAGCCGAATTAAACACCAATAATTTGGGTTACAATTCAACCTTAATTGGAAGTGATACTACATCTGTTAATAATGCACAACTTAAGCCTATTTATTTTGATTTTGAAAAATATAATATCCTTAAAGAATATGCATTGGAATTAGATAAGATAGTGAAATTAATGACGGTTGATTACCCTGAAATGGTAATCCGAATTGAAGCACACACAGATTCTCGTGGCACGTTTGAGTATAACGATATTTTATCTACAAACAGAGCAAAATCAACTTATAATTATTTAATATCAAAAGGAGTAAATCCAGTAAATATTACAGAATATAAAGGTTACGGAGAACGTAGATTGATTAATGAGTGTTCTGATGGCGTTAGTTGTAAAGAGGCACAGCATCAATTAAACCGACGCACACAATTTATTGTGGAAAAAATGGAGTAATCCGAGATTTTTTAATTAAAAATGACCCCATGAAATTAAAAAACTACATATTAATAAGTGTTATTTTGATAATAGGTACAATAACTCATGCTCAAAATGGTGCTCAAAAAAAAGCAGATAACCTATTTAATAAATTCTCTTTTGTTGATGCTGCTGAAGTTTATCATGAATTGATTAATAAAAACTACAATACAGATTATGCTACAAGGCAACTCGCTGACAGTTACGCTTACATGAGAAATCCAGACGCTGCTGTTGTTTATTATAAATTAGCTGTACAGCAACCAAATGTTCCTATTCAATATTATTACAACTATGCGCAAGCGTTAAGAGGTGTAAAAAATTATGAGCAATCAAGGGTTTGGATGAAACGATTTAAAGATGCTGGTGGCAAAATAAAAGAAGAGAAATTCTTAAAAGACTCCGATTTTTTAAATGCCATTTTCAATGCAAAAAAACAATATTTTTTAACTGAAGTTAAATTCAATTCAAAATACAGCGATTTTGGAGCTTTTGAGTATGCTGGTGATATTTATTTTGCATCTTCAAGAGATGAAGGAGTTTCAACAAAACATATTTATGGTTGGAATGAAGAACCTTTTTTAGATGTTTATGTAACCAATAAAAACGCAAAAGATAGCATTGTTAATCAGAAATCTAAACTTAAAGGAAAAGTTAACTCGGTTTATCACGATGGTCCAATCACGATTACAAAAGATGGTAAAACCATGTATTTCTCTAGAAACGATTATATTAAAAACACGTTAGGGAAAGATAAATTAGGAAGCACCAACCTTAAAATTTACAAAGCTTCATTTATTAATAATGAGTGGACTGATATTGAAGAACTTCCTTTTAATGGAAACGACTTTTCAAATGGTCATCCTGCTTTAAATGAAGATAATACTAAATTATATTTTGCTTCAGACAGAACCGGAAGTATTGGAGGATCTGATATTTATTATGTAGATATTAATAAGGATAACACTTACGGAACACCAAAAAATTTAGGAAATATTGTAAATACGGACAAAAATGAAAGATTCCCTTTTATTAATAGTGAAGGTTCTTTATTTTTTGCTTCCGATGGACATCCTGGTTTAGGTTTGCTAGATATTTTTGGAACGGTTTCGGATAAACAAAATAATATAGTAAGCATTATAAATCTTGGTGTACCGGTAAATTCTAGTAAAGATGATTTTTCATTCTTTATGAACTCAGATGGATTATCAGGTTATTTTGCATCTAATAGAGATGGTGGTTTTGGTAGTGATGATATCTATGCGTTTGATAGAATTCCAAATTTAAAAATTGAAGGTACTGTAACTAACGCTAAAACTAAAGAGCCAATACCAAATACCATAGTAAAGTTATTAAATGCTAATGATATGGAAATTGCATTTGTAGAAACTGATGAAAACGGTTATTACGACATTAGTATTGATAGAAATACTGATTATTTAGTAAAAATTACAAAAGATGATTTTGAAAATGTAACAACACCTATTACATCTAAAAATCTTGAAATAAACATTACAAGTATCAAAACAGATTTTGTTTTGATAAATAAGCCAATAGAAGCCATTCAAATAGCAGAGTTCTACCCTATTTACTTTGATTTTAACAAATCAGTAATTAGAGATGATGGTACTTCTGAGTTAGACAGAATTGTTGACTTAATGGTAAATAAATACCCTAGCATGACCATAAAAATAGAGTCGCATACCGATTCTAGAGGACAAGCAGATTACAACAAGAAGCTATCTGAAGAAAGAGCAATTGCAACTTATAAATATTTAATTGACAAAGGTGTAAATCCTGATAAAATAACCGAATATATAGGCTATGGCGAACAAAAATTATCAAATAACTGTGATGGTACCATAAATTGTACAGAAGCACAACACCAACTAAACAGGCGTACAGAATTTATTTTGATAAAAATGGAATAGTATAACTTAAGTTAATTCATTTTAAAAACCATCAAAAGAAAAAACTTTTGGTGGTTTTTTTTACTCTATAATTTTTTAAAATTTATATAAATAAAATTCAAGAAGGAGTTAGGTATTTGATTAATCGTTTAAAACTATAAGTTAGAATTTAAAATAATAAATTATATTAACATCAAAAAAGTTTTCATTACATGAAAAACAAAAAAAACATATATGACTAGTTTAATATTAATAAAATAATTAGGTTGAAAAAAAACTCAAAAATTAAATTACTATAATCTAGTTTTAAAAATTAATAACAACCAGATATTAAAACTAACTAAATTTGAAAGTAGAATTAAAATAAGATAATTAATTTAAAATTATAGGTTTTAATTATTAGGATTACAAAAAATTAAACAATAAAAGAATTGAGCATTGGGAATCTAAAATAAAAAAATAACGAAAATAGAATTAAGTATCAAATTCATTGCTATTTAGCAACCAACTTAGAAAAACCATGGTAAATTCCCATTTAATTGGTTTTACTTTTTAATAAAAATATTAGTAAAATACCATCTATCATTTATATTCTTTTCAGCAGAAATATCAAAATGTGTAAAATCCCCTTCTATATTTTCTTTATGCGATTCGCTTTTTAACCAAGCATTTACAACACCTTGTGCAGTACTGTAACCATAAGCCACATTTTCAGAAACTTTTAATGCACCTACATTAGCTTTCAAATAATCGCTTCGAGTATAAAAATTAGCATGAGATACTTCATCGTTATCCACCATATAGTCTGTATGGGAATGCGCTACCGATTTTACTATATTCAAATCTGCTAAAGGTTTTAAACCTAAAGATTGCCTGTGGTCATTAATTAAATTTAAAATTTCCACTTCGATGCTTTTAGCTTGTACATTTTCAAGGTTTAATTCTATGGCATCTACTCTATCATCTATGCTATCTGTTGAACATGAAGAAAATGTCAAAATAACTAACAGTGCCAGTAAAGGCAGTTTGGTAAACAATTTCATAGGTTAAGTAAATTTAGATTTGGTATTATAAATTTAACAACCTAATAATGAAATGAATGTTAATGATATGTTAAAATCGACTAAAAACATGCATTTAAACGATATTAAATGTTTTTAATCGATAAAATACACAATGTATTTAAAATATTATGTATTTAGTCGTTAAAATCATGGAGATAATCGATTAATTTGCCAGCTAAAATCATCTTGTAACTTATACCTAATTCTGTCATGTAATCTATTTGGCCTACCTTGCCAAAACTCAATCTCTACTGGTTTAACTATATAACCTCCCCAAAAGGAAGGTCTTGGGATATCTTTACCTTCAAATTCTTTTTCTAAATTCAAAAGTTTATCTTCAATATACTTTCTATCTGAAATAATTTCACTTTGATTAGATACAACTGCCCCTAATTGGCTTCCTCTTGGTCGCGATTCAAAATAACCATCACTTAAATTTTCAGCAATCTTTTCTGCTTTCCCTTTTATGATAACTTGTCTTTCTGCTCCATGCCAAAAAAAAGATAAACAAACATTAGGATTATTAGCTATAGCCCTTCCTTTTTCACTGTTATAATTTGTGTAAAAAATAAATCCCTCATAGGTATATCGCTTAAGAAGTACGACTCTACTTTTAGGGAAACCATCTAATCCTATTGTAGAAATAGTCATAGCATTTGTTTCATCTTGTTCAAAATGAGAATCTACTTCATAAAACCATTTTTGAAATAGCTCTAAAGGGTTTTCTAGCATATCATTTAAAACTAAAGCACCTTTCTCGTAAGATTTCCTATAATTACTTAAATCTTTTTCCATAAGCTACAAAATAACAAAATTTTAAATTTGGTTTCATTGTTTATAACTATAAACTTCTTAACTTGAGCATACATTATTTTTTTATGAAATTTGAAACTTCAAAATTTTTCAAAGAATTACATCCTTTCAAATTAGAGATGCCATTTGGTAATTACTACTTTTTTGAAAACTTTGTAGTTGCAGAATTGTTTGAAGGTGTACATTTTGATTGGGATAAAGTAAAAAAACTTATTACTGAAATAATTAAATTTTATGGTCAAGATGCTCAAATAGGGTTTATTTCAAACAGGGTTAATCATTACTCAATAGACCCACAAAATTGGACTAGACTAGAAAAGGAATATAATTTAATAGTTGCAAGTGCCATTATTATGTACAATAATTTAACTTACATTAACGCTTCAATAGAAAGACAATTTACTAAAAAGAGTATTAAACGCTGTACAAGTATAACAGAAGCTTTTGATTGGATGCTGAATTTGAAAGAATTTAATTAAAATTCAAATACTTTACCGTCCTCAGATAACTCAACATTTTTAAAAACTTCCTGAGCTTCATCTTTAAATACATTTAGGCTATCGTAACGCGTAGAATAATGTCCTAGAAGTAATATATCTACTTTAGCTTTTTTAGCGATTAGAGCAGCTTCTTTTGCTGTTGAGTGCTTTGTTTTTACTGCTAAGTTAGCGTGTTTATCAAGAAATGTAGATTCATGATAAAGGACATGTGCATTCTCAATAATAGATACAATATCTTCTTTATACATGGTGTCACTACAAAACGCATAACTTTTAGGCTTTTCACAAGCTGATGTAACTGTATCGTTTTTTATAACAACACCATTTTCACTAACTACATCAAAACCCTGTTTTAATTTTGAGTAATAAGCTACATTAATTTGAGCTTTTTCAGCAGCTTCAATATTTAACTTTCGTTCGCCTTCTTTTTCTTTAAAAAAATAACCATTTGTATAAATTCTGTGATTTAGTGGAATGGTATAAACTTCAACTTTTTCATCTTCAAAAATTAATTCGGAAGTTTTAGAAGTTAATTCGTGAAAAATAAGATTGTAATTAGTCCAAGAATCGGCCAATTTCATTTGAAGTGTAACAATTTCTTTAATCCCTTTTGGTCCGTAAATATTTAAATCCGCTTCTCGAGTCAGTAATCTAAACGTAGAAATTAATCCAACTAATCCAAAAAAATGATCTCCATGTAAATGGGAGATAAAAATATGCTTAATTCGATTAAATTTAATTTTATGTTTTCTTAATTCTACTTGAGTACCTTCTCCACAATCAATTAAAAACATATGATTGTTAATTTCTAATACTTGTGATGTTGTATTATTTAATGTTCTTGGAGTTGCACTATAACAACCTAAAATGGTTAACCTCATAGTTATAAAAGAGGTTTGTAGTTTAATGAATCGGAAACAGAAAATTTACTTTTAAATGTAAAAGCATAAGGACTTTCTCCGTGATTATTTAGATAATCTATACGATTTTTTGCATCTTTAAATGTAGGTTGATAATCTTCTAAAGTATACCAGAATGCCATATGCATCATTTTGATTTTACTAAACCATTCCTTTTTACGTCTAAAAATTTCAATGTGTTCTGAGTTATATGTAAACTTAAAAAGGGACTCCAAATCTTTCCAAACAGACATGTTTATAATTAAAGTATCATCTTGAAAAATAATAGCAGCTTCTTCTTTATCTTCATTTTGTAAACGCCAAATAAAACCTTCACTAGAATCTGCAACAGTATTTATTCTATCAAGATTACCAACAAAATCTTTCATCATTGGATTTTCCATTGGTGCCAATCTTTTTGCAATATTTACTTGTGCTAAATGGAATTTACTCATATTAAAAACCTAAATCGCGCTCCATTTCTTCCATTTCAATAATATCATAAGCTTCTTGTAATGTGGGTACTACAATAATATCATCTGGAACAATATTTAAATCAATTTTATCAGAAACAATCACAAAGGAATGTTTTGAGGCTTTGTGCATTTTTGATAATTCTAAAAACTCAATGACCTCGTTTAAAACAATTGTTTTTAAAGATGAAAGTAATACAATAAGATTATCATTCTTAAACTTTGGATAAATAGCTTGAAGTTTTTTAACCAACTCCACAATTGTGAAATTTTCTTGTGAAACTGTAGTGAAATTTCCGTTTTGATTTAAAATCATTAGTTACTGTTTAATTTTTGAAGCTAATAAATAAATAACTGCCATTCTAATTGCTACGCCATTTTGAACTTGATCTAAAATAATGGATTGCTTAGAGTCTGCAACATCACTAGTAATTTCGACACCTCTATTAATCGGTCCAGGATGCATTATAACAATTTCTTTATTTAGAGAATCCAACAACATTTTATTAACTCCAAACTGTTGTGTATATTCCCTGGTTGATGGAAAATAAGTGATATCCATACGCTCATTTTGAACCCTTAACATATTAGCCACATCACACCAATTTAATGCTTTATATAGGTTTGTTTCAACTTTTACACCAAGTTTTTGGATGTATTTAGGAAGTAATGTTTTTGGACCACAAACCATAACTTCGGCGCCTTGAAGTTGTAGTGCAAATATATTTGAAAGTGCTACTCTACTATGTAAAATATCTCCAACAATAACCACTTTTTTTCCTTTAACTTCCCCAAGTTTTTCTCTTATTGAATAAGAATCTAGAAGTGCTTGAGTAGGATGTTCATGTGCACCATCTCCAGCGTTTATAATACTCGCTTTAACATGTTTTGATAGAAATACACCTGCACCAGGATTAGGATGACGCATCACTACCATATCAACTTTCATTGATAAAATATTATTAACAGTATCAATAAGTGTTTCACCTTTTTTTACTGATGATTGTGATGAAGAGAAATTAAGTACATCAGCTGAAAGTCGTTTCTCAGCTAACTCAAAAGAAAGTTTAGTCCTCGTTGAATTTTCAAAAAATAGATTAGCAATAGTAATATCTCTAAGAGAGGGCACCTTTTTAATAGGACGATTAATTACCTCTTTAAAATGATCGGCAGTTTCAAAAATAAGTTGAATATCTTGTTTGTTAAGATATTTAATCCCTAATAAGTGATTAACACTTAATTCGCTCATTGTTTTATTATTTTTCAATTAAATAAACTGAATCTTCTTTATCGCGTTCTTTCCAGTTTACTTGAACTTTTTCATTATTTATAACATCAACCTGCCTTCCTCTATAGTCGGGTTGTATTGGTAAATGCCTGCTAAAACGTCTATCAATTAATGTTAATAGTTCTATTTCATTTGGCCTTCCAAATGATTGAATAGCTGTAAGAGCTGCTCTAATACTTCTTCCTGTATACAGAACATCATCAATAAAAACAATGTTTTTATCTTCAACTATAAAATTAATTTTAGTCATATTGGCTTCTAAAGGTTTATCACCTCTTCTAAAATCATCTCTAAAAAAAGTAATATCTAGATAACCTAATTGAATATTTTTAACTTTATAATTTTCTTTCAAAATTTCTGCTAACCTGTCAGCTAAAAAAATACCTCTTGGCTGTAAACCAATTAAAACCGTATTAGAAAAGTCATTATGTTTCTCAATAAGTTGACAAGCCAATCGATGAAGAATGATGTTTACCTCTTTTGCGTTAAGTAAAACTTTTTGACTCATATAGTATCCAAACGTATTTGGTTTACAAATGTAATGCAAAATTTTAGAAGTTAAAACATAAAATATAATACTTACGTTTAAGTATGCTTTCTTTACAAAAAAAAGCCTTCAATTTCTTGAAGGCTTTTGTATTAAAAAAATGACTTAAAAATTACTTTTTCTTAGCTTTTGGCTTAGCAACTTTTCCATCCATTTTATCTTTCAGAGCTTGTAAAGCATCGTTTGCATCACCTAAAGTTGGTTTTGCTTCTGCAGCTGCAGACTCCGCTTTTCTTACCGCTTGCTTAACTATTTTAGCTTCTTCAGCTTTAAATACGGCTGTATGAGATGCCACTACACGTTTAAATTCCTTATTGAATTCAATAATTTTAAACTCGGCAGTATCTCCTTTTTTAAGCTTACTTCCATCTTCTTTTTCAAGATGACGTACTGGTACAAATGCAACGATATCTTCATTAAACTCTACAGTAGCGCCTTTATCTACGATTTCAGAGATTGCCGCTGTATGTACAGTATCTAATGCAAAATCAGTTTCGTATTTATCCCAAGGGTTTTCTGTAGTTTGTTTATGACCTAAACTTAATTTACGTCCTTCAACATCTAATTCTAATACAATAACATCTAGTTTATCACCAACTGCACAGAATTCGCTTGGATGCTTGATTTTCTTAGTCCAAGATAGATCAGAGATGTAAATTAATCCATCAATACCTTCCTCTAATTCAACAAAAACACCAAAGTTTGTAAAGTTTCGTACAATACCAACATGGCTAGAACCTAATGGGTATTTACCTGAAATATCTGTCCAAGGGTCTGAAGTTAATTG
Organism: Flaviramulus sp.; assembly: GCA_030731745.1. GTDB lineage: Bacteria > Bacteroidota > Bacteroidia > Flavobacteriales > Flavobacteriaceae > JANQTJ01. The sequence continues at coordinate 50,008 of JANQTJ010000039.1, read as the reverse complement.
TTTAATACCTAAAGACATTTTTCTATCTTCTCGATCTAAAGTCAAGATAACTGCTTCAACTTCATCACCAACAGAAACAAAATCTTGAGCAGAACGTAAATGCGTAGACCAAGACATTTCTGATACGTGAATTAAACCTTCAACACCATCAGCAACTTCAATAAATGCACCGTAATCAGCAATAACAACTACTTTACCTTTTACTTTATCACCAACTTTTACAGTATCTGCTAAAGCTTCCCATGGGTGTTTAGATAATTGTTTAAGACCTAATTGGATTCTAGATTTATCTTCATCAAAATCAAGAATTACAACATTTAATTTCTGATCTAATTCAACAATCTCATTTGGATGGTTGATTCTAGACCAAGATAAGTCAGTAATATGAATTAATCCGTCAACTCCACCAAGATCGATAAATACACCGTAAGAAGTTACGTTTTTAACAACTCCTTCTAATACTTGACCTTTTTCTAATTGACCGATAATTTCTTTTTTCTGCTCTTCAATATCAGCTTCTATTAAAGCCTTATGAGAAACAACTACGTTTTTAAACTCATGGTTGATTTTAACAACTTTGAATTCCATAGTTTTATTTACAAATTGATCGTAATCTCTAATTGGTTTTACATCAATCTGAGAACCTGGTAAGAATGCTTCAATACCGAAAACATCTACAATCATACCACCTTTAGTTCTACATTTAACAAAACCATTAACGATTTCACCAGTTTCATGAGCCGCGTTAACACGATCCCACGCTTTAATTACACGAGCTTTTCTGTGAGATAATACTAATTGTCCAGTTGCATCTTCACGAACATCAATTAATACTTCTACTTTATCTCCTACTTTTAAATTTGGATTGTAACGAAATTCGTTTAAAGAAATTACACCTTCAGATTTAGCGTTGATATCAATAATTGCATCACGATCTGTAATGTGTATTACTGTACCCTCTACAACTTCATCATTTAGTGTATCTACGAAATTTTCTGCTACTAGTTTTTCAAATTCTTTAAGTTGTTTATCGTCAACTTCATCAATACCCTCTTGATAATTATGCCAATTGAACTCTTTTAAGAATTTTTCAGGATTTGCTTTAGCTTCAGATACTACTGGAGCTGATACAGTTGTTGCTTCAGTTGCTTCAACTTCTGCTTGTTTTGCCTTTTCAGCCATGTGCTGATTAAATTTTGTATTCTGTATGTTTCGGAAGATTTAAGCGTTTAGCACACAGAAGTGTTATTGTTTTTTTAGTTTCAGTTCCTTTTATCTTTCCGACGATTCGCTAAAAGGAGTGCAAAAATACATATTTTTGATGTAATTACCTAAAAATGAGAAAATAAATTAATTGTGACTTTTTCAAATATCTAGTGTCCTAAAATCAGAAACAATATCTTAGGAAATAGATAATATCAAAACATAAATAATTCCTTATATTGTTATTGTATATTAACATTAAATATTTTATTATGACTGCAAAAAGTAAATATCAAGCTGTTCTGGATTTAGGAGAATTATTAAAAATTCAAGATGGAAATGTAAGTGAAGAAAATGGTGTTTTGAAAATCAAAGGCACTGCAAAAACACCTTATGAGAAAAATATTATTTGGGATAAAATAAAAGAAATTGGTGGTAGTAACCCAACAGATATAAAGGCCAATATTTCTGTTGCTGATGAAAGTGTATATGCCTTGCATACTGTAAAAAGTGGCGAAACTTTGGGTAAAATTGCTAAACATTATTACGATAGCGCATCAAAATACCAAGCTATTTTTAATGCAAATACTCATATTTTGAAAAATCCAGATTTAATTCATCCAGGACAGGAGTTAGTAATCCCTAACCTTTAATTTTACTAAAAAAATCAAAACCACTAATATTTATAAAATGTTAGTGGTTTTTTTATACATGTTGTTTTTAATGGTAATCAAAAAAATTCTATTAAATTTATAATCTAAATTGTTACTAATGAAAAATATATTTGGGGTTTTAGCATTAATACTTCTATTTAATTGTTCTAAAGACGAAACCCAAGAAGCTAAAGACATATTAGTAGATAGTCAATTGATTTCAGAGTGGATTATAGAATCAAAAGGTATTAATAATACACCGTCAATTGAAACTTACTGTTGTGAGTCTATCACATTTTTATTTGACAATAACATCCAAGATTTAACCGGTAATTTCATTCAAATTATAGATTCCGAAGAAATTACTGGAAAATTCACTGTAAATCCTTTAATAAATACTATATCGTTTTCTAGCCCTAGCGTAGCTGACTTTATTTATAATTATGAAATTGAACAGTCAGATTTTTTAAAATTATCTTATTTTGAAAATGGTGCTGTTTATTACATGCGATATAGCAGAGCTAACTAATTAAAGTTATTCATAATCTTCAATAGTAATCATTACTAATTGAAGTATTTTATTAAATTGATCTTCTAAAGACATTTCAGAGTTATCTATTTCTATAGCTTCTTTAGCTTTTTTTAATGGCGAATCATCTCTGGTTGAATCCATGTAATCACGAGTTATTACATTTTTTAAAACATCTTCATAAATAACATCATCACCTCTTTCAATAAGTTCGTTAAATCGTCGTTTTGCTCTAGTTTCAGAAGATGCAGTCATAAATAATTTAAGTTCAGCATTGGGAAAAACAACAGTTCCTATATCTCTACCATCCATAACAACACCCTTGCTTTGCCCCATTTTTTGTTGTTGTTCCACTAGTTTTTGACGAACTTCTGTAATTGCAGCAACTTGACTAACAAAATTAGAGACTTCAAGAGTTCTAATATTTTTTTCAATATTTTCTCCATTCAAATAAACCTCAGCAAAACCTTTATATCTATTAAATTTAAAGCTGATTTCAATGTTTGGTAATTGATAAATAAGGGCTTCTTTGTTGAAATCTTCTTTATTTATTAAACCTTTTTGCATTGCATAATAAGTAACAGCTCTATACATTGCTCCTGTATCAACATAAACATATCCTAAATATTTGGCAAGTTGTTTAGCTACCGTACTTTTACCAGTTGAAGAAAATCCGTCTATGGCTATGGTTATTTTTGTCATTATTAAGTTTGAAGTGTCTAAAGTAATTAAAATGTAGAAAGTGAAAAAATATGAATTTTAAATACTAATAATAATCATTGTAAATCTATTTGCAAACCAAAGAAGTTTGAATTTGCTGCACTTGTGAATTTTGCATGTGTATAGCTAAAACGCATCTTATTCATTTTAATAGAAATACCAGCTGATAGTCCAGAGAAATTCCTTTGATCAATAATTCTAAGTTCTTCACCTCTTCTAAAATTATACCCTAAACGAATATTAAAACCTCCTTCTGGAAATAACTCAGCTCCCAAAATAGTGTGACGGATAACTTGACCTAATAAACCAACTTTTTCATTGGTTTGATTACCACTTAAATCACTGGTAGTTCTTGCAGGGTTTGGTCTAGAAATAGGCCACTCTTGGAGGTTCTCTAGAGTAACGTGCCATCGAATTGGTACGTTTTCTACCCTTTGAGACATCCCAAAAGCCACTTCAAAAGGTAAGGGTTCATTTAACCCTGCATAAGTAGTTATTTGTGTTCCTAAATTTCTAACTACTAAAGCTGCATTAAAATCTAAATTTTCATTAATATAAATTAAACCTAAATCTACAGCAGCACCAAATGAATTATATTGTTCTAATTTTGAGGTAATTAATTTTATGTTTCCACCAAAATAAAAATCTGAGTAGCCTACTTGAGTTGCATAACCCATGGAAAGTGCCGTTTCATTCCCAGTAAACGTTCCTGTGGCATTTCCAGCTTCATCATAACCATCAAATGAACCATAATTTATATAAATTATTCCAGTATGAAAGGTTTGTGTACGCCTATCCACAGTATAAGCATAAGAAGCGGTGCCATAACTTATACCACCTAAATAACTGGTGTAATTTATTGCTAATTGATTATCCATTTCAACATTGATGGTTGCTGGATTAAAAAGCCCTTGTGTTACATCATAATCTACATTAGTGAAAACTTTACCACCTAATGCTGCTTGTCTGGGTGATGATATCAAATTTAAGAACTGATAAGTGGTTTCTCCTCCTACTTGGCTATAGGATAAAGTAACCATTAACAAACAAAAAAATGAGATAATTTTTCTTAGCATATTTACGATACAAAGTAAGTAAATCTATCTTAAAACGATAGCATGTATCTTTTATTTTAAACGAAAAAAAACCTTGAGTATTTTGGCTCAAAGTTTTTTTAAATTTTTATTCTATTAAAAAATAGAAATCCTTTATATATTCTTAGGATTTTTAACTTTATGATTCGTTATAGCATGCTTTATTACCTCACTCATATCAGTAACATAATAAAACGTTAAGCCTTTTAAGTATTCTGGTTTAATTTCTTCAATATCCCTTCTGTTATCTTCACATAATAAAATCTCTTTTATTCTTGCGCGTTTAGCTGCTAAAATCTTTTCTTTAATACCACCAACTGGAAGTACTTTACCTCGAAGTGTAATTTCACCTGTCATTGCTAAACTTTTCTTAACTTTTCTTTGAGTGAATAAAGAAACTAATGATGTTAACATCGTTACACCTGCACTAGGTCCGTCTTTAGGCGTTGCACCTTCAGGAACATGAATGTGGACGTTGTAATTTTCAAAAACAGAAGTGTCTATTCCAAATTCCTCTGCATTAGATTTTATATATTCCATAGCTATGGTAGCTGATTCTTTCATAACATTTCCTAAGTTACCAGTAATACTCATAGTCCCTTTTCCTTTTGAAAGAATAGATTCTATAAATAGAATATCTCCACCAACACTCGTCCAAGCTAATCCAGTTACTACACCAGCTACATTGTTATTTTCGTATTTATCTCGCTCTAATCTTGGGCCACCTAAAACTTCAATTATATCTTCATTAGTAACTTTTAAATTGTAAACCTCTTCCATAGCGATATTTTTAGCAGCATGACGAACCATTTTTGCTATTTGCTTTTCAAGACCACGAACACCAGATTCTCGAGTATAACCCTCTACTATTTTTTCTAATTGTTGTTTAGCAATTTTAAGATGAGAATCATTTAAACCATGCTCTTTTAATTGTTTAGGTAATAAATGACGCTTTGCTATTTCTACTTTTTCTTCGATGGTATAACCTGTTACATTTATAATTTCCATACGATCGCGTAAAGCTGGTTGTATGGAAGACAAACTATTAGAAGTTGCAATAAACATTACTTTAGATAAGTCGTAACCCATTTCTAAAAAGTTGTCGTAAAACTCATTATTTTGTTCTGGGTCTAAAACTTCTAACATAGCAGAAGATGGATCGCCTTGATGTGAGTTTGATAGTTTATCTATTTCATCTAAAACAAAAACTGGGTTTGATGTTCCTGCTTTTTTTAAACTTTGAATAATTCGCCCTGGCATTGCTCCTATATAGGTTTTTCTGTGCCCACGTATTTCGGCCTCGTCTCTTAAACCTCCTAAAGAGATACGAACATACTCGCGACCTAAAGCCTCTGCAATAGATTTTCCTAAAGAAGTTTTTCCAACCCCTGGAGGGCCATATAAACACAAAATAGGCGATTTCATATCGTTTCGAAGTTTTAAAACTGCTAAATATTCAATAATTCTGCGTTTTACATCTTCCAATCCAAAATGGTCTCTATCAAGTATTCGTTTTGCACGTTTTAAATCGAATTTATCTTTGCTAAATTCATTCCATGGTAAATCCAAAAATAGCTCTAAGTAATTACGTTGTATAGAATATTCAGCTACTTGAGGATTCATACGTTGCATTTTAGCTAATTCTTTTTCAAAATGTTTAGCAACTTTTTCATCCCAAAGCTTACCACTAGCTTTATCGCGCATTTCTTCTATCTCCTCGTCATGACTAACACCACCCAATTCTTCTTGAATAGTTTTCATTTGTTGATGTAAGAAATATTCTCGCTGTTGTTGGCTCATATCCATCTGAACCTTTGACTGAATATCATTTTTAAGTTCCAATTTTTGAAACTCAACATTCATATACTTAAGCGTCGCTAATGCACGTTTTTTAAGGTCATCCATTTCTAATAGCGATTGTTTTTCGCTAACTGAAAGATTCATATTTGACGATACAAAATTTATCAAAAATGAATTACTTTCAATATTTTTTATAGCAAAAGATGCTTCACTTGGGATGTTTGGACTTTCCTTAATAATTTCAAGAGCTAAATCTTTAATAGAATCGATTATAGCAGAAAACTCTTTATTTCTTATTGCTGGTTTTGCCTCAGGAATATCTCTTATTGTCGCAGTCATATAAGGTTCTTCTGTTAGAACTTCGGCCACTTTAAATCGTTTCTTCCCTTGAATGATTACCGTTACATTTCCATCAGGCATTTTTAAAACCCTTAGTATTTGAGCAACTGTTCCAATTTCATGTATTTCTTTTGCAGAAGGATTTTCAACAGATTCATCTTTTTGAGCAACAACACCTATAATTTTTTTTCCTTTGTTAGCATCGTTTATAAGTTTGATAGATTTATCTCTACCGGCAGTAATTGGAATAACAACACCAGGAAATAAAACCGTATTTCTTAATGATAAAATAGGTAAAGTTTCGGGCAATGTCTCATTGTTTATAGCTTCTTCATCCTCAGGTGTCATTAAAGGAATTAGCTCTGAGTTTTCATCAAAGTCCTGTAATGACAAACTGTCAAGTGTAATAAAATTTGACTTTTTCATATATATTTTTTGGTCAATCTGTCATTAAAACAAATTAAACTTTTCTTTTTGATATTTAATAAAACCATTTAAATATCTGAAAAACAATAATTTAATAAAATATAAAGTAATTCAGATAATAAATAAAGTCAATACTTATGCCATTAATAGATTATAGAAACAATACTTTATATTTTACCTATTTTCTTTAAAACAAATAACAATACAATAGGGATTGCTAATAAAACAATCATCAATAAATTAGTTTCAAATAGCCATGGCGAAAGAATCAATGTAACTATATAGCCACCTATTGCACCACCAAAATGTGCATCATGCCCAATATTACCTATTCTTTTTTTCATACCATAAATTGAATATAGTAAATAGCCTATTCCGAAAAGATATGCAGGAATAGGAATAGGTATAAAATACATATACAAACTCATCCCAGGTTGTAATAAAATTGCGGAGTAAATAACGCCCATTACTGCACCACTAGCTCCAACAGCGCTATAATGATATTCGTTTTTATGAAAATAAAAAGATAATAAACTACCTAAAACCAAACTGCTAAAGTATATGAGTAGAAACTGTATGGGATTCAAAAGACTTATAATCACATCTGCGAAAAAATAAAGTGAAAACATGTTAAAAAATAAATGTGCTGTATCTGCATGCAAAAAACCAGAGCTAACCATTCGTATTTGTTCACCACGCTGTACAGCTCCAACTTGAAATTTATACTTATCAAAAAAGCTATAATCACTAAAACCTTTGTAAGATATTATAACGTTAGCTGCTATTATTATAATGGTTACTATATCTAAATTAGCCATAGGGTGTAAACGTTTAAACTTAAATTAATTTATATTTGCCAGTACAAATCTAAAATTAATTAATGCAATTTCTAGCTTATATTATTATTTATCCTTTTTTATGGATTATTTCAATATTACCTTTTAGATTATTATATTTTTTTTCTGACGGACTTTATATACTTATTTATCGCATTATTGGGTATAGAAAAAAAGTAGTAATTAGTAATTTGAATTTGGTTTTTCCGGGAAAATCAGATTTAGAGATTAAGCAGATTACTGAGGTTTTCTATCATCATTTATGTGATATGATATTAGAATCTATCAAATCCATGACTATATCAGAAGCTGAAATGAAAAAACGTTTTATGTTTACTAATGTAGAATTGATGCAAGATATTGAAAACCAAAATAAAAGTATCATTTTAATGTGTGCTCATTATGGAAGTTGGGAATGGATTTTTATTTTACAAACCTATGTAAAATCTAGGGGTAATGCCGTTTATAAGCAGCTAGCAAATCGTTATTTTGATAAATTAGTAAAAAAAATAAGAGCAAAATATAACAGTTATTTAATAACAACAAAAGATATTATACCCACATTAATTGAACAAAAAAGAAAAGGTATTATATCTATAAATGGTTTTGCATCAGACCAGTCTCCAAAACTTGATAAAGCTTTTCATTGGAATGATTTTATGGGTATAAGGGTTCCAGTGCATACTGGTGCTGAAATGCTTGCCAAAAAACTAGATATGGCTGTAGTGTTTTTTTGTGTTAAAAAAATTAAACGTGGCTATTACGAGACTACTTTTAAAACTATAACATTAAACCCAAAAGAGTTTAAAGATTACGAAATAACCGATATTTTTTTAAAACTAGTTGAAGCACAAATCCTTGAAGCTCCAGAGTATTATTTATGGACTCATAAACGTTGGAAGCACCTTGACAAGGAAAAAAATAAAAAAACAACAATCTGAAAAAACATTTAAATTGTAATCGCTATTTCAGCTCTTTTGATGTAAAAATTAAAAATCTTAATTAATTATTTGAAATTTATTATTCTAAGATTTTTATTAAGTATTTGATTTAATAATTTTTTCCAATTTTAATTTTCTGTTTTCTTCCTATAATAAAATATAAAACCTTACCAAGTAAGTTAATAAACAAAACAACTAACATCCAAATAATCTTATTATTACCTGAGAATTCACTTTTTAAAATATCAATAAGAGCAACTATAGTTATTATAAATCCGAAAAACACCACAAATAATATTAAAATTATTTTCAAAGGCCCAATAGATAAAAGTTAGTTCAACTTATTAATATTTATGTAAAGTTAACAATCCAATTTAAATCTATTTTATACGTCATAGTTAAATCTTGTTTTAGCCCCAATTGAAATTGCATCCTTTTTAAAAGCCTAAACTATCCACAAGGTCTCAACTGTTTGCAATCTCTCCAATTTCAGCAATAAATTTATCAGCTAAAGCATCAGCTTCTTTTTGCGATTTTGCTTCGGTATAAATTCTTATAATAGGCTCTGTGTTGCTTTTTCGTAAGTGTACCCAACTTTCTGTAAAGTCTATTTTTACGCCATCAATAGTTGTAAGTTGTTCTATGTTATAGCTGTTTTCTATTGTTTTCAAAATACGATCTACATCCAAACCAGGCGTTAATTCTATTTTCTTTTTACCCATAAAATAATTTGGGTAGGTTTTTCTGAGTTGGCTTACAGACATTTTTCTGTCTGCCAATAAACTTAAAAATAAAGCTACTCCTACTAAGGCATCTCTTCCATAATGAGCCTCTGGATAAATAATACCTCCATTACCTTCGCCACCAATAACCACTTTATTTTTTTTCATGAGTTTAACCACATTTACCTCTCCAACAGCACTAGCTTCATAAAAGCCGCCATATTTTTCTGTAACATCTCTCAAGGCTCTAGTCGAGCTCATATTGCTCACCGTGTTTCCTGGAGTTTTACTAAGTACATAATCTGCGCAGGCTACAAGAGTATATTCCTCCCCAAACATCTCGCCATTTTCGTCCATAAAAGCTAAACGATCTACATCTGGATCTACTACAATACCGAAATCTGCATTATGTTTTTTAACAGCTTCAGATAAATCTCCTAAATGCTCTTTTAAAGGTTCTGGATTATGAGGGAAATGTCCGTTTGGCTCACAATATAGTTTTACAACATCTACACCTAAACGTTCTAAAAGTAAAGGAATTGCTATACCTCCTGTGGAGTTTACACCATCTACAACCACTTTAAATCGGGCTTCTTCAATAGCATTTACTGTTACTAAATCTAGATCTAAAACTTCTATAATATGCAAATCTATATAAGCTTTATTTTTGGTTATTTTACCTAAGTTATCCACATCAGAAAAAATCATGTCATCGCTTTCTGCAATTTCTAAAATTTTAGCGCCTTCAAAATTATCTATAAACTCACCTTTTGCGTTTAATAATTTTAACGCATTCCATTGTTTTGTATTATGACTTGCTGTTAAAATTATACCACCATCAGCATGTTCTAAAGGCACAGCAACTTCTACAGTTGGTGTTGTTGATAAACCTATATCTACTATATGAATTCCTAAACCAACTAACGTATTCATTACTAAATTTTGTATCATTTGCCCAGAAATACGTGCATCTCTTCCTACTACAACTTTATAGTGCTCTTTATCTCGCTGTTGTTTTAACCAAACACCATAAGCCGATGCGAATTTTACAGCATCTATTGGCGTTAAGTTTTCTCCTACTTTTCCACCAATAGTACCTCGTATTCCTGAAATTGATTTTATAAGTGTCATACTTTATTTTAAATTTAGAAAAACAAATATAGTATTTCAAAATCGGTTTGTTAAATCAGAATTCGTAAATTTCACAAATGAATTACTTGGCCCATATTTATCTATCTGGTGATGATCCTTTAATAACAATTGGTAATTTTATTGCAGATGGTATTAAAGGAAAAAGTTACAATAAATACCCAAAAGATATACAAATAGGTATTTTACTTCATAGACACATTGATAGTTATACAGATGCGCACAAAACAGTAAGACTCAGTACTAAAAGGTTACATGAGAAATATGGCCATTATTCTGGCATTATAGTAGATATTTTGTATGACCATTTTTTAGCTAAAAATTGGAAAAATTATAGCGATATTCCTCTTAGTGTTTTTGTAGAATCTTTTTATGATTCTCTTGAAGCGCACTTTGATATACTTCCTTCAAGGATACAAAAAATGATGCCCTTTATGTTAGCAGATAATTGGTTGTTAAGTTATGCATCTATAAACGGGATTTCAAAAATTTTAGATGGAATGAATAGAAGAACCAAAAATCGATCTGGCATGAATAAAGCTGTTATAGAATTAGAAACATTTTATAATGAATTTGAAAGTGAATTCACCTTATTTTTTGATGAATTAAGAGCATTTTCAAAAGAAAAATTAAAAGAACTGACCAGTAAATCATGAAGAAATTCACCTATTCCTTATTGTTCATAGCATGTTTTATTTCTTGTAAAAAAGAACCCCTAATAATTAAAAAAAAAGAACCACAGGTAGGTTTAGTTTCTAAAAATGCGATGGTAGTTTCTGCGCGAGCTGAAGCCTCGCAAATTGGGATTGATATACTAAAAAAAGGCGGCAATGCGTTTGATGCTATGGTTGCAACTGAACTAGCCTTAGCTGTCGCATATCCTTATGCTGGAAATATTGGTGGTGGTGGTTTTATGGTTTATAGAATGGCAAATGGAGATATTGGAGGTATTGATTATAGAGAAAAAGCACCTCTAGCATCAACAAAAAATATGTTTTTAGATAAAAACAGCAATGTAATACCAGGTAAAAGTACCCTTGGCGCCATGGCTGTTGGTATTCCAGGTACGATTGCTGGCGTATTTGCTGTGCATGAAAAACTGGGTTGGCTGCCTATTGAAGATATTTTAACTCCAGTTATTAATTTAGCCTATAAAGGCATTGTAGTTACAGAAAAACAAGAAAAACGCATTAAAGAGTATCAACCTCAATTCCTAAAAGCAAATAAAGAAGCTACACTATTTAATAAACATTGGAAAACTAATGATACTATAAAATACCCTGCCCTTGCTAAAACTTTAGAACGGATTTTAAAAAATGGTAAAGATGAATTTTATAAAGGAGAAACCGCTAAAATATTAGCTAGATTTATTAAAGATAATGGTGGTATTATAACCGAAGAAGATTTGTCTAAATATAATGCCAAATGGCGGGATCCCATAACATTTACCTTTGAGGATTTAAAAATCATTTCAATGTCTCCACCTTCAAGTGGTGGTGTTTGCTTGGCTCAAATAATGAAAATGATAGAACCTTATAATATTTCTCAATATAATCACAACTCATTAAAAGCCATCCAAATCATCACAGAAGCTGAACGACGCGCTTATGCAGATAGAAGTTTTTATTTAGGTGATCCGGATTTTGTTGAAATCCCTTTGGATAAACTAATTAGCAATTTTTATTTAAATGAACGAATGTCTGATTTTTCCTTTGAAAAAGCGACCCTTTCAAAGGATGTATCTCATGGCAATGTGCAAGTTATTGAAAGTGATGAAACCACACACTACTCTATTGTAGATCAATTTGGTAATGCTATATCTGCAACCACAACTTTAAATGGTGCTTATGGTTCAAAATTGTATTGTTCAGAACTAGGTTTCTTTTTAAATAATGAAATGGATGATTTTAGTAGTAAACCAGGAGAGCCTAATATGTTTGGTCTTATTGGAGCTGAGGCCAACAGTATTGCACCAGAAAAACGTATGTTATCTTCGATGACGCCTACTATTGTTGAGAAAAATGGAAAGCTTTACATGTCTGTTGGCACACCTGGAGGTTCAACCATTATAACCTCGGTTTTACAAACTATATTAAATGTATATGCTTTTAAAATGGGTATGCAAGAAGCTGTTAACGCACCTCGTTTTCATCATCAATGGTTACCAGATGAAATTAGAATGGAACCAAATTTATTTGATGAATCAGCAATAAACGAACTTAAAAAACTTGGTTATTTTATTAATGAAAAAGATTCTCGTGTAATTGGTAAGGTCGATGGAATACTAGTTTTAAATGATAAGTCTTATGAAGGTGGAGCAGATCATCGAGGTGACGATACTGCGGTCGGTTTTTAAAAGTTTTTTTTTGCAACTCAATAGTATTTAATACTTTAGATTTTAGTTATAAACTAAACAGAAGATTTTATGTCAAAAAAAATAAAAAAAATACTAAAAATAGTAACTGGTATACTGGTATTTTTAACGTTACCAAGTTTATTGTTTTTTGGATTTTTATACTTTAAATATAACGAAGCCTTACCACTCGGTGTGCAAGGTGAAAAAGCGGATGCTTTAGCTAATAAAATGCTTGATGCACTTGATTTTGAAGCCTATAAAAACACGAATTATATTGAATGGACTTTCAAAAAAAGACATCATTATAACTGGGATAAAAAAAAGAATATATGTGATGTTTACTGGAAAGATTATAAAGTATCTTTAAATTTAAACGATAATTCTAAAAGCAAAGTATATATCCATAGTTTTATCAACGAAAGTGAACTTGCTGACGGTTTAATAAAACAAGCCCGCGAATATTTTAATAACGACTCTTTTTGGCTTATTGCACCTTATAAAGTATTTGATACTGGTGTAGAGCGCAGGTTGGTTAAAACGGAAAATAATAAAGAAGCTTTATTAGTAACCTATACCAGTGGCGGTTCAACCCCAGGAGATTCTTACTTATGGTTACTTAATGAGGATGGCTCACCAAAGGCTTTTAAAATGTGGACTTCCATTTTGCCTATTGATGGATTAGAAGCTTCTTGGAACCATTGGACAACTACAGAAACTGAAGCAAAGTTACCAACATTACACAAACTTTTGGTTTTAGGTTTAGAAATTGATGCTATTAAAACAAGCAAATAACTTATTTACTCTTATGTCCCACAAAACGATGGCTATCAGATTTAAAAAGGATATTAAAACTAGTTAAACTACCATAAATTCTTGTAATATACTGTTGTAAATCAATTTTACTCTGTTCATCTAAATCACTAGAATTTACGCGTTGTTCCATAACACGTAATCTATCTCTAACCATGGTTATTTTGTGAAAAAATGTATCAATAGGTAATTCATAAGATTTCATACTTGTATCGGCAGGCTCTAAAATTAATTTACCTCCTTTATACTTATCAGCAATAGGAACAACTTCACTTACATCACTCCATTTTTTTAAAATGCTAGCTAAACTACTTTCAATATCAAAAAAACTAACACTATCAACATCGCTATCGGCAGCCTCAATAATTTCAAAATTGCTATCTAAATCAATAGTTTCTAAACCATTTTCAATAAAAGTCACCCAATAATGTTTTGAGGTTAAATTAGTTACAACACCTTTCCCATATTCTGCATGGTTTATTCTTGAGCCAATTCCTAGTAATTTCATAAAAATTTATTTTTCTTTTTTATTCGTTTTATTAATTCTAAAATGATTGATTTCTCATGCAATAATAATAAATCTAAAAGAAATCTTCACACGACTTTAACATCTAAAATTGTACCTTTGCACTTTTGCAATTTTATGAGCCAATTTGATGATTTTATTGAAGTAAAAGGTGCGCGTGTTCACAATCTTAAAAACATTGATGTATCAATTCCTCGTGAAAAACTTGTGGTTATTACAGGGTTATCTGGTAGCGGGAAATCGTCATTGGCATTTGATACTATTTATGCTGAAGGACAACGTCGTTATATTGAAACATTTTCAGCATATGCGCGTCAATTTTTAGGTGGTTTGGAACGACCCGATGTGGATAAAATTGATGGCTTATCTCCGGTAATTGCCATTGAGCAAAAAACAACCAGTAAATCGCCTCGTTCAACAGTAGGTACCATTACAGAAATCTACGATTTTTTACGTTTGCTTTTTGCGCGTGCCAGTGATGCTTATAGTTTTAATACTGGAGAAAAAATGATTAGCTATAGTGATGAGCAAATTAAAGAGCTTATTACTACTGATTTTAAAGACAAACGTATTAACGTTTTAGCACCAGTTGTTCGTTCTCGTAAGGGACATTACAGAGAATTATTTGAGCAAATTGCAAAACAAGGTTTTATAAAAGTAAGAACTGATGGTGAGATTGTAGATATTACAAAAGGCATGAAGCTAGATCGTTACAAAACTCATGATATAGAAATTGTAATTGATAGACTTAAAATTGATGATTCGGTTGATAATGATAAACGCCTAACAGAAACCATCAATACAGCCATGTATCATGGCGAAGATGTACTTTTGGTAATAGATCAAGACAGCAAAGAAATAAGATATTTTAGTAGAAGTTTAATGTGTCCTAGTTCGGGTATTTCTTATCCAAATCCAGAGCCTAATAATTTTTCATTCAACTCTCCAAAAGGTGCTTGTAGTAACTGTAACGGCATTGGTAGTTTATACCAAGTAAATGAGAAAAAAATTATTCCAGATGATTCCGTTTCAATAAAAGCTGGTGCAATCGCACCTCATGGACCTGAAAAAAATAGTTGGATTTTCAAACAATTTGAAACTATAGCACAACGCTTCAATTTCAAATTAACTGATGCTTATAAAGATATTCCTGAACAAGCAAAACAGGTGATTTTGTATGGTGGCAATGAAAAATTTTCAGTTGAAAGTAAAACTTTAGGCGTAACTAGGGATTATAAAATAGATTTTGAAGGTGTTGCTAATTTTATTGAAAACCAATACAATACCGCTGAGACTACCTCTCTAAAGCGTTGGGCTAAAGACTACATGGATAAGATTGAATGTCCCGTTTGTGAAGGCTCTAGATTAAGAAAAGAATCTCTTTATTTCAAAATAAATAATAAAAATATAGCAGAACTTGCAAATACAGATGTTGTTGAATTATTAAAATGGTTTAAAGATTTAGAAAACCATCTTTCAGAAAAACAAATTAAAATTGCAGAAGAAGTTTTAAAAGAAATAAAATCAAGACTGCAATTTTTACTCGATGTTGGTTTAGATTATTTGTCATTAAACCGAAGTTCTAAATCCTTATCTGGTGGTGAAGCACAACGAATTCGTTTAGCAACACAAATAGGCTCCCAATTAGTTGGTGTGCTTTATATTTTAGACGAACCTAGTATTGGTTTACATCAGCGCGATAATGAAAAACTTATAAACTCCCTAGTTTCACTTCGAGATATTGGTAATTCTGTCATTGTAGTAGAACATGATAAAGACATGATTGAACGCGCAGATTATGTTATTGATATTGGACCAAAAGCCGGAAAACATGGTGGTGAAATTATAAGTATAGGCACCCCAGAAGAGCTTAAAACTCATAACACATTAACTGCCGACTACCTTAACGGAAAAAAGGAAATAGAAGTACCCAAAAAGCGTCGTGAAGGTAACGGTCATTTTTTAGAACTTAAAGGCTGTACTGGTAATAATTTAAAAAATGTTTCAGTAAAATTCCCTCTTGGTAAAATGATAGGTATAACTGGCGTATCTGGTAGCGGAAAATCAACGCTTATTAATGAAACCTTATACCCTATCTTAAATGCCTATTACTTCAATGGTGTAAAAAAACCAATGTCTTACAAAAGCATTTCAGGTTTAGAGTATATTGATAAAGTAATAGATATAAATCAATCACCAATTGGTAGAACTCCACGAAGTAACCCTGCAACTTATACCAAAACTTTTGATGAAATAAGAAGTTTATTTGCTAAAATACCAGAAGCCATGATTAGGGGTTATAAGGCAGGACGATTTAGTTTTAATGTAAAAGGTGGGCGTTGTGAAACCTGTCAAGGTGGAGGTTTAAGGCTAATAGAAATGAATTTTCTTCCCGATGTTTATGTGGAATGTGAAACCTGTCAAGGCAAACGTTTTAACCGTGAAACTCTAGAAATTCGTTACAAAGGAAAAAGTATAAGTGATGTTTTAAATATGACAATTGATGACGCGGTTCCTTTCTTCGAAAATATTCCTAAAATTCATAATAAATTAAAAACAATTAAAGATGTAGGTTTAGGATATATAACGTTAGGCCAACAAAGTACAACACTTTCTGGTGGAGAAGCACAACGTATAAAACTAGCAACTGAACTTTCAAAAAGAGATACCGGTAACACTTTTTATATTTTAGATGAGCCCACTACTGGATTACATTTTGAAGATATTCGTGTTTTAATGATTGTTTTAAACAAATTAGCTAACAAAGGAAATACGGTATTAATTATTGAACACAATTTAGATGTTATTAAAACCGTTGATCATATTATTGATATTGGGTATGAGGGTGGAAAAGGTGGCGGACAAGTAATAGTTGAAGGTACTCCAGAAGAGATTGCAAAACACAAAAAAAGTTACACTGCTAAATTCCTTAAAAAAGAATTAAATTAGTAAAAATATTGACTATGAGAAAAGAAAAACATCATAAAAGCTGGAACGAGATAAAGACTAATGATTCCTGGGCCATTTTTAAAATCATGGGCGAATTTGTTAATGGTTTTGAAAAAATGAGTAAAATAGGACCTTGTGTTTCTATTTTTGGGTCCGCTCGAACAAAACCAGAACATAAATATTACAAATTGGCTGAAGCTATTGCAAAAAAAATAGTTGAAGCTGGATATGGCGTTATAACCGGTGGTGGTCCAGGTATTATGGAAGCTGGAAATAAAGGCGCTCATTTAGGTGGCGGAACATCTGTAGGCTTAAATATAGAATTACCTTTCGAGCAACATGACAATCCTTATATTGATTATGATAAAAGTTTAGATTTCGACTACTTTTTTGTTAGAAAAGTCATGTTTGTTAAGTACTCACAGGGGTTTGTTGTTATGCCAGGTGGCTTTGGAACCCTTGATGAACTTTTCGAAGCCATAACACTCATACAAACTCATAAAATTGGAAAGTTCCCTATTATATTAGTAGGAACAGACTTTTGGGAAGGTATGATGACTTGGATAAAAACTACACTTTTAGATTCTTTTTCAAATATTAGTTCAAAGGATTTAGATCTTATTCACTTAGTAGATACTGAAGATGAAGTTATCCAAATACTTGATGCTTTCTATAAAGAATCTGGATTAAGTCCTAATTTTTAGCAAATCATAATAGATTACTTATTTAGCTATAAATATTTGATTTACTATTTATTATATTGCACTGTCTTTCATGAAAAATTAACCATTTAATGTTCAAATTATAAATTGAAATCTAAACTTTTAAGTTTTTCCTTATTAGCTATATTATTTTTTAAAAGCTTTGGTCAAAATAACATAGACTTAAAAGCTGTTTTTGATATTGATAATAAGCAAATTAAAATTTCACAAACAATAAAATACCAAAACTCATCACAACATGTTTTGGACACCATCTATTTAAGTAATTGGGCAAATAGCTTTTCATTAAAAAAAACACCGCTTGCCATAAGAATAGCCGATGAATATATAAACGATTTTCATTTAGCTAAAAGTATTGATAGAGGTTATTCTGTAATTACTTCTATTAAACAAAACAATCAAGAATTAATTTTTAATGAATTAAAAAATCAAACAGATATTACCAAAGTTATACTTAATAAACCTTTAAAACCTGATGCCTATTATACCATTCATTTGGAGTACATTGTTCAAATACCTAATTCCAAATTTACGAGTTATGGTTTTACTGATGAAGGCGATCTAAACTTAAAATATTGGTATATAACCCCAACTATTTATAATGGTGAGTGGCAATATTATAGTAATAAAAATTTGGATGATTTATTTATTCCAAAATCGGATATTACTCTAGAAATTGAGTATCCATTAGGTTATACTTTAACTTCAGAATTAGATATAGACGAGTCTAAACAAGAAACAAATAAACAAGTAGTTAAGTTAAAAGGAAAAGATAGATTAAGCACTAAATTATTTTTAAGTAAAACTTCAGATTTCAAAACGTTACAAACAGATGATTTTTCTTTAATTTCAAATATAGATGATGAAAATATAGAACTTATTGAAAAAGTTATAATAACTGAAAAAGTTATTAATTACATTTTTGAAAATTTCGGGAAATATCCCCATAAAAAACTTCTACTAACTAAAATAGATTATGATAAAAATCCGCTTTACGGATTAAATTTATTACCAAGCTTTTTAAAACCTTATCCTAATCATTTTCAATACGAATTAAAACTCTTAAAAATTGCACTACAGAATTATTTAGAAAATACATTACTAATAAATCCTAGAAAAGAACAATGGCTGCTAGATGGCATTCAAATATATTTTTTAATGAATTATGTTGATGAATTTTATCCAAATATGAAATTTTTAGGTGCTTTTGCCGATTTATGGGGTGTGCGTTCATTTCATGCAGCAGATATGAAGTTTAATGAAAAGTATATTTTGGCTTTCATGTCTATGGCAAGAACCAACAGAGACCAACCTTTAACAATGCATAAAGATTCATTGTTGAAATTTAATGCCAACATATCCAACAAATATAAAGCTGGAATTGGATTTAAATACTTAGAAGATTTTGTTAATAGTAATATTATTAAAAATAGCTTAGAGTCGTTTGTTGATGAAAACAAATTAAAAGTAACTTCTACAGAAAATTTTGAGAATTTTATCAAGTCTAAAACTGATAAAAATATAGATTGGTTTTTTGAAGATTATTTAAAAACAAGAAAAAAGATAGATTTTAAGATTAAAAAAATTAAAAAAACAGAAGATTCTATTACCATAACTATAAAAAATAAACGCGATAACAGCATGCCTGTTTCATTGTATAGTTTTAATAACGATAGTTTAGTATCGAAGATTTGGATAGAAAATATTGACGAAATAAAAACTATAACAATCCCAAGAATAAGCGCTAACAAACTGGTTTTAAATTACAACGGCGTTATTCCAGAAATTAATTTAAGAGATAATTGGAAATCTTTAAAAGGTTACTTTTTTAACAATAAACCACTTCAATTTAGACTTTTAAAAGATATTGAAGACCCTAATTATAGTCAAGTGTTTTTTATGCCTACGGCGGAATTTAATAATATTTATGATGGTTTAACACTGGGTTTTAGAGTATATAATAAAACGGTTTTAAGAAGGCTTTTCAATTATAAGATTGAACCTAGGTATGCTTTTAAATCAAAATCATTAACTGGTTCAGCATCAGTATCTAATACACACTATTTGGAAAACCATAATTTATTTTCTATAAATTATGGTATTGCAGCAGGATACTCTTCTTATGCTGAAAATTTATTTGTAAGAAAAATTACACCTTCATTAACTTTTAACTTTAGAGAGGATAACGATTTTCGTTCTAATAAACGTAAATCATTAAATTTCAGATATATTGATATTAATAGAGATAAAGATGCCAATAACATTTTAACTTCAAATCAACCAAATTATAGCGTATTTAACGCACGTTATTTACATTCAAATGATAATTTGATAAATTTTAATAAATGGTACACTGATTTTCAAATTGGAGCAAAATTCAGTAAGCTATCATTTAATTACGAATATAGACGCCTATTTGAAAGTAACAGACAATTAAATATACGCGCCTTTGCTGGTACTTTTATAAAAAATAATACAGATCCAACCTCAAATTATTTTAGCTTTGCATTAGACAGACCTACAGATTATTTATTTGATTATTCGTATTTGGGACGTTCTGAAGCTTCAGGGATATTTAGTCAACAATACATTGATGCAGAAGGTGGTTTTAAATCTAAACTTGAAACCCCATTTGCAAATCAATGGATGACAACTTTTAATACCAGCACAACACTTTGGAAATACATATTAGCTTATGGCGATGTTGGTTTAGTAAAAAATAAATCTTTTTCTCCCAACTTTGTATATGACTCTGGTATTAGAATTGATTTAGTTACAGATTATTTTGAAATTTACTTCCCTATTTATTCTAATTTAGGCTGGGAAATTGATCAAACAAATTATGATCAAAAAATCAGATTCAAATTCACTGTTGATCCCCAAGCCCTTTTAGGTCTTTTTAGAAGGCGATGGTATTAAAGCTTATTTTGAATAATTGTCAGTTTTGATTAATTTTACTGAATATAAATCAAAAAAATCATTTATTTATTTAATTTTTTAAATATTCACCATCAAATAACAGTATTGATTTATTGTAAATAAGCTAAACTTTAGCTATTTTTGCAAGCGCTAAAGCATACTTAAATGCAATCTATTACCAATTTGGAAAATAAATTATCATTCGAAGACTTTAAAACAGAAGTTTTAACTGACTATAAAATAGCGGTTGAAAGTAGAGAATGTAGTTTATTGGGACGTAGAGAAGTATTAACTGGAAAAGCAAAGTTTGGAATTTTTGGTGATGGAAAAGAAGTTCCGCAACTAGCTATGGCTAAAGCCTTTTTAAAAGGTGATTGGAGGTCTGGTTATTACAGAGATCAAACTTTCATGATGGCTATTGGCGAGTTAACTAAAGAGCAGTTTTTTGCTGGTTTATATGCTAATACTAATATTGAATATGAACCAATGTCTGCTGGTCGCCAAATGGGTGGGCATTTTGTTACGCATAGTCTAAATGATAATGGTAGTTGGAAAGATTTAACCAAACAATACAATTCTAGTGCAGACATCTCTCCTACTGCTGGGCAAATGCCTCGTTTATTAGGTCTAGCACAAGCTTCAAAAATCTTCAGAGAAGTTGAAGGTATTAATAAAGCCAATTTTTCTGTAAATGGAAACGAAGTAGCATGGGGTACCATAGGTAATGCCAGTACCAGTGAAGGTTTGTTTTTTGAAACTATTAATGCTGCAGGTGTTTTACAAGTACCAATGATTATTAGTGTTTGGGATGATGAGTATGGTATTTCTGTTCATGCAAAATATCAAACAACTAAAGAAAATATTTCTGAAATCCTTAAAGGTTTTCAACGAGATAAAGACAATAAAGGCTACGAGATTTTACGTGTGAAAGGTTGGGATTATGCCAATATTGTTGAAACTTATCAAGAAGCTAGCACTATTGCAAGAGAAGAGCACGTGCCTGTTTTAATTCATGTATTAGAATTAACTCAACCTCAAGGACATTCTACATCTGGCTCTCATGAGCGTTACAAAAATCAAGAACGTTTGGATTGGGAAATACAACATGATTGTAACACCAAAATGCGTGAATGGATTATTGAAAGTGGTATCGCAACAAATGAAGCACTTACAGAAATAGAAAGAACTGCAAAAAGTCAAGTTAGGGATGCAAAAAATAACGCTTGGAATACGTTTTTAAAACCTATTAAAAAAGAGCAACAAGAACTAATATATATTCTTAAACAACTAGAAAACGTTAGTGCTAATAGCGTTTTTATTGAAAAAATAAAAGAAAGCTTAATAGCCATTCAAGAAGTAACTAGAAAAGATCTTTTATCACATGCAAGAAAAGCACTAAGACATACTATTGGAGAAGATTCTAATGAAAAGTTCCAATTAAGCAATTGGATAAATACAATTTTTGAAACTGCTCAACCCAAATTTAGTTCGCATTTATATTGCGAAACTGAACGATCAAATTTGCTTGTTAAAGAAGTTAAACCTACCTTTAATGATGAAGCGGAATTAGTTGATGGAAGAATTATTTTACGTGATAATTTTGATGCTATTTTTAGTAATCATCCTGAGGCTTTAGTTTTTGGAGAGGATACAGGCAATATTGGAGATGTAAATCAAGGTTTAGAAGGTTTACAAGAAAAGTATGGAGAACTAAGAGTCGCTGACACTGGTATTCGTGAAGCCACCATTATAGGTCAAGGTATTGGAATGGCATTACGTGGTTTAAGACCAATAGCGGAAATTCAGTATTTAGATTATATCCTTTATGCTTTACAAATAATTAGTGACGATCTGGCTACTACCCATTACAGGACCAAAGGAAAACAAAAAGCACCTTTAATTATTAGAACCAGAGGCCACAGGCTAGAAGGTATTTGGCATTCTGGATCTCAAATGGGAGGTATATTAAACTTAGTTAGAGGTGTTCATTTATTAGTACCCAGAAACATGACTAAAGCAGCTGGTTTTTATAATACACTTTTACAAGGAGATGATCCAGGTATTGTTGTAGAGTGTTTAAATGGCTACAGATTAAAAGAAAAAATGCCAAATAATTTAAATAATATTAAAACACCTATAGGCGTTGTTGAAACTGTAAAAGAAGGTACAGATATAACGGTAGTATCTTATGGATCTACACTTAGAATTGTAGAACAAATTAGTAAAGAGCTTTTAGCAATTGGTATAGATATTGAAATTATTGATGCACAGTCTTTAATTCCTTTTGATATCAATCATGATATCGTTAAAAGTATTGCAAAAACAAATCGAGTAATCATTATAGATGAAGATGTGCCAGGTGGGGCATCTGCCTATATTCTAGATCAAATAATAAACATTCAAAACGCTTATCAATACTTAGATAGTAGTCCGAAAACATTAACTGCAAAAGCTCACAGACCAGCATACGGAAATGATGGTGATTACTTTTCTAAACCATCTGCTGAAGATATATTTGAAGCTATCTATGATGTTATGAGTGAAGTAAACCCTTCTGATTATCCAAAATTGAGATAATTTATTTTCAATAAAAAATACAAAACCATTGTTAGAGCAATGGTTTTTTTATATTTATACCCTAATCTATTTTAAAATGAAAGCTGTAACCTTAAGAGAAATTAAAAAAGAATTGGATACACTTTCTACTCAAGAAATTCAAGAACTTTGTTTACGTTTATCACGATTTAAAAAAGAAAATAAAGAGTTCCTTACCTATTTACTATTCGAATCTCATAACGAAACAGGTTATATTGACAGTGTAAAAAAGTATATAGATGAAGAATTTGAATTAATTAATACGGATAGTTATTTCTACATCAGAAAAAGTACTCAAAAAATTTTAAGAAACGTAAAAAAATACATTCGATATTCTCAAAAAAAAGAAAGCGAAGTGGAGCTTCTCCTCTACTTTTGCGAAAAATTAAGAGATTTTAAACCGAGTATTAACCGTGGTACACAATTACAAAATATGTATAATCGTCAATTACTTCTATCTAAAAAAATAATAAATAGTTTACATGAAGATTTACAATACGATTATAATTTGATACTTGAAGATTTATGATTTTTAAAACTTCAAATACAAAAGGTTGATCTAATATAAAATAGCTTCTTTTTAGTCTAATATAATTAAACTAAAACACCCTTATAATCATTTAAATCAAAAATTACTCAATTAATAATTTATTTACAAAATCATCAAAATCTTTTTTAAACTCAGTAAACTTTTTACCTGTGGCTGGTCCGTTAAAACCTGTGTGTATTTTTCTAACTTTACCAGTTTTATCAATAAAAATACTGGTTGGGTATGATAATACATGATTTAACATAGGTAGCTTATCATTAGCTTCTTGTTTATCATTTGATCCAAATTGTGCCAATAATATTGGGTAACTTATTCCTGTTTTATTTTTTAAACGTTGAATGTTTTTAAATGCTGCTTCTTGAGTTTTTACGTACTCAAAAGCTAAAGCTATAAACTCTAAATTTTTATTTTTGTTATTCTTAAAATACTCTGAATAATATTTGCTTTCATCTAAACAATTTGGGCACCAAGTTCCCATAATTTGCACCAAAACAACTTTATCTTTAAATCGATTATCTGTTAGAGAAACCATATTACCATTTTCATCAGGAAATGAGAATTCAATTTTATCATAACCTTCTTTTAAATATGTAAGTTCGTTTGCATCTGGTAATTCAAAATTATCACTTCGTTTAGAAATAAAAGGTTCTTCCCAATGGGTTCCAGAAAAAAAATTGCCAACCATAGTACTATCGGTTACTTGTGCTGTAAATAAAAAAGCATGGGCACCATCAAATGCAGATAATTGTAATTGATTACCATCTAAAACGCCTTCTAAAAACCTGTAATCTCCGGTAGTAGTTCTAAAAGTACCTGTAACTGTGTTGCCATTTTGCTTAAAAATACCTTTACCTAAATAGGTGTCATCTTTATTTTCTGGACTAAATATGGTTTCCCAATTACCCGAAAGATCATAGTTTGCCTTTAAACCTATATCAAATCTGGTGTTATTTTTTTCAGCTTTAAAAAACATATGTCTATCCAAGCCAGGAGTTATAAAACTTCCGTTTAGTTTGCCTTCTTCAATTTTAGCTACAAGAAACCCATCAAAAACAGGCATATTAATGTAAACAGAATCATTATTATAAACTATATCATCAACTTCAATGATTTCTTCAGCATTAAAAACAAGTAATTTGTTTGCAGAAAACACTTCAAAATTAAAAGGTAAATCAAGCGAATCATTCACTTTTAATTCAGCTCTAAACTTACCTTTTTCCAAGTACGTAATTTTATTTTCATACTTACAAGAAAATAGTCCCAAAAACAATACAACTAAAAAAATATGCTTCATAAAGTCTTATTAAAATATATTAATCGAATTTCTGGCAAGATACTAACAAAATTATTCTTTTTAAATGACAATTTAGAATGCTTTGTTTGAATGCTAGCTGCAATATTTTATCTTTGCGAACTTATAAAGGATAATGATTTATGAAGATTTCATACAATTGGCTAAAACAATTTTTAAAAACAGATTGGACTCCAGAACAAACTAGTGAATTACTTACAGATTTAGGTCTTGAAGTTGAAGGTATAGATACCTATCAATCTGTTAAAGGCGCCCTAGAAGGTGTTGTGGTTGGTGAAGTTTTAACGTGTATAAAACACCCAGATGCAGATAAATTAAAATTAACTATCGTTAATATTGGTGGAGATGATCCTGTACAAATAGTATGTGGCGCACCTAATGTTGAAGCAGGACAAAAAGTACCAGTCGCAACTATTGGAACTGTTTTATTTACTGCTGAAGGTGAATCTTGGACTATTAAAAAAGGAAAAATTAGAGGTCAAGAAAGTCATGGTATGATTTGTGCCGAAGATGAATTAGGACTCGGTAAATCTCATGATGGTATTTTAGTATTAGATGCTGATTTAAAAGCTGGAACTTTATTAGCTGACATTTATGAAATTGAAAATGATCAGGTTTTTGAAATTGGCTTAACACCAAACAGATCTGATGCTATGAGTCACTTAGGTGTTGCAAGAGATTTAAAAGCTGGATTGATTCAAAAAGAAATAAATTTAGAGTTAATAACACCATCAGTTAGTGCCTTTCATGTGGATAATCGAATGCTAAAAATTGATGTTAATGTTATTAATAAAGATTTAGCTCCTCGCTATTGCGGTGTTACGATTTCTGGTTTAAAAGTAAAAGAATCTCCAACTTGGCTCAAAAACAGATTAAAAGCTATTGGACTGAACCCAATTAACAACATTGTTGATGCTACTAATTATGTTTTACATGATTTAGGACAACCATTACATGCTTTTGATGCTGTTAAAATCTCAGGCAATAAAGTTGAAATTAAAACTCTTAAATCTGGAACAAAGTTTACGACTCTTGATGGTATTGAACGTGAATTACACGAAGAAGATTTAATGATTTGTGATGCAGAAAAACCTATGTGTATTGCAGGTGTTTTTGGAGGAATACATTCTGGAGTTACTGAAAATACAACTAGTATTTTTTTAGAAAGTGCTTACTTTAATCCTGTTAGCATTCGTAAATCGGCAAAACGCCATGGTTTAAACACAGATGCATCGTTTAGGTTTGAAAGGGGTATAGATCCTAATATTACTGAATATGCATTAAAACGAGCAGCATTACTTATTCAAGAAATTGCAGGTGGTGAAATAACTAGTGATATCATAGATATTTATACAACTAAAATTAAAGATTTTGAAGTAAGATTGAGTTTTGAGAATGCCAAAAAGTTAATAGGTGAAGAGATTCCTAAAGAAACAATTAAACGTATTTTAACTTCTTTAGAAATAAAAGTTAACAATGTAACTGAAACTGGTTTAGGTTTAACTGTACCAGCTTATAGAAATGATGTACATCGGGAAGCTGATATTATTGAAGAAATTTTACGTATATACGGTTACAATAATATTTTAACAACTGAAAAACTAAATGCATCTATTTCGACAATATCTCGTTTTGAAGATTATAAAATTCAAAATATTATAGGAAATCAATTAGCATCGCAAGGTTACTTTGAAATTTTATCAAACTCGTTAACCACGCCTGAATATATAGAACTTAGTGAACAAATAAAAGAAAATCATAACATTGCAATTTTAAATCCTTTGAGCAATGATTTATCAGTTTTAAGGCAATCCTTATTGTTTTCAGGCTTAGAAGCTGTTTCTTTTAATATCAATAGAAAACGTGCTGATTTAAAACTTTTTGAATTTGGTAAAACATATCATAATTTTAATGATAATCGTGAAGAGTTTAAGCATTTATCACTATTCACAACAGGAAATCAATCGCAAGATAGTTGGTCTAACATTAGTAAAAAAAGTGATTTTTTCTATTTGAAAGGTTCCATTATTGCCATTCTTAATAGATTAGGTGTTACTGGATATTTTGAAGCACCAGTAAATAATGATTTATTTAGCGAAGGATTAACTTTATGTCAAGGAAAAACAAAGATTGTTGATTTTGGTTTAATTAAAAAATCTATTTTAAAGCATTTTGATATTTCTCAAGAGGTATTGTTTGCTGATTTTAATTGGGATGCTATATTAGAAATTGTAAAAAGGAATAAAATTACATTTAAAACAATTGCTAAATACCCTGAAGTAAAACGTGATTTCGCTTTACTTTTAGATGATAATATCACATTTGAGTCTATATACAAAATAGCTAAACAAACTGAAAAACAATTACTTAAAACTGTTAACTTATTTGATGTTTATCAAGGTAAAAACTTACCAAAGGGCAAAAAAAGTTATGCTATTAGTTTTACATTACAAGATGAAAACAAGACACTTACTGATACTCAAATTGATAAAATTATGAGTAAACTTCAATCTAACTTTGAAAATCAATTAGGTGCAGAACTAAGGTAGTTTTTATTAAATATAAAATTTAAGCCTACTTTTTAGTAGGTTTTTTTTGTATCAAAAATGTCGTATATTTAATAGTTTTCATAAACTAAAAAACATGTCTAATTCAAACTACATAAAAATATTTACTGGAGATTTTATTATTGTACAACGCATTATTTCTGAATTAGAAAAAGAAGACATAATACCTGTTGTTAAAGACCATACTGAATCTGCCCGATTAGCAGGTTTTGGTGGTGGTATTATCCCTGGTTTTCAACAAGTTTATGTTCACAAAGACGAACTTGATAAAGCTATCATCATTGTTGAAAATATTACTTCAGAATTACAAGAGTAATTAAGCAGTAACAGCGTACATTTTATCACGCATTTCTTTGATTTTCTTGTCTTGCATATAATCATCAAACGTTGTATAACGATCAATGACACCACTTGGAGTTAATTCCACTACTCTATTTGCTACGGTTTGAGCAAACTCATGATCGTGTGTCGTAAAAAGCATAGTCCCCTTAAAGTTTTTTAATGAATTATTAAAGGCCGTTATACTTTCTAAATCTAAATGGTTAGTAGGTTCATCTAACATCAATACATTGGCTCTAACCATCATCATTCTACTTAACATACAACGTACTTTTTCACCACCAGAAAGTACATTCGATTTTTTTAAAGCTTCTTCTCCACTAAAAATCATCTTTCCTAAGAAACCTCTTATATAAACTTCTTCGCGTTCTTCTTCAGTAGTTGCCCATTGTCTTAACCAATCAACTAGAGTTAAATCATTATTAAAAAACTCACTGTTATCAAGCGGTAAATAAGATTGAGTCGTTGTTACACCCCAGTCAAATTTTCCTTCATCAGCCTTTTCTTTACCATTTATTATTTGATAAAATGCAGTTGTAGCTCTAGAATCTCTAGAAAAAACAACAACTTTATCACCTTTAGCTAAATTTAAATCTATATTTTTAAATAACAATTCGCCTTCAATGGAAGCGGCTAAATTTTCGATATTAAGAATTTGATCTCCAGCTTCTCTATCACGCTCAAAAATAATAGCTGGATAACGTCTACTTGTGCGTCTAATATCAGCTATATTTAGCTTTTCAATCATTTTCTTTCTACTTGTTGCCTGTTTACTTTTTGCAACGTTAGCAGAAAAACGACGGATAAATTCTTCTAATTCCTTTTTCTTTTCTTCAGCCTTTTTGTTTTGTTGTGCGTGTTGGCGTGCAGCTAATTGAGAAGATTCATACCAAAAGGTATAGTTACCAGAAAAATGATTAATTTTTCCGAAATCAATATCTGAAATATGAGTACAAACGGCATCTAAAAAGTGTCTGTCGTGAGATACAACTATTACACAGTTTTCGTAATTAGCTAAGAAATTTTCTAACCATGAAATAGTTTCATAATCTAAATCATTTGTAGGCTCATCCATTATCAATACATCAGGATTTCCAAAAAGCGCCTGTGCTAATAAAACACGTACTTTTTGTTTACCATCCAAATCCGCCATCAAAGTATAATGATGCTCTTCTTTTATACCTAAACTAGATAGCATAGATGCGGCATCACTATCAGCGTTCCAACCATTCATTTCTTCAAACGCTACTTGTAACTCACCTATTCGATCTGCATTCTCATCAGAATAATCAGCATAAAGCGCATCCATTTCTGATTTGATTTTATAAAGTGGTTTGTTTCCCATTAAAACAGTTTCCAATACAGTATGTGAATCATATAAATTATGGTTTTGCTCTAAAACAGACATACGCTTACCTGATTCTAGATGGATTTGACCTGAAGTAGGATCTTGTTTTCCGGAAATAATCTTCAAAAAAGTAGATTTTCCTGAACCGTTAGCGCCAATAATACCGTAACAATTACCATTATTAAACGTTGTATTTACTTCATCAAAAAGAACACGTTTTCCAAATTGAACCGAAAGATTAGATACTGATAACATATAGGGTGTTTTAATTTGGTGCAAAAGTAGAAAATTCTAATGGTAAGTCGAAACTTAAGATAGCTATTTTTATGTAAACACTAGTCGTAAAGATATTTTTGTGTCCTAAATATTTAACAACGCATTAACAACACTTTAATGTTACAAACTATATTTTTGTTTAGAATTGTTTTTAATAAACAAAACAACGTTTAAAAATTTATGAAATTATACTTTTCAATAATAATTATAGTTATTACGTTTTTGGGTTGTAAAAAAGACACTCCTAATGCCGATTTAAATTATGCCTATTTAGGAGGAGAAATTATTAATCCAACTACTAATTTTGTTGTGCTTTCCAAAGATGAAGTTGTTATTGATACTGTTAAACTTGATGTTAGAAATAGATTTATTTATAAAATAATTAATTTGAATGAAGGTATGTACACCTTTAGACATGGTGGAGAATATCAAATGGTATTATTAGAACCACAAGACAGTTTACTTTTCAGATTAAATACTTTAGATTTTGATGAATCACTTGTTTACACTGGTGAAGGAGATAAAAAAAATAATTATTTAATAAATCATTTTTTAGAAAATGAAAAAGAGGAGAAAAAAATAGTTAAACTTTGTCAATCAAATCCATCTATTTACGAAAAACATATAGATTCCCTAAAAGACGAAAAAGAAAAAGATTTAAACAGTTTTATAAAAAGATTTGAAACTACACCATTATTTGAAAAAATTGCTAAAGCAAATATAAATTATAGTTATTATTCCAATAAAGAGGTTTATCCATTTATACATTTCGGAAAAGACAAAGCTGCTTTTTTAAATTCTATTCCTGAAAGTTTTTACAGTTTTAGAAAAGATGTTAATTATAATGATACTTTTTTGAGCAAATATTATAATTACAACACATTTTTAAGACATAATGTTAGTAATATTTCGTTAAAAATTCATGACAATCACTCTGAAAACAATTCTTTTGATAGGACTTCAATATGTTATAACTTGGATAGATTAGAATTAATAGATAGTTTAATCTCCAATGCAAAAATTAAAGATGATATTTTACATTACTTTACTTTAATGTATTTATCTAAAAGTCAAAACAATGAAAATAACGAAACCATTTTAAAATCATATTTAAACAAAAGCCAAAATGATAAAGACAAAAAAATGATTTCTGATTATGTAAAATCATTAAATAGTCTTAAGGATGGTGAGTTTTTACCTAGTACTCAACTTGTTGATTATGATGACAAAGAAGTAGATATTTTTTCATTAATTAAAGAACCCTCTGTTATTAGTTTTTGGTCTAGTGCTTACTTCTCGCACTTTAAAGATAGCCATAAAAAACTAATAGAATTAAAAGAGAAATATCCAGAGACGAGATTTATAACTATTAATGTTGATAATTATAACATAGATAAATCAAAAAACATATTACTGAGTTATGGTTTTGATTTAAAAAATGAATATCAATTTAAAAACCCAAAAGAAGCTAAAAACACTTTAGCTATCTACCCAATGACTAAAACAATAATTGTAGATAGAAACAAAAAAATTGTAAATAGTAATACTAATATATTTTCAATTCATTTTGAAGATCAACTTCTTGGCACAATAAATCAATAGATTACAATTTATAGTGTTTCATTAAAAGTTTTTCGTAAACTTTATCAGGCAAAATTCTTTTTAAGACAATAGAAAATTTTTGCAAAGTCTCCCCTACTTTATAATGCACTTTTGGATGAGACGTATTAATAATTCTAAAAATAGCTTCAGCCATTATGTTGGGATTGCTTCCATTATCAACATGCTTATTCATTAACTCTAAAGTATCACCATAAGGCTTGTTGTAGGGTGAATTATCTAGCAAAGGTGCATGGTATCTTCCTTCAGCAATATTAGTAGCAAAATCTCCAGGAGCCACATTAGTCATTTGAATGTTAAAATCTTTTAACTCCATTCTAAATGCTTCTGTTATTAGTTCTAAAGCACCTTTACTTGCACTGTAAATACCTCTATAAGGCAAACCCATGTAACCAGCAATAGACGTTATATTTATTATTAAACCAGATTGTTGTTTACGCATTTGAGGTAACACAGATTTAACAACATTAATAGGACCAAAAAAATTGGTTTCAAAATTGTTTTTAATTTCAATTTCAGGAATTTCTTCAATAGGACCTGTAATACCAGCTCCCGCATTATTAATTACAATATCTAATCTATTTTCAATTTCAATAATTTTAGAAACTGTGCTATGTATGGTATCTAAAACTTTAACATCTAAAGCTAAAATAGGGAACTTACTATCTTTATATTTTTCAGGATTTCTGCTAGTTCCATAAACTACAAAACCTTTCTTAATTAAAAACTCCCCAATAGATTTTCCTATACCAGAAGAACCACCAGTTATTAAAACAACTTTAGACATTTACTGAAATTTTTTGAGTTTAAAGATAGTAAGATTTACGAAACTATAAGGCATAAAAAATGGCAAGCTACCTACATCACACCGCTACGACCATTTACCTTTGCTTCGTTCCCGACCTGGAGGATTCAACAGGAGCTGGTTGTGTAGGACTTGCCGGATGCAAAGATACAACCTTTTAAAATTTTCACAATGATTTTTTAAACTGATTTTAAATAAATATCTTGCTATAAATTTAAAATTAAACATGAATACATTCAAACATCTAGCAATCATATTTTTAAGTATTATTATTATTTCTTGTGGATCAAATTCTGCTAATTTAAAAAATGATTTTTTGATAGTTACAAACGCAGAAAAAGGTAATATCTCTATTGATGAAACTCTTAAAATAAGTTTAGAAAATAAGAAAAATCACAAATTTGATTCCATTACCTATACATTGGATGGTAATAAAATTAAGGAAACATCTGAATTAAAAAATTCTAAACTTGGTAAGCAAGTTATTGAAGCTACTATTTTCCTCAACAATGAAAAAGTAATAACTACAACTGCCATAACAATTTTAAATAACCAAACACCTAAAGTTTATACCTATAATATTTTAAACGAATACCCACACGATATCACATCATATACACAAGGTATTGAGTTTTTTAATGATACTCTTTATGAAAGTACTGGCCAGTACAAAGAATCAAAGCTTAGAAAAGTTGATTACAAAACTGGTAATATTTTAAAAAATATAAATTTAGCAAATGAATATTTTGGTGAAGGACTTACTATTTTGAATAATAAAATATATCAACTCACTTGGCAGTCTGGGACTGGTTTAATTTACGATGTAAATACTTTTGAAAAGCAAAGTAGTTTTAAATATGGAAACAGTAAAGAAGGTTGGGGTTTATGTAATTTTAACAATGTTATTTATAAAAGTGATGGTACTGAAAATATATGGCTGCTTGATCCTGAAACCCTAATTGAAGAAGATTATATACAAGTTTACACAAATAAAGGGAAAATTGTTGGTATTAATGAAATGGAATGGATTGATGGAAAAATTTATGCTAATCGTTATCAAAAAGATGGTGTAGCTATTATAAACCCTAAAAACGGTGGTGTTTTTGGTGTTATAGATTTTTCACCTCTTAAAAAGTTAGTGACTCAGCATGACGGTTTAGACGTACTAAATGGAATAGCATATAACCCGAAAACCAAAACCATTTTTGTAACAGGAAAGCGCTGGGATAAGATTTTTGAGGTTGAAATTATTGAATAATAATTAATGTACTGGACCTTGTGTACAAGGACAATTACTAATTCCTTGAAGAAAATCTAAACCAATAGTTACAACGTGAGTTCCAGAATTAAAACCCGCTAAATCATTAGTAGTAACTTGGTAGGCATATCCAAAATAAAATATTGATTTTTTGAAGCCTGCCATTGGCCCTATGTTTAATGGTTTTAAAAATTGATCGTTGAGGTAGCGAAATGATATCCCAGCCCAATAATAATCATCATTTCTATCATACTTTCTAAACTTGAAATTTAAATCAGTGCTAGAACGTTTATCACTTGTGAACATTTGATAAAAGATTGAAGGCTCAAATTCTAAACCACTTTTTTTAGGTCCTCTAAAAGTATAACCAGTATATATTTGATAATTTAAAAGTAAATTTGGTTCCAATCTTCTAAGAGAACTATCAAAATCTTTATCTAACATATTATTAGCGTTTACACTTAAAAAGTAACCTTTAAGTCTGTATAAAACACCTACATCAAAGTTATGATTAGTTGTTCGTCTATCATCAGTAACAAAAGGATCAATAATTGGATTACTATAACCATTATCAAAATTATTGATGTCAATTCTAAAATTATTGAGATTATAAGAAATACCAAACGATAAATATTGTTTTGAATAATAATCTAAAATTAAATGGTGTGCAAAAGAGAATTTAGCACCTGTTTGAATCGTATTACCATTCCTATCATTATAAAAAGATAGACCAACACCTGTTCTATCTGCAATTCTAAAATCGGCATATAAAGATTGATTATCTGGAGCGCCTTTTATACCAACCCATTGTGTTAAGCCATTAGCTCTTATTTTTAAGTTATCCCCTATTCCAGCATAAGTTGGAGATATAACAAAATTATTATCTGCCAAGTACTGAGTAAAAACAGGTAAATTCAACTCCTGACCATAGCCCTTTAATAGAACTATAAAAAGTAGATATAAAATTAATTTTCGCATTTGCATCATTCTTTATTTAGAAGGTTACCTACTTAAAATCTATCTATAGAGTGTAAAATGTCCAACAAATTCTCTATTATCATTTCTATCATTTAATCTAACAACATACCAATAATCTCCTGTTGGTAGTTCTACCCCATTATATCTTCCATCCCATTTTTCTCCAACTCTTAAGGTTGCAATCTTACGACCATACCTATCAAAAATATCAAAGGTTAAATTTCTATACTGATTAACACAATCTGGACCCCATTCATCTAAATTACCATCGCCATTAGGCGTGAAATAATTTGGAATACAAATATCTATATATTCAAAAAATCTGGTAGCAGAAGCTATACATCCATTACTATCTGTAACATTTACAGTATAATCACCTGATTCATAAATTATGAATGTGTTAGAATTCCCTAGAGATACCCCATTTAAAGTATACTCATAAACTCCAGAACCACCATCTGTTAGTGCAACTATTTCATTTATTTGACCATTTTCTAAAACCAATGCTAAGGGATCAAATTGTTCAATTAGAAAATCAATGATTTCTTCACATGAATTTGTATGCCTAATAGTAATAAAATGATTTCCGGCAGCTATGTCTACAAAGATGTTACTTGCTTGAAAGACGCCACCATCTAATGAATAATCTAAATCGTCTATATCGACTACTGATTCGTCAATATTTACAGTTACCATATTACTGGTAGCATCAATGGTGTTAGTACAATATTCAATAACTAAATTAGCATCAATTAATACTGATGGTGGAAATGTAACATTCCACTCGGTTTCACAACCCAAATTATCACGAACATATACAATATGATCTCCGCCAGCTAAACCAGTAAAATCAAATTGAGTTTGTGTTAAAGCACCTATTGTGTATACACCATTTATATCATCTAAACTTACACTGTAAGGCATTTCGCCTCCAGAAATCTCAATACTAAATTCTCCATCTAAATCACCACTACATGCCTCAGGTAAAATTGAATTAGCAACGATTGTAAGTGAAACAGGAATAGGATCTACGATAGTAAAATCATAAAGTATAAAACAACCCAATTCATCTTGAGCTATGGCTTGATAATTACCAGAAGGAAGATTTTCAAAAGTTGATGTTTCAAAAAATTGATCCAATCTAGGAGAAATAGCATATTTTATAATACCAGTTCCACCAGAAGCTGTAATTACTAAGGTACCATTACTAGTACCCGGACATGTAATATTTGAAGCAACAAAACTAGCAGTTAATGGCGCAAAAGGTTCCGTAATGGAAATTTGAGCACTTGTAGTTAAACAATCCCCACTATCAAGTCTAACTTGATAATTTCCAATAGGAAGATTAGTAAAAACACCAGGGCTATCTTGAGTAACAGGAGCAATGGCATTTCCGAAAGTATCTTCTAAAGTATAAATATAATTTCCTAAACCACCTTGACCTGTTGC
This sequence comes from Flaviramulus sp., assembly GCA_030731745.1. Lineage (GTDB taxonomy): Bacteria > Bacteroidota > Bacteroidia > Flavobacteriales > Flavobacteriaceae > JANQTJ01. Next base: position 14,217 of record JANQTJ010000039.1, on the reverse strand, counting down.
TATAATAACACCATTATCATCACCAGCACAATTAATTGTAGCATTGGTAACATCTAAAATAATATTAAGTGTTGGAAGTGGATCAATAGTAATCTGATTTGAAACTGAAGCAAGACAACCATTAGCATCTCTTATATAATATTGATAAGTTCCTACTCCAACTGATAATGTTGTAGATGTTGTAAATGATCCTAAAATAGTAGCAAAATTAGCACTATTACTATATTGGTAAATACCTGTACCGCCAGTAGCACTTAATGTGATTGAGGAATTAGTTAAACAAGTTTGCGAGGTATTTTTTACCAAACTAGCTTGTATTTCTGTTGGCTCAGATATTATTATATCTGGTGAATTAAATGAACAATTATAACCATCAGTAACCAATACATTATAAGTTCCTGCTCCAAGATTATCAAAAACTGGTGATGTTTGAGGACCTGATGAATTTACCGTTGGGGAAACCATATTTAAGGTGTATGTATAATTACTACCTTGACCACCTGAAACTCCACTAACAGTTATAACAGCATTAATATCTCCAAAACAATTTAATAATGAAGCATTAGCCGAAACTGCTGCATTAATAACTGGTGGAATTGTTAAAGTAACAGTACTAGAGGCTATACAACCACCAGAATCTCTAACATTTATTGTATAAACTCCAGCAGATAAATTTATGAAAGTTCCGTTTGATGAGAAAGGTATTGTAGCAGCACCAGTTAATTCATAATCATAGGTTCCCCATCCACCAGAGGCAATAGCTGTGATAGTTCCAGAGTTATCCTCACAAGTTACATTAGATGTTTCTGTTGAAACTAAAGTTAATGCTGATGCAGGAGATTGGATAATAATCCCTCCAGATGTAGCAGAACAAAATGGACTAGCCGTTTCATTAATTACAACTGTATATGTACCCGCTAAAAGACCAGTTACTATTTGAGGATTCGTAGTTGTATTGGCAGAAATTACTCCGAAAACTGATGTTGATGAACTATCTAATACTTCATAAGTATAAGCACCAGTATATCCACTTACATTAATTTCAAAAGTACCATCATTATCACCAAAACAAGTAACGGATGTTGGAGCTGATAAAGTTACGGTTGGAAGTATTGCAGGTTGAACAAATATATCACTGTTTTCAGAACATAATGTAATGACATCTGTCATTGTAATCGTGTAATTACCTGAAGGTACACCACTAAATACATTACCTAAAGTAGTTATACTTGCTGGATTTGGACTTATGGTATATGTATAAGTTCCAGTTCCTCCGCTTCCAGTAATTGTTATAACGCCATCATTATCATTACAGCTAGGTAACGTAGTGATGTTGGTTATCATTTGAATTGGAGCTTCAATATCAACTGATACTAAATTACCACAACCATTTGCATCACGTACCTCAACTGTATGAGTTCCTGATGCTAAGTTTGAAATTGTAAAAGGAGCCGTTCTTGTTTGAAATGCACCACCATCAATACTATAACTATAAGGTGATATACCTAGTGTTGTTAAAGTAACATCTATTTGAAAATTACCTTCTGTAACCGTACACTGATTATTCACTGTAGCATTTATAATTGGCTCAGAATCTGCATTTAATAGAATTGCAGAGGTTGTTCTAACACATCCAAAACTATCAATAACATGTACATAATAATTTCCTGCATTCATGTTAAAAACACTTGCAGTTGCCCATGAAGGATCTGAAGCTAAAGGTGCTGAAGACGTAGTAGTAATTTGATACAAATAAGGAGCAGTCCCATTAGTAGCAATAGCGCTAATGATTCCTGAGTTTGGATTACAATTTGCATTTTTATCAACACTGGCTGTAATATTTAAATCTACAGTTGATTCTGTGATATTAAATGGAACAGAAACCACACTGCATCCTATATTAGGTCCAGAAGTTTCAGAAATTAATACAAAATAATTTCCAAAAGGTAAAGCTCCTAAATTTGATATTGATAAAGAGCCCAAAGTAGGTACAATTCCAGATCCACTAATTCCTGTAGAGACGAGTGATAAAGAATCAAATATCTCGTAATTAACATTAGTTGCTGATGGATATAAACTATTGATTGTAAATGATACATTACCATCTGCATTTCCAACACATGTAATATTATTTGATGTTAATGTATTTACTGTTAATGTTGAATTAGTTGGAATTGGTGTTGTTGCAGTTTCATAATAACTACAACCTGTAGACGTATCATAAACAATAAATGTATAAGTTACACCTGGAATTAAACCCGTAAATGTTGCAGATTGGCTACCTGTAGTATCTTCTGCTTGCCATGTTCCTCCTGGTGGAGGCGTTGGTATAAAACCTCTATAAATATCAAAATAAAAAGGACCCGTACCAACTAATGTTGTACCAATACTTACCACAGCTTCACCTCCTAATGTACAATCTGCTGAAGCATTAATTGAAATATCTAAGTCATCTGGTGGAGAGGCTAATATTACATCTTGAATCAGAACAGAACAACCATTAGAATCAACTACATTTATTTGATATAATCCAAAATCTACAACATCAAATGTAGTGGATGTAGTTCCAGATGCGTTAAGTTCAACTGCTGAATAACCATTGGTACCTGTAACATAATAATTAAAAGGAGCTGTTCCACCTGTAACTGAATTAACAATAACAGATCCAAATGAAACACCACTAGCAGTACAAGTAATAGGAATGGTGCTGAATGATACATTTATTGGAGTTGGTTCTAAAATTGTTATAGTTTCAATATCTGTACAAGAATTTGAATCTGTTAATGAGATAGTATAATTACCTGATGTTAAACCAGATGTTTGTGTACCATAATCAATACCACTTGTATTATTAAATACATTTATATTGAAAGCTGGTGTACCTAAAGTATTATTTATAGTGATTTGTATGGCAGCATTATTATCACCGTTACACAAAATTGGTTGTGTTTGAATAACCGATGTTATTTCAGGTAATGTTATCGCATTAATAGTTTGAACACCAGATTCAACTGAACAACCATTAGCATCAGTAATTAAAAACTGATAGACTCCATCAGATGGAGCTGTATGAGTAAATGTTAAACCTGTTACAGATTGTACGCTTCCATAAGATCCTCCATTAAAGGATACTTGATATGAGAATGGAGGAACACCCGTTAAAATATTTCCTGTGATTAAACCGTCAGGAGAGGATGTACAATCTAAATCTTTAGTTAATACCATATTTACAGTTACTGGCTGTAAAGGTAAAATGGTATAAGATTCAGCGTAAGTACAATCATTTGCGTCTCTCACTTCAAATGTATAAGTACCTGGTGATAATCCTAAGAAAATATTAGAACCTTGATAAACTGAAGCAGAGGGAGCTATAATTCTATATTCTAAGGGAGCTATTCCACCTGTGGTATTTAATGTAACATCTGAAGTTATTATTGGACAACTTAAATTTGTACTAATAAAATCTAAATTTGTTGGTGGATTTAATGAATTTATAGTTACAGGAATTGTTTGAAATGAACAAACATTAGCATCTCTAATTGTTACTATATAGTTACCATCCGTTAAACCAGTAAATGTGTTGCCTAATTGAAATGACACACCATCAATGCTATATTGATAAGGTCCAATTCCACCAGAAACACCAGAAACTGTTATTATGCCATTTGAAGTACAATTGTAAGGTGATGTTACTGTAGCTATTCCATTTATAGCACTTGCAGTTGTAATAGTTATAGTTTGGGGTGACGAAATACAAACATCTGTTCCTAAAGTATACTGAACTAAAACTTCATAATCGCCAGCAATTAGACCTGTAAAAATTGGTGAGTTTGAAAATGTGATTCCGTTATCAATACTGTAAGCTAAAGCATTTCCGTTGGGGTTTGTTACGTTAAAAGTTATGGTGCCAGAATTAAAAACATCAGCACATGTAATATTTGTTTGAGAAACTGAAAATTCTGGAGCAGGAGTTGGATTAACTGTTATTGAAGTTTCGGCTGAACAATTATTAAAGTCTACAACAGTTATATTATAAACCCCATCAGTTGTCACATTAATTATTGGTGATGTTTGAAAAGTTGTTGAACTATTTACAAAATAATAATATGGAGCAGTACCACCTACAGGATATACCGTAATTTCTCCATCAGTACAAGTTAATGGTTTAGTAAGTGCCGATGTTGCTTCTAATAATGCAGGATTTATGATTTCTATATCTCCAGTAAATAAACATCCATCTTCAGTTGATACATTTATTGTATAAATACCAGGATTCAAATTATTAAAGGTATAATCACTTTCAACTATTGGACCAACACTATTTACTAATGTTGCTCCATCATAAATTGAAAAATAATATTGTGGACGAACATCATTGGCTGCAACTATAACACTTCCTAAATCACCATTACAATATGGCTGAGTTATTAATGTAGAAACTGTAAAATCTCTTTGTCTAATTTGTACATCTGGCACAGTGAAAATACATGGGTTTGGAGTTACTCCTATTTGTCTAACATATATACTATAAATACCTGGAGTTGCTATAGAAAAAGTATTACTAGTTTGATAACTTATACCATCTATACTATATTCATAACCTGTAGGCACACCTCCAACTACAATCTCCCCAAGTGTAGTACAATAAATATCTCTTGATGAAACAGTTGGTACTAATAAATTTGTATAAACATTAAAATAAAACTGATTAAAACATCCTCCAGAATAATTCAAAGTTAATCGATATTGTCCGGCTGAATTTATGGTAAAATCTGAACCGATGGCAACTTGATTCCAAGTACACGCTGCATCTTCATTAGCACAATCTTGATTGGTAACTGCTGTACAACTTGTTTCATCAAGTAGTTCCCATATCATTGATGTTGTATCTGTTATTCCTGTTTGTATAAACCTCGAATCATTTAAACCACATAAATAAAAATTAGGTAATTCCTTGCCGTCATTTGGGCAAGTAACTACTTCATCTGCAAATGGTATTAAAGGGTTAGTTAGATTGCCTCCAAATGTAATAACATTAAATTCTTGCGATGTAGATTGACAAGGAGCTATTGCTGTATTATTAACATAATAGGTACCTGTACTTGTAACTGTTATTGATTGTGTATTCCCAATTACAGGTGATCCAGAAGGGCTTGTAGACCAAGAATAAGAATCATAACCAGCTCCAGCAGTTAAGGTCACATTAGCACTACAAAGCACAACTTCTTCTTCAAAAATACAGTTAAGATCAGCCAAAAAATTTGTTGCTGCCGGTGTGATTAAACAACCTGTATTTGTACTAAAACTTGGATCATCAGAAATAGCAAAAATAGCATTGATTGTACCATTATAAGTTACATAGGCCTGATTACTAATTATATTAGAACAAGCATCATTTAACAAACTACATGAAGATACAACTGTTACTTTAAATCGTATTTCTTGAACAGGATCATTTTGCTCTACAACAGAATTATCTACACTAAAAACTAGCTCTCTTGTTGTAGGATCATAACTTTGAACTGAAACTCCTGGAGGTAATAACCCCATATCAGCTGGATAGTTAAAAACAATATTAGTAGGTAGGATATCCCTAATAATAAGATTTGTGGCATCATCGTTTCCTGTATTTTGAAAACCTATAACATAATTTAATTCATCACCAAGATTAACTAATTGATTACTAATATCATTTCCAAGAGGGTCTTCAACAATTTTAGTTAACGTGATTTTTGGTTCAATAATTTCTACGGCAAAAGATGTTAAAAACACCCCATAGCCATCTCCATTAGTTGTTAGTTTTAAATCTCCAGCACTAGCATCATTAGGTAAAACTGTGTTTAATGGATTAGGTAATCTAAAATTATTTACATCTAAACCCAACGTATTTAAACTTGCAGGGTTTCTATTGGTTACATGTACTCCATTTAAAGTTATGCTAGAATTGAAGAAATTATTAGGTTGATTTATGGCGTCACTTAATATAGTATAAGTTGGAGATGTACTAGCTTTAAATTGAAAGGAATCTCCCGTAATACCTATATCTCCTTCTAAAGCTGATACACCAATATTTGAATTTACAGGTAATGGAGAAGGTAACGTTTGAAATCCAGAAACAGGAATATCCAACTCTGAACCTCCTTGAACTCCTGCATAACCATCAAAAACAGAAATAAATTTACTAGCTAATAGAGGGCTCTCATAAATTACTACTAGCGTCCAACCAGCAGAACATCCACCTAATCTTATTCCTCTTGTAGCTCTAAGGTTAGCAACTGTATACTCTCCATCTGCGTCAGGCAAACTTTGTAATAAATTAGTAACATTCTTATAACATATTATAGGAGAATCTTTAAAAGAATTAACAACACCTGGTCCATAATACTCATAACCATCAAAAATAATATCATCTTCTTCGCCAGCTGGATCAGGATTATTATCGGCTACTAAATCAATAAATCCTCCTGTAGGTAGTTTAAATTTTATTTGATTCCAATCTTCTATTCTAGGTGTACCTTGAAACTGAACATTTCTGTTATTGGCAACTTCAAGAGGATAAACAGAAGCCCAATATAAACCTGCATATAAAATTCTTTTACAAGAATTATTTATTGCTAAATCCGCACTACTTGAACTAAATATTGAAGGGTCTCCACCACTTGCAACATTTATATAAATACCCTCATTATTATTATTTATTTGATTTCCATTATAAGGTAATGGTAAATCTTTTGCGGTAACTATTCCATTACCAATTAATATAATATCCCCTTTAACTTTTATACTTCCACCTGGTAATCTGGGTGAAAAAGGTACTGGAAGCTGAGCGAATACATGCGTACTAAAAAACAGAGTAATAAGAAATAGAAAAGTAAATCTTTTGTTTACATAAGTAGTTTTTTTCATAGTCGATTATATTTAGCGCTTCTTTTCTATTTGGGAATTCAAAAAGAACTATTAATCCATGTTTAAAACATTAATTATGTAATACAATTATTATTATAATTATATTTTATCTAAATAAAATGTTTTTAAACGGTATAAATATCGTAAATATTTTTCTAATGCGTACTAGAAAAGTATACAAATAATGTATTTAATCGATGAATTACTACTTTTAACTAAAATATTCAGTTTTTTTGTAAGTAATTATATATAATTATATAGTATTTAATATGACAAAAAATAAGAATAATAAAAAAATTAATTTTCTATTTTAACCATATACATATTATTATTTAAAGGTTCATTTCTTTTTGTTTTAATTGCGCTTGTAGCGGATTCAACACTATTAAATTTTTTATCGAAAATATAATATTTACTTGTATTAACATCATAAAAGAAATCAATATCAGATTTACCTGACGAAATAGCTTTTGATAAAAATTTATCTCTTTTAGAAATATCATCATGAACTGCCAATACTAAATAATAACCATTTTCAACATTAGACACATCCTTTATAATTTGAATATTATTTTTGTTTTGAGTGTCTCCAAAATCCAAATCTGCAACTTTTACAGGCTCATTACTCAAAGGGGTATTTTGTTTTAATATATTTAAAGCTACTCTGTCTTTAGTATATCTGTCTTCTTCATTATCGTAAGCTGCTCGCTTAATTCTTCGCTTTCTTTCAAACTCAGTTGCCACTTTAATTTCTTCTAATGAAGACATTAAATTAGCTCTATCCTGAATCATTTGTATTTGCTCCGTTTTTAAATTTTCTAATACTTCTGAATAATAAACATTGATATCGTCTTGTTTACTTGGGACAGATTTAAGTCTTTCTTTATAAAGTTTTTCTAACTCAGAAATCTTGGTATTATGATAATCAATTACTTCATTTATGTCTTGTTTTAAAGATTCTAAAGCTGCGTTTTCTGCCGAAATACTTTTAAATGCTTGTGGTGTTTTAAAAATTCCTTGTTCACTTAAATCATTTTCTTCTTTTAATTCATCTAAATCTAGACTTCTATTTCGAACAGTTTCTCTTAGTTGTTTTAATAAACTTTGTTGCTCTATTTTAGACTCTTGAGTTAATTTTGTTAAATTTTCTATAGCTATAGCTTGTCTATCTCTAGCAATAGGTATCAACACACCATCTAATTCAACTGTGTCAATTTTTTGATCTGCTTCAAGTCTTTCTTTTTCTAAAATTAAAAGCTTAGCAGTAGCTTCTTCTTTTGCTTTTGTCTCTTCTTCTATTCGTTTAACTTCTAAATCAACTTTGGCTTTGTTTTCAGTATCTATTCTAGCTTTCTCAGCTGCTGCCGCTTTTGCTTTTGTCTCTTCTTCTATTCGTTTAACTTCTAAATCAACTTTGGCTTTGTTTTCAGTATCTATTCTAGCTTTCTCAGCTGCTGCCGCTTTAGCTTGTGCTTCTTCTTCTATTCGTGTAGCTTCTAAATCAGCTTTGGCTTTGTTTTTATCTGTTAGTTTAGTAGAATCTTTAATTTTAAGCTTTTCGTCAGTTAGCTTGTCAGATATTTCGTTGTTAATTTTCTTTTGGTTACTAACTCTAGTATTCCCATTTGATTTTTTACTTGAAATAACTCGTGCAGGTTTTTTATCAGGAATAAGGAAAGCCTGTTCATCATCATCTCCGTTATAACGGTATCTGTATCTATTATTAAATTTATATGCCAATGTAACTTCGTGTGAATTTCCGAAACTTAACAAATCCCCTATAGCCTTTTCAAAATTATATTCTATGGCAATTTGATTTGTAATATTCAATCCTAAACCTCCAGAAACTCCGTAAAAAGTATTGTAACCAACTTGTGCCCAAATACCCTTTGGAACCGTAAGCGTAACAATTCCCGAGAGTACTGTTTGATTCATTTTGAACTCTGAGCGAAATAAAGCAGAAAATTTAGTTTCATCAAAAAAACCACGACTATCCATGTAACCTGTATACATGATATGCCCTTGAATACTTTGTTCTGGATTTTCCTCGATTAAACTTGAAGCTGTTAAATTATAAGAAGCCAAATTGTTAATAGATACTCCAAAATCTAAGAATTCTGTTCCATAATTTATTCCTGGGTTTATGGTTATTAAGGTGTTTGATGGTATATTTTGCAATGAGGGATCTGCAAAATTAACAACCACATTACCTTGATTAATACCACTTTGATAAACGCCTAAATTGGTTCCAAAAGTTAAATTTTGATCATTGTTTAAAACAACGTTGTATGAAAAATTAAGTAAACCTCCGAAAGTGGATAATACCCCATAATTTTGTTGAAATAACCCAACACCCATTCCTATATTTTCACTAAATCTACCAGAGTAACTGAACAAATAAGATTGTGGAGCATTATCAAATTGAGCCCATTCTCTTTTGTTAGAAAATGATATGTATTTGTTCTGCTCCCTTACAAAACTAAAAGTTGGATTTATAACATATCTATTAAATTTCAAAGAATTCCTAACAGGTAAATTCAATGCAACGATTCCATCATCTTGACAATGAAATTGTTGTAGCGAAATGAAAAACAAAACTATATATAATAAATATTTATACATACTATTTAACAACGGTTATTGATCCTTTTTTAGTTTGACTGTTTGATGTTTTAATGATGTAATAGTAAACTGGGTTTACTTGATTAAAATTTATTTGATTTTCCGGCCAGTTATTTTGATAATTATTGGTTTGAAGAATTATTTTACCTTGTGAGGTAAAAATTGTCACTTCGGCATCCGATCCATTTACATATTCTTGAGGAATCACCCAAGTGTCATTAATACCATCACCGTTAGGGCTTATCAAATTTGGAATATTTGGCACATCAGGAAATGGTTCCCTGATTGAAAAATTAAACTCTGTTGATGCTATGCAACCAGTTGTTTGAGATATAATGACTTTATAATTACCTGTTTCAGAAGCTTCATAATTATTACTTGTGACTCCTGTTAATAGTGAGTTATTTAAATACCACTCAAAAATTGGATTTATAGCGTCTGTAGTAATAGTAGCCAACAAAGTTTCTCCTTCAGTTATAGTATTAAATTGTGGGATATCTATGCTAGACCTAAAACCTGAATTTTCTAAATTGATAGAAGCATTAGTTGAACAATTACCTAAGTTAATATTTACAAAATAATTTCCTGGTTCGTTTGTTTCATACATTTGATTTGTTGCACCCTCTATAGCATTTCCATCTTTAAACCATTGATAACTTTCACCATTAATTGTACTTAAAATTGTATTGCCATCACTTGAACAATACGGATTACCCAAACTTGAATTAATTTCTGAAGTTGAAATAGAACTAGAATCACTCACCGTCACTCTATTTGAATAAGAGTTTGAGGTACAAGTACCGTAATTTGTTTCTACAAAATAAGTACCTGATTGATTAACCGATAAAGTTTCTCCTGAGGCAACAAAAACTGAAGTAGTAGAACTAGTTTCCCTATACCAGTTATAAGTTAATGATGCATATTGTAATGGCGAATCATTTGAAGGACCTCCAGGATTATCAATAGTTAATAAATAACTCCCACCAGAACAATAAACCCCTGTAGATATTAAATTATTTATAGAAAAAGGAGTGTCTTGTATTTTATAGTAAGCAGCAAACGTATTTGAACTTGTACTTGTAGCTACTGGAGCCGTACTTTTTATTCTGAGTTTATAGAACTCACTAGCTACATTTGTAGGAAAAGAAAAAGTTAAGGTAGCAGGTGATGTTGAAACCTGACCTTGAATTGAAGTGTAAATCACTGTTGGGCTCGTAAAAACTCCTGTTTCATCAGAAAGTTCTATAATAAATTGATTGCTAGAACCTAACCCACTAACAGGAGAAAATGTAAATGTTACATTATAAGTGTTAAAAGAAGGACTAGCACAAGCTTGTGTGAAACCCAAACTTGGTTTACTTATTACTATTTGAGCACATAATTTTGCAGAAAATGAAAAAATAAAAAAAACAATAATTTTAATAATAGTAAAGTTTCGCATGGCGTATTATTTTAATAAATAATAAAAACGCCTTTTAACTATTGTTTTCAACTATTGCTTACATATTAAGTTCACAAGTAGATTTATCTTTAATAATTTGGGCGTTTTATTAAATATCATTAATTATCTCTTAAGTCTTCATCAACAGCATTAGATGCTATAATTTTATTGATTCTTAATCTGAAATCTGGCATTTTATCATTTTTTAAATCAATAAATGTCTCTTTATCCTGACCTTTAGAATATACATTAAAAAAAGAAGTATTTCCATACCAATTTTCAAGGTCTTCATTATTAGAATTGTTTTCAATAAAGATATTTCCTTTACAATTATTAAAATACATTTCAGTAAATGCTATTTGCTCTAAAGAATTTTGGTTAATATTAATTTCATTGTCAAGTATTACAGCTGGTTTAAACCCTGAAACAACACTTTTATCCATTTGAAATTTTGAATTTGCTCCAACATAAATAGCTTCTTTCACCAAATTCATTTCAATATCAGATACTAAATTATCACTATCATTAATTAATGTGATATTTTTAGCTGAAACTAACGTGTTTTGTTTTGAAAAATCAAACTCTTCTTTTTTATCATAAGAAAGAATATCTAAACATTTAGATCCATAATCACTAGACGAATAAGGAGATCTAACAGCTAAAGAATTAGATATTGTAGATTGGGTTCCATAATTAAATTTAAAATCTGTGCCATTAGATTTATATGAAACAGCTTTAAATAAATTAACTTTTCCTCCCCAAACTGAATATGAATCACCTGCAGAATGGCTAACCATAATGTTACTTAATATGGTACCCTCTCCAACACTAGCTAACAGTAAACCGTTAAAATATTTTTCTCTAGTGATTCTTTTTCCTGCATATTCAATTCTTACAAAATCTAAAATACCAGAGTTACTTAATTCGTTATCCCCTCCATAATTGGTGTTTGCATAGTTTATACCACTTAAATTTGGATAATATGAAGCCGCAGACCCAGAGCCAAATCTGTTAATTGGAGCTTCTCCTAAAATAATTATACCTCCCCAATCTCCTGGTCTTTTTACACTTTTACTAGATGTAAAAACTATAGGATCTGTTACTGAACCCTCAGCAATTATTTTTGACCCTTTAGAAATAGTTAAAGAAGCCTTAGAATCATAATCTCCAATTATAACTGTACCTGGTTCTATGGTTAATGTAGCATTATTTGTAACAAATACACTACCTAATAACAAATACACATCTCTTTTTGATAATTTAGTGTTTTCTGTAATATTACCCGTTAAAATTTGTGTAGGCTCACCATAATCCTTTTGGCTAGGCTTAAACTCTGTCCAATTTCTTAACCAATTATTAGACCCTATTATTCCCTTTTCTTGTTGAGAATATATATTTCCAATAATTATTAGGAATATAAATAATGAATAAGTAATTCTTTTCATGATTAAATCTTTAATATTTGATGCTCTCTGGTTTTTATTTGAAATAATACTCAAAAATAGAATAAAATCTATGAAATACCAATTTTTTCGTCAAAATACACAAATTAAGCAAACTATATAAGAAATATTATCGATGAAAAACATAACTATTGTTAGATTAGTACTTAAATAAAATATAATTTTAAACTAAAATTACAATAGTATTAACAAGAAAAGGAGCATTAAAAAATGCTCCTTTTCTTATGTGTTATTAATTTTAATTCTAATGAAACTCACTATATTCATGAAGAGATTTCATTATTTCTTCATAAAATAAAATAGCAGCAATTAAATTATTAGTATCAGAATAAGGTAAAATTGTATTCTGAAATTCTACTGTAGAAGTTATATAATCATCAGTTGCTTCAAATTGACTATCTAATATTTTTCTATTATCATTAGTGTTTGGTATTCCTAAAGTTGTCATAGTTACACCAGGTTTAGTAGCAAATGCTATGTAAGGTAATGTTTTAACAAGACTTTCAATACGTTCTATATAAAGTGTTAACAACTCACCTTTTTGCATACCTTCTAACTCTGCTTTATTATGATACTTTTTTATAGCTACTTTCTCGCTTATAATACTTTTTGCCTCTTTATTTTTTTGAGCAAAACCTATACTTGCCATTAAAAAAAAGCTAAAACTGAGTAAAATAATCTTAATTTTCATTTTATAGATTTAAAGGATTAAAAAACAAATTTATGTAATTAATCGTAAAAAACAATCATTTTGTCGATTTATTTTAAATATAATGGAGTGTCATTAAAAACGAGACTTTGAATTACTTTATAAAAATGATAACTAGTATTAATGGAAATAAAGTGTTTGCTAAATATACCATGGTATTTGGGCATTAAAATTTCTATAACAGAATAAAATACTTTTGTTTATTTTATTTTGTAGCTTTGATTTAACATTCTATGAAAATGAAAGACCAAGAAGATATACAAAGAATTCTAGCCTTAAACGAGTTAGACATCATGTACTCACTTCCTGAAAAAATGTTCGATACTATTACGAGTCTTGCTGCATTTATATGCAATACGCCAATAGCATTGATTACTTTACTTGATGATAAAAATCAATTTTTCAAATCTCACTATGGCTTAGATATTGACAAAACACCAATAGAACAGGCTTTTTGTTTACATGCTATTAAGTCCGATCAAGATATTTTTATAGTTGAAAACGCTACAACTGATGAACGATTTAAAGATAACCCCTTGGTGCTTTCTAACCCTAAGATTGTATTTTATGCTGGCGTTACTTTAAGCAATGATTACGGAATTAAATTAGGTATTTTATGTGTTATCGACACATCTAAAAGAGCATTAAATAAAGAGCAACTAAATGCACTTAAACATCTTTCTAACCAAGTACTTAATCTTCTCAAATTAAAAGAAAATAACAAAAAATTAGAGTCATATAAATTACAACTGGAAGATTTAAATAAGCGAAGTTCAGATTTCTCTTTAATGGCCTCACATGATTTAAAATCACCTCTAAATGGCATTAAATCTTTTCTAGAATTAATTGATAATAAGAATAAAAGTTTATGGGATGACGAAGATAAACAGTATTTAAAATTTATTTTCGAGAATGTTGACCGCATGAACAAATTGATATTTGACTTGTTAGCATATTCAAAAAGTGATATAAATACTATTAACAAAGAACAAGTTGATTTAGATGAATTAGCTAAAAAAGTTTTTAGAATGGAGTTTTAGGTTAAAGAGTAGGACTAATTACTTATGTTACTGTTT
>JANQTJ010000038.1 GCA_030731745.1 Flaviramulus sp. | reverse complement strand
TTATTTAAATCCGATTCTTAAACTGTTTCGGATTTTTTTATGCTTTAACAACCAATAAATTTACGCCTAAAACAATAAAAATAAATGATATTGCAGTTATAATATCAAAGGTAAAAGCCAAAATTAATGATAGAATTAAAATCCAAAGAGGTACTAACGTAATAGCTAAGGCAAACCTAAAAGTAGAGATAAACTCTATTTCTTCTATTTTTGGTTGAATCAAAAATTTCCACACCACATATGGTCCTACCAACAAAAATATTAATAGTGGTTTTAAAAATTGATAATGGAAATGAAAACGTTTTTTTTTCAAATCTTCATAAAACTCATAATTGTTAGCAATTACATTATTTACAGATATCGGATTTAAAAAATCAACCTTTAAATCATTCAACTTTTGCAAACTCTTATCATAATTATCAGTTGGGATATGCGTTGTCAATTTAGAAATTTCTGATTGTATTCGAATTTTTAAATTTATTATCGAATCATTTCTGTTTTCTAATAGAAATTCTTTAGCAGAGATTTGCTCTCCAAAAAACAAAGCTACACTGTCGGGGAAATTTTCAGCTTTCAAAAAATTAAACCCAACAGGAATTAATTTCAAATCTGAATCTGGATAGTTATCCAAAGTTTCAAAGACTATACGAGTAAATCCTTTACTTAAAGGTCTAACCGTTCTGTTTAAATTATGATTTCCTTCTGGAAAAATAACAATGGCTTCTTTATCATTAAATAATTTAGAACAAGTTTTAAAAATCTCAGTATTATTAGATAAATTACTCCAGCCATCTCTCATTCTGTAAACAGGTAACATTTTTAAACTTTTTAAAAAACGACTAACTAAAGCGCTTTTGAATACACCTGATCTTGTTAAAAAATATGTAAACTTTCTTGTATTTACCGCTATTAAAAGAGCATCTAATAAAGCGTTTTGATGATTCGCTAAAAATAATACAGGTTTATTATTAGGAACGAAATTGATATTATGAATATGTATTCTTCTAAAATAAAAAAACAAGCCCAATTTTATATAACCTCTAACGCTAAATAACAACAGTTTATTCAATATACTCACTTTTTTGTTGCTTTATAAGACCAAAAAAAGGCGATTACTAATCCAGTTATTATATGCCAAATACCCCAAAAGGCTACTAGAATTGCCATACCTCCTAAACCATTGAAAAAAGTAAATATCAACAATAATCCTAAACCAGAATTTTGTATGCCAGTTTCAATAGCTAACGTTTTTTGGTTAACAAATGACAGCCTAAATAATTTAGCAATTGTAAACCCTAAAATAATAGCCAAAATATTATGCAAAATACCTAGAAATAAAACATTATGAATATACTTATTAAATACTTGTAAATTCTTAGAAAAAGCCATAACAACAATTATAACAAAAATTATTATTGAAAACGGTTTTAAAATTTTAGAAAATTTATCTGCCATTTCTTCTTTTTTATACCTAAAAAACATGCCTAAAACCAGAGGAATTCCAAGAATTAAAATTACCAACTTTAATAGCTCAAAAGGATTTAGCTCAACGGTATTTAAAATTTCAGCTGTGGGAGGATACAAACTTCCATAAAACTGAAAATTAAAAGGAGTCATAAAAACAGCTATAAACGTTGCAAAGGCTGTTAAACTTATAGATAGTACAGTATTACCTTTTGCTAAATGGGTGATAAAATTCGAGATATTACCTCCTGGACAAGCAGCAACCATTATCATACCTAGAGCAATACTTGGTTTAGGATGAAAAATCACAACTAAAAAAAAAGTTAGTAACGGCAACAATATAAATTGAGATAAGATTCCTACAAAAAGTAATTTTGGTGTTTTAAACAGTTGCTTAAAATCTTCCAACCTTATACCTAATGCAACTCCAAACATAACAATTGCAAGTGCTATATTCAAAATCCATAATCCTGATGCATCAAAATTAATCTCTACTTTATCAAGTTCTTGCATACATTAAGCTACTACACTACCTTTTTTAACCTTATTTTCAGGGTTTAATAAGATTACATCTTTACCATTTACAGCACCTAAAACTAAACATTCACTATTAAAATTAGCGATTTGTTTTGCAGGAAAATTTATAACGGCAACTATTTGTTTTTGTAGTAAATCTTCCTTGTTGTAAAGTGTAGTAATTTGTGCAGAAGATTTTTTAATACCTAAATCTCCAAAATCAATAATTAGTTGATAGGCAGGATTTCTTGCTTCAGGAAAATCGTTAACTTCAACAATAGTTCCTACTCTTAAATCCACTTTAGTAAAATCATCAAAAGTTATAATATTATTCATTTTTTAAAAGTACAAATTATCCCGAACTTTGAATAAAACTTTTTTTTATGGCAAATACTCCTTCAAATATGATTCCTTTGAGAACTCAGGCACCAAATTTTAATTTATTTGATACTGTTTCTCATAAAACAATATCGCTTCAAGAATTAAAAGGAGTAAAAGGAACAGTTATTATGTTTATTTGTAACCATTGCCCTTTTGTTATTCATATAAATACTGAAATAGTTAAGATTGCTAATTCATACCGTGAAAAAGGCTTCCGTTTTATTGCTATTTCAAGTAATGATGTTATTAATTACCCACAAGATTCTCCAGAGAAAATGACTACTCATGCAAGAGAAAATAATTATTCTTTTCCTTATTTATACGATGCAACTCAAAATGTAGCAAAAGCTTATGGTGCTGCATGTACTCCAGATTTATTTGTTTTTGATGAATATTTAAAACTAGCTTACAGAGGACAATTAGATGACTCGAGACCCGTAAATAATATTCCTATTTCTGGAAAAGATTTAAGACATGCTTTGGATTGTTTAATTGAAGAAAAAGCGAACAACACTATCCAAAAGCCTAGTATTGGCTGTAATATTAAATGGAAAAAATAATTATAAGTTAAGTTGCCAAAAGCCAACATCTTGCCAATTACCAAATTTAAAGCCAACTTGCTTTAAATGTGCAACCTGAGTAAAACCAAATTTCTCATGTAATTTTACACTGCCTTCATTTGGCAATGTTAGCACTCCCAAAACTACATGGTAATTTTCTAGTTTTAGTAATCTTAATAATTCAGTATATAAATGGCTACCAATTTGTTTACCAAAATTTCCATTCTTAATATAAACAGTTGCTTCAACAGTTTTATTATAAGCAGGTTTGGGCCTAAATTTACTTCCATATGAATAACCCAAAAGTTGATTATTATCCTCAAAAACTAAAAATGGATAGTCTCTATTAATTAAAGAAAGTTTTTCAGAAAATGTTTCAATATCAAGTTCTATGTCATCAAAAGTAGCTGTTGAATTTAATACGTAATAGTTATAAATATCTAAAAGCTGTTGTGTGTCTTCTATTTCAAATCGTCTTATCACTTGTAGTATTTAAAGCCAATTATTAGATTTCATTAAGTTTTCTATATGCGCATAATGATGGTTGCTATGCCAGGAATAAATACCTACATTTTTTTTCAAAATAACCTCACTATTGGTTTCAGGGTGAATAAAACATTTATTTAAATCATCATCAGATAAACCTTTTAAAAAATAAACCAATTTAGCATGCAAGCCTTTTAAATTAATTAAAGACATTTCTATTGGTGCTGTTTTAGAATCAAAAAGTTCTGACCATCTATCTTCAAAATATGCCTTAATTAATGGTTTATCTTCTGTAATTGCCCATTTAAAACGAACATAACTATGGAGGTGGCTATCAGAAAGATGATGAATTACTTGTCTTATTGTCCAACCATCAGGTCTATAAGCCGTATCTAATTGCTTTGCACTTAATCCGGTAACTAATGTTTCTAATCGGTTAGGAAAATGCTCTAAAATAGAAATCCAACTTTCAATTTGTTGCTTTGAAATGTTACTCGGGCAATCAAATTTTCCAATTGGATATTTTAGTTTTTGTAGTTCTTGATTTGTCATGTATAAATATAAATAAAGCACCCCAATCGAGGTGCTTTATTTATTAAAAAATATATTAAGTTTTACTTAACTCCCATTAATTCTACATCAAAAATTAGAGTCGCATTTGGTGGAATAACACCACCTGCACCTCTACTTCCATATCCTAAATGGCTTGGAATTACAAAACGTGCTTTATCACCAACTTTAAGTAACTGAATCCCTTCGTCCCATCCAGAAATAACTTGACCCATTCCTAAAGGAAAATCTATTGGTTCATTACGTTTGTATGATGAATCAAAAACAGTCCCGTCTGATAATTGTCCTTTGTAATGTACTGAGACAGTTTTACCTTTTTCAGCTTTAACACCATTACCCTCTTGAATGATTTGATAACGTAAACCACTTTCAGTTTTCATAAAACCAGCAGCAATTTTATCTAAAGCTGCTTCAGCAGCATTTTTTTCCTCAGCTAATCTCTTTTCTCTAGATCCTTCAAAGTTTCTAAAAGATTCAACTGCGTTAAAAGCTTCAGCTTCTGAGCCAACTCTAACTATTTCTAAAGTCTCAATTTTATCGCCTTGTACAATAGCGTCTACAACTTCTTGACCTGAAACTACCTTTCCAAATACAGTATGATTGTTATCTAACCAAGGTGTTTCGATATGTGTAATAAAAAACTGACTCCCATTAGAACCAGGACCTGCATTAGCCATTGATAAAACACCTGGTGCATCGTGTTTTAAATCAGGATGAAACTCATCATCAAATTGATATCCAGGATTTCCTGTTCCAGTACCTTGTGGACAACCACCTTGAATCATAAAATCTGGAATAACTCTATGAAATTTTAAACCATCATAATATGGAGTTCCTTGCGGTTTAACCTTATTTTCTAAATCCCCTTCAGCTAAAGCAACAAAGTTACCCACTGTTCCTGGTGTTTTTTTGTATTCTAAAGCAACAAGGATCTCTCCTTTTGTTGTGTTAAATTTTGCGTATAATCCGTCTTGCATTGTTCTAATTTTTAAGAAAGTGCAAAGATAGAAAACTAAGTGAGAAGTACGAATTTAGAAGTACAAAGTTTAATTAGCCACCTCACTAATAAATTTTATTCGGTACAAACGTAATTCTTCATCATCATACTCGCCATCAAATTCCTTAATAGCTTTTTCAATACTGTCAGATTCTGAATCCATAAAATAATCATGAATTTCTTCTTGTTGATCTTCATCCAAAATCTCATCTACCCAATAATTAATATTTAATTTAGTACCTGAATAAACTATGGCTTCCATTTCTTTAATAAAATCTGGCATCGACATTCCTTTTGATGAAGCTATATCATCTAAAGGTAATTTTCTATCAATGTTTTGTATGATGTATAATTTATTTGCTGAATTACTTCCAGTTGATTTTACAACTAAATCATCTGGTCGTAGAATATCATTCTCTTCAACATAACTAGCAATTAACGCTACAAAGTCTCTACCGTATTTTTTTGCTTTACCGTCACCTACACCATGCACGTTTGCTAACTCGGTTAAATTAATCGGATATTTTAAAGCCATATCCTCTAATGATGGGTCTTGAAAAATAACAAAAGGAGGTACATCTAATTTTTTAGCATTCTTTTTTCTTAAATCTTTAAGCATACTCATTAAAACCTCATCAGCAACATTTCCACCTCCTTTTGAAGATGTAATAATTGCTGCTTCTTCTTGTTCGGCATCAAAAATATGATCTTCAGTCATCATAAAAGAAACAGGAGATTTAACGAAATCTCTACCTTCTTCAGTAAGTTTTATAATACCATAAGTTTCAATATCTTTTTTCAAATAACCAGTTACTAAAGCCTGACGTAATAAAGCCATCCAATACTTTTTATCTTTTGCATTTCCTTTACCAAAAAATGGTAATTCGTTGGTTTTGTGAGAACTAATGAGCGCATTTTCTTTACCTGTAATAACATTTACTAAATCCTTAGACTTGTATTTCTCGTTGGTTTTATCAATTATTTCTAGGAGTAATTTCACATCATCTTGTGCCTCATGTTTCTTTTTAGGGTGTCGAATATTATCATCCATATCCCCACCTTCTCCAGTTTCATTATCAAACTCCTCACCAAAATAATGTAAAATAAACTTTCTTCTAGATATTGAAGTTTCAGCAAAAGCAACAACTTCTTGCAATAATGCTTGACCAATTTCTTGTTCAGCAACTGGCTTACCAGACATAAATTTTTCTAATTTCTCAATGTCTTTGTAAGAATAATAAGCTAAACAATGCCCTTCACCACCATCACGCCCTGCCCTTCCGGTTTCTTGGTAATAACTTTCAATACTTTTTGGAATATCATGATGAATTACAAAACGCACATCAGGTTTATCTATTCCCATACCAAATGCTATGGTGGCTACCACAACATCAATATCTTCCATCAAAAATTTGTCTTGATGACTAGATCTTGATTTGGCATCTAATCCTGCATGATATGGCACTGCCTTAATCCCATTAACTTGTAGCACTTGTGCTAATTCTTCAACACGTTTTCTACTTAAACAATAAACAATACCTGATTTCCCTTCGTTTTGCTTAATAAATCTAATAATATCAGCATCTACATTTTTTGTTTTTGGCCTTACCTCATAATATAGGTTAGGTCTATTAAAAGAAGCTTTAAACGTTTTAGCACCAGATATTGCTAAGTTTTTAATAATATCTTCTTGCACTTTTGGAGTAGCAGTTGCGGTCAAACCTATAATAGGAATATTATCACCTATTCTACCAATTATACTTTTTAGGTTTCTGTATTCTGGTCTAAAATCATGTCCCCATTCACTGATGCAATGGGCTTCATCTATAGCCAAAAAAGACACTTTAACTGATCGTAAAAACTCTACGTTTTCTTCTTTAGTTAATGATTCTGGAGCTACGTAAAGCAACTTGGTTACACCTTTAACAATATCTTCTTTTACGCGCTTTATTTCTGTTTTATTTAATGAAGAATTTAAAACATGAGCAACACCTTCCTCATTTGAAACACCTCTGATGGCGTCCACTTGATTTTTCATCAAAGCTATTAAAGGAGAAACTACTATGGCAGTACCTTCTTGCATTAATGCGGGTAATTGATAACAAAGCGATTTTCCTCCGCCTGTTGGCATTATTACAAACGTATGATTTCCTGATAAAATACTTTCTACAACATCTTCTTGAAGTCCTTTGAATTTATTAAATCCAAAATATTTTTTTAATGCAGCATGTAAGTCACTTTTTGCTATTAACATGAATTATATCAACTTGATTAATTAAATTAAAACTCCAAAAAGCATAAATTATTTATTGAATAATTTAATAATGCAATTGAAGTACCCTCATTTTTTTTTCGTTAGTTTTGTAACGTTAAACCAAATTACAAAGAATTTAAATTTGGCTATCAATAAAGATAACAAAATCTTTAAAAAATCAACATAAAAATAATAAATTTTGAAAGACAAAAATTCTATTATTAAAATAGCTAAACAAACTATTAAAATGGAAAGTGAAGCCATTTTAAACCTAGCTAATTTAATAACTGATGATTTCGCTGAGGCTATTGAAGTTATATATAAATCTAAAGGTCGTGTAATTATTACTGGCATTGGAAAAAGTGCTATAATTGCAAATAAAATTGTAGCTACTTTAAATTCAACAGGTACTCCAGCCATTTTTATGCATGCTGCCGATGCTATTCATGGTGATTTAGGACTTATACTAAAAGATGATATTGTTATTTGCATCTCCAAAAGTGGTAATACACCAGAAATTAAAGTTCTTGTCCCTTTAATAAAAAGTTCAAAAAACAAAATAATTGCAATTACTGGTAATATAAATTCTTTTTTAGGACAACAAGCTGATTTTATTTTAAATGCATTCGTAGAGAAAGAAGCTTGCCCTAATAACTTAGCACCTACAACAAGTACCACTGCACAGTTAGTTATTGGTGATGCCCTTGCAGTTTGTTTACTAGAATTAAGAGGTTTTTCAAGTAATGATTTTGCCAAGTATCATCCTGGTGGTGCCTTAGGCAAAAAATTATATTTAAGAGTTCAAGATATTTCTTCGGTTAACCAAAAACCCAAAGTATATCCTGATACTACCATTAAAAATGTAATTGTTGAGATTACTGAAAAAATGCTAGGTGTTACCGCAGTTATTGAAAACAATAAAATTATTGGTATTATTACAGATGGGGATTTACGTAGAATGCTTTCAAAGGTTGATGATTTTTCCAAATTAAGTGCAAGAGATATTATGAGCCCTAACCCAAAACGTATTAAAAATAACGCTATGGCTGTTGATGCTTTAGAGATTATGGAAACCAATGAGATTTCTCAATTATTGGTTGAAGAAGATGGCAACTACGCTGGTGTGGTTCACTTACATGATTTAATAAAAGAAGGTATTATCTAATGGCAAAAAAAGATATAAATGAGATGTCTTTTTTAGATCATCTTGAAGATTTACGATGGCATTTAATTAGAATATGTATTGCGGTAATTGTTGTAGCAACAGTTTCCTTTATTTTTAGTAGATTCATTTTTAAAACTATCATATTTGCCCCACTAGATATGAGTTTTCCAACTTATAGTTTTCTTTGTAATGCAGCTAATTATATAGGCATGGATACTACATTTTGTGCCGAAAAAATGCCAATGATAATTCAAAATCGTACTATGGCTGGACAGTTTTCAGCAGATATATGGACAGCCATACTTGCTGGATTTGTTATCTCTTTTCCTTATGTTATATATCAATTATGGAAGTTTATCAGTCCTGGTTTGCATAGTGCCGAACGTAAACATTCACGCGGTTTTATAATTATCTCATCACTTTTATTCTTTTTAGGAGTTTTATTTGGGTACTATATTGTAACCCCATTATCACTAAATTTTTTAGCAAATTATAGTATTTCAGATATTGTAGATAATCAAATAGATATTAGTTCTTATATTGCCTTAGTCCGCTCATCAGCATTAGCCTCAGGCTTAATTTTCGAGCTTCCAATCATTATCTATTTTTTAACTAAAATTGGTTTAGTTACTCCAGATATCTTAAGAAAATATAGAAAATACGCATTGGTAATAGTATTAATCCTCTCAGCAATAATTACGCCTCCGGATATTGCAAGTCAGGTTATAGTTGCTATTCCTATTTTAATCTTATACCAAGTAAGTATTTATATTTCAAAAATTGTCGTAAGAAATCAAAAACGTAAAGAGAAAAAACATGTCTGATATTGTAACTGAATTCAATGAATATCGTTCTAAAATGAACGATAAAATTTTAGCTGATAATAATAAAGTTATTAAGCGCATTTTCAATCTAGACACTAATGCATATGCAGAAGGAACTTTAGATGTTAAAACTAAAGAGTTACTAGGTTTAGTAGCTTCTGCGGTTTTACGTTGCGACGATTGTGTTAAATATCATTTAGAAACCAGCTATAAAATTGGTTTAAAGAAAGAGGAAGTAGTTGAAGCTTTAAGTATTGCCACTTTGGTTGGTGGCACCATAGTAATTCCCCATTTACGTCGTGCTTACGAATTTTGGGATGCATTAGAAGCCCAATAAAAGAATCAATATTTTTTTATTTAGATTCACGCTTTCTCGAAAATGACAATTTCAAAAGAGCCTCAACTTTATACGTTGAGTATTTCTTTTTCAATTAAAGAAAAATGACGTTATTGTAAATATGATTTTAAGAGCCGAAAATTTGATGAAGTCCTATGGAGGACGAAAAGTAGTAAGGGATGTTTCACTTGAAGTAAACCAAGGGGAAATTGTTGGACTCTTAGGACCTAACGGTGCGGGTAAAACTACCTCTTTTTATATGATTGTAGGCTTGATTAAACCCAACGGTGGCCATATTTATTTAGATAATACCGAAATTACCAAATACCCAATGTACAAACGTGCTCAAAATGGTATTGGATATTTAGCACAAGAAGCATCCGTTTTTAGAAAGTTAAGTATTGAAGATAATATTTTAAGTGTTCTGCAACTCACTAAACTAAGTAAGAAAGAACAACACCATAAAATGGAATCCCTTATAGAAGAATTTGGTTTGGGACATATTCGTAAAAGTCGTGGTGATTTATTATCTGGTGGAGAACGAAGACGAACTGAAATTGCTAGAGCTTTAGCAACCGATCCTAATTTTATTCTTTTAGATGAACCTTTTGCAGGTGTTGATCCCGTTGCTGTGGAAGATATTCAACGTATTGTAGCACAACTAACTAAAAAAAATATAGGTATTCTTATAACCGATCACAACGTTCAGGAAACTTTAGCTATTACGGACAGAACTTATTTAATGTTTGAAGGTAGTATTCTTAAAGCCGGTGAACCTGAAGAACTAGCAAATGACGCCATGGTACGTAAAGTGTATTTAGGACAAAATTTTGAGTTACGTAAAAAGAAGATTCGGGATTAGTGATAAAGTTGTACTTAAAAAAACTAAACTTTATTTAAAAATTTTATTCTTAAAAAACACAAAAGTCTTTACTAATAAAAACGCCAAAAAACCAACTATTAATCCAACTAAAAAATCTCGAATAAAACCAGGGAGCATCTCTAAAAAATGATGTAAAAAGTCTATGTTATGTATAAAAATACCACCTGCAACCAGCAACAAGGCTAAAGTCCCAATTACTGATAAACTCTTTATAACCCAAGGCAATGTTTTAATTAAGGCATTACCAATAATATGAGATATACTTTTTTTATTATCATTTAAACTTACCAATTTTAATCCAAAATCATCCATTCTAACAATAAGCGCCACAATACCATAAACGCCAATTGTGGCAACAATTGCTACTATAGATACTACTAAAACTTGAAATAAAATAGGTTTACCAATAACTGTCCCGAGTGCAATAATTACAATTTCTACTGATAAAATAAAATCTGTGAAAACAGCTGATTTAACTTTAGCTTTTTCTGCAATAGCCTGTTCTTCAACTGAAAGAGGAAAAACATCCTCTAAATTAATTTCATCATGGTTTTTATGCTTGTCTGGAAAGGCAAAATGATAAATTTTTTCAAAACCCTCAAAAGCTAAATAAACACCTCCTAAAATTAAAGCCAAAGTAACTGCCCATGGAGCAAAAGCACTTAACAAAAATGCAACTGGCAAAATAATCAACTTATTAAGTGCAGAACCTTTAGTTATAGCCCATAAGACTGGAAGTTCTCTTGAAGCTATAAATCCTGTTGCTTTTTCTGCATTTACTGCTAAATCATCACCTAGAATACCTGCTGTTTTTTTGGTACTAATTTTACTCATTACCACAACATCATCCATTAAACTAGCAATATCATCTAATAAAGCAAAAAAACCTGATGCCATTGTTTTCTATTTTGAAGTTAAATTATCTAAAACAGACATGATTATGTATAATAAAATAATAATTGGTATGGCTGCAAATTTTAAAACAATTAAAAGCACTAAACACAACATGATAAATATATAACGCGTAACGTTGTTACTAAAGCTATAATCTTTAAATTTTAAAGCGAATAATTTTATACTTGAATTTAACAAATAGCAACTTAAAATAGTGATGGTTATTAAAAACCACTTATTAAGAATAATGGCATTTATATAATCATTATTTTGAAACTCTAAAATTAAAGGCAACGAGACCATTAATAAGGTGTTTGCTGGCGTTGGTAAACCTTTAAAATAAGTTTGTTGATCTTCATCAATATTAAATTTTGCTAATCTGTAAGCTGAAGCTAATGTGATTGCCAAACCAAATAATGGAAAAAATAAGATTTCTTTAAAACTTAAAATCGAATTAACCGTTATATGGTTCCAACTTGATTCTGTTAAATTCAAAAGTTTATACATAATCATTCCAGGAACAAGTCCACTTGTAACCATATCTGCTAGAGAATCTAACTGCAAACCTAATTCACTTTGAACTTTAAGTTTTCTGGCTATAAAACCATCAAAAAAATCGAAAAATATGCCTAAAAAAACAAAAAAAGAGGCTGTTAAAAAGTTATTATTAATCACAAAAATCACTGCGATACTTCCACATAATAAGTTTAAAAGTGTTAACGCATTGGGTATATGTTTCTTCATGATTAATATTTTAACTTTGTAAAAATAACAAACAATTTCAGTCTAAAGCAATATCTCTTGTTATTTCAAGTTTATAGGTTTAAATATTATGTGCATCTTTGTAAAAAAATTGCGTTTGAGACATTACATTACTACATTATTTTGTGTTTTATCAATGTCGTTATTCAGTCAAACAGTTAGAAAATATTCTAATGAGTTTATGAATATTGGTGTGGATGCTGCCGCTTTGGGCATGAGTAGCGCTGTAACTTCACATACATCTGATGTGAATTCTGGGTATTGGAATCCTGCTGGACTTTTAAAACTTGAAGATAACCAACTAGCTTTAATGCACTCCAGCTACTTTGCCAATATTGCAAATTACGATTATGCTGCATTTGCAATGCCTTTAGATAATGAAAGTGCTATTGGAATATCATTGATTCGTTTTGCTGTTGATGATATTTTAAACACCACACAACTTATTGATGAACAAGGAAACATTAATTATGATCGCATTAGTTTATTCTCGACTGCTGATTACGGATTAACGTTTTCGTATGCCAAGTCTTTACCAGTACAAGGGTTAAATTTTGGTGTTAATGCTAAAGTTATTAGACGAATTATTGGCGATTTTGCATCGTCTTGGGGATTTGGACTTGATTTAGGCTTACAATTTGAAACTAACAATGACTGGAAGTTTGGAATTATGGCTAGAGATATTACAACAACTTTTAATGCGTGGGCTATAGATGAAGAACAATTTGCTACCATTAGAAATGCTGTAGCTGGCCAAAATCAAGAATTACCAGAAACAACTGAAATTACAATCCCTAAATTACAAATTGGTATTTCAAAATTAATGGATTTTAATGTTGATTACACCTTACTAACCGCCGTAAATTTAAATGTAAGATTTGAAGAAAATAATGACATCATTTCAACGTCATTTGCTAGTGTTAATCCTGCATTGGGTTTTGAGTTTGGATATACCGATATGGTATATTTAAGAGCTGGGATGGGTAATTTTCAAAATGAATTACAAATTGACAACACAGAACAGTTAAGTTTTCAACCTAGTTTTGGTCTTGGTTTTAAGTATAATGGCATTCAAATAGATTACGCTTTTACTGATATTGGTGACCAAAGTATTGCGCTTTATTCCAATGTTTTTTCATTAAAATTAGATTTTAGTATTTTTAGATAGTATTCATTTTATGAAAAAAATTCTACTTTTTTTATTAGTTTTTGTTTCTTTCAAATTAGTAATAGCCCAAAATACCTCCTTATCTGAAAAAGCTGAAATAAGTGTTTTAACTGTAGGACCTGGCACCTCTTTAAATGATGCTTTCGGTCATAACGCATTCAGAATTAAAGATCCTCTTCTTGGAATTGATATAACCTATGGTTATGGAGAATATGATTTTGACGACCCTAATTTTTACTTAAAATTTGCTCAGGGCAAACTTAGTTATTTAATAAGTGAAATTGATTTTTTTAGGTTTTATAAAATCTATAGTTTTTATTACAATCGCTCAATAAAAGAGCAGGTTTTAAATCTATCACAAGCTGAAAATCAAAAATTATATGGTTATTTAATAAATAATTATAAACCAGAAAACAGAAGGTATTTATATGATTTCTTTTTTGATAATTGTGCTACCAAAATAAAGGATGTCACCAATATAGCAGTAAATAACACCATTACATTCAACAAACCGGAATATTATAAAGAGGCTACGTTTAGAACTTTAATTCAAAATAATTTAAACAAAAATTCTTGGGGTAGTTTAGGTATCGATGTAGCATTAGGCTCTGTGATAGATAGAAAAGCTACAAGTGAAGAGCATATGTTTTTACCAGAAAATATTTTTAAATTCTTTGAAAAATCAACTATTCAAAACAATGGGAGTCCTTTAGTAAAGAAAAGCCATATACTTTATAACCCTAAAGAAATTAGTGCATCTAGCTTGTTTATAATAAGCCCATTATTCATTCTTGGCATTATCGGTGCACTTATTATTTTCATAACTTATAAAGACTTTAAACACCAAAAACAAAGTAAATGGTTGGATATTATATTATTTTCAATCACTGGCATTATAGGTGTTTTAATTTTACTTCTGTGGTTTGCTACAGATCATAAGGGAACACATCAAAACTATAATTTACTTTGGGCTTGCGCTTTAAATATTTTTATAATTGGGCAACTTTTTATAAAAAAAACAAGTAACTGGTTTATAAAGTATTTAAAATTTTTAATTATACTGCTTTGCCTATTAACATTGCATTGGATAATTGGTGTGCAAGTATTTGCTGTAGGTTTACTCCCATTATTAATAGCTTTATTTATTAGATATTTATTTTTAATTAGACACTTATCTAACTATAATCAATAATTTATCTATTTATTGACCTCTAAAGAAAATAACGGTACTTAATGTTTTTATTAAAATATTAGCATCTAAAAAGAAACTTCTGTGCTTAATATAATATAAATCGTATTGAAGTTTTAACAAACTATCATCAACAGATGAGCCGTATCTTGTTTTTACTTGTGCCCAACCTGTAAGCCCAGGTTTTATAATATGTCTAGTTTCATAAAAAGGAAGCATTTTAGATAATTCTTTTACAAAAAACGGGCGTTCAGGCCTTGGTCCTATCAAACTCATATCTCCTATCAAAATATTTATAAATTGAGGCGTTTCATCTAAACGTGAATATCTTAAAAATTTACCAAAAGGTGTTATTCTAACATCCCCTTTTTTGGCCCAAACAGCACCAGATTTTTCGGCATTTTTAACCATGGTACGGTATTTAAAAATTTTAAAAATTTTACCATTTTTACCAATCCTTTCCTGCGTATAAAAAAGAGGTCCTCGATTTGCTATAACATTTCCAACTAAAATAATGGGCAAAAATATGACACCTGTTAAAGTCCCAATAAATGAAATTAAAATATCAAAAAATCTTAAAAAAAATAAATACAATTTATTTTGATTACTCCTGCTAAACGGGAAATATTTATAAAAGTCTTTCCCAACAAACTGAACTGGTATACGATGTGCTAATTCTTCATAAACTTGTGTATATTCTTTTATTGGCAGTCCTTCCTCCAGCAACCTAATCAATATGTAATAAATCTCTGAAGTAATTGTTTCTGAATTATAACTAGCAATAACAATTTCTGATATGTTCTCTTCTTTTGTAACTTGATAAATTTGGTTTGCTTTATACTCCTTTATGCCATTAAATTTTAAAGATTGAAATTTGTTTATTTCACAATTAATAAAACCTATAATTTTATAATTAGGATCTGATTTTTTAAAAGCTTCAATAATAATTTCTATGTTTGAAATTTCCCCTATAATCAAAACTTTTTTATAGAATCTAGGTGAAACTACAAATGTTAAATACAAAATTCGCCATAAAAACAATGCAATGAGTATTGCAAAATAAAAGAATAAAATTTGCAAACGATTATCTGGTAATATTGGTGTGATAAATGGTGTTAATAAGTAAAATAATACCGTGATAGAAACTGTAAAAACTATACTTGTAGCTATTTTATCAATTTTACTAGATTTTTGTAAATCGTAAAGTTCAAAAATGGTTCCAAATATTGAAACATACACAATTAGTACTAAAATGGATTCCCAATTTCCTTTATCAAAGGTAAAATAATCAAAATCAAAAATAATACTACTAAAATACAACATGCCTAATATTGAAAATATATCACCAATACGTAACAGTATTTTACGTTCTGAAATATTAAAATGAATACCAGTGTAAGCCATAATTTTAGGACAAAAATTGAGAATGTATAAAGATAACAAGTAAATTTAATCTGGCTAAAATTATTGCAAGACTTTAATCCATTGCTTTTTAACAACATTCCAATCAAAATTTTCAACTTTTTTTCTAGCTTCGAGAGCCAATAAATTTGATTTTTCTGGTGATGACATTATTTTTTTTATTTCAATTACAAAATCTTCAACAGAATTTGGCTCTACTAAAACACCCTCCTTGCTATTATCAATTAAATAAGTTAAACCACCTACATTTGTAGAAATAATTGGTAAGCCTAATGCCATAGACTCAATTACGCTAATTGGCGTATTATCAAAATTAGTTGTATTTATGAAAATATTATATTTTTTTGAAAGTGTTATCCATTCTTCTTTTGACAATTTACCTGTAAAAGAAACTTGAACATCTAAATCCATGGCCAATTCTTTTGCCCTAATCAAACTTCCATCTGAATCAGGACCTACCATACAAAGTTTAGCCTCAACACCGTCTTCTTTTAATTTTTTTAAGATTTTTATGGCTAACAATGGGTTATATATTTCTGAGAAAGATCTTACCCAAAGTAATTTTACTTTCTTGAAAATTCTGGGTAGGTAAGGATAATTTTGAATTTTAATTGAATTAGGGATACAAACAATATTATTATATCCAAAATCATTAAATACAGACTTCATATACTCTGAAGGAGCTACATTTAAATGTGCATGATTAAAGATAGCCTTTGATGATTTTGGAGAATTTTTTAATCTGTAAGGTAAATTACCTCCATGTAATATTGGAATATATGTTAATTTTAAAATTCTACACCATTGACTTACGAAATAAGCGTAATAAAAATTTAAGGTGCTATAAGTATCTATTAAAACAAAATCAATCTTATTTTTAAATCTATAACATAAAAAAAGCATGTTTAATAATCTTAAAAAGATGTTTCTCTTGTCTGATGCCGTGTGTATTTCAAATCCTTCTTCAGAGAGCAAAGGCGACAGGACATCAATAGAAGATAGATTAGATTTTTTATCCCTTTTAGATTTATTTCCTATGTATAATATACACTTCAAATATTAAATATGTTTAGTTTTAATAGCATTAACTTTAGTGGCTTTCTTAGCAGATATAGGTTTATATTGAATGTCTAATAAACATAACCCATAAACAAATGCTGGTGCTGCAATGCGCATTGCTGAGTGATTTATAGTTAAAAACCAAAAAACATAGCAAGAATAAAAAAAGATATTTGATTTATTTTTAAATCTAAAAAATAATGGTGTGAATAATAAAATCAATAAAGCTGCGACACCAAACAAACCATGCTCAGATAAAATTCGGCTCATTTCATTATGAGAAGCGGCCAAAACACCTTCCTTCTGTTCTCTAAGTGCTTTAATTTTACCTACACCCACTCCTAAAATTGGATTATTAAAAAACTCATCCAATTCAAAAGAAATCAAATCACTTCTACCGGTAGAAACGTCTTCCTTTGCTCTTCCTAAAGCATCCTGATTTGCATATCTGTTTTCAATTAAACCACTAGTCTGAATCAATGATATTGACCATATAATTAAGCCTAAACCTATAAAAATAAAGACTAATCTACTAATTCTAAACTTGGCCTTTATGTTCACTTTTCTAAAATAAAAATAAATAAAAGCGGCTATCATAATTATCGCCGTTATAACACCGCCTCTACTAAATGTCACAATCCCTCTAAAACTCATTGCCCCTAGTAATGCCCCATTAATTATTTTAAATGATAAATTAGGTGAAAGCATAAAAAATCGTAAAGAAAAAACAAACATACCCAACCCAAGAACTGTTGACACTTGATTAGGTCCAAAACCTCCAGATGCAGCATAATTAGAGCCTGTTCCTGTTATAATTTCTCTAATATCTGGCGTATAAAAAAACAAATAAGTAGTCATAGCTACTAAAGGCAATGCCATGGCTAATAAAACACTATGTATGTTTGGATAACTAAGTTTTCTCTTATAGCAAAAAACAGAAACTATACCTAAACAAATGGGACCGCTTAAATTAAAAGCAATGTCTGTTCGTAACGTGGATTGACCTGTTGGATTAAATCCAGCGACTAAAATCGCAGGAATTAGTAAAAAAACATATAATATATAAAGGATTGGTTGATTGTTTAATCTTGTAGAAAAAATCCCCATTAAAGAAAACAAAATAACTAAATACTTTGAAACCTCATACAAAAAATTACCTCCTGTCATTCTTATAAAAACTTCAGCACCAACAATATAACTACATGCTAATAAAACTTTTACGGTTTTTTGTGATGGTTTTGCTTTAAATATTTGATAAGAGAAATAGAAAAAAATACCTAATAAATACACTAAAGATAGTGCTGAAAAACTATATACTAAAAGCCCTATTAATACATGTAAGCCAATGATTTTTATGTAGTTATAATTTTTCAATATTTTTTAGTATATACTTTATAAGTTTCTAAAATTGTTTGGATTTGAGATGTTTCCGAATAGTTTTCTTTAATATGTTGATTAAATTTTTTTGCAAAAGTTAATCTTAATTCCTTGTTTTCGATATACAAAATAATGGCTTCAGATAATTCTTTAGGTGACGAAGCATTTACTAAAAACCCATTGATTTGATTAGTTATGACTGTTCCATTATCACCTACATCAGTAGCTAACACAGCTAGTTTAGCTAAACCATATTCTAATAATGCTATGGGTAAACCTTCTGATTTTGAAGATAAA
This sequence comes from Flaviramulus sp., assembly GCA_030731745.1. Lineage (GTDB taxonomy): Bacteria > Bacteroidota > Bacteroidia > Flavobacteriales > Flavobacteriaceae > JANQTJ01. The sequence continues at coordinate 57,804 of JANQTJ010000038.1, read as the reverse complement.
ACGCCGATATCACTCTGTTTTAAAATATGATAAATATCGGGTTTACTATCATATAAAAAAATAGATGCTTCTAAATTTAAATCCTTTATTTTATTTAAAACTGAATTAGAGTATCCATCCTTAAAACTTTTACCTACACAATGTAATGTCCAATCAGGATATAGGTTATGAACTTGCTTAAAAGCTTCGAGAAGTGTAAAATGGTCTTTTTGTGGTCTCAAATTTGCCAAACAAATTATACGCATACCAGTTTTACCCTTTAAAGTAGTGCTTGATAAACTTGTATTTAAAGTTGCGAAATTTGACACATATGACACATTATCAAATTCTAAGGTTTTTTTTGCCCATAATGCTAAAGTTCTATTTACACTAAATATATGAGTAAAAACCTTTGAGCAACATTTTAAAACTTGATATTTTCTATTTTCCAGAAACGTACTATTCCCGTAATGATCATGCCAAATAATGTATACATTTTTATTTAAAAGTTTAATAATAGTTGCTAAAAAAAAAGAAGATGAATGCGCGTGAATGATATTAATTTCTTTCTCTTTAACAAACATATTTAACCTACTAATAGCTTTAAAATCTATGGTTTTAGTTTTTCCTAAAAACAGATATCCCACAAGCTGAGTTATATCAGATTTTAAGGCACCTTCTTTTCTAGTAGCACATAAAAAGGAGCCATCAATTTTATTAGAAAGTACATTAGCAATATTTACAGCAACACGTTCTGCTCCTCCTGGCTCTAAAGTATCTATAAGTTGTAAAACGCGCATCTAGTTTTTTAATAATTTTATAATTTCATCTTCAAAAACATCCAAAGTATATTTTTGAGACCAAATTGATGCTAAATTAGACATTTCAATTAGGGCTTCTTCTTTTTTTAAATGAACTAATAATTTATTAACAGCTTTTTCTGAATTTAGATCAATCAAAATACCTCTATTACCAAAATCTAACATATAGGGAACACATGAAATTGAAGTAGCAATAGGTATAACTCCAAAAAACATAGCCTCGGCAATAGCTTTTGGCCATCCTTCAGATTTTGAGGGCAATAATAAAAAGTGAGCTGTTTTTAGAGCGTCTTTCACAACATTCTTTTCTTTGTTCCCATGAAAATTAATTAAACCACCCAACTTATATTCTAAAACATAATCTTTTAATTGTTTCATTAAAATTCCTTCACCATAAATATCAAATTTCACCTGTATTCCTTTTTTATACAAAGCCTCCACAACCTTAATTGCAAATAATGGACGCTTACCTTTTACCAAACTACCAACAAATAAAAACTTTAAAGTTTCGTTGTAGTTTCTAATATCTGGTTTTTCTTTTTCTTCATCTTTAAAAGTAGCTGTAAAAAACGATTTAATATTTTTGGATTGTTTTTCCCAATTACCCTAAACTAAAACCTGCATGTTTTTAGTTAAAAAAGTATTTGATAATATCCATTTTTGAAATTTATAACTTAACGGTTGTTTTGCATGTGGATCCCAATTTCCAGCATACTTTGCTGTTTTAATTTTTTTAGGAAATAAAATCTGAACCAAACAACCTAACAAACCAATGTTCCCTGGACAACGCAAGTGGATATGATCTGCTTTTCTGCAAGCCTTAAAAATGGTGACTAAAATTACAGGAAATCTCAATAAAGATAAAATAGCTTTTTTAAAATCGGTAAATTGAATGGATGGAATTTTGTTAAATTCAATACTCTTATACTTATAATCTAAATCTATAGCATGTTTAGTTTCATTAGTTTTTGGAGCCACAATAATTAATTCATCAATATGTCTTAACCAAATATTCATTTCACGAACATAGGGTGCATAAGCAGATACTTTTCCGCTATTTAATTTATGATTTACATGTGTGATTATTAAAAACTTCATTCGATTTTAGTAAATTCAACCTATTCTCTTAAGTTTTTTACAATATATTGTGCTTGAGCCTTTGGAGTACAATACTCAGAAAAATAAGCCTTACCACTTTGAGCTATTTTTTTATGATAGTCTGAGTTGCTCAAAACTTTATCAAAAACCTCTTTAAATTCAACAGTTTCTTCAATGAAATGAACATCTTTTTTATGTGTTAAAGGAACTGGCAATTCAATTTTAAACGGAAAAGATAATACAAATAAACTTTGATTGAGATATTCTGCTAATCGCCAACTAACCGCTCCACAAACTGCGGCATTATTTAAAACTATTTTAGACTTTTTACTTAATTTTGAAAATACTTTAGGAGCATACTTAACTTGATTTAATTCATCCTGAAAATTAAAATTATTTCCATCTTTTCTTGGTATAAAACCACCCTCAAAAACAATCCGTTTATCTGATTTACAATAACGAATAAATGCTGCTCTTAATGTGTTAGTTTCAGACTCATTCTTCCAAATACTAGAAGAGAAAAAAATGTAATTTTCTTTTTCCGTTTTAAAGTTATAATCTTTGTAAGAAGGTCTTCTTGATAATATGTAAATTTCCTTAGCAAGTGGTTTAGGTTTTAAAAATCTAACCAAATTAAATTTGAAAAGTTTAAAGTATAATGGTAAAATACTAATAGGATAATGAGGAAACAATGGTTTCACCTTGTCTTGCTGAAAAGAAAGATGGTCTTTAAGTTTATTTGTTACAAAATATTTATCTGAAATCTCATATAAAGGTTGGTCAAAATAAACAGGGTCGTCATTATTTATAACTCCTAGTTTACCATCAAACATAAAAATCAATACAGGTTTGTTGTTATATTTTAAAAACCTATCATCCATTTTAAATTTAACATGAAATGCTTGATTAAACCCATACAAGTAATAGGAAGCATAAAAATTAGGGATATTTAATATATAAACCGTTTCCATTAATTAATTTTAGGTTTAATAAATATTAAAGAGAACAAACCCAATAGTCTACCTAAACTCTCAGTTAAAGCTTGTTTTTTTTGACGACTGTTAAATATATTACTTAACCTAATTACTATTAACAAAATAGCTGTAGCATGCCATTTAATTTTCGCTTTCAAACTAGGTTTAGGATATTTTACTCGCCATACATACCACCCATTTTTTATTACCATTTTACCATATTTATACATATTTGGTCTTCCTTTTTCATCATGATGATGATAAAGTTGTGCGTCAGTATTTATATACAATTTGCCAATTTTGGCTAAACGTAAACTAAAATCAGCATCCTCATAAAGCCCGTATCCTTCAAAATAGGTTGAAAATGATAATTTTTCAAATACTTCCTTTTTATAACTAGAAACACCTCCCATAATCTGCTCCACTTCATAAATCTCACCTGATGGTGGCAAAAACCCAATGGATCTACCGTGAGCAAAAGTTGGCAAAAACCCCGGCGGTGTATCTGGTAATAAACCAAATTTACGCCTCATTTTAAAGCGAGAAGGTTCATCACGTATCCATCCATCAAAATAAAATTTATCAGAATTATCTGTGTTATTTGACTTTTCCCAAATTACTTCATTTTTAATATAACCACCTACTGCTAGTGCAGCCCTTTTTATATGATAAGTCATCATAAGCTTTTCAAAATAATCATTTTCTAAAATGATATCGTCATCTAAAAAACATATGATTTCTGAAGTTTCACTAACCTTTTTTATACCAAAATTTCGCTGTTTTGTTAAGCCACGATTAGTTTCATCAACTATAAAATATTTTAAATGTCTGTAATTCAAATGACTAATTAATCGCGAAGTTTCATCGTTTAAAGAGCCATCAACAACTATAATTTCATTTGGGTACAGCGTTTGTTCATTTACTGAATTTAGTAAATTACGTAATGCCATTGGCCTCATATAAGTGCATACTATTAATGAGAAATTCATTATTAATTGTTTTTCAAATGATTAGCCCAATTAATACTATGTTGCCATTGTTGTTTGAACGACCTTAAGTATTTGAAAGGATTTTTTATATTTTGACTTTTATAAAATTTTATAAATAAATTGGTTTTATAACCAAGTAGCTGCTGTTTAGTTGAATTATTTATTCTACTTAGCATAACTGTTGGCGATGGTTTAGGACGAATAACTCCATCTTTTTCCCAAGGATGAATAATTTTAGTTCTAAAACCTCCTACTGGTGCTTTTAAATGTAAAACTTTAATGTCTGGGATATATATAATATCTGCACCCAAATTTCTTAATTGCATGCCAAAATCTGTGTCTTCACCATAACCAAATTCGTAAGCCATATTAAAACTAACATCATTTAAATATTTTGATTTTATAACACTACAGCCACTACCAAAGGCATTCCATTGGATAGGTGTTTTATGTTTTTCAGTTTCATTTTTTTGCAAGTAACTCATAGTTAATGCACTAAAGTTGTGTAATTGCATTTTAGTTATGACGTTTTCAAGAAGGTTTTCATCAAACTTGTTATCATCATCTGCTAAATAAACATAATCGGCTGTTACATGCTTTAATGCTAAATTTCTGGCATTACAAGCCCCTGTTTGATGGATAAACTTATGAATAATTTTAAATGGCCAGTGTCTATTTTGAATAAAATTTAATTCAGAAATACTGTTTTTATCTTCATTTTGTTCAATAATTATAACTTGTTTTGGCAAAAAGCTTTGTTTTTCTAAATCTAATAAAACATCATATAAATAAGATTGTCTTCCTAATGTTGGTATGATAACATCGATGGAAACGTCTTTAATCTCAAGGGTAATCATAGTTTCTAAATCAAAACTTGATGAAAAATAAATCCTTTTTATAAAAAGGGTTTTAATGAGAGCTATTAATAAAAATCTCTTTTCATACATTATTAAATTTAAGAATAACAAAATACACCAAACAGATTTATAGTGTTGTTTTACAAACTTAAATAACTGAAAAATTGATGCTTTTTCGTTTTGAACATTAACTTCATTTTTAATTAAAAGATGAGGTTCTGAGTAGCAAAATAGGCCATTTGGAATCCCCAATTTGGCTATAGAGTTTAAAACATAATCCAAGGAATTGTTTAAATTTATTGTATTTTTAAATTTTAACAACTCTGATGTATAAATGGCTCCAACTTCACTGCTCATTAACCAAGTTGGATAAGAAACATTTTTGTTAACTTTCAAAAAAGGGGAATCTTCAACATAACCAATCTGATCGGGTAAATATTGTTTTTTAGTGTAAGAAAGCATCATGTTTTTTAAATAAAACGACGCTTTAATGCCCTCAAAATTTAAATGGTCTTTTTGCGAAATATGGCACCAAATTAAAATACGTTCCTTATAGGTATTGGCTACTATAAATAGTGCTTTTGATGGTTTTTTTATGGTGTTAAATACTACTTGATTCGTTTTTAAATCAATAATCTCGTAAACTTTATCGTCTTTATGTGTTAAAAGAATCATGAGTCTAAAACAGATTGATAGTATTCTAAATTAATATCTGCATTTTTATTGATGTCGAAAAGTTTTTCAACTTTAAGTCTGGCAGATTTACCTATTTTTAAACATAATGCTTCATCATCTAATAAAGCCATGATGCGGTTTGCAAATAAATCTCTTTGCGATGGATGAACCAAAAAACCATTTATAGTATCATCTATCAATTCTTGAGCCCAACCAATACTCGTATTAACAACAGGTTTTTGAAGTGCCATAGACTCAATGGTTACCATACCTAGTGTTTCAGCATACGATGGAAATACACATACATGAGCGTTTTTGATATGTTCTTTTACTAATGAATAATCTATACTACCTAGATATTTGGTTTGTGTTTTTGCCTTATCTGAAAGTGTTTTTTCAATTAAAGCACATGTCGACATGTTTCCAGTTTTAATATCCTCAGCATCTCTACCTATCAAAATAAGTTTAGCTGATGGATTAGTTTCTATTATTGTATTAAAAATTTCAGCAAGTTCAAAAACCCCCTTTTTCCTAATTATAGTTCCAATGTATAGAATGGTATTTCTTGAGTAAATTTCTGGGGTTTCATTTTCAAAGTCTTCCAATTTCAAACCATAATGGATGGTTCTGATTTTCTTTTTATCTAAACCGAAAATTTTTTGGGTTTCTATGCCTGCAAAAGTTGTTGGCGCAATAAACGCATGAGCATTTTTTAAAGCTAATTTTTCGAACAAAAAGTTTTTGAACTTTTGTTTTCTCTTCTCTAGTTTACAAAAATAAGCATCGCTACCGTGTAGCCTAATAAATAAAGGCACATTAAAACGCATAAAAGCTGTAATTCCGGTCCAGTCTGGAGCTTCTAAAACATCTATTCCTTGTTCCTTTACAACCTTATTTATATAATTTTGTAACTGTAATCTGTAATGATACCAAGTTAAAAATCGATATGTTTTTTTAGCAATTAAATGAATAATAACACCAGCATCTTCGATTATAGCATCTTCTTTTTGGTGGTATACAAAAACAGTGACTCCAACTCCTTTTTTCACTAAAGTTATTGCTAAGTTTTTAATACTCGTTCCAATTCCAGCTGCATAACTAACTTTGGGGTGCGGATATTCTGGTGTAATAAAACCTACCTTCTTCATATTATAGTATCAATAGCTTTCCAAATAGTCTCTGAAGCTTTTGTTGGTGATTTACCAACCACTATTTCGTACCATGTTTTACATTCTAAAACATTTGACAACTCACCATCTAATATTTGTTTAACTAAGCTTTCTAAATCTTTTTTATCAGTACAAAATATAGCAGCCTTATCACTTGGCATACTTCTAAAATGTACATATTTATAATTCTGACCAATATCGCGTACTCCTTTTTTTAGTTGAGGCTGTTCGTAATTATAGTAAATACATGGTTTATTATGTGCTACAAAATCGAATACGGTTGAAGAACAAACATTGGTTACAAACTCACTATGTTCACAAACATTGTAAAGCATTTTAAAATCTTCGGGCTTTGGTAAAACCTGATTCCATTGCGTTCCAACTTGCTTCCAAATAGGGTCTAAAACTTTAATAATATCTTTATTAAGATCTAAAACCGCATCGTACCTATTGGTAAAATCTACTGGACATTTCCTGTAAATAATTCCTAAGTTATAGCCCTTAGTGTTTAGACTACGAACAGCATTTGCTAGGTCTTCTAAATAATATTGATCTAGAGGTGAGGTAGTTTCATCATCACCTGAAAAGCAAATGTATTTTTTATTAACATCTAAATGATGCTCCTTAAAAAAAGCGTCTCTAGTTTGATTTAAATCTTCATCATAATGCGGTTCAAATTGAGGTGTACCTGTTACAAAAACTTGTTCCTTTTTAACAAATGGATAATATTTTAAAACCTCATCTTTCATTAAATCACTCCAAACATAATAATAATCTGTTTCTACAACTTGCATCGCTTTAGGCACATTATCCCAGGAATATACAAAAGCTACGGTAGGAATTCCTAAATCTTTAGCCGCCAAAAGTGCACTTATAGACTGTGTTGCTCGTTGTGTGGTGCAAAACACCAAATCTGGTTTATGTATCTGCAATTGTGCTTTACAATAAGCATATTTTGAGGTTGAACGTTCTAGCTTATTAATTTTATTTCTAAGTTTTACGACACCCTTTTCTGATGAATATAAACCAATTAACCATTTTGTATAAAGACTTTTAAACATGTTTTTTAAACCTTTATAATTAAATGGAAACTTATAGGTTGGGTATACATTATCATTAAATTTATCTCTTGATACATTTAATTCTGCTCGTTTTCTCGCTCTTGAATATATTGGTAGTAGTTTATGAGCCGTATGGTTTTCAATTTTAACTTCTTTAAAACCTAAATTATCTTTTAATGAAAAAATAGTATTATTCCAATACGTAATATCAAAACCCATTTTTTCGCCTATATTCTTAAACTCTGTAAAAGCAAAATTTCTTAAACCTACACCATCTGGGAAAAAAATGAATACTTTTTTTTTCATTTGAAACTTACTTTTTAAAAGGGCAAACAGCCATCATATTGGAACATAACTCTTCAACTACACCTGGTTTTGGTAATGATTCTTTATCATTAAAAAGACTTAGCAATTCGTTCAAATTCATTTTTGAATTCTTAATATCTGATTTATATGGAGGTATTAAAACCGATTCAAAATAATCTTGATATTTAATATCGTCCCCAAAAACATTATCAGAAAATTTTTGCCATACTGCTGGAATACCATAAGCATGCGCCACGATAATACCATGTAGTGAAGACGATACAATTTTTTCGCATTTCAAAAATTGATTTGTGGTTTCTTCAACATCATTAGTCATTAAATCGATTAACAAAATAGAATTTTCGTTTTCATAAAAATCCTTAACTATTTTAAAATCGCGATAATGTGGAATAATTCCTATTTTATATTCCTTATCTATTTTAGGATTATAATATTTGGGCAATAAAAGCGCTGGATCACCATAAATTTCTGGAACTTCAAATCCTTGGTTTAATAAAAATGTTCTTGTTTGAGGCCCTCTAACTGCTAAAAATTTTGCCTTTATAATAGGCTGTTCTTTTGAAATTATGCCACTACCCCAAACGATACATTTGTTATTTACATGAGTTAAAATACTACCTACTGTAACATAAATTGGAGCAAAAAAATCGTAAAGTGAAAATTTTTTAGGCCAGCTAAAAACTACTTTTTTACCAGATATTTTTTCAACGAGGTATTTACCAAGTAAATCGCCATAATTTTCTTTGGACTTTCCTTGAATTTTAATTTCATTCCACCAAAATAACCTAATCTTATCTGATGAAAACATTATTATACCTTTTGATTTTTCAACTTATTGCGTTGCACTTGCTCTATTGGTAAAATATCCTGCTTTTTAAATTGCAACGCTTTATAAACTGCATTTACGTCTCTAGATAATTTTCTTAAACCCATAGGTTCTAAAGATGCCGCATGGTCTGTTCCTTTCCATGTTCTATCTATTGTGTAATGTCTTTCAATGATGTTAGCACCTAAAGTATAGGCAGCAACATCAACAGCAATTCCTAAATGGTGACCAGAAAAACCAATATGTTTAACATCATCTTTATATTTTTCAATTAATAAATTTATGTCCAATAAACACACATCTTCAAAAGGTACAGGATATCCAGATGTACAATTATACAGTACTAAATCTTTATTACGATTGAGCTTTTTAAAAAGATTAACCAAGTCGAAAATTTCATCTTTGGTTGTCATTCCTGTTGAAATATGTAATTCTCCTTTATAATTTTTGCACAACCACTCTAACATAACTATGTTATTGTTACATGCCGAAGGAATTTTAATAAACTCCGGGTTTAAAGAGGCTATTTCTTTAGCTGATGTTAAGTCCCAAACAGATGTGGAATATGTTATTCCTATTTCCTCACAATACATTTTTAATACTTTATGCTGATTAACATCAAACTCTAAATATTCACGATGCGCACCATAGGTGTCTCCGTAAGAGTTTGCAGGATTTGGATGTGGTTGATTGTATTGCTCTTCGGTTAATAATTCTTTATTATTCCTTTTTTGAAATTTTACAGCATCGACGTTGCAAAATATTTTTGCAACTTTTATGAGTTCTTTAGCAATCTCCATATCGCCTTTATGGTTGCACCCAATTTCTGCTATGATATAAGGCTTTTTGTATGTATTCATAAGATTTTGGGGTTCTTAAAATCTTTTATTATAATTCATTATAAACTGACAAGCTTCTCTAATAGCTCCTGAACCAGAATTTTTAGAAAGCAGAATATCAGCATGTTGTTTTACTACATCTGTTGCATTGTTTGGAGTTAACGACCAACCCACACTACAAATATTAGTTAAATCATTAACATCATCACCTATATAAGCAACATTACTAAAACTGATTTTTTCTTTTTTAGCAACTTCTTTTAGCAATGAGAATTTATCTTTTACACCTAAAAAAACGTGCTTGATTTTAAGCTTTTGCATGCGTTTTGCTACCAATTCAGAGTCTTCAGAAGTCATGACCATAACCTCCACACCATACTGTCTTAAAATCTCCAATCCCATTCCATCGCGCATATCAAAACTTTTGGTGTGCTCACCATCTTTAGTGTAAGTGATTGTTCCATCAGTAAAAACACCATCAACATCTAAAACAAAGTGTGTTATTTTTTCTGATTGCTTTGCTCTCTTTTGTCTTTCAATGAGTAAATTTTCAACCACTATCCAATCTGATTCTGAATCAATTTCATGCAAAGATTCTTCAGGCATTTCAACTACGGCAACATTGTTTCCCAAACGGTTTTTATTTTTCTGCAATGCTTCTTTAGTAGTTGTGTAAACAGCGCCATTTTCAATCAACAAGCCTTCAAAATCTTGACGCCTAGGTCGCTCAAAAGGATTATAATTTATCGGTTTACCTTCTTTATTCCATAAAAAACGATGTGTATTAACAACCGTTAAAACTGAATCATTTTCATCATCAAGCTTTTCTAAACAGGTATTAATATCTTCACTTTTCGTAAACGGCGAAGTCGCTTGAAGCAAACAAAAAACATCAAAATTGTAATTAATAGATTCGCAAAATTCTAAAATAGCGAATTCTGTTGAAGCTGTGTCGCTGGCACTTTCAGCACTTCTAAGCAATGCTTTTACCTTATTGGTCCAATGGTATTCTTTGTTTATAAATTCAATAATGCTTTCATCATCAGTATAAACATAAACTTCATCAAGGTTAGAAAAAATGGCCTCACCTAAAACCCATGTAAATAAAGGTCTTCCAACCATTTTACGCTTGTTTTTATTAGGAATACCTTTGGAGCCTTTTCTTAATGGTATAAAGCCTATTTTTTTCATTTAATTATTAGTTTTCCAATCTGTCGCTAAAATACACTTTTTTTTAGGGCGATTAAATAAAAACCCGCTTGTAAATTAAAATTTCGGCTAGGTTATTCTATAGGATTGAACACATTTGTTTTTTTTGTTTTAAAACTTAATTTACTAAACGCTTCTAACTTTCTTCCCACATTTTCAACGAATTCTTCGTTATTTTGATCTAAATAGAATACGAGTTTGTCATCAATATATTGGTTGAACATCTCTTTGCCAACAACATTGATTAATATAGTTGGTACGTTCAACAACCTAGCTTCTATTAAACATCCAGAGTAATTTGTTATATGTGCCATAGAATTGTTTAAAACCTCAGGTAATGGTGAAGAAATAGCATCTTGCACCGTACACTTTTCTTTTAAATTATTAGCACCTAAAAAATTATCCAATGCTTCTAAATTTAGATTATTTCTTGGATGCAATCTTAAAATCCAATGATACTTGTTTTGATGAATTAACTTAACAATTTTTGGCGTTAATAAGTCTTCTATATTAAATGGTGTTGTTTGCAGGCTGTAAAAAATATATTGCTTTTCCCTTTTTTCCTTTTTACCAAGTTTGCTTGTCCAGTAGGCTATATATGGTTGCCCAACAACTTTAGATTTTACAGTGTTTGTTTTATTTGCCCATTCGTCAATACTTTCTTTAGATTCTTTATCCCAATTCCAAAAAGTTTTAGGCATGGTATTAAATCCTTTATTAGGTAGTTTAGTCCAAAATGCAAAAGCTAAATGCACATTAGTTTGTGGACCATGTTGAAAATCTATAGTATCAATGTTAAGTTTATTGGCAACTAAAAGCGCAGAATATATGTCGTCTAAACCATAATACCCAAGAAAAATAACTTTTGAAGGGTTTACCTTTTTATAAAATTTATCAAAAAAATCATTTGTTAAGTTTAGCCTATTTGTCCAATCAGTAATTTCTTTTTCTGAGACTCCTAAAGCACTTAGATTAAAATTGTATTTGCCTAATTCTTTATAAAAAATATCATAACTATTTAAGCTTAAAACATTGATTTCTTTTTTAAATTTATTTTTTATTTTAGATAACAATTTATGATAACCTAAATATTCTTTTAAAGGAATAACCGCTTTCTTATTATATGTGGCATCATGTATTTTTTGATATTCCATCATATAAACATCGTTTTGCAAATGATGATAATCTATCATGGAATCATAAAACCTATTAAAGTATTTATCATCATACAATACACGATGGATATGAGACCCAAAAAAAACTATTTGCTTCTTTTTTAAATTTGAAAAGAATAAAAGAAGTTTAATTTTAGCTTTAAAAATCAAAAAAACTTTACTTGTTTTTTTTAATAATTGCTTGTTGTAACTTTCATTATTGGGTAATATTTCACTTTGTGTTAATCCGTTTTTATTCATCAACACAAGAGCATGAATATAAATTTTTATTCTTACATACGGCCAAACATGTACGCCATTAACAACCCAAGTGTCAACTGGATACTTATCTTCGAAGTCTAGAATAATGTCTTTTATGTTTTGCTGTGTAAACATTTATAATGTACTAGTTGAGAGTAGAGTTATAAGCTTTTAAAACTTGAGATAGCACAAAGCTTCTTTCATAATTGGGCTTCAATTTGCTTTGATTGATTTTAAATGCCTTTTCCAATAATTCAAAATTAGTGAGTGCCGATTGAATGTGGTTTTTTATTTCTTCTGAATCATTACAATCTTGAATTAACAAACCGTTTTCGTTATGAGTAATAACTTCCTCGGAAGCACCACCAGGATTTGATTGAATAGGAAAAGCTCCCTGGGCAATAGCTTCTAACAACGTATTTGGCATCCCATCAGAATTACTGTTACCAATGTAAATTAAAGCACTTCCCATGAGTTCTAAAATACGCTGATGTGGCAAGAAGTTATGTTTTGATAAACACTCAATGTTTAGTGTATTCGATAGATTTTGTTTTTCAATAAAAGTTGAGACTTCATCATCGGCTCCGAAAACAATAACTTTGTAAGGCTTTAGGCTTAATGTTATTTTTTCTAAAGCTTTTAGAACTTCTATTGCACGTCCTGAACGTCCTTGATAACCTTTAATCAAAACTGTTTTTCGTTCTAAAACGGGTTTTATAAATTTATCAGACTCGTTATAATCAAATCCTCCACCCCCCGGAAAAACGCCTAATACCTCTCCTTTAAAACCGTATTTTTTTGCTAATTCTATATCTCTTTGGCAATCGGTAAATAAATAATTAACCCTTGGTAATACTCTTTTAATATCGTTTAAGTACTTAGGTTTATTTTGAAAATAAAACAAATCACTGCCCCAAGAAGAATAAATCCACTTCTGATTTCTATATTTCATCATTATTGATAAAATAGGTGTGCAGGAAATATATAGCACAAAACTGTGTACAATATCTGGTTTTATTTCATTTAGCGTTTTTTCAAATTCTATTGCTACATTTCTTTCAAAAAAAGGTTTCAAAAATGGTAATCTATTTTTAATAAAATATCGCCCTTTTAAATTTGGGTACTTTAGTTTCCAGCCGTTTATTTTCTTAACCCAAGGTAATCTTGAAGTTGGATTTCCATCTACAATATCAAACCAATACACATCATGACCAGAATTTTCTAATTGTTCTGTCCATCTAAAAAAATGTAATGAAGGCATGGAAACCAGTAATATCTTCATTAGTTAAAGTAGATTGTTAAATTAATAACCCCTTTTTCTCTATTAAAATTATAGCAGTAAGGTTTGTTTCTGTAATTTTTAATTATTTCTTCTAATAAAAGGTTGTTGATAGTTTCCAATTTTAGGTAATTGAAATGCTTCTTTTTAAATATCTTTTTAACAGTTTGAACTAATTTATCCTTTGTACTAGCTTGATTTATTTGAACTTTCACTACTTGATTATTCAAATTTTTAAAACTTGCCAATAATGCAGAAAAATGAAAATCAATGGACTGAATATTAATTTCTATATCTGGTTTTTCTGAAAGCTTTAAATAGTGTTCTTTATTAGGAACAACTCCCCAATCATCATTACCATTTGCAAATACCACTTTGTTATTAATGGTTGAATACATGTAATTATGATTGACGCGTTCTAAATTTGAATGAAATGGACTAGTGCTATTTTTACTTCTATAAGCTTTTGGATGCCATTGGTGTTTTACTAATATATTCTCGTCATAAAAATTTACAGATAATCCATAATTTTTTAAACGTACATGTATATCGGTATCTTCAGCACCCCAACCATGATAAAACTCTTCATAACCATTTACCTGTTTAAGTGTTTCAGTAGGAAACAAAGTGGTTCCTGTTATTTCTTCATTTCCAACAAAGTCAATTTTATACTCATCAAACGCTCTATCTTTTAACGATTCTTCTTTAGATAAAAAACTATACTTAAAATAGGTTGCATTTTCTGAAGCTAATTTTATTGCAATCTTAACAAAATCTGGATGGAACATTAAATCAATATCTCCAACCAAAAAATGAGAGGTTTCACACTGTTTTAAAGCCATATTTATCGCCCTGCATTTATTCCATAATTGACCTTGAACTGGGCACTGTATAAGTTTAATAAAAGAATAATTTTTAACCAAATCTGCAAGAGCATTTGAAAAATCCGCTTCGCTACCATAGTCAACCAAAACAACTTTAAAGTCCTTTTCGCTTTGATTATCTAATGATTTTAAACACTTTTTTACAATGTTTAAATCTCTATTTCGGTATGTTAGTGTTATAGTAATCAATGCAATTTTTTATATCAACTATTATTATTCTTAAATTAAACTTATCTAAATCCTTTTAATTTTTCTTTTGTTAGCCCTTTGTTCTTTAAAAAGAAATCGTAAACTTTTCTCGTTTTAAATGAGTTTAAAAGTAATTTCATTGCCATTAATTTTAAAGGTTTCTTTTTGGGCGATGTTTTTTCAATGATTGGTAAGGTTGTTTTTTCATTTACTATTTTTATAGAATTAAATGAATCTGTTAACCAATCCTCCTTTAAATTCCCCATGTGGTATGCATAATTATCATAAGTAGATAATCTGTAACCGTCCAGCATATAAGGTGGTTTATCTAAATATTCCCCCTCAGTATTACCTCCCAACTTATAAATAGTGTTTGTTTTAGGTATATTTTTTAAATATTCTGTTTTGTAAGTCGCAACGCAATGTGCTGCGCTTACTACTGCAATAACATTATCCTGTTTTAATGTCATTATAACGTCTTTGTATTTATCACGCAAAAAAGGCCAGCCTAGGCTATTTGCAAACTTTTCCAATGCTATTGGGTTTTTTACTGCACGAAATTTCATTTTTTTTGAAAATAAGTAGTCCAACCAAATATTAGCTGTATAACTAAGTTGTTTTCTAAAAACAGGGATAGGAGAAACTACCGCAGCTTTTTTATAGGTTGAAAAAATTTCAAAAACACTTTTATCCCAATCATTTAAAAACAAAATATCGGCATCGGTTATGGTTACAAATTGCTCATTAACGGTTCGTAATCCTTTTAAAATGGCATTGATTTTTCCAATATTATCTTTTTCAATAATGAGTTCGTTAATTTTATTGTTTTGATATAATTTATACAATTTGTTATTTACATTATCACATGATCCATCACTTATAACAGTTATTTTTAATTTGTAAATAGACGTATTTAAAATAGAATTTAAGCACATTTCAAAAATTGAAAATGCATCTTTATAATATGCTTCCTCAAAAGGTATATGCAAAGGAATTATTACTCTGTGTTCCACATTTGAGGCTTCAATTACTTGTTCTTTGGATGAGTTTACTCCTTTTCTCATTTTATAAGCTTAATACTCAAATTTTTTAGGTTTGTTGATTTTAAACTTCAAAACAAACAAAAACCTTTTAATAGCGTAAAAAATAGAAATAAGCATTGTTTTAAATGCCTTGAATATAGAATACAAAGTACCTTTTAACACACTTGTTAGTTTTGGTTCTTCATGCCAGATTTGATAATTGCCAATTAAATCGTTCTTAAATCTAAAAAATAATTGTTTACTGTTTCTACTAATAGAATAACTAAATATTACTGGTACAAACTCTATATCATAACCTGCTTTTAAAACACGTTTTGTCCAATCTTTATCTTCAAAAGTTGGAACATCTATATTAAATTCTATTTTTTTCCAAACAGATTTTCTAAAAGCAGAACCCGAAAATATTAAACCAGATTTATTTGGATCTTGTTTTGCTGATATGTTTAGAATATAGTTTTTGTAATCATTGCTTGAATGTAGGCACCTTACCCCTGCTAAACTTTCATTCGTTTCAAAAGCGGTTTTTATTGCTGAGAAAAAATTGGGGCTTACTGGATAAGAGTGTGCACTGAAAATTACAATGATTTCATTTTTTGATTTTTCTGCACAAAAATTGGCACTTCCACCGTAACTAAAATCTGATATCGTTTCAAATCTAGCATTATATTTTTTTGTAATCGCTTCAGAATCGTCTGCTGAAAGGTTATCAACCACTATGATTTCGTCAATATCCTCACTGTAACGATTGGTTAAATTCGACAGTAAAAACTCCAAAGCTTTTGATTGATTTTTATTTCTAATAACTACTGAAATCATAATAGTCTTTTTAGTTTGATTTTAACAAAATACGATTGTTTTGCCTTTTCTCATGCTAATTTGAAATTAAAAATAAATTTCCAAGATTTTCTTTGATAATAGATTTCCCAATTAATCTATATCTTTTAGATTCTAAATATTCAACTATTTCGGAGTTTATATCCTCTTTGATTGAAAGGTCTGTTTCAATTACCACCACTTTAGGTCTATATAAATCCCAATCGTTGGTTTTTAAAACTTCCAGATCAAATCCTTCAACATCTATATCAAAAAAATCTAAGCGATCACTTGATTTTATATGCTTGTCTAGAATTTCCTTTAGAGAATAAATAGGCACTTCAATTGTTTTTATGATTTTATCTCCTAAATTATTTTTCTCTATGAAACTATTACTAAATGTATTCATTGAACTTTCAGAAAACATATGATAGTTCATTCTTGAATTTGAATTTCCAACACCTGCATTAATAAAAATATCATTTGGTCGCATGGTATCGTACAATCCTTTTAACTCAGGGTTTGGATCAATACAAATTCCTTTCCAATTTCTTAAATAAAAAAAATATGTGTTAGACGCCTTTTTAGGATGCCAAGATCCTATATCGATATATACACCTGGAGAACTATTATTTATAAGTTTCATTAATTGTAAATCATCCCCAGATCTTGCAAAACTGATATTAAATTTTGCACCCAATAAATCCAATAACTTAGTTTTAACAATCTTTTTTACTTCACTTTTTAATTTCATCATTTAAAAATTGTTTTTATTTTTTGATAAATTTTAAAAATGAAATTATTTTTAATTTTTTTATTAAACTCTTTCAAAATTAAATTCTCTTCATAGGCAATAATAGGATTTGGAAAGTACTTTTTATACCTATCCTTATTTTTCTCATACACATAATCATATAAAGAAAAATAAAATTTTGGATTTGTTTTAAAAGAGTTACTTAAACTACCTTGTTCATGTTTTCGATAAATGAACATATTTTCAGGGATTTTATAAACCTGACTTTTTTCGTTCAATATTCGAATCCAAAACTCCCAATCTTCAAATGATTTCATATTTTCATCATAACCACCCACCTTTTCCCATGAAGTTTTTTTGAAACAGGAGCAATGTGCAAAACAATTTCTAACTAAGATCCTTTTATAATTATAATCAGGTAATTGCAATTCTTTATGGAGTGCGCCAAATAATTGGATTCTAGAAGTTACCAAGTCTAATTCCGGATTATTTGAAAATGCTTGAACTATTTTTTCTACATAGGAGTAATGAATCTTATCATCGGCATCAAGAGGAAGGATATAGGTGCCGACACTTATTGCAATACCGGCATTTCTAGCACTTGGTAGGCCACCATTTTCTTTTTGTAAATATTTAAAACGATTATCTGCTTTACACCATTGCTGTGCCACCTCATCTGTAGTATCTGGACTGCCGTCATTGACAATAATACATTCCCAGTTGGTGTACGTTTGCTCCAAAACAGACTGCAAGGCTTCCCCCAAATAATGAGCTTGCTTATAACAGGGAACAATTATGGATACTAATATACTCATCCTATTTAAATATCTTTTTAACTGCTCGCAATGGTTTCAAAATAAATTCTCCTGCCTTATAATCAACAGATTTTTTTGTCTTATGAACGGTATTTCTTAAAAATGAATTTTGACGTAACAATTCACCTATGTAAAAATCGAGATGTGCTTGATAGACTTCTTTGTGTTTAAAATAAATATATTTTCGTAATTCAAAATCATGATTTTTCAATGCTATTTGGTCTCTGGACACTTTCTTGATGCGATAATGCGATAATACTTCCTTTATAATATGAGCCGTCCCTCCTTGCTTCAAAATAGCAATCCAAAACTCCCAATCTTCATAACCGTTCTGCATTTTTTCATCAAATCCACCTACTGAAGCCCATGATTTTTTTCGAAACATTGAGTTAGCTCTTGATTTATTGATCACAATAAAATCTTTCAATTTTCCTCCTAAAGGCGCTATAATTTCAATCGTATTATGGTTACTAAAAATACGGCAGTAACTACTGACAGCCACTACTTCATTATTGTTATTTAATATATCAACTGCTTTTTCTATAAAACTAGATTCATAATAATCATCAGCATCGAGATTGACAATATAGTCCGTTTGAGCGAAACTGATTGCATGATTTCTGGCATTACTAACCCCTTTATTCTCTTGATAAATAATATGTAGTAAAGGATGATTTATTTTAGCTAATATTTGAGTTGTAGCTTTACTAGAACCATCATCAACAATAATAATCTGCTCTGGTAACAATGTTTGATTGTATAAAGATTTCAATGCCTGCATAATGTATTGCCCATCATTATAACAGGGAATAATTGCCGTAACATTACTTTTTGAGTTTGTCATTGAACTAACAAAAAATTACAATATCATTATCATCTATACAAAAATGGAAAAAGCATTTGTCTGAGCCTAATTATTGGGAAGTATTTTACACTTAAATATGAAAATATAAGCTTTGGATTGTTTAATAACAAGCTTTTCCAATATAAAATATTTGCCAATAAACTATATTTTTCTCTAAACCGAATAACCCATAAATAGTTTAATACAACATCTGTATTTTTTAATGGAATTTGATTTTTAAAACACCACGAAATAACAGATTCATAAAGTTTTAATCTATATTTTTTATACAAATCTTCCCTTGTAAAAATATTAGTCTCATGAATACCTCTAAGTGCTAACGGTTTATTTATAATACCAGGTTCTAATTGGCATTTTAAAGCCATTTTAATAATAATATCAGAATCCTCAGCAACCATTAACGATTCATTAAAAATCCCTGTAGAATTAAAAACAGCTTTTTTAACAGTTATTCCGTTTAAATGTAAATCCCCATATTTACTTGATATAACAGCATCAAATAATGCTTCTGGTTCTATTTTTTTTGAAAGGGTATTTATTCTAAGTTTTTCTTTTTCTAAAACTGTAGCTTCTCTGTAAAAATGAAATCCAACAGCATTGTAAACACCATCAGTTGTTAAATCTTTTTCAAAAACCAATTTATCGTTTGTAAATCTGTTTTCTAAATAAAAATCATCCGCATCTAAAAAAGCAACATAGTTTTCTTTTGCATGTTTTATTCCTAAATTCCTGCTTGCAGAACGTCCTTTATTTGCTTTATTGTTATGGTGATAAATTTTTATTTTAGAATTTTTGTTTTGTAAGTTTTCAATTAACTGGAGGGTTTTATCAGTACTTCCGTCATCTAGAACTAAAATCTCATTGACTTCTGCTTGTAATAATGCAGATTTAATCGCCTTTTCTATAAAGCGTTCAACATTATATGCTGGTATTATTACTGAAACTGAAAATTTCATTTTACCTTACATATTAAGTGTTCGTATCTTAATTTTAAGCTCTTAATCATTTAAATAATTAGCTCCAATTGTACAGTTTATATCTCTACTTTTTTTAATTAGTTTTAATGTGCTATCAAAAATACATAGCTCTTTATAATATCCTAAAGATTTTTTAAAATTAAGTTTTACAAAACTTTTAATTATTTTAAAATAAATTTTTTTTCTAGCTTTAAAAATGATTGAAGGTGCAAGTTGCTTATTAATATTAGCATAATTTATAGAAATGTCCCTTTTATAAATGTTAAAATAATTCTTGGAAAAAGGTATAAAACTTACATCAGATGGCTTATCAGTATCATGCCTAATAAAAGTGTTAGGTACAATACCTATTTTAAATTGATGGTACATTATTCTTTGGCAATAATTATTATCTTCTCCATAATGATAAAATATAGGATCAAAGCCTCCAACTTTTTTTAAGGTATTAATAGGTAAAAACCATGCAGCAGCCTGTATAAAATTAACGGAATAAACATCTTTCACTTTATTTTTTAATATAAAATCTGAATATAATGTCATGTTATCTTCTGCTGAAAATTTGAAGAAATATTTTTCTAATAATTTCCCCGAATAATCTGTTTGTAAAGGACTTAAAACTCCATATTCAGGGTGTTTTTTTGCTACTTGTATTAGATGCTCAATTGTATCCTTATTTAAAAAAGCATCTTGGTTTAACAAAAAAACATAATCAGCATTTTGATTTAAAGCATAACGCATTCCCTTGTTGTTTGCTTTTCCAAAACCCAAATTTTCGGATTGTTCCAATAAAACTACATCTTGAAAATTTTCTTTTATAAAAGCAACTGTATCATCATTACTATTATTATCAATAACTATTGGAATAACCGGTATTGAAGAATTAAAAACGCTTTTTAAACATTCCTCAATCCATTTTATGCCATTATAAGTTACTATTATAACATATCCTTTTTCCATCTATTGCTTAGTTAAAATTGTTTTCAAATATCGTTTACAAAAATAAAAATGGTATTTAGAAAATGGCTTAAAGAACACCAATCGCAACCAATAATAAAAAGCTTGAATTTTTAAATTATTTATAAGAAGTTTTTCGCAAAATAATGTACCATTTTTAAATTCCAATCTTTTAAACTGATCATTGCTTAAGGCGCCTTCAACTTGCTGTGGCAACATCTTTCTATAACGTTTATCAAAGTTTATGACAGACTTACACCAATTTATGTCTGGAGTACCAAATGAAAAATGTTCAATTAAGATAGAGTTGGTAACAACCACTTTAAGGTTTTGCATTTTACAAGCCAAAGATATGTTTAAATCGTAGTTATGAAAGCCTATTAAATCCTCATCAAAATAAATGTTTTCATTTGGTCTAGCTACCATAAAAAGCCCGTCAATGGCAACTACTTCTTCAATATTAGACTTTTTCCAACCAGTGTTCCAATATTCAACCTCACCATTTTCAAGATGCTGTTTTAAGTGCATAACTTTTTCTTGAATACCACAATCCCACCAAGCAGATGGCATTTTAGTTTTTACTTTAGCTCCCGCAACGCCTATTAAACCAATTTTTAGGTTGTTTTCAAAAATTTCCTGAATCTTTAAACCCCAATTTTTGGTATGGAATAGGATATCATCATGTATAAAACACCAATAGTCTCCTTTGCTTTTTTTTATCCCTAAATTGTAGGCTTGAAAAATGGAGTATTTGTTTTTAGAATTGTCTATTATAGCAAGCTCATATTTACAACCAATAGTGTTTTTTATATTTTCATATAAACTTTTATCAATTACTTTATTTCTTGAACAAATAATTATTGATATCATATTAGTAGCCAGATATTCTGTTTAAACTTTTTTTAATGAAATACCAAACAATCCCTGATATAACAAACAGCCCTTTTAATTTTTGTTTGTTCTTAAAAAGTATTTTCCCTTTCTCATATTTAAGTTCATTCAATGCTTTTTTATTGTTTTTTAAAATATCTGAATAATTTTCGGGTTTACTGTTCTTTAATATATCAAGCATAGTTGCCCTCATTTTTATATCAGAATTGACAAGCGTTAGTTTTTCATTACTGGAAATAGCATTAGCAATAACACTATTTTCATGAAACCTAAAATTATTTAAACTATTTGATGTGAATGCTATTTTATTATTCAATAAAAGTTGAAAATATAAAATCCAATCTCCACAATATTTGTAATTACTTAGTATTTCGAGGTTTAAACATGAAAGTAAAGCATTTTTTCTCATTAATACAGCACTGGCATTTGGAATTACATTTTTATAAATCAAAAAATTTTTAATAAACAGATTTCCATCCATAACAAAATCATTTTCAAATTGAAGCCTATCTAAATCATCTGAATATGTTTTCCAACTACCTGTAACCTCATTATTTTCATTAACTCGGTAAGATTGGCAATAAGACAGCATTACCGCATTATTTTCCATTAAAGGTTTACTTACTTCTTTTAAAAAATCCTCATCACAAAAGTCGTCTGATTCGGCAATCCATATAATATCGCCTTGGGTCATTTCTATGCCCTTTTTCCATTGTAAAAAAGTATTCCCAGAATTAGTTTTATTAAAAATACAATGAGTTACATTTGGGTTATTAGCATATTCTAACAATATAGCTTGACTATTATCGGTACTGCAATCATCCAATAAAATAACCTCAAAATTTAAATAAGTTTGGTTAAAAACACTACTTAAACGTTGTTTTAAGTATTTTTCATGATTGTAGTTTGGAATGATTATCGACACTTTACGATTCATACTTTAAAAGTATAATTTGATTTTTAAATTTTTGCAAGAATTTTAAAACTATACTTCAATATGTAAGCTACACATAATTTAAAATAGTCCTTTTGTTTTTTGTATAAACTAATAGCCTCATTACAATCTGTGATTAACTCTTGAAATGTTAATTTTCCAACTCCTAAATTAATAATTTTAAAAAATTTATCATTATTAAAAATATGATCTTGATTTAAAGAACTAAATCCACCATCTGCATAATTTGCAATAATTTGATTTACATAAATACATTTTACTTTAGATGAGAAAAAACATCTGAAATTATGATCCCAGTCTGCATGAGAAACATACTTCAAATTAAACTTACCAATCATTTTAAAAATCTTTTTGTTGAAAAACATTGATTGATGGCAGATATTTTTTTTTGTTAATTTAGAATAAGTAAATTCTCCATCATAAATGCCATTAAAACGTGTAGAATATACACTTCCATATAATACAGTATTATCTTCAACATCCGTATATTTTAAAAGTTTTTCCAAGGTTGTAGTTTCATAAAAAAAGTCATCACTTCCCATAAAAAACAACCATTCCCCCATAGCTAAATCAATCCCCTTATTCATGGCATCATAAATACCTTGGTCATTCTCTGAATAAATTCGGATATTATTAAACTTATTTTTATAGTTTTTTACAATATCTAAAGTCTTGTCTGATGATAAACCATCTATTACCAATACCTCTAAATCTGTAAATGTTTGATTAAAAATGCTATCTAGAGCAACGGATAATGTTGATCCAGAGTCATACGTTGGAATAATTATTGAAAACAAAGGTGATTTTTTAGATAACATTTATTGTGATTTGTAGCATTATAATCTCTAAAAAACTAAATTCAAAATGTAGCTTGTTCAATTAATTTAATAAAATCATTTGAAAACTTTTTTTTATTTAAGTTATAATCAATGTCATTAATTTTAGTTTCCACTTTAATGTGTTTTTTTATTAGTAAAGCTAATTTATTCGTATCACTTGGTTTAAAAAAATCACAATTGTATTTCATTTGCTCTCTATGTACTTTAATATCTGAAAGTAAAACAAATTTATTTAACGCCTTAACATCCTCTACAACTGTACTCCATCCTTCAAAATATGACGGCTGAACAATCGCTTTTGACTCTTTCATTAATAATAATTGCTCATCTCTAGGTATAAACCCTAAAAAATTTACATTATTTTTTAAATTATTTACTTCTATGAAGCTTTTTAAATTTGCTAAATAGTCTTTATTTCTATAATCATTTTCATTACCAGAGAATACAACTGAAACATCAATTCCTTGATCCTTTAAAATTTTAAGAGCTTGCAGTACAACTATATGGTTTTTGTGAGCCCAAAATTGATTGGGTAAGAAAAAATATGGCTCACTAATATTATATTTTTCAAATATTTTTTTAGGACTTATATAACTAAAATCAGGATGAGTAACAGCAAAATTAAGTACAAATGTTTTTGCTTTAGCATCTGGATAAAGTCTTTTAAAATCCATTTCTGCATCTTTACTACTTAGCACCACAATATCCCCGTTGCAATATATCTCCTTTTGAATATACTTTCTACTTTTTATTTCTTCTTCAGAAAAATATTGTGGCAAATGCTCCTCTTGAAAATCAGGAATCCAATTAACTTTTTTTAATCCTCTAACTTTAATAGAATCTATATAATTAGGATATAAAAAATCAACAATTGGTTGTTTTGGTTTCTTATTAATTACTCGTCTATTTATAAGTTTTTTACTGAATTTATTAAAAATATTTTCAATTAAATTATAATTTACTTTAGGAAATGGAAAAACAAAGTATTCTAAAAATGGATAGTTGGTTTCTTTTAAAACGACATTAAAATTCTCAATGTTTTCTGATAGAATAACAAGAATTGGTTTTTCCTTATCGCTTAAGGTATTGAGTGCATGAATAATATTGAGGATATAATAGCTTCCTGCAATCCAGTTTTCGTTATACGAAAAAACTAAACCTATTCTTTTTCTTTTAGCCATGCGGTATATAGCTTTAAGCCTTGTTCAATAGTTATTGATTGTTTGAAATTCATTTTTTGAAGTTTCTCAATATTTGCCAGCCAATTAATAGGATCTCCTAATCTCGAATTGCCTTCAAATACAACTTGAGTTTCAGGCTTGAAATATTTAAAAAAAACAGATACTACACTATTAATAGTCAATTCTTTTGCACTAGCAACATTTACAATATCGTTTTTAAAACTTGAATACTTTATAACTTGATCCATTGCTACAACTAAGTCATTTACATGAATAAAGTCTCTACTTTCATTGCCTGTACCAAATAATTTAACTTTAGATTTTGAACTTGATTTTTTATATAAATCCCAAAACAATTGCTTTTGCAACCCATTTCCATAAGCAGAAAAAATACGTAAAGAACAAGTAGAAATATTATAATTTTCATAAAATTCTTTGCAAATATCTTCAGCCATTTTTTTATGAATACCATAAGGTGAAATAGGATCTAATGGATGATTTTCATCAATAGGCAAGAATTTTGGATTACCATATACTGCAGCACTAGATAAATGGATGTATTTGCAGGTACTGTTTAACTTTCTAATAGCATCTAATTGCTTAAATACATTTAAAGTATTTAACACAAAATCACGTTGTGGATTTTTAATAGAATCTGGTACACTTGCAGCACCAGAACAGTTTATACAAACATCAAATTGTTGTGATTCAAAAATATCATTATAATCGGCATTTGTTGAATCTACTAAAAAATAATTATCTAAAGCATAATCTGTTACTACATCGCACTGCCAAACATCATGCTCTTTTGAAAAATATTCTACACAATGTGAACCTATAAAGCCTTTGGAACCTATGATTAAGATTTTCATTTTTTTATTACAATGTAAGAGTAAATTCTACCTGGTATTGTAGTTTCATTTAACGGTTTATAGCTACTTAATAAACAATATAAATTCCAAACTAACCAATTATTTGCTATTGAACCCAATTTATTAATTAATTTTTTCTTTTGTCTTAATTCATTACTGTTTTTTAGAATCAATACTTCTTTAGTAGTTGCTGGAAAATAATTTATTATACTATCAAAATACTTTAACTCCTTAATAATTTTTGCTCCTGCTTTTTTAAAAGCATTTTTATATTCAATAGAAGTAAATGCGTTTTCGCCACCATAATATTTTTGCAATGGATGAGAAGATAAAAACCATTCCTTATCTTTTTCGTTATATATAACATGATCTCTTATGGTTAATAACAACCCACTAGGTTTTAATACTCTAACACATTCTTTAATGAACTTGTCCAAATTATTTGCATGATGCATCGCTTGTCTAACATATACAACATCAAAAAAATTATTAGGAAAATTTATGTTTTCAGCAAAATCTTCAAAAATTTCAATATTTTCAAGATTAAGTTCCTCTTTCAGCAATTTAATTGCCCCAGCACCTACTGTATCACTTTTATCAGGCTCTACAGCTGAAACATTATAGCCTTTTAAAGCAAAATTAATGGCGCTTATACCATTTCCGCAACCAACGTCCAATACTTTTGATGCGTTTGGTTTATATTTTTTGAAAATCTTTAGGGTTTCTTTAAACTCGTCGCTTTCAGAAAACCGCCTCACATTAAGATGTAAATCTTCATCAAAATAAGCCTTTTCTACTAAGACTGAATGTTCAGGTAAGATTCTTATATATCTTATAGTTTCATCCCAAGTCATTTTACCTTTCGTTTTCTGGAATTTCTCTAATAACTTTGGCAGGATTGCCTGCGACTACCGTCCAATCAGGTACATCTATTGTAACCACACTTCCCGCTCCTACAATTGCACCTTCACCTATTATTACTCCTTTTAAAATAATACTATTGAAACCAATCCAGACTTTATTTTTAACAACTATTGGACTACTTTTCACGTTACTCCAATCTTTATACATACCTACTTTATTCTCTTCTAAGCCTTTTTTCCAATCTTTTACATCATTCTCTCTCTCACTCCATTTTAATGAATGTGCATTATTATCCATGAATGTACAACCCCAAGATATTAATACATCATTTCCAATTTCAATTTCATCAATACAAATAAATGTCCCTCCACCAATAAAAGTCCTGTCTCCTACAATTATTTTACCTTCTTTAATCTCAAAAATAAAATTTCCATTTAACAAACAATTTTCGCCAATGTCAATATATTTTTTATTCTCTATTGGATTTCTTACAGAAATTTTTAGATTAGAAATATTAGATGATTTTGGACATATAATAAATCTTGAATCATCAATTTCTTTGTTTATATTTTTATTATTGACGAAAAAATATTTAAATATTTTTTTTATTAAATTCATAAAATTTTCCAATCACAATCCATAAAAACACAACCATAATCATTACCACTAAACAAATGAAAATCAGAGCCAGTTTCTACAATCTCAAAAGACAAACATTCTTCTTGATAATCAATCAATGCAACATTAGGGATATGCATTCCAAAAGTAAGTTTAAATTTATTGGGCACTAAAAACTGCTGTGGCAATTTTACTTCAAATTGATACAACCCGGCTTTATCTATTTCAGAAGCCAATTTTATTTCTGAAGTAAAAATCACTCTTTCGTTTCTGTCTATAACTCTAAATCCAATATGTGAATTTAAGTATTGTTCTGTTACTTTTACATTTATTTTAATGGTAATAAGCTCATCAAAACCAAACTCTGTCCTTATTGCATAATTTTTATCTAGAAGAGCCAAACTTACAAATCCAGATTCTTCAACAGCTTCATTTACATAATGGCCTATATAACCGTCATATTGATTTGACTGTAAATAATACTCAATACCATCATTAGTGTTGCCTTCAAAAACTACAGTTCCAAATTCCAAAACAATAACTTTAGAACACAATTGTTTAACCGCTGCCATATTATGGCTCACAAATAAAACGGTTCTCCCACCACCTCGTGAAATATCTTGCATTTTGCCAATGGCTTTTTTTTGAAATTCCGCATCACCCACTGCCAAAACCTCATCTACTATTAGAATTTCTGGTTCTAAAAAAGCAGCAACTGCAAAGGCTAACCTTACATACATACCACTACTATAGCGTTTTACAGGTGTATCTATATAGCGTTCGCAACCTGAAAACTCAATAATCTCATCAAGCTTTGATGCAATTTCCTTTTTGGTCATGCCCAATATAGCTCCATTTAGAAAAATATTTTCTCGTCCTGTCATTTCTCCATGAAAACCGGTACCTACTTCTAGTAAAGATGCTACACGTCCGCCAAAATTAATTTCACCAGTTGTTGGTGAAGTAACACGAGACATTAACTTGAGTAATGTTGATTTTCCTGCACCATTTTTACCAATAACACCTACAACCTCACCTCTTTCAACCTTAAAATTAATATCTTTTAAAGCCCAAACATAATCACTGGTTCCTTTGGTACTGCGATCATTTACTTCTCCAATTTTTAAATAAGGGTCTTCTTTTCCTCGAATTCGATGCCACCATCGGTTCAAATCATGACCCAAAGCGCCTGTACCAATCTGCCCCAATCGGTATTGTTTTGACACGTTTTCAATACTTAATATAATATCTTTTCTCAATGACTAATAAATTTTAACTGTAACAATTAAACGGTATCTATAAAATTTTTCTCTGTTCTATTAAAAAGTAAGATCCCTACAATAAAAACAGCAATGGTAACTCCTAAAGTATAGACTAAACCACCAATAGATAATTGCCCTACATTCAAAATCATGTGACGTGTAGACTCTATAATATATGCTAATGGATTATACTTAACCAGCCAAACAAAATTAGGCATTTTTTGTTGTACTAAGGCCATAGGATACATCACAGCAGACACATACATTAATAACTGTACACCAAAACCTACCAGATAATTTAAGTCTCTATATTTAGTTACCATGGACGAAATTATCATACCCAAACCTAGACCAAATATGCCAATTATAAGAACAATGAAAGGAAATAAAATAAACGAAAAGTTTAACGAAATAGCAGCGCCATTTAGATAAAAATACAAATAGAATACAGTTAAAATAATCAGTTGAATTCCAAACTTAAGCAGATTAGAAATCACTTTTGACAAGGGCGATATCATTCTTGGGAAATACACTTTACCAAAAATACCTGCATTATTAGCAAAAGTGTTAGAAGTTCCGGTTAAGCAAGACGTAAAATAATTCCATACAGCAATGCCTGTTAAATTAAACAAAAATGGTGGTACAGATCCCGTTTCAATACCCGCTAAATTATTAAAAATAATGGTAAAAGTAATTGAGGTAAATAAAGGTTGAATTAAATACCACAAAGGGCCTAACACCGTTTGTTTATGGGCCGTTATCACATCTCGTTTTACAAACAGAAACAACAAATCGCGATACTGCCAAATTTCATTAAAATTTATTGAAAAAAATTTATTGTTTGGCGATATGCTAAAAAGCCAAGTTTCTTTAGTGTTTTTAATACTCAATTTTGTTTGTTTTATTTTATGATGCGAATTAATTTTATTTATTAAATAACTTAAAAAAGGCTTTTATTTTTGATGTTATGGTTAGACTCTTTGGCTCTTTGTCATCATTATACCCATAGCCATAACTTCCATAACCATATCCATATCCATATCCATATCCATATCCATATCCATATTTTCCTTTTTGATTATAATCATTATAAACAAAGCTTAAATTAGTGATTTCTCCTTTGTTATATTTATCGTTAACAACACTTATCATCCCTTTTTTGGTATAGTCTTGTCTAATCACATAAATTGTAGCATCAGCATATTGCGTTAATTCTAAGGCATCGGCTACCAATGCTATGGGTGGTGTATCTAAAATAACATAGTCGTACGATTTTTTTAAATTATCAATAAAAGCTTTCATATTAGCTCCCACAATTAATTCTGCGGGGTTTGGGGGAATTGGCCCAGAGGTAATAACGTCTAAATTAGGCACTTTTGTTTGTTGAATAACCTCTTTATATGATTTTTCTCCGATTAAATAATTAACAACTCCAATATCATTTTTTATATCAAAATCACCAAATATTTTAGGCTTTCTTAAATCTAATCCTACCAAAATTGTCTTTTTTCCAGACATCGCAAAAACAGTGGCTATATTTATGGAACAAAATGTTTTTCCTTCACCACTAACTGATGAAGTTACCATTATCGCTTTAGAACCGCCATAATAATTTGAAGGTAAAACATCTTTATCATCTCTTAAGTTATTTTTCCTGTAAAAAAACTGCAAACTAGCACGAATGGCTCTAAAAGACTCTGCTACAGTAGATTTAGGTTTTAGATGCACTATCAAATTACTATCAATATCAGACTTTCCTACAACGGCCAAAAGTGGAATTTTAGATAAGCTATCTAACGCTTTTGGATTGTGTATTTTATCATCAAAAAAAGTAAATAAAAAGGCAAAAATTAAGGGAGGTAATAACCCGCCTAAAACAGCAAATAAATAGCGAGAGCTTAACTTTAAATCTATTGGAATGGCTCCAGTATCTTTTGCTTTATCAATTATTAAAATATCGGATACACTGGCCGATTTTATTATATCAGCTTCACCACGTTTAGCTAAAAAAACATTATAGGTTTGCTCACTTAACGAGTATTGCCGTTGAATATCAAACAATTTTTGTTGTGCTTTGGGCAACTTCCCTATTTTAACCTCTTCTTCGGCTATTTTTTTATTAACCAATTCAGACTCCCTTCTAATCTCACTGGTAGCTGAGCTTATGTTTTCTAAAAGCACCATTTTTAAACCATCTATCTGTCTGTCTAAATCTGCAAAAATAGTAGCATCCTTTCGGACTGTAGAACCATATTTTGATTTCTGAACAGATAAAGTATTTATTTTACCAATGTTGGATACGATATTACCATCTTCAATGCCAACAACTGCAGGCGCAGGAACTTCTGTAAAGCTATCACTAGTTTCTAAATACTTTTTTAAACTTGCATAATAGGCTAGTTTTTTGTTGTTGGTATCTTTTTCTAATTCTAAAGAAATGAGTTTCGTGTTTATTGCAGCGCTTTCATCATTCAAATTAAATATCCTATTCTTCTGCTTATAACGATTTAAAGAATCTGCATTGAGAGTTAATTGAGATTTTACACGATCTAATTGCTCATCAATAAATTTAATGGTATTGGTGACAAATTGATTTTTTCTATCTAATTGATCTTTACTTAAAACAGCTACCGTTTCATTTAAATAGTCAACTATTTTAGCCTTATTAACATCCACCATATTGAGATTTAATATGGCGGAGTTTTTTGGATTATCTATACTTAATTTACTTCTGTATGATGCAACTACAGCATCAAAGTCTAGAAACTCTATAAAAAACGTTTCGCCAGGAAGCACTTTTCTATCTTCTTTTATAGATAAAACCCCATTAATATAAGGTAGATTTACAGGTGCTCCAATAGCAAACTGTTGCTTAAACTCTCCTGTTGGCACATCTAAAAAAGCCTTACTTTTATCATCGTAATTTTGAGTTGTAACCGTATTTGTTTCAAAATTAATATAAATCTCAAATGTATTATTTTCAAGAAACGTAATACGTATGGGTATGTTTAACAACTGACTTGTATTCGATTCTAAAACAACCTTAAAAGGTACATAACCATATACATCATCTTTTCTAAATCGAGCTTGCTTTAAATAAGTTATATAAAACTCTAAATTATCAACAACTTCCTCATGAATGGAACGTGACCTTAACGAATTGATAATTGTTTGTACTTTACCAGATACACCACCCCAATTAAATGTTAAACTGGTTGTTGATGTAAATAAAGGATTTGAAGCTTCTTCAATAGAAATTTGAGTACCTAACCTGTATGATTGTTGTTTCCTAATATTTTGCTGGTAAACTATAAATATGCCCAACCCAATAAATAAGATAAAAATTTTCCAATAACTTAAAACTCTAATAATAAAAGCTTTGATATCAAATGCTGATACTGATGTTGATTCTGAAACATCAAATTCCTCTTCCATACTTTGTGCGTATTATAAGTTTCTTGTTAAAAAATACATTGATACTAACACAGACATAATTGAAGCTACTGTTGTTAAATTAGAAAGCCATGTTTGTCCTGCACCAATAGCTTTACGTTTTAAAGGTTTTACTAAAATGATATCATTTGGTTGTATGAAATAAAAAGGCGATTGCATAGCTTTGATATCTGTTAAATCAATATGATGGATTTTTTGTCCGTCTGGATATTGTCTGATTATTAAGATATCTCTCCTGTCAGCAGTGTTAGGTAAATCACCTGCATTTGCTAAAGCCTCAATAATATTAACCCGATCTTGTAATAAGGTATAAACACCTGCACCAGCTTCTCCAGTAACCGTATATCGTAATCCAGACAATTTTACTGTGACAAAAATCTCTGCAGTTTCTTTAAAGTACTGTTTTAAAAGCGCACTTTCTACTTTATCCTTAATTTCAGCAATTGTAAAGCCTAAGACATTAATTTTTCCTAAAATAGGAAACTCAATATTACCATGTAAATCTACTGTAAATCCACTAAAATATAATCCTCCCGCTTGATTTTGAGCACCACCATTAGCACCTCCAACTGGGTTAAACATCCCTACTAATTCTTCATCTAAAGCCTTAACATTAATACTCAATATATCGTTTACTTGAACCCTATAAGGTTTTGGTAATTGATTAACTATAAGAGCCTCATCAGTATGCCCCTCTTTATCTTGAAGATAAACCAAGTCTTTATTGGTTATACATGAAGAAAACAGAACAAATAAAATTAAACAACCAAATAATATTTTTTTTTCAATCATTTAATAACATTTATAGCTTAATTATAATCATTTAAACGCATTAATATACTTTCATTACAAATATAAGTTTTCACCTTGAACAATAAAACATATCACTGGATTTTTAGTTTTTTATCCGTTATTTGCACAAAAAATATACTTTGAATTACTTAACAGTAGAAAACATATCAAAATCTTACGGAGAATTAACCCTTTTTGAGAATTTATCTTTTAGCGTCCATAAAGATCAAAAAATAGCTTTTGTTGCCAAAAATGGCACAGGAAAAACGTCCATTTTAAATATACTTTCGGGTGATGACCAAGCAGACTCTGGAAATGTAATTTACAGAAAAGACGTGAAGGTTTCTTTTTTATCACAAGACCCTAAATTTGATAAGGAACTAACCATTGAGCAAACCATATTTGCAAGTGATAACCCCATTTTAAAAGTAATTTCTAATTATGAAAAAGCGCTTTTAAATCCAGATGATTCTGATGCTTACCAAAAAGCTTTCGAAGCTATGGAGCGTTATCAAGCTTGGGATTTTGAAACACTTTACAAACAAATACTTTTCAAATTAAAACTTGAAGATTTAAACCAAAAAATAAGTGTCCTTTCTGGCGGACAAAAAAAGCGTTTAGCCCTAGCAAATGCCTTAATTAATAAACCAGATTTACTAATTTTAGATGAGCCAACCAACCATTTAGATTTAGAAATGATTGAATGGTTAGAAGCCTTTTTTGCAAAAGAAAATATAACCTTATTTATGGTTACTCACGACCGCTATTTTTTAGAACGAGTTTGTAATGAAATTATAGAACTTGACGAGGGACAACTTTATAGCTACAAAGGCAACTACTCTTATTATCTTGAAAAACGCGAAGCACGTATTGAACAAGAAGCTGTTGAAACTGGTAAAGCCAAACAACTTTTTAAAAAGGAACTTGATTGGATGCGCAGGCAACCTAAAGCAAGAACCACTAAATCGAAATCTAGAATTGATGATTTTGCTGATATAAAACATAGGGCGCACCAACGCAGAAACGACCATGAAGTTCAGTTAGAACTTAATATGGAACGTTTAGGTAGTAAAATTTTAGAGTTTCATAAAGTATCTAAATCTTTTAAAGAAAAAACCATATTAGATGGCTTTAATTATATGTTTCAGAAAGGTGAACGTGTAGGTATTATTGGAAAAAATGGCACGGGAAAAACTACGTTTTTAAACATCCTTACAGAAACATCTAAACCTGATTCTGGGAAAGTTATAAAAGGAGACACTATTAAATTTGGCTATTATACTCAAAACGGAATCACCATAAAACCAGAACAAAAAGTTATTGATGTTATTCGAGAATTTGGTGATTACATTCCACTTAAAAAAGGACGTCAAATAAGTGCTCAACAACTATTAGAACGCTTTTTGTTTAGCAGAAAAAAGCAATATGATTTTGTTGAAAAACTGAGTGGTGGTGAGCGTAAGCGTTTATATTTGTGCACCGTTTTAATTCAGAATCCTAATTTTTTAATTCTAGATGAGCCAACAAACGATCTGGATATTGTAACGCTTAATGTACTTGAAAGTTTCTTATTAGATTTTCCTGGTTGTATCATAGTAGTCTCACACGACCGCTATTTTATGGATAAAGTAGTAGACCATCTTTTAGTTTTTAAAGGAGATGGAGTCATTGAAGATTTTCCAGGTAATTATACTGATTACAGAGTTTATGAAGATAGCCAACCTGTAATTTCAAATACTTCTGAAGAGAAAAAAGACACAAAATCTTGGAAACAAAAAGCAATAAACAAGCTTTCTTTTAATGAAGAGAAAGAACTTAAAAATATTGAAAGCAAACTCAATTCCTTAACTTTTGACAAAAAAGAGTTGGAAGCTAAGTTTAACAATCCAGATTTATCAACTGAAGAAATAAATAAACTTTCAGATGCGTTGCAAAAAATTATTAATGATATTGAAACAAAAGAATTTCGCTGGATGGAATTACAAGAAAAATTGATTGATTAAATAAGATTATGTGGTATCAGTTAATTTGTTACGTAAAATTCTTAATTAAATCTACAAATCAGCATGGTGTGCATTCCCCTTTTGTATTTGATTTGATTACTAAATGTTTTTATGATAAAACAAAATACCAAGCATATTTATCAATAACAGATTACAAAAAATCACTTCTAAAAAATAAAGATAAAATAAAAATAACAGATTTAGGCGTAGGCTCCCAAATAATGAAACAGGCAACCAGAACAATTTCTGGAATCGCAAAAAATGCTGGGACTACCATTAAAAGAGCTAAACTTATATACCGCCTTTCAAATTATTTTAAACCTGAAACTGTTTTAGAATTAGGCACTTCCCTAGGTATTGCAACACAAGCAATAAGTTTAGGAAATCCAAAATCTAAAATAACTACTGTAGAAGGCTGCCAAAATATTTCTGAATTTACATCTGAAAAATTAAAAAAATACAACTTAAAAAACATCAAACTCATAGCAGGCAATTTTAATAATGAAATTGAAAAGCTTAATACAGAAAGTTATGACTTTATTTTTTTTGATGGAAATCACCAAAGAGAAGCTACACTAAATTATTTTGAGACACTTTTAAAAAGCACACACAACGATTCTGTATTTATTTTTGATGACATTTATTGGAGTAAAGGCATGACAGAAGCTTGGGAAACTATCAAACAACATCCTAAAGTAATGGTTACCATTGATACCTTTTTTTGGGGATTTGTGTTTTTCAGAAAAGAACAAGCTAAAGAGCATTTTAAGGTTCGAGTTTAATTATTTATCTGGAATGCGATTCGTAGTAAAAAGATTTAAGTTTTAATTTTAAGTTTTTTAAATTTACAGTATGAAGATTTACACTAAAACAGGAGATAAAGGCACCACAGCATTATTTGGTGGCACACGTGTACCTAAACACCATATTCGAATAGAAAGTTATGGTACCGTTGATGAGTTAAACTCGCATATGGGTTTAATTCGCGACCAAGATATTAATCAGAAATACAAAGATGTCATTATTGATATTCAAAACAAACTCTTTATTGTAGGTGCTATTTTAGCTACCGATCCTGAAAAGGCTGTTTTAAAAAATGGTAAGGAGCGTTTGAATATTGAAAAAATTTCAGCTGCAGATATCGAACTTCTAGAAAATGAAATGGATTTGATGAATGAAGCCTTACCGCCTATGACACATTTTGTGTTACCTGGCGGTCATCAATCGGTGTCATTCTGTCATATTGCGCGTTGTGTATGCCGCAGAGCGGAACGTTTAGCTTCTGCACTCAATGATTTAGAACCTTTTGAAGCACATGCTTTAACGTATTTAAATCGGCTTTCGGACTATCTTTTTGTGTTGGCACGAAAGTTGTCTGTTGAATTGCAAGCAAATGAAATTAAGTGGATTCCTGAGAAAAAGTAGGTTTTATAAACATTTACGCGTTAGGGATTGAAGCGAGCTACCGTGTAGCGCGAAAAGCCCGACCTGAAAGGAAACGCCCAAATAATAATTGCATAAATATTAACCTAAGCAATAATAAATTTCAACTGTTTAAAACACAAAAGAATACGTTCTTAAAATTAATGATTAAATATTTCATTTTTTCCTTGTTTGTTTAAACTAAAAATTTATTTTTGCAAAAAAAATAACGCACAAGAAATGTATTGGACTTTAGAATTAGCATCATATTTAAGCGATGCGCCATGGCCTGCATCAAAAGACGAATTAATAGATTACGCTATTAGAACGGGAGCACCTTTGGAGGTTGTTGAAAATTTACAATCGATAGAAGACGAAGGTGATTCGTATGATTCGATTGAGGAAATCTGGTCGGATTACCCAACAGATGAAGATTATCTTTGGAATGAAGATGAATATTAATAATATTGCATAAAGAATAGTTAAAAAAGTCTCGATTTGAGGCTTTTTTTTTGTTCTAAAATGTATCTTTGAATGCTATTCTAGATACAATAAAAACATAATACACAAACACGTGTTGCTCATTATAAAAATATAGGGCAACCATAAAACATATAAACATGAGTTTTTTAAATTCTGTACTAAAAATATTTGTTGGCGATAAATCTAAACAAGATGTAAAAGCCATTACGCCCTTAGTAGATAAAATTAAAACATTTGAAAAAGGCTTAGAAGCTTTATCGCACGATGAACTTAGAGCTAAAACTGCTGAGTTTAAAGCTAAAATTGCTGAAGCGAATGCTTCTGTAAATGCACAAATGGTTGAATTATTAGAAGAGGCTGAAAATACGGAAGATATTGATAAACGAGAAGATATTTATGAGCAAGTTGATAAATTAAAAGATGATGCTTATAAAATTACAGAAGATGTTTTAAACGATATTTTACCAGAAGCCTTCGCTGTGGTTAAAGAAACTGCAAAACGATTTGTAAAAAATACAACTATAACTGTTACTGCTAACGAATTTGACAGAAGTTTATCTGGTGATAAAGATTACATAGCATTAGAAGGCGATAAAGCTATTTGGGCAAACTCTTGGGATGCTGCTGGAAAACCAATTACGTGGGATATGGTGCACTATGATGTACAACTTATTGGTGGTATTGCCATGCATCAGGGTAAAATTGCCGAAATGCAAACTGGTGAAGGTAAAACGCTTGTAGCTACATTACCTGTTTATTTAAATGCTTTAGCTGGTAAAGGTGTACATTTAGTTACCGTTAACGATTATCTTGCAAAACGTGATAGCGCGTGGATGGCACCTATTTTTGAATTTCATGGTTTGAGTGTGGATTGTATTGATTACCATCAACCAAACTCTGCTGCTCGTAAAAAAGCATACAATGCTGACATTACTTATGGAACGAATAATGAATTTGGTTTTGATTATTTGCGCGATAACATGTCACATGCACCTGATGATTTAGTACAACGACCTCATCATTATGCGATTGTGGATGAAGTAGATTCGGTTTTAGTGGATGATGCGCGTACGCCTTTAATCATTTCTGGTCCCATCCCGCAAGGAGACAGACACGAGTTTACCGAGTTAAAACCTAAAGTTGATGATATTGTAGCCGTACAGCGTAAATATTTAACTGGCGTTTTAGCTGAAGCTAAAAAATTAATTACTGCTGGTGATAGCAAAGAAGGTGGTTTCCAATTACTGCGTGTGTATCGTGGTATGCCAAAAAATAAAGCATTAATTAAGTTTTTAAGTGAAGAGGGTGTAAAACAATTACTTCAAAAAACTGAAAACTTTTATATGCAAGACAACAACCGCGAAATGCCTAAGGTTGACGAGGAATTATATTATGTTATTGAAGAGAAAAACAATCAAATAGAACTTACAGATAAAGGTGTAGAATATATCTCTGGTAAAGACAATCCTGACTTTTTCATCCTACCTGAAATAGGCATTGAAATTGCTAAAATCGAGGAGCAAAATTTATCACCTGAAAAAGAAGCAAATCTTAAAGAAAATTTATTTAAAGAATTTGGAGTAAAATCTGAACGTATCCATACGCTAAATCAACTTTTAAAAGCTTATGCTTTATTTGAAAAAGACACACAATATGTGGTGATGGAAAACAAAGTAATGATAGTTGATGAACAAACTGGTCGTATCATGGAAGGCCGAAGATATTCTGACGGTTTGCATCAAGCCATTGAAGCTAAAGAGAATGTAAAAATTGAAGATGCTACCCAAACTTTTGCAACAGTAACACTTCAAAATTATTTTAGAATGTACCGTAAACTTTCTGGTATGACTGGTACTGCTGTAACAGAAGCTGGTGAGTTTTGGGAAATCTATAAATTAGATGTTGTAGAAATTCCAACAAACAGACCCATTGCACGTCAAGACAAAGAAGATTTAGTTTACAAAACTAAAAGAGAAAAATACAATGCAGTTATTGACGATGTAACACAACTAGCTGAAGCAGGCAGACCCGTTTTAATAGGTACAACATCGGTTGAAATTTCTGAGTTACTTGGTAAAATGTTAAGTATCAGAAAGATACCTCATAATGTTTTAAATGCCAAACAACATAAAAAAGAAGCTGAAATTGTTGATCAAGCGGGTAAGTCTGGACAGGTTACCATAGCTACCAACATGGCAGGTCGTGGTACAGACATTAAATTATCAGATGAAGTTAAAAAAGCTGGCGGTTTAGCCATCGTAGGTACAGAGCGTCACGACTCTCGTCGTGTAGACAGACAGTTACGTGGTCGTGCTGGTCGTCAGGGAGATCCTGGAAGTTCGCAATTCTACGTATCCCTCGAAGATAATTTAATGCGTTTATTTGGTAGTGAACGCATCGCTAAAATGATGGATAGAATGGGATTAAAGGAAGGTGAAGTAATTCAACATTCTATGATATCTAAATCTATTGAACGTGCTCAGAAAAAAGTTGAAGAAAATAACTTTGGAGTCAGAAAGCGTTTGTTAGAATATGATGATGTAATGAATGCTCAGCGTGAGGTAGTTTACAAACGTCGTCGTCATGCTTTACACGGAGAACGTTTACGTGTCGATTTGGCTAATATGATTTTTGATACTACTGAAGGTATTTGTGAAACTAATAAAGGAGCAAACGATTACAAAAATTTCGAGTTCGAATTAATTCGTTATTTCTCAATGAGCTCTCCAATTACTGAAGATGAATTTGGAAAACTTTCAGCTCAAGAAATTACATCAAAAATATATAAAGCTACGTTTGATCACTACAGAGCAAAAATGGAACGTAATGCTGATATTGCTTTTCCTGTTATTAAAAATGTTTATGAAACACAACGTGATAAATTTAAACGTATTGTTGTTCCTTTTACAGACGGCGTAAAAAGCTTAAACGTTGTTACAGATCTTGAAAAAGCTTATGAAACCAAAGGAAAACAACTCGTTACAGATTTCGAAAAGAATATCACTTTAGCTATTATTGACGATGCGTGGAAAACGCATTTACGTAAAATGGATGAGTTAAAACAATCTGTACAACTAGCTGTTCATGAACAAAAAGACCCTTTATTAATTTATAAATTTGAGGCTTTTGAGTTGTTTAAATCTATGATTGATCAAGTGAATAAAGAGGTTATTTCTTTCTTATTTAAAGGAGAATTACCACAAGAAACTCAAGACACAATTCAAGAAGCGAAACAGGTACGAAGAAAAGAAAATCTGAAAATACAAAAAGACGAAATTCCAAATTTAGATGAACGTTCTGCTCAAAATAGAGCCGCTGGAAACACACAACGTCAACAAGAAGTTATTGAAACCATTGTTAGAGACCGACCAAAAATTGGGCGTAACGATCATGTTACTATTAAACATGTGATAAATGGTGAAAATAAAACTTTAAAATACAAACAAGCTGAGCCATTATTAGCTAAAGGTGATTGGGTTTTGGTGGAATAAATTGAATTTTATATTATTACAAACAACATAGAAAATAAAAAAAATCCCAATAGAAACCTATCGGGATTTTTTTTATTTATTGTTTTATAAATTAATTAACTTAGCTAATCAATAAAAACTTTATATGAAACTACATT
Source organism: Flaviramulus sp. (assembly GCA_030731745.1). GTDB lineage: Bacteria > Bacteroidota > Bacteroidia > Flavobacteriales > Flavobacteriaceae > JANQTJ01. The sequence goes on along the minus strand of JANQTJ010000038.1, from coordinate 17,729 downwards.
TATTTTTAATAACTATTTTTTTTGCTTCTATAAGCATGCATTCGCAAAGTATTAAATCCCCATCAGAATTTTTGGGATATGATTTAGGTACTCAATTTTCGAGACACCATCAAGTAGTAGATTATTTCAAATATGTATCTGAACAACTGCCTGATCAAATCAAATTAGAAAAATATGGTGAGACTAATGAAAGAAGACCTCTTTATGTCGCTTACATAAGTTCAAAAGAAAACATAGCAAATCTTGAAACTATAAGAGAAAATAATTTAAAAAATACGGGGATTTTAAATGGTGAATCTGCCAATAACAATACGGCAATTGTATGGCTAAGTTATAATGTACATGGTAACGAAGCCTCTAGTACTGAAGCTTCCATGAATACCCTTTATAGAGTTTTAACTGAAAAACAGGCTTGGTTAAGTAACACATTAATAATATTGGACCCTTGTATTAACCCAGATGGGCGCGATCGTTATGCAAACTGGTTTAATGAAACCGCTAGCAAACCTTATGATATTGATCCACAATCAAGTGAGCATAATGAACCTTGGCCAGGAGGAAGACCTAATCATTATTTATTTGATTTAAATAGAGATTGGGCTTGGGGCACTCAAATAGAAACAGTTTCACGTTTAAAAATATATAATAAATGGTTACCACATATTCATGTAGATTTCCATGAACAAGGCATTAATGAGCCTTATTATTTTGCCCCTGCAGCTGAACCTTTTCATGAAATAATTTCAGATTGGCAGCGCGATTTTCAAACTCAAATTGGTAAAAATCATTCAAAATATTTTGATGAAGCAGGTTGGCTTTATTTTACCAGAGAACGTTTTGATTTACTTTATCCAAGTTATGGAGATACCTATCCAACATACTTAGGAGCAATTGGAATGACCTATGAACAAGCAGGACATGGGAGAGGTGGATTAGGAGTTTTAAATGATGAAGGCAACGAATTGACTTTAGTTGACAGAATAGCACATCATACTACTACAGGTATATCTACTATTGAAATGGCTTCAAAAAATGCTGAAAAAATTAATAGTGAATTTAAAAAATTCTTTAATAATTCAAACCTAAAATATAAGAGCTTTGTGATGCAAGGAAACCCTGATAAAATTGAAGCTTTAAAACGTTTTTTAGATAAACACGACATAAAATACGGGAATCCATCATCAGGAAGTATTAATGGCTATGAATATACAAACATGGCTAATGGAATTATGAAAACTACAAATTCAGATATTGTAGTAAGCACTAATCAACCTAAAGGGAAAATGGTAAAAGCACTTTTTGAACCACAAACTAAGTTAGCCGATTCTGTTACCTATGATAATACCGCGTGGAGCATTCCTTATGCTTATGGTTTAAAAACTATAGCTAGTGAAAAGTTAGTACCCTCAAGCAAAGCTAAAGAACCTCGCTTAAATAAGGAAATAAGCAAAACAGCTACTGGTTATATAGTGAAATGGAACCATTTAAAAGATGCAGAATTTTTGGCAGACTTATTAAAACAAAATATAAAAGTTCGTTTTACTGAAAAACCTTTAAAAACAGAAGGTAAATCATTTGATAGAGGTTCTTTAATTATAGTTAGAGGTGATAATAAAAAAATTGTTGATTTTGACAAGTTAATATCTGATACTGCCAATAAATTTAATCGTTTATTAAACCCCATTCAATCTGGTTTTTCAACAACCGGACCAGATTTTGGTTCACCAGATATTAAGCTAGTTAATAAACAAAAAATAGCCATGCTATCTGGCGAAGGCACATCTTCTGGAAGCTATGGTGCATTGTGGCATTTTTTCGAAGAACAGCTACATTATCCAGTAACCTCTATTAACACCGAAAATTTCAGTTATTTAGATTTAAATAAATACAGTGTACTCATACTGCCTAATGGCTACTATTCGATTTTAAATGAAAAAAGTTTAGAAAAAATTCAAGAGTGGGTTAAAAAAGGGGGTAAAGTTATAGCTATTGGTAATGCCATAAGAGCATTTGCAAACAAAAAAGGGTTTCAATTAAAAACTGCCAAAGTAGTAGATGAAAAAGAAAAAGATTCAGCAAATCTAATTTCATATGCTGATAGAGAGCGTGAATCAATTAAATCACAAATATCAGGAGCTATTTTCAAAACTAAAGTTGATGCTACGCATCCTATGGCATTTGGATACTCAGAAACCTATTTTACTTTTAAATTAGGAAGTAGTGCTTATAAGTTATTAGATGGTAATAATTATAATATTTCTTATTTAAATAACAATCCAATAAAAGCATCTGGATTTGCTGGAAGTGAAGCTTTAAAAGAACTAAAAAATACATTGGTTTTTGGAGAAGAGCGCTTAGGTAATGGAAGTATAATTTATATGGTTGATGATGTCATGTACAGAAGTTTTTGGGAAAACGGAAAACTATTCTTGGTTAACGCCATCTTCTTAGTTAATAATAATGATTTTGAGTTGTAGGAATTCATCTTATTTTATACCAATTCAAATGCTACTAAATTAGTCAATAATGATTATAATAATGGGTATAAGTGGCTGTGGAAAAACGACTATTGGTAAATTATTATCAAAGAAACTAAACTTACCCTTTTATGATGCTGATGAATTTCATTCAGAAATCAATATTGAAAAAATGAAAAACAATAAGGCTTTAAATGACACAGACAGATTACCTTGGTTAAAATCTTTATCAAATTATATTAAAGAATGGCAATCTGAAGGCGGCGCTATTTTAGCTTGCTCTGCTTTGAGTGAAAAACATAGGGAAATTTTAAGTTCTAAAGTTGACAAAATAAACTGGGTATATTTATATGGTTCATTTGAAATTATAACTGATCGACTAGAAAAAAGAAATTCTCATTTTATGAAGGCTGCCTTATTAAAATCTCAATTTGAAGCCCTAGAAATTCCTCAATACGGTTTGCATATTTCAGTTGAAAAACCCGCAAAAGAAATCGTTTCAATTATTACTTCAAAATTAAATTTAAATGCGTAAATCTGAATTTGGAGTTATTGGTTTAGGTGTCATGGGAAAAAACCTCAGCTTAAATATTGCTGAAAAAGGCTTCAAAGTTTCAGTATACAACAGAAATGAGGGTGATGAAGCTAATTTTGTAACCAATTTTTTAAATGAGAATTCAAGCTTTAAAAATATTTTAGGATATCATTCGATTGAAAAATTTGTAGCTTCACTTGAAAAGCCAAGAAAAATCTTGATGATGGTAAAGGCTGGAAGTGTTGTTGATTATGTTATTAATCAACTTACCGATTTTCTAGATAGTGAAGATATTATTATTGATGGTGGAAATTCATATTTTTTAGACACAAAAAAAAGATATGATGCACTTCAAAAAAAGAATATACAATTCATTGGGTGTGGTATTTCAGGAGGCGAAGAAGGTGCCAGAAAAGGCCCATCAATGATGCCAGGAGGGAATAATTCTAGTTATAAATTAGTAGCTCCAGTTCTAGAAACTATAGCCGCAAAAGATGCTAACAACAAACCTTGCTGTACGTTTGTAGGGAAAGATGGTGCTGGTCATTTTGTTAAAATGATTCATAATGGTATTGAATATGCCGAAATGCAACTATTAGCTGAAATGTATGCAATGATGTCTATTTCAATGACAAACGAATCCATTTCTGCAATATTTTCTAGTTGGAATAAAAGTGATTTATCTAGCTATTTACTTGAAATCACATCTAAAATTCTAATCAAAAAAGAAGCAGGAAACTATATTATTGACACCATTTTAGATAAAGCAGGAAATAAAGGCACCGGAAGTTGGTCTAGTAAATTAGCATTAGATATTGGTATACCTGCTACCATAATGACTTCAGCAGTTTTTGCCCGCTACCTTTCCGCTTTTAAAGAAAAAAGAAAAAAGCTTTCAGTACTTATTTCACGTGAAAAAGCTACGTTTGAAATTCCAAGAACAAAGATTTTAGAAAAAGCTTATCGCTTTGCAAGAATTATAAATCACCAACAAGGATTTGAGATAATTTCAGTTTGTTCTTCAGAACAAAACTGGGACATTAATCTTTCTGAGCTATCAAGAATTTGGACTAACGGCTGTATCATTAGATCAAACCTTATGAATGATGTTTCTGAAATATTTAAAAATAATCCTGAATTAATTGATGATACTTCAATTTTCGAAACTTTAAAAATTTCAGAAAATGCGGTTTCAAAACTTCTTAAATCTGGAATCGATAATAGAATATCTTTAGATGCGTTTTATGCAGCTTATAATTATTGGGTTTCCATGACCACAAAGAGGCTTCCTGCTAATTTGATACAAGCACAACGCGATTTTTTTGGAGCACACACTTACCAAAAAATTGATGAAAATCCGTCACAATATTTTCATACAAACTGGTAAAAATCATGATCGACTTTACACTCATTACTGCTGTTTTTTTTGGTATAGCCATATTACTTATACTCATACTCAAATTAAAAATACAAGCGTTTATTGCTTTATTAATTGCTAGTATTTTTGTTGGGATTATTGCTGGAATGCCACCTGAAATTATAATATCTACCATGCAAGAAGGTATGGGAAATACATTAGGATTTGTTGCAATGGTAGTTGGCCTTGGCGCTATGTTTGGTGCTGTTTTAGAACACTCTGGAGGTGCTGAGGCATTGGCAAATTATTTATTAGATAAGTTTGGTGAAAAACGTGCTTCTTGGGCTTTAATGCTTACAGGTTTTTTTGTTGCTATTCCTGTATTTTTTGATGTGGCATTCATCATATTAGTCCCACTAATTTATTCCTTACAACGTAAAACAAAAAAATCACTTTTACTTTATGGTATGCCATTACTAGCAGGGTTAGCCATAACGCATGCTTTTATTCCACCAACACCAGGACCTGTAGCAGTAGCTGATATTTTAAAGGCAGACTTAGGATGGGTTATTTTGTTTGGTTTTATAGTTGGTATTCCTACGGCTATTGTAAGCGGACCACTATTTGCAAAATACATTTCAGGAAAAATACATATTGAAGCTCCATTAAAAAATACAGAATCTATTGACTCTGGAAATTACCCTAGTGTTGGATTAATATTGTTTATTATTGGTATTCCTATAATACTAATAGTTGGTAATACCTTATTAAACAGTCCATTATTAGAAAGTTTTAAAATCTCAGAAACTGTTAAGTCTTGGTTGAAAATGATAGGACATCCATTTACAGCTTTAATTCTAGCAAATATAGTAGCTTGGTATGTTTTAGGAATTAGAAGAAAAACCACAAAAGATGTTTTATTAAAAATAACAACTGCATCCATGGCTCCAGCAGGGATCATCATTTTATTAACTGGTGCAGGTGGTGTTTTTAAACAAATGCTAGTAAACACAAAAACTGGTGAGATGTTAGCCAATTATTTTGCAGATAAAGGTATAAGCATTTTACTGTTTGCTTTTTTAGCAGCTGTATTGGTGAGAATTTTACAAGGATCAGCAACTGTTGCTATGATTACCGCTGCTGGAATAACAGCGCCTTTACTTTTAGATAGCATTTCTGATATAAACAAAGCCCTCATAGTAATTGCCATAGCCTCTGGAGCTTCCATCATGTCTCATGTTAATGATAGTGGCTTTTGGCTAGTGAGCAAATATTTAGGACTTACCGAAAAACAAACATTTAAAAGTTGGACTACAATGACTACAATTTTAGCCTTAGTGGGTTTCTGTTCTGTTTATATTTTATCTTTATTTTTTTGATTATTAAATTAGGTTGAAAAAATATTTTCAACACAAAAAAACACTAATTTTGTTTAAAACTTAAAAGGCATCATGCTCGTATAATGCAAAAATATATTATTGTCAATCAACCAGAAAAATGGAATTTTTCGATTGAGAATATTAATGTAATTTCCTCACAAGATTACCTAACAAACCCAAAGTTTTCACTTTTAAAAAAAGCAAGAATATTTAACCTTTGTAAAGATTATAATTATCAATCTAAAGGTTATTATGTTTCACTTCTGGCAGAAGCTAGAGGACATTTAGCAATTCCAACTGTAAGGAATATAGTTGATTTAAAAACTCTAAAATTAGTCAGAATTGTATCCGATGAATTTGATGATATCATTCAAAAAAGTTTAAAAAATATCAAATCTCAAGAATTTATTTTAAGCATTTATTTTGGTCAAAATGTGGCTCAAAAATATAAAGAAGTTAGTACTCTTTTTTATAAGCATTTTCAAGTACCTTTTTTACGTATTAAATTTAATTTTAGCACTAAATGGAACATTCAAAGTATAAAAGTAATTTCAGAATCAGAGATTCCTTTAGAGCACCTAGAAAGTGTGCATCAATTTGCTAATGAGTATTTTGCAAAAAAGCGTTACGACACACCTAAACTTACTCAAAGTGATTTTGATTTAGCCATATTAGTAAACCCAAACGATCCTGCGCCACCAAGCAATCCAAAAGCATTAAAAAAATTTATTGAAATTGCCGAAAAAATGAATATTTATGCTGAAATCATAGAGCCTAAAGATTTATCGCGTTTATCTTCTTTTGATGCTTTATTAATTAGACAAAGCACCGAAGTTAACAATGAAGCCTATGCCTTTGCCAGAAAAGCACAACAAGAAGGCATTGCGATTGTAGATTACCCTGATGCTATTTTAAAATGCTGCAATAAAGTTTATATGGCAGAGGCGTTACAAAATGCCAACATAAATACACCTAAAACTATTATTGTTCACAAAGAAAATCTAAAAGAAGTTATAGCATTCACTGGTTTACCATGTGTATTAAAAGCGCCAGATTCCACATTTTCTTTTGGCGTTAAAAAAGCTAAAACTTCAGAGGAATTTTACGATTTAGCAAGCAGCATGCTAAAAGAATCCGATCTCATCATAGCTCAAGAGTTTTGTCCGTCAGATTATGATTGGCGCATAGGCATTATAGATGGAGAAGCCTTTTTTGCCTGTAAATATTATATGGCTAAAGGACATTGGCAAATTTATAACTGGAAAGCAGAAAATAAAAATGATCAAGATGGTGAGGCAGACTGTTTACCAATAGAGGATGTGCCTAGAAAGGTACTAAAAATGGCTTTAAAATCTGCTAAACTTATTGGAGATGGCCTATTGGGTATTGATATAAAAGTAGTGAATAACATACCTATGGTAATAGAAATTAACGACAATCCCAATATTGATTTTGGAGTTGAAGATGGTTTTTATGGTGATTTGGTATACACAAAAGTTTTAACAGCATTAAAAAACAGACTCGATTAAAATGGGTAAAAAATATCATCTATTTGAGGTTTTTGGCATCGAACTAGAATACATGCTTGTTAATAATCAAAATTTTAAAGTAGCCCCAGTGGCTGACACTCTACTTACCTTAAAAAACGGTGAATTAACCTCGGATATTGAAAATGGCGCTATCGCATGGAGTAATGAGTTAGTGGCCCATGTTATTGAATTAAAAACAAATGGTCCTACTGCAGACTTAGATAATCTTTCAGAGGCATTTCATAAAAATATTATCGAAATAAATTCTTTATTAAAGTCATTAAACACATATTTATTGCCAACAGCGGCACATCCGTTAATGAATCCTTTAACAGATACGCAACTTTGGAAGCACAGTTATAGTGAGGTTTATGCTTTATATAATAGAATATTTAATTGTAAGGGTCATGGTTGGAGCAATGTTCAAAGCACTCATATAAATTTACCATTTTATGATGATAACGAGTTTGAAAAATTACATGCTGCGATTCGTTTAATTTTACCTTTAATTCCTGGTTTATGTGCAAGCTCACCAATTTTAGAAGGTAAAAATACAGGCTTTAAAGACACCAGATTAGAGTATTACAAAACCAATCAAAAAGAAATTCCTGAAATGACAGGATTGGTTATTCCTGAGCAAGTGTTTTCAAAAAAAAGGTATCAAACTCAAATATTTGAGCCAATAAATAAAGCCATAAAACCACATGATACAGAACATATTTTAGATCATTATTTTTTAAACTCTCGAGGTGCCATTGCTCGTTTTGATAGAAATGCTATTGAAATTAGATTGGTAGATATACAAGAATGCCCAAAGGCAGATATTGCCATTTGTGTTTTAATTATTGAAGTTTTAAAACTTTTAGTTTCTGAAAAATTAGAGCCTTTAAAATCACAAAAAACATTTACAAAAGAAGCGCTTTATAATATTTTAAATCCCTGTATTAAAGACGGAGAAAACTACATTGTTAAAAACTTAGAATATTTGAATCTTTTCAGAATCAATAAAATATTAACTGTTCAAGAAATATGGAAAACACTTTATGGTTATGTTAAAAACGACATTAATGAAACCCATTATCAAGCTATTGAAACTATTATAACAAATGGAACACTTTCTACTAGAATATTAAACGCTATAGCGGATGATTTTTCTGAAAATAACATTAAAAAAGTTTATGCTCAATTAGCAAATTGTTTAGAAGAAAACAAAATGTTTATCTCATGAAACTCATATTAACATGCGAGCATGGTGGCAACATTATTCCTGAAATTTTCAAACCACTTTTCATTTCAAATGAAACTGCTTTAAACTCCCATCGAGGCTTTGATATAGGTGCCTTAGATATTTTTAAAATTTTAAATCCACTTGCTGATTATTCGAAATATTCTGAAACTACCCGATTACTTATTGAACTCAATAGGTCTTTACATCATAAAAATTTATTCTCAGAATTCACGAAAAATATTTCTAAAAAAGACAAAGAAGCATTAATTACATCTTATTATTTATGCTATCGAAATCAGGTAGAAAACACCATTAATAATTGGATTGAAAACGGAGAAGAAGTTTTACATATTTCTGTTCACTCCTTTACTCCTATTTTAAATAATAAAAAAAGGAACTGCGATATTGGTTTGCTTTATGATTCTAAAAGAGACAAAGAAAAAGTATTTTGTAAAAAATTAAAAAGTAAACTTAATGGTTTAAAAAACCATTTAAATGTACGCTACAACTACCCATATTTAGGAAAAGCAGATGGTTTTACCACCTATTTACGTAAACAGTTTAAATCTAATTATATGGGCATTGAGATTGAGGTGAATCAAAAATATACTGAGAATAATCTGATGAATCCCGAAATAAAAACAGTTCTTTTTTTGGCTTTGAAAAATACTAAGTCTTGATTTTGTAAAAAATTTCAACTAAATTCGTTTAACATCGAATATGAATCATTAAAACGATTTCATGTCCTGACGTTATAGACAAATAAAAAAAAACAAAAAATTAATTTGATTAAGAAATCACTTATACTCCTAATAATTTTATTGTTATCAGTAATTATTATTGTGCAATTCCCAGAACTGTTTATTGGAAAGAAAATCGAATATGGCTCATTTATTATTTATAGCAATGATGAAATAAATTTTAATGAAGATGTGAAAAATATATTAGATTCAGTTCAAATGAATTTAAAAGAAAGTCAATTTTATCAAGAAGGTTTAGAGTTGGAACTGTATTTTGTGAAAGGCACGTTGTACGAGAGGTTAATAGGACTGTTTGGAATGAAAAATATTGCTTCATCAAAATTCAACAAACACATTTACATTGGGATACCAAATTTCAAAGAAAATATTTTAAAGAAAGGGAAAAGTGACTTTGAATGGTTAAATTTAGTACAAATAATTAGCCACGAAGGTGTACACAGTCAAATGTATAAAGACCATTCAATTCTTGGATTTATGAAAACACCAAGTTGGATAAATGAGGGTTATTCGGAGTATGTTTCGTATCGTCGAGTAAGAAATGATATGAATTATGAACTGTCGAAACTATTTCAAGAATACGAAAGCACTTCCGACTTTTGGGTTGAAACGGAATTTAAATCAATGACTCCCAGAATATATCTAAGAGATAGAATTATTGTGGAATATTTAATAGATGAAAAAGGATTGGATATTTTGGGTATCATCAATGACAATACTTTGGAACCTGATAAATTACTTGAGGAAATTGAATTATATTTTAAAGACAACAAATGAAATTGATACTACTTGATGGATTGGAGAAAAAAGAAATCTGTCCATAACATTGCATAAAACGGCAATTGCCAGCAAAAGCTGGCAACTGCGTTTATGCTTGACCGTTAAACGAACCCTATTAATTTACAATTTCAATAACAAATTAGGATCTGGGGAATTACTTTTATAAAATTCTAAATCAGATTTACTACAAACCCCTGGATAATCTCCAATATAATCTTGAATATCTTTTATAAGTTGAAAATGTAAGTGCGGAGGATAATCTCCATTTATTTTAGCATCACCCAAAGTAGCTATTTGATCTCCTTTTTTAAAAGATTTCCCAATTTCTAATCCTTCTAAAGACATTAAACTTAAATGCCCATATAGTGTATAAAAAAAATGATTCTCAATGTGATGTTTCAAAATAATTGTTGGACCGTAATCTCCAAAATTAGTATTATTTTTAAAACTATGTAAGGTAGCATCTAGCGGCGTAAAAATTGGAGTTTCTGCATCCCACCAAATATCTATTCCTAAATGAATATTACGCTCGGTATCTTGATTTTGATTATTAAAATGGTTACTTCTACGGTAAATATTTCTAGTCTCTAAATAACCTCCAAAAGCAACAAGTCCGTTATTATTTTTGATATGATTGGTAATATAATTTTCTAATTTAAAGGATGAAAAGACATCAATTTCATTAAGTTCTAAATTGTTTTCAGACAAATCTAAAGGGACATAATCAGAATTATTAATAGCGTCATTTATAACCCGAAGTGGTTTGGAACTGATGTTATTTAAAAAATCTAAAAAACTCATCACATTCCAATTTTTTAATTTACAACATCGGCATATAAATCAAAATCTTCTGCTTCAATTATTTTAACTTTAGCAAACTCGCCAGTTTTTAAATAGGTTTTAGTGGCATCAATAAGTACTTCGTTATCAACATCTGGAGAATCAAACTCTGTTCTTCCAACAAAATAGTTACCTTCTTTTCTATCAATTACCACTTTAAACTCTTTCCCTATTTTTTGTTGATTCAATTCCCATGAGATTTGGGATTGAATTTCCATGATTTGATTTGCTCTTTCTAATTTAACATCTTCAGGTACATCATCTTCTAAATTATAGGCATGCGTATTTTCTTCATGAGAATAGGTAAAACAACCTAGACGCTCAAAACGCATCGCTTTAACCCAAGCTTTTAACTCTTGAAAATGTGCTTCTGTTTCACCAGGATAACCAACAATTAAAGTGGTTCTGATAGTCATTTCAGGCACAAGTTCTCTAAATTTATAAATTAAATTAGTAGTTTTCTCTTTATTAGTTCCACGACGCATGCTTTTTAAAAGATCATCCGAAATATGTTGTAATGGAATATCTAAATAATTACAAATTTTAGGTTCGCGTTTCATAACATCTAAAACATCCAATGGGAATCCTGTTGGAAACGCATAATGTAAACGTATCCACTCAACACCTTCTACTTTAACTAAAGCTTCAAGTAATTCTGCGAGATTTCGTTTTTTGTATAAATCGAGTCCGTAATAAGTTAAATCTTGTGCAATTAAAACCAATTCTTTTACACCTTTAGCGGCTAGTTTTTCAGCTTCTGTAACAAGTTCCTCAATAGGTGTGCTTCTGTGTTTACCTCTCATGATAGGAATCGCACAAAAAGAACAAGGCCTATCGCACCCTTCAGCAATTTTTAAATATGCATAATTTTTTGGTGTAGTAGTTAATCGCTCACCTATGAGCTCATGTTTATAATCGGCACCTAAAGCTTTTAATAATCCGGGTAATTCTGTTGTACCAAAATACTCATCTACGTTAGGGATTTCTTTTAATAAGTCTGGTTTATAACGTTCACTTAAACAGCCTGTAACAAAAACTTTATCAACTTCGCCATCTTCCTTTTTTTGCACATATTCTAGAATAGTATTAACACTTTCTTCTTTAGCATTATTAATAAAACCGCAAGTATTAATAACTACAATATTACCTTCTTCTTCATGCACCACATCTTTACCACTGGCTTTCAATTGTCCCATCAATACCTCGCTATCGTAAACATTTTTACTACAACCAAGTGTTACAACATTTATCTTATTCTTTTTAAGAGTTTTTGTGCGCATAATATATATAAATCAGGGCGCAAAGATACATAATGATTCAGTATTTTGAGTTTGAAATGATCGACTTTATTAAACCTTTACTATATTTTTGTGTCTCAATATGAAAACCTAAGTTATGAAATCTAAAATCTACATTGCAATTTCTGTGGTATTAGTGCTTTTTAATTGTTCATCAAATGAACCGATAATAGAACCTATTTCTGATACTATCTATTTTCCGCCCATAAATTCTGATACTTGGGAAACCGTTTTACCATCTGAACTTGGATGGAATGAAAACCAATTGCAACCACTGTTAGATTTTCTTGAAGAAAAAAATACTAAAAGTTTTATAATCCTTTATAATGGTAAAATTGTTGAAGGAACCGAAAGTTACATGAACGGGCATGCTAATAATCTACCTTGGTACTGGGCAAGTGCTGGAAAAACTCTAACTACAGCTATGTCTGGCATTGCACAAGAAGAAGGTTTAATACATCTTAATAATAAAGTATCAGACTATTTAGGTACAGGTTGGACAAGTGCCTCGTTAGAAAAAGAGGACTTAATTACATGTAAAAATTTACTATCGATGAATTCTGGATTAGACGACACTTTAGGTGATGATGTATCTCCAGCAAATCTTCAATATGTATCTGATGCAGGAACCCGTTGGGCGTACCATAATGTATATGTAAAAATGCAAGATGTGATTGCGGAGGCTAGTAACCAAACTTGGAATAACTATTTCAACACTAAGCTTAGAGATAAAATTGGTATGTCCGGATTTCCTAGCACATGGTTTTCTTTGGGTGGATTAAGCGTTTATAGAAGTGACACTAGAAGTATGGCGCGTTTTGGACTGATGATTTTCGCAAAAGGTAAGTGGGAAAATACACAAATTGTACCAGAAAGCTTTTTGAATGACGCTACAAATACCTCCCAAAACATAAATCAATCTTATGGGTACTTATGGTGGCTTAACGGAAAATCTTCTTACCGTTTACCACAAAGTCAATTTCAGTTTGATGGTAAATTAATACCAAATGCGCCTAATGACATGTATGCCGCTTTAGGTAAAGATGATCAAAAATTATATGTAGTACCTAGTAAAAAATTGGTTATTATTAGAATGGGAGATACAGGCGATGGTGAGAACTTCGCACTTTCTAGTTTTGATAACGATTTATGGGGAAAAATTAATGCTTTTATAAACTAATCCTAATTTACTGAAACTAGGCTTGTTTTTTAATTTACTTTAAAGATTTGGAAAACTAATACTTACATTTAAAAGCATACTTCCTTATTGATTTTAGATTAATATTTATGAGTAAATAAATTATAAATGTTAAAATTATGTTAATTTTAAGTACTATGTGTAACATAATACCTTCTTTTAGACATATATTTGTATAGGATATTATTATACGGTTCAAAATTATGCTAAACAATCATCAAAAAAACATTGCAACTTTTATTCATTTATCAACTTTTAGTAGGTTTATAATACCTTTTGGAAACTTTATTGGTCCGGTTATTTTATGGATAGCCAATAAAGATAAATCAGAATTTATAGATGCAAACGGTAAACAAATCATCAATTTCCAGATAAGCATTATGCTTTATGCCATCATTTTAGGAACTTTAACCATCCCGTTTTTCATTTTTAAAATATTAAATGGTTTTGATTTTATTGATTTTAATGGTTTTAATGATGTTCATATTAATATTGGCAAACCATCACCTTTATTATATATAGGTGGCTTTTTAGGAGTTTTGGCTGTTATGGCATTTATTCTTGAGCTAGTTTTTATAGTTATAGCGAGTTTAAAAGCGAGAGATGGCGAGGTTTACAAGTATCCATTTACTATCAATTTTCTAAAATGACAACTTAAAAAGTAGCACAGGTTGCGTTAGGGATTGCTGCTGCATCCTTTTTTGAGGGACGAAAAAAAGATATAGCGAAAAGCCCGACCCGAAAGGGTAACACCCAAAAAAAATAAAATTTCATCAATAATCAAATCAATCAAAAAATGAACAGTTTCACAAAATTAAAACGCTTTAGAACATGAAGATAGAAAACACAAAAGCACAAATGCGTAAAGGGGTATTAGAGTTCTGCATATTATCCGTCTTAAAAGATGAAGATGCCTATGTAGCAGAAATTTTAGACACCCTAAAAGACGCGAAGTTGCTTGTAGTAGAGGGAACTATTTATCCGCTACTTACACGACTTAAAAATGCTGGACTTTTAAATTACAGATGGGAAGAATCGACCTCTGGACCGCCAAGAAAATATTACGGTTTAACGGAGACAGGAAAACTGTTTTTAAAAGAATTAAACACCACTTGGAGTGAATTACACAACGCAGTAACCATAGTAACAAGCCAAAAAACAACAAAACAATGAATAAAACAGTCAACATAAATTTAGCAGGTATATTTTTTCATATTGATGAAGATGCTTACCTAAAATTGCAACGCTATCTTGAGGCTATAAAACGTTCATTCACTGACTCTCAAGGTCAATCTGAAATTATTGCAGATATAGAAGCGCGTATAGCAGAACTTTTTACAGAGCGCGTACAAAACCATAAACAAGTTATACGAATTAAAGAAGTAGATGAAGTAATATCTATAATGGGTCAACCTGAAGATTATTTGGTTGATGACGAAATTTTTGAAGATGAAACTTATACGTCTTATTCAAAAAAATCAACATCAACACAATCGTCTAGAAAATTATTTAGAGATACGGACAACTCATACGTTGGTGGTGTTTCATCTGGATTAGCACATTATTTTGGTATTGATGCTTTATGGATTCGTTTAGCTTGGGTTTTATTAATTTTTGGAGCTGGAACAGGTATTTTACTATACATCTTACTTTGGATTTTAGTACCTGAAGCTAAAACTACTGCCGAAAAAATAATGATGACAGGAGAACCTGTTAACATTAGCAACATAGAAAAAAAGATTAAAGATGGTTTTGAAAATGTATCAGAAACCGTTAGTAACGTTGCTAAAAATGTAACGGATTCTGTATCAAATGCTGCAAAAAATGTGGATTTTAAGAAACAAAGCAATACCATAAAATCATCATCAAAAACCTTTTTTGATACCATAGCTGATGTTATTATGTTTTTCTTTAAAGTATTTGCGAAGTTTGTAGGAATAATACTGATAATAGTAGGAGCATCTACTTTGTTAGGATTAATTATAGGGCTACTATCAGTGGGTGTTGTAGATATTATTCATATCCCAGGATTAGACTTGTTAGATATAGTTAATGCTGGCAATACGCCAATATGGCTTGTATCTCTTTTAACATTTTTTGCACTTGGTATTCCATTCTTTTTCTTGTTCTATTTAGGATTAAAAATTCTAATTAACAACTTAAAATCTATTGGTAATATTGCAAAATTCACCCTATTAGGGTTATGGTTAATCTCAATAATTTCATTAATCGTAGTGGGAATAAGACAAGCTAGCGAACATGCTTTTGATGAAAAACATATTGTAAAAACAGAATTACCAATAAGAGCTTCTGATACTTTAATGGTAAAAATGGTTAGTAACGATAATTTTAGTCAAAACTTTTACAGACATAATGGTTTTAAACTTGCACATGATGAAAACGGTACTAAAATAATATATGCATCAGATATTGATATTATTGTAAAATCCACTACTGATTCTCTAGCTAAAATAGCTATTGAAAAAAGTGCCGATGGAAGAAGTTACGAAGCAGCAATTGAACGTGCAAAAAACATAAATTATAACTTTGATTTTAGAGAAAACACTTTATTACTAAACTCTTATTTAACAACTAGTACCGAAAATAAGTTTAGTAATCAACAAATAAACATCATCTTATATTTACCTGAAAACTCTATAGTATATTTCAATAATAGTGCAAAATCTTACTTAACCTATCAAAATTATTATGGCAACATTGTTTCAAATGAAAATACAAACCATTTTATGAAAATCCTTTTTGATGAATCGGAATGTTTGGATTGTCCTGAAGAAGATTTTAAAGTTGATATAAAAACTGAAGGCTTAAAAATAAACAGTAAAGGTATAGAAATTAAATCTGAAGATGGTAACTTAAAAATTGATAACCAAGGTATTAAAGCTGAATCTGAGGATGTGAAGGTTAATATTGACTCGAATGGTATTGAAATTAAAACAGATAATTAACAATTCATCATAAACAAATAACAGTTCAGGTATTTAAGTTACTCATCAATAACTAGAATATGGATATTTGAACCAATAATTAAATCAATCAAAAAATGTATCAGTTTAAAAATAAAATAATACTATTTTTAATTATTTGTTTTGGAGTAACAAATCCATTACTAGCTCAAATAAATGAGGATTCAGAATTATTTAGAGCCCTTAAAGTAAAAGATAGTTTGCTGTTTGATGAAGCCTTTAATGAATGTAAAACAGAACACTTAGACAATTTAATTTCTGAAGATTTTGAGTTTTATCATGATATTTCTGGTTTAACAAATTCTAAAGAAAGCTTTATTGAATCTATGAATAATGGTTTATGTGGAAAAACAAACCCATATAAAGCCAGAAGAGAACTAATAAAAGGTAGTTTAGAAGTTTATCCTCTTTATGATAATGGCAAACTTTACGGAGCTATACAAAACGGAAAACACAGATTTTTTGAAACTTTTGAAGGGAGTGAAACAGCTGGTAGTTATGCAAAATTCTCAAGTTTGTGGCTTATTGAAGATAACCGGTGGAAACTTAAAAGAGTTCTGAGTTTTGATCATCAAATGCCTAAACTAAATTAAACCTTTAAATCAATCAAAAAAAATAATTATGACAACACTAATTAAAATTGTTATAACAGCTGTATTAACCTTAACCTTGTTTTCATGTAATTTTGATCTTAACCTAAATCATGGTGTGAGAGGCAATGGCGAAGTTATTACAGTAGATAGAGCTACTAAACAATTTTCGGCTATTAAAGCCACTGAAGGTTTAGATGTGTATATAACACAAGGAAGTACTGAAAGTATTACTGTTGAGGCAGATGAAAACATACAAGAATTAATAATGACTGACATAGAAGATGGTGTTTTAAGAATTCACACAAAAGAAAATATCGGGTACGCTTCAGCAAAAAAAGTTCATATAATTTTTAAAAACATTTCAAGTATAATAACTACAAGCGGAAGTGATTTGTATGCCACAAATACTATTACTACTAAATCTTTAACTTTGAAATCAACTAGCGGAAGTGATATGACATTAGATATAAACACCTCTTTTGTAGATTGCAGTTCGACTAGCGGAAGTGATATAACATTATCAGGAAAAACGACAAAATTAATTGCACAAGCAACAAGTGGTAGTGATATAAAAGCTGCAGATTTAATATCAGAATCCAGTGATGTTAGAGCAACAAGTGGAGCAAACATCACAATAAACACCTATAAAGAATTAACTGCAAACGCAACTAGTGGTGGGGAAATAAAGTATTACGGAAATCCAGAAAAGATAAATAAAAGTGATGGCGTATCTGGAAGTATTAGACAACAATAAAACCAACTATTAATTAAAT